>JAWLHL010000097.1:0-2603 GCA_041690375.1 Guyparkeria sp. | reverse complement strand
CGATCTCGGACTCGAAGCGGTCGAGCCGCGCGGCCAGGCGCAGGCCGTCATTGTCGCCGATGGCCCAGTCCGCCTCGGCGAAGGCGCCCACCTGGTCGGTCTGGCCGTCCGGCCACTGACGGAAGGCAAGCATCTGCGTCATGGCGTTTCTCGCCAGGGCGTCCTGTTCGACGCGCTCGAAATCCAGGCCATAGGTCAGCTCGAGGTCGCCGGGGTTCGATTCGAGCGCGAGCCGTGCGGTCGTCGTGTGCGACTCGGCCGGGGCCTCCATGGGCATGGGGGCGGTCAATTCGCGCAGGCTGAAGTTGTCCATCAGGTGATCGACGTCGGCGCGCGACAATTCGAGGCGCAGGTTGTCCACCGGGCCGGACAGATCGCCAAGGCGTCCGTCGAGCCGATAGATGTTGGCCTCGTCGTAGACCGAGTCCATGCCGGCGCCGGCATAGCGGGTGTCGAGCATGCGGTTGCGATCCACGGAGACCTCGATGCCGGTCTCGTCATCGAGGCGGTAGCCACCGATGACGGTGCCGCTGCGCTGCTTGAACGAGGAGGGCACCTCCTCGCCGTCGCCGTCCTCGTAGTTCTCGCCGTTGGCGATCTGGCCGATCACGCGGCCGTAGGCATTGCCGTTGCTCACGAGCATGTCCGCGCTGCTCTGATCCGTCAGGCCGTTGTCGCTGGCGCCGAATTCGAACAGCGACTGGAGACCGGGATCGGCGGCTCGCTCGAAGGTGTTGCGGGTCAGTTCGATCGAGCCGCCGCTACCGCCCGGGCCCCGGGTGAGCGTGGTCACGCCCTTGCGCACCTCGACAGCGTCGTAACCGGCCAGGTTGCCGAAACTGGTGGGCGGATCCATGCGATTCGGGCAGGCGTTGGCGATGCCGGCCCCGTCGAGAAGCACGTTGAGCTGATGCTCGCGCTGGCCGCGAATGATCGGGTCGAGCCCGTGGCCGGACATGCGTCCCGCCGTCACCCCGCTGATCTCGCGCAGCACCTCGGCGAGATCCGCCTTCGGGGCGGTGGTCTCTTCCCGGGTGACCGAGACGGTGCCTGGCTGCTCCACGGGTGCCGGAGCGGAAATCAGGATCGTGTCGAGCGAGTCGGCGGCGGTGGCCGTGACCGAGACGCCCAGGAAGGGAAGCAGGGCGAGTCCGAGGCGGGTTCGACGGAAGGGAAGGGATTGGCTCTGCGGTGTCATGATGTCGTGATCCGTGCTGTTGATTATCTGTTGTGTGTCTTGGCGGCACCCCTGATTGCATAAACCGGGCCAGCGACAAGTGATTGATCTGGCGTAGACCCAACGCGAGTGACTGTGTGAAAACACGCGGCCGGCGCGGCATATGGCCCGATCGGTCGGCCGGGACAGGGGCAGTGTGTCGTGCTGTGGGCGGCGGATCTGTGCCAGAATCGCGGTCTGGAACCACAGGCAAGTCAAGAGGCAGTCATCGATGAGCATTCGGCAGGATCGGCGCTACGGGGAGACCCACGAGTGGTACACGGTCGAGGACGACATCGTCACGGTCGGCGTGACCGAGCAGGGCCAGGAGATGCTGGGCGACGTGGTGTTCGCCGATCTGCCCGATGTCGGCCAGACCGTGTCGGAAGGGGCGCCCTGCGCGACGCTCGAGTCGGTCAAGGCGGCCTCCGACGTGCTCTGCCCGGTCGATGGCGAGGTGGTGGAGGTAAACCCGGCCCTGGAAGACAGCCCGGAACTGATCAACGACGATCCCCTCGATGAAGGATGGATCGTGCGGATTCGCAGCACCGGCTCGCCCGCGCCGTGGATGACCCCGGACGAGTATGAGCAGATGCTGGAAGCCGCCGACTGACACACGGGGACGGGACGATGCCATCGGAACGACACGGACTCGGACGGGTGATTCACGCCACCCGTTACTCCTGGCAGGGATTGCGGGCCGCATGGCGCAAGGAGGAGGCCTTCCGCCAGGAGGTGGTGGTGGTCCTGGTCGCCCTGCCGGGGGCCTGGTTTCTCGGCGACACCGCCGTCGAGAGGGCGCTGCTGGCCGCGGTGGTGATCAACGTCCTGGTTGCCGAGCTGGTGAACACTGCCATCGAGAACGTCGTCGACCGGATCGGTTCGGATCCCCACAAGCTGTCGGGGCGGGCCAAGGATGTCGGCTCGGCGGCGGTGTTCATGTCCATCGTGCTCGCCGCCGTCGTGTGGGGATTGATCCTCCTCGGCTGACGCGCCGCACGGTGGCCGTGACCGCCGGGGATGATCAGCGCGTCACGCGCGTCGAGGTCAGGCGGCTCAGGGCGAAGTAGAGGATCGGCCAGGCGGCGAGGTTGCTCACCGCCCGCGAGAGATAGGTCGCCATGGAGACGATGTCCGTGGCCACTCCCTCCACCCACAGCGCCACCATGAGGTATAGCAGGGTGAACCCCGATACCAGCAGGGCCTGGGAGAGCAGCGGGGCGACGGCCAATCGCTGACGCAGCGAGAGCACCAGAAACACCGTCAGGGTGAACAGCAGGGCGTTGAGCCCCAGCAGGCCGTTGACCGCGACATCCAGCAGCAGCCCGGCTCCCCAGGCGTAGAGCAGCCCGGCCTGGGCCGGGCGGTAGAGCGACCAGAAGATCAC
>JAWLHL010000096.1:0-2634 GCA_041690375.1 Guyparkeria sp. | reverse complement strand
GGCCGGGCGCTTCCTGCCGGGGCGTTCCGGCAATCACGCCATTGCCGACTGCCACCGCGACGATCCGGATCGGCAGGCGCTGGTGGCACTGGGCCGGGACGAGGCGGCCGACGAACTCGACGCGCTTCTCCGTGCGCTGGGCGACTGGCAGCTCGCCGGCGGCTCCCGGGCGGAGTTCGAGCGGCAGCTCGCCTCGTGGCGTGACCAGGGTTTCGAGCGCATGCTCTCCTTTGACCCTGTGCACCTCAAGGCCGAGACCGATCACGCCATCACTTTCGGTCCGCGGTTCCTGGACCTCGACCCGGACGATCTCGATGGCCTGCTGGCCGACCTGAATGCCTGGCTGGCCGCCGATGGCATGCGTGCCGAGCGCATCGGGCCCCGGTGCTACCTGCTGGCCGAGAAGCGCGATGACGGCGTCGGCCCGGCGGCCGCGAGCCTCGAGCGTGCGGGCGCCCCGCTGGCTTGCCTGCTCAACCGCAACGCCGGGGTGTTCATCGACGAGGAGCGCAGCGAACCGGTCCTGCGCCAGTGGCTGACCGAGTTGCAGATGTGGCTCTACCCGCAGCCGATGAACGATCGCCGCGCTGCCCGCGGACAAGCCATCCTGAGCAGCTTCTGGCCCCACGGCATGAGCGAGCTGGCCACGGGCCTGCCCGTGACCTTCGATGACGAGGCGCTGGTCGTCAGCGATTCGCCGGCCGTGCTGGCCCGCTTTGCCGACGCGATCGCCTGGGGCCCGGCGAGCGTGGAATCCGTCCTGGAATCTTTGCAGGCGGACAGAAATGCGCGGGTGGTGCTGGCCGAGCCGGCGTGGTGCCGGCTGGAGGGGGATATCGGCGGATTCCAGTCGGAGCTGGCGCACATCGATGCCTGGCTTGCCGAGGTGATGACCGCCGTGCCGCGGCTGGCAGTAGAACTGTCCGACGGCCGGGGCGGGCAGTGGCGTCCGCAACCCCACTGGCGGCGCTTGTGGGCTCGCCTGACGGGTGGTCGTCGGTCATGACGCCGGTGGTTGATCCAACAAGGACGGCCCGGCTGCTGGGTGTCGCGTCCATCGCGCGCCGCCCAGAGCCGGCCATCCCGGAGGCGCTGGCCCACCTGACCCCGAGCCTCGCCCGGGTGCTGGCGGCACGCGGCATCCGCGAGGCGGGGCAGCTCGACCAGCGCCTCGGCGCCATCCTGCCGCCCGAGGGATTGCCCGATCTCGACGTGGCCGCCCGGCTGGTCGCCGACGCCGTTACCGGCGGGCAACGCATCCTGATCGTCGGCGACTTCGATGCCGACGGCGCGACCGCCACCGCTTTGTGCCGGAGAGCGCTCGCCGCCATGGGCGCGGAACAGGTCGACTTCCTGATTCCCGATCGCCAGCGCCACGGCTACGGTCTTAGCCCGGCCCTGCTCGAGGACATCGAGACCCCGCCGGACCTGCTCCTGACAGTCGACAACGGCATCTCGGCCCACGAGGGCGTGAGTGCCGCCCGGGCCTTGGGCGCGCGCGTGGTGGTGACCGACCATCACCTGCCCGGCGAGACGCTCCCCGAGGCCGATGCCATCGTCAACCCCAACCGGGCTAACTCGGCCTTTGCCTCCGGTGCCTTGGCCGGCGTGGGCGTGGCCTTCTACCTGCTCGCCGCCGTGCGCGCCGCGCTCGAACGGCGCGGTTGGTTTGCCGAGCGCCCCCGGCCCAACCTGGCCGCCTGGCTGGACCTCGTGGCGCTGGGCACCATCGCCGACGTGGTCGAACTGGACGACAACAACCGCCGCCTGGTCGCCCAGGGGCTCGCGCGCATCCGCGCCCGGCAGTGCGCGCCGGGCATCTCGGCGCTATTCGCCGTGGCCGGCCGTGACCCGCGCGAGGCACAGTCCAGCGACCTGGGCTTTGCCATCGGCCCGCGCCTGAACGCCGCCGGGCGGCTGGAAGACATGCGCCTGGGCGTCGAGTGCCTGGTCACCGACGACCCGGCCGAGGCGCACAGGAAGGCGCGCGAACTCGACCGCATCAACCGCGAGCGCCGCGACGTGGAAGGCCACATGCTCGAGACGGTCGCCGCCGACCTCGAACGGGCCTTGGGCGGGCAGGGCGACCGGGTTCCGAGCGATGCCGGCGAGTGGGTGCGTTTCGACCCGGGTTTTCATCCCGGCGTGATCGGTATCGTCGCCGGACGCCTGAAATCGCGCTGGATGCGACCGGTCTTCGTGCTTGCCCCGGCGCAGGTCGACGGCGAGGACGACGGCATGCTCAAGGGCTCCGGTCGCTCGATCCCGGGCATCCACCTGCGCGACCTGCTGGTCGAGATCGACGCCGCCCACCCCGGCCTGCTGGCGGGGTTCGGCGGCCACGCCATGGCCGCGGGCCTGTCGCTGCCGGCCGAACGCATCGAGGATTTCCGGGCGGCCTTCGCCCGGGCCGTGGCCCGCCACGCCGACCGGCTTCCCGAGGGGCGGACGGTCGAGACTGACGGTCCGCTGGCCGCCGGGGAGCTGACCCTCGACTTCGTCGCCTCGCTGAGCGACCTCGGTCCCTGGGGTACCGGTTTCCCCGAACCGGTCTTCGATAACCACTTCGAGGTGGTCGAACGCACCGCGCTCAAGGACGGGAAGCACTGGCGACTTTCCCTTCGCCCGGTGGAG
>JAWLHL010000095.1:0-2743 GCA_041690375.1 Guyparkeria sp. | reverse complement strand
CCAGGCGCTCCTTCTTGAGCTCCTCGAGGTGCTCGTCGGTGACCGGCATCTCCTGCTTCTCCAGCCGCTCGACTTCCTTGGTCAGCTCGTCGTAACGCTCGAACTGCTTGTGGAAATGCGAATCACTGGTCTTGAGCTCGTGAATGCGATCCTTGAGCTCCGGAAATTCATGCGCCAGATCGTGATGGTCTACCTGCATCGGTCACCTCGGTTTTGGATTGGAAATGCGCCGGTTCAGCCCGGCCGGGGACAAGGGTAGATCATACCCTGACGCCCGACACGCGTCTGCGCCGGCTGCACTGCAAATCCGCCCGAATCACGCCTAGAAGCGGGCGTTGAACTGCACGCCCAGGATGTCGACCTCGCCGCTGTACTCGCCCGTCAGACGGTTGGGAATGGCCGACTCGGTGGTGTTGTCGATGCGGCTGTCGTTGAGCCACAGGTGCGTGTAGCCCAGGTCGACGGACCAGTTCGCGGCCATTTCGTAGCCGACCCCCACCGAACCCCAGATGCGATCGGCATCCGGCAGGCGGGTGGTGCGGTACTCGGCACTGGGCACCGGCGTCGGGTCGTAGGCCGTGCCGGCCCGCAGGGTCCAGCGCGGGGCGACCTGCCATTCGCCACCCACCGCGACGCGCAAGGTGTCGTCCCAGTTCTCGGTGGTCAGCAGGTCATCGCGGCCACCGCCCTGCTCGACGCGCAGTTCGTCGAAGCTCGACCAGCCGGTCCACAGCAGGCCCAGTGAACCGGTCAGCGCCTCGGAGAAGGCATGCGTCATGCTCGCCGCCACGCTCGGCGGCAGGTCCAGCCCGGCCCGGGCGGCGCTGTCGGCGAACGCCGGGCTGCCGGCCAGCGCGGGCGGCATCTCGTAGTCGACGTCGCCTTGCAGCTTGTGGTCGATCCCCGAACGGTAGCTCAGACCGACACGGGTGCGGTCGGTCGCCTGCCAGAGCACCCCGAGGTTGTAGCCCACGGACCAGTCGTCCCCGTCGATGCGGACATGGCCGTCGCTGTCCACGTCGCCCGGCGTGAGCCCGAGCTGGGTGCAGGTTTCCGGGCCCTGCGTGGCCACGCAGGCCGCGCCGCCATCGATTGCCGAGGTCAGCTCCGCCTGGGCGTACTGCACGTTGAGTCCTGCCCCCACGGTAAAGCCCGGCGTGAGGTCGTAGCTGATCACCGGGTTGATGTCGAGCACCTCCACGTGGCTCTCGACGCCGTGGTAGCGCCCCAGCCAGCCCTCGTCGTACTCCGTGGACAGACCGAAGGGCACGGACAGCGCCAGGCCCACGCGGGTCTTCTCGCCGAGCTGATGGACGATCGAGGCGTTGGGCAGGAGGGCCGACTCGCCCGCATTGCCGCCCAGGCCGCCGTTGATTGGGCCGATCGGGCTTGCCGCGGCGCCCTGATCGAGCTCGAACGTCACGTCGATGTAGTTCATGCCGCCGGAGACCGCCGTGCCATCGACCAGCGCCATGGACGCCGGGTTGCCGAAAATGGCGTTCGACTGACCGTTGCCGGTGGCCAGGTTCGCGTAGGCCTGGCCGAGATCGGTGGCGTTCTGCTCCATCAGCGCAAAGCCTGCGGCGTGCGCCTGGCCAGCCATCATTGCCGTTGCCAGCGACACGGCGGCCGCAAGAGAGCTCTTGGGGGTGCGTTCCACGGGGGGACTCCTCTTCTTTCCTTTCGTTTTATCTATTCGATTGGTGCGACGACGGGCCGACCGATGACGGGCAGCCCGCAGGTATTTGCCTCCCTGCGGAAGATGGCCTCGCAGGTGAACCACGTCGGCGGCCGGTCGCCTTGCATCGGCCCGGCTCAAGGTCCGCAGCGGTATCGGATTCGTGCAGCGTTTCCCTAGCGGCTGGCGAACAGGGCCTCGATGTCCTCGGCGTGTGACTTCTCGATCAGCGGACGCTTGAGCTTCTGCGTCGGGGTCATCAGGCCGTCCTCGATGGTCCACGGCTCGGTCAGGATCTTCACGCGACGGATCTGCGCATAGCCGGGGAAGTCGGACAGACGCCCGTTGATGCGCTTGAGCACGAGTTTCTCCACGAAGCGGTCGGTCAGCGTCTCCGGGTCCTCGGGATCCATGTCGAAGTCGCGCATCAGGCCGGCGAAGGTCTCCGGCTCGACCACGACCAGCGCGGCGAGCTGGTAATGACCTTCCCCCAGCACCATCACCTGGTCGACCAGCGGGTCGAGCCCGATCGCCGTTTCCATCGCCGCCGGCGGCACCTTCTCGCCGTTGGCCATCACGATGATGTCCTTGAGCCGGCCGGTGATGCGGATGTGGCCATCCTCGTCGATCGCCGCCTGGTCGCCGGTGTGCAGCCATCCCTTCTCGTCGATGGCAGCGGCGGTGGCCTCGTCGTTCTTCCAGTAGCCCTGCATCACGCCGGCACCCTTGACGAGGAGCTCGTCCTGCTCGCCGAGGCGCACCTCGACGCCATCGAGCACCGTGCCGATGGTCTCGGGGCGGTTGTTCTCGGGGCGGTTGACGGAGACCACGGGGCTCGCCTCGGTCAGACCATAGCCTTGCAGCACCGGCACACCGATACCGGTAAATACCGTCGCCAATTCCGGGGACAGCGGCGCGCCACCGCAGATGGCGTAACGCAGCCGTCCACCGAGGCGCTCGCGCAGCTTGGCCGCCACCAGCCGGTCGAACAGCGGCCAGAAGGCGGCCTTCCACGCACTGCCACCGCGCCCCTGCGCGCGCTCGAATCGGGCCGTGCCCACCGAG
>JAWLHL010000094.1:0-2749 GCA_041690375.1 Guyparkeria sp. | reverse complement strand
GGTAACGGTGGTCGAACAGATAGGCTCGGCTGGCGTCGACTGCCGCTCGCCCGCCGTTCTGCACCGCCGTGAAGGCCGGCTCGTCCGCGAGGCGCGCCTGCAGCCGGCGGCTCGCCTCGGCACGCTGTTCGGCGGTGCCGCCGCTGATGCCCAGGAGGAAGGTCCGCGAGATGCCGCCTTCCTGGAGTTGCTCCACCAGCAGGTGCTGCTCCTCGCTGGGCGAGGCGGGCAGGAAGGCGGACATGTCCGACGTGAAGCGGGTCTGGCTGATGCTGCCGACGGCCAGCAGGACGACGCCCAGCCAGAGGCCGATCACGAGCCAGCTGCGCGTGCTCTGTCTCAAGGCGCGTCCCTTGCGGCGGGTTGCATGTGCATCACGCTGCGGTCGCCATTGGCGAACTCCATGGTCAGGCGCTCGGCCGCGGCATGGTCGCCATCAAGGCTTCCGATTATCTCGATGCGCCGGATCCGTTTGGCCAGCCCCCTGTCCCGCGGCAGCAGGGTCAGTCGCCAGCCTCCGTCGTGGCGCTCGTCGAGATCAAGCTCGTAGTCCTCCTCGAGGGCGTCGAACCGTCCGTTGAGTACGCCGCGCAGGCTGGCCGCCAGCGCCGCACCGCGCGGCGAATCGGCGAGGTCGATCTCCCGGCGACGGCCGTCGGCCTCGACCACGAGGCGCTCACCGGCCAGCATCAGCCGCTGGGGTTCGGGTTCCCGCTGTTCCTGGATCAGCCGGTCCGGGGGCTCGAAGATCAATCGACCACTGGAATGCAAGGGCTCGTCGAGAACCCCGAGGTGCCGGGTCTGCCGATACGCCGTGCTGCCCGCGCCGCGCTCGGCGAGCGCCGTGGCCAGGGTCTCGAGATCGATGGCCTGCGCCGGCAGCGAGGACAGCAGCAGTAGCAGCGGCGAGAGGACGGCGAAGGTGAGGCGAGGGGCGCTCATGATGACTCCTCCCGAGGGGTTCGTTCTGCGGATCTGTGGTGTGGCGGTCGTGCTTCGATCTCGGCCCGGTCATCAGCCCAGAAGTCGTAGAAATTGAACCAGTTTTCCGGATACCGCCGTGCGAGCGCCTCCAGGCGCTGCACGTAACGATCCATGGCCGCATCGACGGCCTCCTGGCGGCCTCGCCCGGAGCGGTGGCGAAAGTCTGCCAGCGGCTCGAAGTGCACGCGGTAGCGGTTCCCGCCGAGATAGATGCCCGCCATGAACAGCACGCGCTGGCGCAGCACGGCGGCCATGCGGAACGGCCCCTCGGCGAAGCCGGCCGGGTGGGCGAGGAAGGCGCGTCGCGCCATGCTGTCGCCCTCGAGGCTGCGGTCGGCGAGCATGCCTACCAGGTGACCGGCCTCCAGTCGCCTGCCTGCCTCGAGCATCGAGTCGATGCGACCCAGCGGGATGATGTCCCGGGCCTTTCCCGGGTTGATCGCCGCGAAGACGCGCTGGATCTTTCGCGCGTTCTCCGGGTACATCATCATGGCGATCGGCAGGTCTCGCTCCGACCAGGCCGCGGCCCGGAGTGCGTCGAAGCTGCCGAAGTGGGCCCCGACGAGGATGGCCGGTTCCGGCGGCTCGAAGCATTCGCGTCCCTCCACCTCGATGTCGAAGGCGTCGAATCGGCCGTTGAGGAAGAACACGCGGTCGTGCACGGTGCTGGCGAAGTGGTGGAAATGCCGATAGACCTCGCCGAAGCGGGCGGGGCGGCCGCGTGCCCGGGCGAGGAACTCCCGACTGGCGCGCCGGGCGGAAGGGACGAAGAGCAGGAAGTAGAGGCTGATCGGCGCAAGCAGCAAGCGGCTGGCCCGACGACCGGCTTTAAGGGAGAGAAAGGCCATCAGGCGCATCAGTGCGGCATGGCCTCGTTCCTCGCGTCCCTGCCATTCATTTTCCGGGCGACGTTCCGACGCGCTCATGCCGACGTCTTCTTGAGTGCTGGCGCAGGCGTCTCGAGCAGCAGGTCGAGCAGGCATTCGCCTTCCCCGACCGAGGTCACGCGCAGACGGGGGCGACCGCGGCGATCGCTACCCGCTTCGATCGCCAGTGTCATTCCGGGGCATGCCGGGGCGAGAAAGCGTGCCTGGCGCACGGCGAAGGTCGTGCTCGACCGTCCCTGTGCCTGTGCGAAGGCGCTGACGGCCCAGTCGAGCAGCATGCCGCCGGGCAGGAGAGGTCGACCGGGGAAATGCCCTGCGAATACCGGTTCGTCGGTGTGCAGCGTCCACTGCTTCGTCATTGGTGTGGTTTTGCTCATCGGTCAATCGGATTCCTCGGTCTCGCGAGTGCGCTCGAGCAAGGCCTCCAATGCCTCTCGCGTGATCTTGCCGGTGGCATTGACCGGCATCCGTTCGACCCGGAGCAGTGGCCGCGGCAGGAACACTGGATCGATGCGTTCGCGAAGTGCGCGGCGAATGGTCGCGCCGGTCAGTCCCGGCGCACAGACCACGGCGGCCAGACGCTGCGGCTGCCCCGTCGACCGATCGGGGCGTTCGGGCAGGAAGAACTGGCCGTCGACGACGCCGTCGATGGCGCGCAGGATGGCGTTGAGGTGCTCGATGGAGCTGCGCTTGCCGGCGATGTTCACTTGGTTGGCCCGGCGGCCGGCGAGGCGGAAGCGCCCGTGGGGCAGACGGTGGATGCAGTCGCCCAGCACCACGGGGCGTTCGACGTGACCGCCGGAGGCGACCACGTCCCCGTTCGTGCTGTCGTCGAGCCGGATCCCGTCAAGCAGCCGCCAGCCGTCGTCGTGGGTCGG
>JAWLHL010000093.1:0-2805 GCA_041690375.1 Guyparkeria sp. | reverse complement strand
CGGGCGGCTGTTTCTCGAGAAGCGCAGCCTGCAGAAGGCGGTCGACGCGGCCGCGCTCTCGGCGGTAAACGCGAGCGGCTTCTGCGGCCCGAGCGGAGAGACCACGCGCGATCAGCTGCGCCACGCGGCACTGTCCGGCCTAGTGGGCAACGGCTTCGATCCGCAGGACGAAGGTCGTCAGTGGGAGATGTCGGTCGGCAATGCCTCGATCGGCGACGGGGAGCGGCGGTTCGATGCGACCGGGGATATCGGCGACCCGGCCACGGATTCGGTCATGGTCCGGGCATCGAGGACCGTCCGAAGCAGCCTCCTGGCCGGGGGATGGGTCGGCTCGAACCGGCAGCAGGTCCGGGCCGTGGCCGCGGCGCGCAATGTCACCGCCGCCTCGTTCGCGGTCGGCAGTGAGCTGGTCCGCTTTCGCAGCGGGGACAGTGCCTTGCTCGAAGGCCTGCTGTCGGGGCTGCTGGGGAGCGAGGTCGACCTGGGGGCGGCCGGCTTCGACGGCGTTCTCGACAGCGAGGTGACGCTGGGCGGCCTGGTGGAAGCCGCTCCGCTGGCCGGGATCGATGTCGGGGCGGGTTCCGTCGAGCGGCTGCTGGCCGCGGAGGTGACCGTGAGCGAGTTCCTGACCCTGCTCGCCAGCGCGGTGGAAGGAGAGGGCTTCGTCGATGCCGGCCTGACGCTCGACATCCTGGCGGACCGGGCCGTCGAGGGTGAAGAGGTTCTCCGGCTGGGAGACTTGTTGGCGTCGACGACAGAACCTCGCTGGTCGCGTGAGGCGAAGATCGATGTCGCTGCGCTGGTGATGTCGGGCCTGATGCGCGGAAACCGGGACCACGCGGTCGAGATCTCCTGGGACGATGGGCTGGAGAACGTGCTGGGCCTCGAGTCGTCGGGGCTGGTGATCGACGAGGAGAAGGGCGGGCTCGCCCTCGAGCTGACGGTGATCGAGCCGCCGCAGGTGGCGGTCGGTCCGCCGGGCAGGGACGGGGACGGCGACTGGCGGACGGTGGCCCGAACGGCGCAGGCGGACCTGGCGCTGAGACTCCCCCTGAGACTGGACATGCCGGACGGGATGCCCTCGCTGTCGCTGGAACTCGTCGTCGACATGGAACTGGTGCGGGGCGAGGCTCACCTTGCCCGGCTTTCCTGTCCCACCTGGCAGGACCCTCTCGCCTATGCCGACATCCAGGTCAGCCCGGGAGTGGCATGGGCCGGGATATCGGTCGAAGCCGGGTTGACGGACGACATGATCACGCTCCTGGAGACGGAGGTGGACATCCGCAATGGCCCGACCGACCAGGCGTTCGCCATTCCCGCCGATGGCGATGGCTGGAAGATCCGGGGCGATTCGGCTGGTACCAGCGTGGGCGAGGCGGTCGCCGACGAGCTGACTCTCCTTTCCGATCCGGACCTGTTGGAGAGCCGCCTTCTCGCCGGCTCCCTGGGCCTTCCGCTGGATCAATCCCTGTCCGTGGTGAGCGGCAGCCTCGTCGAAGAGGCGGCCCCCTTCCTCGTGGAGCTCGACGATGTCCTGATTGACCCGCTGCTGGGGGCGCTCGGCCTCCAGGTCGCGCGGGCGGAGATCCCGGTCTCGTCCCTGGGGATCGGGGATGGCAGGGCCGAACTGGTGTACTGATCCGGGTGACACTGCCGGTCGGTCCCCGAAACGCGTGCGTCACGTCCCGCCTGTCGGAGCGGTCTTCCATCCGGCAACCCGCCGTTCTTGCGCTGCATGACTAGTCGCTTCTTACTAAGGGAAGACCTGCCCGCTCGCTGGTAGTATCCGCTGCGTTTCATCGGGGTGTCGAAGCGCTCGGCCATCCCGCCATGTCGACGCACCCCGCCTCTTGCCCGCCGCCGCTGCGGAAGGGGACTTGCGGGGACCGGAGGGAAAGACGGGTATGGTTACAAGGAAATGCCGCGAGCCGGCGTCGGCCTACGTGCAGGGCGTGGACGCCGTGGGCGGGATTTTCCGCCACCTCGCACGGTTCGAGGCCCACGACCTGCGGGGCGTTCTCAATACCATATCCATGGCGGCGTACAACTCGCGCACCCGTATCAGCCAGCATGCCGGGCCGAAACACGAGGACGACGAGGGCCGGGTCGAATCGTTCAGGGCCGTGGAACACAAGCTCGATCGCATCATCAGCGCGACGAAGGCACTCGACGCCCGTATTCAGCTGCTCGTGGACCTGGTGAGCACCGCGAGCGCCGACGTCGTGCCGACGCTGCGGATTTTCGAGTCCGTGGTGCCCGACCTGGCCGAGCCCGGCTCCATCGAGGTGCGCGTCATGCAGGACAGGGCGGGGTGGCATGCCCGCCTGTCAGGGGTGCAACTGCTTGCGGTGCTGATCACCTGGGTCAACGGCCTGCAGCGTCATGGCGACGAATCGGGGGGCGTCATCGAGCTTGTTGCCGATCCCGGCGGGGATGCGGTGTTGAGGCTCGCGCCAAGAAAGGACCCGCCGTGCACGACGGATGTTCTCGCCCGGGATGCATCCGAGGCGTTCGCCGCGGTCGCCGGTTCACGTCCGCCCATCGTCCGGATCCCCCTCTGGAGAAACGAGCCGATGTAACTGCGCCGGGCCATGCCCCTGCGGCAGAACCGGGGTCGAATCGTGCCCCACGTAGGCCAGCGCCGCCATTCCAGCGCGAGAAGATGTGGTGCCGAGGGTCGGACTCGAACCGACACGATGTTTCCATCGGCGGATTTTGAATCCGCTGCGTCTACCAATTCCGCCACCCCGGCAGGGACGCGAAAGTTAGCGTACTTGTGGTACAAAGGCAAGCTGCTCGCAGGGC
>JAWLHL010000092.1:0-2889 GCA_041690375.1 Guyparkeria sp. | reverse complement strand
TCGTTGGCAACTATTGGTTTTGCAGTTGTTTTACGAGGAGACTACACCTCGGCATGCACCTTGAGTTTCGTGACCCGCGTCGAATCCGTGTCACCCCCAAAGTCTTTGTCGGATATAGGGACCGTTGTCCCGTTTTCAAGCCTGTTCCCGGTTCGGGAAGCGGCCTTTTCGTCCAACTGATGAATCAGACGGCCGGCCTGTGGAAAAGTTCCACGCACCGGCCCGGCGAATCGTCATGGGACGCAGTCTAGGTCATTGACCGGCGGAGACCAAGCCGGATCCGTCGTGGCCGCGAAACGCCGCGAGTGCCTCGGTCTCCAGCTGGCCGACCCATTCCCCGTAGCGGGGCGAGAAGTGCAGGGGAACCAGCCGCTCCACTCCGGCCTGCCGCGCCAGCCAGCCGGCCTGGCGGGCCGTCAGGTGGCCCCTTTCCCCGGCCCGCTCGACGTCCTCGTGCAGGAAGGGCGCCTCGACGAACGCGGTATGCGCCCCGGCAAGCAGTTCCGCCAGCCGTTCCCGGTTGTCCGCGGCAAAGCCGCAGTCGACCACATAGGCGATCTTCTGCCCGGCGGTGACATGCAGCACCTCGCGGCGAAGCTCGCCCAGCCGCCATTCCTGTCGCTCCACCCGACCGTTACTCTGCCATTCGGCCACGATGACCTCGTCGTCCGGCCGCCCCTCGAGCACGGCCTGGCGCAGGCGGTTGAGCCACGGCCCGGTGCCCAGCCCCAGCTCGTCCAGGCGGTTCTTCCAGATGTTCACGTGACACCTCTCCTCGACCGACCAGGCCATGCTGGGCAGCCCCTGGTGGTCCAGCAGGGCGGCCCGGACCTCGATCTGGCGGTCCTTCCACAGGAGATTGCCCGGCAGGTCGATGTCGTGTTCGTTCTCCCGAGCAAAGCGGTGGCGAAAGCGGAACTCCGCCCGCCGCCCCCGCTCGCCGAGGTGGAGCTCGGTGACGATCAGGCGCACGTCTTCCTCGTACTTGTGGGCGAGGTTCCACTCGAAGGCGGCGAGGTGGCATTCGACGTGCCGGATGAACCCCGGCGGGCCGAACAGGCGGATCTCGACGTCGCGCACCAGCAGCAGGCGCAACAGCCAGGCGAAGTCGGTGAAGTGGTCCATGTGCGTGTGCGAGACGAAGACATCCGTCAGGCGCAGCACCTTGCGCGGCGCAAGCGCACGGATGTTGCCCAGGTCGAACAGCAGGGCCCGCCGCGCGAAGAGGAAATCCACGTAGACCACGGGATCCCCCGTCGGGCCGTTGAGGACGATGGGCTGGAACAGCGGTCTGGGCATCTTCGATCAATCCCCCGGGTCGTCACGGTTGCCGGCCGTCGGGGCCATCGTCACCGCGTGAACCGCCCGACCCGGGCAACGACCCGGTAGGGGCCGGGTCGGCCGTTGTTGCCGCTCTCGACCAGGGCGACCGAGTTCGTGCACCAGCGGACGGGCATGGGGCGGTAATGCCCTGCTGCCGGCACCACCACACCACGCCGCAGGGTGACATGAGGAATGAACCGCCGGCGCTCGATGTCGATATGGCAGTCGGCACACAGTCGGTGGGCGGACTCGGCAAGCCGCTGCAGCGCAGCGGGCACCCGGCTGGGTCCGATCCAGGCCACCCGCGCGCCGCCAAAATGCCCGACGCGGTCGAGCACCACGGGAATCGGTCGCGTGCGCAGCCTGTCCAGTCCCGCCACGAGGCAGTCGACCCGGTCGGCCGGCACGTTGCCGGCAAAGGCCAGGGTCAGGTGCAGGTGCGCCCGAGGAACCTGCCGCCCACCGCCGGGCAGGCGCCGGGCCACCCGCACCAGCCGGTCGCGAATGTCCGCCTCCGGCCAGAGGGCGATGAACACGCGACGCTCTTGGCCCTGGTCGGATGACGCGGTTTGTTCAGGCATGCTTCCGCTCCCGGTCGGCGAACGACAACCTCTCCCGCCACGGCATGCGTTCGCCGTGCCCCGGTCGTCTCAGCGCGCGACCAGTCCGCCGTCGACCGGCAGGGCCTGCCCGGTGACGAACCCCGCCCCCTTCGAGCACAGCCACACGACGGCGTCGGCGATCTCGTCGGGCGTGCCGAAGCGGTTCATGGGGTGCAGGGCGCGCAACTGCCGGCGCGCCTCCTCCTCGGGGCCGGTGATCCGGTCGATCATCTCGGTCTGTATCGCACCGGGGCAGACGGCGTTGACGCGCACGCCCCGCTCGGCGTACTCGACGGCGGCCGTGCGGGTCAGCTGCACCACACCGCCCTTGGACGCGCAGTAGGCGGGCAACCCGGCGAAGCCGATCAGCCCGGCCACGGACGCCATGTTGACGATGCTGCCGCCACCGTTCTCGAGCATCAGATTCAGCTCCTCGCGCATGCAGAGGAACACCCCGCGCAGGTTCACGCCGATCACGCGGTCGAAATTCTCGATCGAGCTCTCGCCGGTCGGGGCCTGCTCGCCCTCGATGCCGGCGTTGTTGCAGGCATGGTCCAGCCGGCCGAAGCGCTCCCGGACGGCGCGGAACAGCGCGGCCACCGATTCGGGGTCGGAGACGTCGCAATGGACATACAGGGCCTGGCGCCCCATGCCTTCCACCTCCCCGACCAGGGCCCGGCCGTCCTCGTCGTGGAGATCGGCGATCACCACGTTGGCGCCGGCCTTCGCGAAGGCCATCACGGTGGCGCGCCCGATCCCGCGGGCACTGCCCGTCACCAGGGCAACCGAATCGTTCTCGATCATGTGCGTCGTCTCCTCTGAGCAATCGATCGAATGGCGGCTCGGCGTGCTCCGTCGACACGGCGCACGGGCCACCCAACCGACTCTAGCCGCTGGGCAGGCAAACGCAACAGGCAGGGGCCGCGCCGCGACCGCAGAGAGCTGCGGCGACGACAAAAAAAAG
>JAWLHL010000091.1:0-2922 GCA_041690375.1 Guyparkeria sp. | reverse complement strand
CTGGTTGATGCCGATGGTGAACCAGTTGGGAAAGCCGTGGCTCGCCAGCCCGTGCAGGGTCTTGAGCCCGCCGCGCCAGTGCTCGAACAGCGACTCGCCATTGCGGCCGAGGATGTCGTAGCTCACCCGGCGGCTCGGCGCCGAGGTGATCTCGAAGCCGGTAGCGAAGATGATGCAATCCACCTCGTACTCGACGCCGTTCGCCATCACCCCCTTCTCGGTGATGCGCTCCACCCCCTTGGCCTCGCTCACGTCCACCAGAGTGACGTTCGGGCGATTGAATGTGGGGAGGTAGTCGTCGTTGAAACAGGGGCGCTTGCAGAACTGCCGGTACCACGGTTTCAGCGCCTCGGCCGTTTCGGGATCGCGCACCATGCTGTCCACCCGGGCGCGGATCTCGTTCATCTTCTCGAAGTCGGCGATCTCGGCGCGCAGCGCCATCTCGCGTCCGTCGGGAGTGTCGTCCGGCGGCTGCCGCCGCGCCATGGTCTGCAGCCGGCGGAATATGTCCGTCCAGCCGTCGGCCACCAGGTCCTCGTCGAAGGGCTGGCCGGTGACGATGGCGGCGAAGTTCTCGCGCCGGGCGCGTTGCCAGCCGGGCTTCAGGGACTTCGCCCATTCCGGATCCGTCGGCTTGTTGCCCCGCAGGTCCACGGAGGATGGGGTGCGCTGGAACACGTAGAGGTGCTTGGCGTGCTCGCCGACGAAGGGCACGCACTGGATGGCGGTGGCGCCGGTGCCGATCACAGCCACCCGCTTGTCCGCCAGCTTCGTAAGCCCGCCGTTGTGATCACCGCCGGTGTAGTGGTAGTCCCAGCGGCTGGTGTGGAAGGAATGCCCCTGGAAGTCACGGATGCCGGGGATGCCGGGCAGCTTCGGCCGGCTGGCCGGGCCCACCGCCTGGATCACGAAACGGGCGCGGATGTCGTCGTCGCGGCTGGTGGAGACCCGCCAGCGCTCCATGTTCTCGTCCCAGCGCAGCCCGGTGACCCGGGTCTGGAACAGGGCCAGATCGTACAGCCCGTAGTGGTCGCCGATGCGCCGGGAATGCTCGTAGATCTCCGGTGCGTAGGAGTACTTCTCCTTGGGCATGCAGCCCAGTTCCTCCAGCAGGGGCAGATAGCAGTACGACTCGATGTCGCACTGGGCGCCCGGATAGCGGTTCCAGTACCAGGTGCCGCCGAAATCGCCGGCGGACTCGATGATGCGGATGTCGCGCACCCCGCGCTCGATGAGCCGGGCTGCCGCCAGCAGGCCGCTGAAGCCGCCGCCGATGATCACCACCTCTATGTCGGCATCCACGGGCGCGCGGCTGAAGCCGGGCGCCACGTACGGGTCCACGTCGGAATAGGCGGCGAATTCCCCCTCGAGCGCCACGTACTGCTCGTCGCCCTCCGGGCGCAGGCGCTTGTCGCGCTCCTGGCGGTATTTTTCGCGCAGGGCGTCCGGGTCGAAGTCCAGGTCGGGGAACATCTCCTTCAGGTTCTCGGTCATCATCACTCCTTCAGCTTTCGGGCAGCCGTGCCGGGTCGGGCGCCTGCGACGCCGGCCAGCTCTCGTTGTGCTCGGCCATGATCTCGGCGATGCGGCGGTCCCAGAACTCCTTGCCGAACGCCTTGTAGGTCTGGAATGGATTGCAGTATTCGCGCATGCGGAACGCGCGCCCGTCCCGGGTGGTGATCTTGGAGAAATATCGCTGCTCGTAGCGGCCGCCGTGGATGGTCGGCCCGCCGCCGGTGGCTTCGATGATCGCGGTGTCGGGCTCGTCGGTGGGGTCGGCGGCGATGAGGCGGCCGAAGGCTGCATCCAGACCGCGGCGCGGTGCGTCGGCATGGCTCATGCGGTCTCCCCTTTCGGTCTGTCGCCCGGCCATCATAGACTGTATAACGCGTTCTAATCCAGACGAGGGAGGCGGCCATGCGCGTGCTGGTCACCGGCGGCAATCGATACATCGGCCTGGACCTGGTGCGGGAGCTCGCCGCCGCGGGCCACCAGGTCACGGTGATCAACAGCCACGAGGCGCCGCTGCCCGAGGGGGTGCGGCGGATTCACGCAGACCGCCGCGTGCCCGGCGCGCTCACCGAGGCCCTGCGCGGCGAGCGCGACAGCTTCGACGTGGTCTTCGACCATACCGCCTATCAGGTGGAGGACGTGGAGCCGCTGGTGGATCTGTTCCGCGGCCGCATCCGTCACTACGTGTTCACCAGCTCCCAGGCGGTCTACCGGCGCAGCCTCGTCCTGCCCATCCGCGAGGATTTCCGGCGCCACGCGCCGGACGACGACGATCCGCGCAAGGCCTACGGCGTGGGCAAGGTGCGCTGCGAGGACTACCTGCTGGGGCTGTGGGAGCGCGAGGGCTTCCCGGCCACCTGCCTGCGGGTCGGCCACACCCTGGGGCCGCGCAGTCCGCAGCCCACCCGCGATCCCTGGTTCTTCGCCCGGCTGGAATCCGGCCGGCCCATCCTGGTGCCGGGAGACGGCTTCGCCGCGCTGCAGCTCGTGCACATCAACGACGTGGCCCGGCTGATGACCGCGCTGATCGGTAACGAGCGGGTCCTCGGCCGCGCCTACAACGTCAGCGGCGCCGAGATCAGCACGGTCTCCGGGATCATCCTGCTCATCGCGCGGGCCATGGGCGTGCAGGCCGAGATCGTCCACGTCCCCCTCGATATCGCCCGCCGCCACCCGCCCATCCTGCATTGGGGGGAAGCGCGGGTGGGCAGCTCGTTCATGTCCATCGAGGCGGCGCTGAGCGACATCGACTGGAAGCCGCGGTTCGGTATCGAGGACGGCTACCGCGACGCCTGGGAGTGGTACGACCGGGAGGGCCGCGGCTGGTACACGTACGACTACGCTGTGGAGGACCGGATTCTCGCCGAGCTGGGGCGCTGACCCTCGTGCTGCCGGGCGCGCGGTCAGGCC
>JAWLHL010000090.1:0-2923 GCA_041690375.1 Guyparkeria sp. | reverse complement strand
GGCCTGACCGCGCGCCCGGCAGCACGAGGGTCAGCGCCCCAGCTCGGCGAGAATCCGGTCCTCCACAGCGTAGTCGTACGTGTACCAGCCGCGGCCCTCGCGGTCGTACCACTCCCAGGCGTCACGGTAGCCGTCCTCGATGCCGAACCGCGGCCTCCAGTCGGTGTCGGTCAGCGCCGCCTCGATGGACATGAACGAGCTGCCCACCCGCGCTTCCCCCCAATGCAGGATGGGCGGGTGCCGGCGGGCGATATCGAGGGGCACGTGGACGATCTCGGCCTGCACGCCCATGGCCCGCGCGATGAGCAGGATGATGCCGGAGACCGTGCTGACCTCGGCGCCGCTGACGTTGTAGGCGCGGCCGAGGACCCGTTCGTTACCGATCAGCGCGGTCATCAGCCGGGCCACGTCGTTGATGTGCACGAGCTGCAGCGCGGCGAAGCCGTCGCCCGGCACCAGGATGGGGCGGCCGGCTTCCAGCCGGGCGAAGAACCAGGGATCACGGGTGGGCTGCGGACTGCGCGGCCCCAGGGTGTGGCCGACCCGCAGGCAGGTGGCCGGGAAGCCCTCGCGCTCCCACAGCCCCAACAGGTAGTCCTCGCAGCGCACCTTGCCCACCCCGTAGGCCTTGCGCGAATCGTCGTCGTCCGGCGCGTGGCGGCGGAAATCCTCGCGGATGGGCAGGACGAGGCTGCGCCGGTAGACCGCCTGGGAGCTGGTGAACACGTAGTGGCGGATGCGGCCGCGGAACAGATCCACCAGCGGCTCCACGTCCTCCACCTGATAGGCGGTGTGGTCGAAGACCACGTCGAAGCTGTCGCGCTCGGCGCGCAGGGCCTCGGTGAGCGCGCCAGGCACGCGGCGGTCTGCGTGAATCCTCCGCACCCCCTCGGGCAGCGGCGCCTCGTGGCTGTTGATCACCGTGACCTGGTGGCCCGCGGCGGCGAGCTCCCGCACCAGGTCCAGGCCGATGTATCGGTTGCCGCCGGTGACCAGCACGCGCATGGCCGCCTCCCTCGTCTGGATTAGAACGCGTTATACAGTCTATGATGGCCGGGCGACAGACCGAAAGGGGGAGACCGCATGAGCCATGCCGACGCACCGCGCCGCGGTCTGGATGCAGCCTTCGGCCGCCTCATCGCCGCCTACCCCACCGGAGAGCCCGCCACCGTGATCATCGAATCCACCGGCGGCGGGCCGACAATCCACGGCGGGCGCTACGAGCAGCGATATTTCTCCAAGATCACCACCCGGGACGGGCGCGCGTTCCGCATGCGCGAATACTGCAATCCGTTCCAGACCTACAAGGCGTTCGGCAAGGAGTTCTGGGACCGCCGCATCGCCGAGATCATGGCCGAGCACAACGTGAGCTGGCCGGCGTCGCAGGCGCCCGACCCGGCACGGCTGGCCGAAAGCTGAAGGAGTGACGATGACCGAGAACCTGAAGGAGATGTTCCCCGACCTGGACTTCGACCCGGACGCACTGCGCGAAAAATACCGCCAGGAGCGCGACAAGCGTCTGCGCCCCGAGGGCGACGAGCAGTACGTGGCGCTCGAGGGGGAATTCGCCGCCTATTCCGACGTGGACCCGTACGTGGCGCCCGGATTCAGCCGCGAGCCCGTGGATGCCGACATCGAGGTGGTGATCATCGGCGGCGGCTTCAGCGGCCTGCTGGCGGCAGCCCGGCTCATCGAGCGCGGGGTGCGCGACATCCGCATCATCGAGTCCGCCGGCGACTTCGGCGGCACCTGGTACTGGAACCGCTATCCGGGCGCCCAGTGCGACATCGAGTCGTACTGCTATCTGCCGCTGCTGGAGGAACTGGGCTGCATGCCCAAGGAGAAGTACTCCTACGCGCCGGAGATCTACGAGCATTCCCGGCGCATCGGCGACCACTACGGGCTGTACGATCTGGCGCTGTTCCAGACCCGGGTCACCGGGCTGCGCTGGGACGAGAACATGGAGCGCTGGCGGGTCTCCACCAGCCACGACGACGACATCCGCGCCCGCTTCGTGATCCAGGCGGTGGGCCCGGCCAGCCGGCCGAAGCTGCCCGGCATTCCCGGCATCCGCGACTTCAAGGGGCATTCCTTCCACACCAGCCGCTGGGACTACGACTACACCGGCGGTGATCACAACGGCGGGCTTAAGAAGCTGGCGGACAAGCGGGTGGCGGTGATCGGCACCGGCGCCACCGCCATCCAGTGCGTGCCCTTCGTCGGCGAGCACGCCAAGCACCTCTACGTGTTCCAGCGCACCCCCTCCTCTGTGGACCTGCGGGGCAACAAGCCGACGGATCCGGAATGGGCGAAGTCCCTGAAGCCCGGCTGGCAACGCGCCCGGCGCGAGAACTTCGCCGCCATCGTCACCGGCCAGCCCTTCGACGAGGACCTGGTGGCCGACGGCTGGACGGACATCTTCCGCCGGCTGCAGACCATGGCGCGGCGGCAGCCGCCGGACGACACCCCCGACGGACGCGAGATGGCGCTGCGTGCCGAGATCGCCGACTTCGAGAAGATGAACGAGATCCGCGCCCGGGTGGACAGCGTGGTGCGCGATCCCGAAACGGCCGAAGCGCTGAAACCCTGGTACCGGCAGTTCTGCAAGCGCCCCTGCTTCAACGACGACTACCTCCCCACCTTCAACCGGCCGAACGTCACCCTGGTGGACGTGAGCGAGGCCAAGGGGGTGGAGCGCATCACCGAGAAGGGGGTGGTGGCGAACGGCGTCGAGTACGAGGTGGACTGCATCATCTTCGCCACC
This sequence comes from Guyparkeria sp., assembly GCA_041690375.1. GTDB lineage: Bacteria > Pseudomonadota > Gammaproteobacteria > Halothiobacillales > Halothiobacillaceae > Guyparkeria. The sequence continues at coordinate 159 of JAWLHL010000090.1, read as the reverse complement.
GGCTTCGAGATCACCTCGGCGCCGAGCCGCCGGGTGAGCTACGACATCCTCGGCCGCAACGGCGAGTCGCTGTTCGAGCACTGGCGCGGCGGGCTCAAGACCCTGCACGGGCTGGCGAGCCACGGCTTTCCCAACTGGTTCACCATCGGCATCAACCAG
>JAWLHL010000089.1:0-3014 GCA_041690375.1 Guyparkeria sp. | reverse complement strand
CGTCGTGCACCAGCACCGCGCCGATGGGGATGCCGCCCTCGTCGCGGCCGGCGAGGGCCTCCTCGAGTGCCGCATCCAGAAAGGGGTCGTGATTCATGGTGTGACTCCACTGCATCTAAAGATACAAAAAAACCCCGCCAATGGCGGGGTTCCCTGTAAGCGGTGTCCGGCCCGAAGGCCGGGGTAACCGGTTCTTACATCATGCCGGGCATGCCGCCCATGCCGCCCATGTCGGCCGGCGGGGTGCCGCCGTCGTCCTTGCTCGGCAGCTCGGCGATCATGCACTCGGTGGTGATCATCAGGCCGGCGACCGACGCGGCGTTCTGCAGCGCGGTGCGGGTGACCTTGGTCGGGTCCAGGATGCCCATCTCGACCATGTCGCCGTACTCGCCGTTGGCGGCGTTGTAGCCGTAGTTGCCCGAGCCCTCGCGGACGCCCTGGACGACCACGGACGGCTCGCCACCGGAGTTGGCGACGATGAAGCGCAGCGGGTCTTCCATGGCGCGCAGGGCGATGGAGATACCGGTCTGCTGGTCGACGTTGTCGCCCTTGAGCTCGCCGAGGCTGGTCAGCGCGCGGATCAGCGCCACGCCACCGCCCGGAACGATGCCTTCCTCGACGGCGGCACGGGTGGCGTGCAGCGCGTCGTCGACACGGTCCTTCTTCTCCTTCATCTCGACCTCGGTCGCGGCACCGACCTTGATGACGGCGACGCCGCCGGCCAGCTTCGCGATGCGCTCCTGGAGCTTCTCCTTGTCGTACTCGGAGGAGGTGTTCTCGATCTGGGCGCGGATCTGCTCGACGCGGGTGTCGATGTCGTCCTTGGTGCCGGAGCCGTCGATGATGGTGGTGTTCTCCTTGGAGACCACGACGCGCTTGGCGGTACCCAGGTCATCCAGGGTGACCTTCTCGAGGGTCAGGCCGACCTCGTCGGAGATCACCTGGCCGCCGGTGACGATGGCCAGATCCTGCAGCATGGCCTTGCGGCGGTCGCCGAAGCCCGGTGCCTTGACGGCCGCGACCTTGACGATGCCGCGCATGGCGTTGATGACCAGCGTGGCCAGCGCCTCGCCCTCGATGTCCTCGGCGACGATCAGCAGCGGCTTGTTCGCCTTGGACGCGCCTTCCAGTGCCGGCAGCAGATCACGGATGTTCGAGATCTTCTTGTCGTGCAGCAGGATGTACGGGTCTTCCAGCTCGACCAGCATCTGCTTCTGGTTGTTGACGAAGTACGGCGAGAGGTAGCCACGGTCGAACTGCATGCCCTCGACCACGTCCAGCTCGTCCTCGAAGCCCGAGCCTTCCTCGACGGTGATCACGCCGTCCTTGCCCACGCGCTCCATGGCCTCGGCGATGATCTCGCCGACCTTCTTGTCGGAGTTCGCGGAGATGGTGGCGACCTGGGCGATCGCCTTGTTGTCGGTGCAGGGCTTGGACAGGCTCTTGAGCTCGCCAACGGCTGCCTCGACGGCACGGTCGATGCCGCGCTTGAGGTCCATCGGGTTCATGCCCGCGGCGACGGCCTTGACGCCTTCGCGCACGATGGCGGCGGCCAGCACGGTCGCGGTGGTGGTGCCGTCACCGGCGACGTCCGCGGTCTGGGAAGAGACTTCCTTGACCATCTGCGCGCCCATGTTCTCGAACTTGTCCTCGAGCTCGATCTCGCGGGCGACGGAAACGCCGTCCTTGGTCACGGCCGGGGCGCCGAAGCTCTTCTCGATGACGACGTTACGACCCTTCGGGCCCAGGGTGACCTTGACCGCGTCGGCCAGGGTGTTGACGCCACGCAGCATGCGATCGCGGGCGCTGGTGGAAAAGCGGACTTCTTTGGCAGACATATTCGATATGCTCCTTGTGCTGATTCGTTACCGTTCGGAGAGGAAACTCGCCGAGGGATTACTCTTCGATGACGGCGAGGATGTCGTCTTCGCCCATCATCAGCAGTTCTTCGTCTTCGACCTTGACCTTGGTGCCGGCGTACTGGCTGAACAGCACCTTGTCGCCGACCTTCACGCCCATGGCGCGAACTTCACCCTTGTCGTTCGACTTGCCCGGGCCGGCGGCGATGATCTCGCCACGGTTGGGCTTCTCGGAGGCCGAGTCCGGCAGAACGATGCCAGCGGCGGTCTTGCGTTCTTCTTCTTCGCGCTTTACCAGCACACGATCATGCAAAGGACGGATTTTCATGCGGTTACTCCATGCGTTGACACAGAAAAAGGGATTTCGACAAGTTTGAGCGCGCCGGGACGGAGGGCGGGGCCTGGAGGGGCCTTGTTAGCACTCGCCCGACTCGAGTGCCAATATTAGGAACGGTCGGGACGATTTCAAGAGGTGGGAGAAAAATTTTTTCCGCCGGCGGCCGACGGGCCGATGATTCGCCGTCCGAACTGAATTCGCGCCCGCATCGGCGGACGGACCGAATCGGTATAATGCCGCCCATTCGAGCAGGCGGGTTCACCCCGTCCGCGAGCCACGCATCCAGCCAGGAGAGAACACATGGGTTTCGAGAAGATCACCATCCCCGAGGGCGACAAGATCACCGTCACCGCCGACGGTGCGCTGACCGTGCCGGACCGGCCGATCATCCCCTTCATCGAGGGTGACGGCATCGGGGTGGACGTCACCCCGGTGATGCGCAAGGTCATCGACGCGGCCGTGGAGAAGGCCTACGGCGGCAAGCGCCGGATCGCCTGGATGGAGGTCTACGCCGGCGAGAAGTCCACCAAGGTCTACCCGGACGGCAGCGGCCTGCCCGCCGAGACCATGGAGGCGATCCGCGACTACGTGGTCTCCATCAAGGGCCCGCTGACCACGCCGGTCGGCGGCGGCTTCCGCTCGCTGAACGTCGCCCTGCGCCAGAAGCTCGACCTCTACGTCTGCCTGCGCCCGGTACGCTACTTCACCGGCACGCCCAGCCCGGTCAAGCACCCGGAGAAGACCGACATGGTCATCTTCCGCGAGAACTCCGAGGACATCTACGCCGGCATCGAGTGGGCCGCGGGCACCCCGGAAGT
>JAWLHL010000088.1:0-3021 GCA_041690375.1 Guyparkeria sp. | reverse complement strand
AGCTGGCTGTCACGCCCGAACTCGTCGGTGAGGCGGTTCCATTCCGCCGCGACGGTGTCGAGCGCCTCCTGCGCGGTGACGTCGCCGGCCAGCGCCTTGGAGAGCTCGATCTCCAGCACCTCGGTGTAGGAGAAGTAGCCCGGCAGGCGCATGTCGAGGACGACGTTGTCGGCCGCCAGCGAGCCCTCCTGGGCGGCGAGGTAGCTCTTCGCCTCCGGCTCGGACATGATCGAGGTCCACAGCGACAGGTCCTTGAAGTGCGACGTGCGGTACGGGTTGATGCCCGTTCCGCCGGTGATCGCCGCCTTGCCGGAGATCTCGGGCGAGCTCATGAACTCAATGAAGTTCCAGGCCGCCTCCTGGTTGTTGGAGGACTGCGGCACCGCCGCCTGCCAGCCGCCGAACGCCATGAACGGCGAGCGGACGACCTCCGGGTATTCGTCCCACTGGCCGGTCTTGTAGTTCCAGACCTGCGTGGAGCCCGGCAGCAGCGTCGAGCCGATGGTGCCCGGCACCTTCGACTGCTTCGGGTCGGCCACCACCGTGCCGGTGTCGCCCCAGCCCCAGGACTGCGCGACCTGGCCGCCGGCATGGGCGGCGATGGTCTCGCCGAAGGAGAACTGCAGCGCGTTCGGCGGGGACACCTTGGAGGTCGCGATGTAGGTCTCGAGGCCCTTCACCCAGCCCGCGTTGTTGACCTGGGCGTCCATGGTCTCCGGGTCGAAGAAGAACGAGCCCGGGTGGTCCGGATGGGCGGCGTAGGCCGCGGCCACCGAGAACAGGAACCAGAACTGCTGGCCGCCGCGACGGTAGGCCGCCGCGCTGCCCCACAGGCCGTCGTCCGGCCGCTGGAAGAACTCGGCCACCTCGAGGTACTCGTCCCAGGTCGCCGGCGGGGCGAGGTCGCGGCCGTACTTCGCCTTGAAGGCCTCCTGCTCCGCGGGATCTTCGAAGAGATCCGTGCGGTAGTAGTAGGTGTGCACGTCGCCGTCGATGGTCTGCGACAGCGTCTTGCCGTTCCACACCATCAGGCGGTCGCGGTAGACCGGAGCGATGTCGTTCCAGGTCTCGCCGCTGCGCATGGCCTCCGGCACTTCCGACAGGAAGTCGGTGAAGTCCGGCGACCAGGCCGGCGCGAAGGTGATCAGGTCGAAGGTGTCCTCGCCGGAGGTTAGCGAGGTGACGATCTTCGGATAGAGCTCCGACCAGGGGAACTCCACGACGTTGACCGTGCCGCAGGTCTTCTTGGTCCACTCCTCGGCCGCAAGCTGCAGCGCGGAGGCGATGTAGGGGCCGGTCTGCGACGCGGCGGTCAGCGTGACGCCGCTGTAGTCCGGATCGCAGGTCTGGGCGCTCGCGTTTGATGCCGCGGCGACTAGGACGGCCGCGGCCGCCGTGCCCAACAGATGCTTCTTCATGGTTCGCTCCCCTGGTGACTTTCTCGTTGCGGCGGTCACTTGATGGCGCCGAGCAGCAGGCCGGACCGCATCAGCCTGCTGAGGGCGGCCGCCATGACCATCATCGGGATGATGGCGATCAGGGCGGCGGCGGCGATCGCCCACCATTCGTCGCCGCGCTGGCTGTTCTGGCCGGCGACGAGGATGGGAAGCGTCTGCCACCTGGAGTTCGTCAGGAAGAGCGCGAAGAGGAACTCGTTCCAGACGAAGGCGAGGGTGATCATGAAGGTGGCGGCGAGGCCCGGCACCGACATGGGCAGCACGATGCCGAAGAAGATCCGCCAGGACGGCACGTTGTCGACCATCGCCGCCTCCTCGACCTCGACCGGCAGCGCGGCGAAGAAGTCGCGCATCAGCCAGATCACGATCGGCAGGGAGAAGGCGACGTAGGCCAGCGTCAGGCCGATGTAGGTATCGACCAGCTTGAAGCCCATGCGCCCGACCTCGGTGTACATCAGGAACAGCGCGAAGGCGGTGACGATGGGCGGGAACATGCGCTGGCTGACGAACCAGAAGACGATGTCGCCGTTGCCGAGCACCGGCCCGGGCAGCCGCATCCGGTTGGCGAGGATTGACACCACCAGCGCGGCGACGAAGGACCAGATCAGCGCCTCGGCGCGGCCGAGCCCGAGCCAGTTGTGCCCCACGATGTAGCCCCCGAGCGCGACCGCGACGAAGGCGAGGCCGGCGCCCAGGCGGACGCGGAAGGGGAAGCGCACCAGCGCGTAGGCCGCCATCGCCCCGACCGCCGTCGCCAGGACCGAGGCGGACAGGCCGACGATGGTGGAGGCGAGGGTGTTGCTGAAGAACTGCCCGCGGGTGCCGGAGAAGAGGTCGCGCCAGGCGTCCAGCGTCGGCTCGAAGTCGATGAAGGGAAGGTAGGTCGGCCCCCCGTTCACCGCCGGCGGCGACTTGAACGATGTGATGAAGATCCAATAGAGCGGGAAGATCGTGAAGGCGAACCAGAGGAGGCAGCCGATCAGGGCCAGCCGCCGTCCGGTCGAACCGCCGCCCAGCGCGCTCATCTGTGCTTCTCCAGGGTCGGCTTGAGGATGGCGAGGTAGACGACGCCGATGACGGTGATGACGATGAGGAACAGGAAGCTCAGCGCCGAGGTGTAGCCAAGGTTGAACTTCTTGAATCCCTCCTGGTAGGCGAACAGCGTCAGCGTCTCCGTGGAGATGCCCGGCCCGCCGCCGGTCATCACGAAGACGGTGTCGAGGATCTTGTAGCTCTCGATCAGGCGGATGAAGACGACCGCCACGGAGATCGGCAGCATCAGCGGGAATGTGATGCCCCAGAACTGCTGCCAGGGCGTCGCGTTCTCCAGTTCCGCCGCCTCGTAGACGTCGCCCGGCAGGGTCTGCAGGCCGGCCAGCATCATCAGGATGACGAAGGGCGTCCACTGCCAGACCTCGACGGCGATGATGGCGCCGAGCGCCCATTCCGTGGTGGTGAGGTAGGGAAGGTTCGGGAAGCCGAGGAGGCTCATGAACTGGTTGAGCGGCCCCATCGTCGGGTTGAACATCTGCCGGGCGATCAGGGCCACCGCCACCGGGGCCAC
>JAWLHL010000087.1:0-3189 GCA_041690375.1 Guyparkeria sp. | reverse complement strand
TGGAATGAAGCCCAACATCGGGGTAGAACCCGCTCGGCGATCGTGATGTTGGGTTTTGCAGCCCGACCTGCGCGAACCGCGGCCCCGTGCGAGCGGGCCGCGCCCGCGAAAGCCGCCGCAGGCGGCTGTCCCGGCTTCGGTGTGACTCCTCGATTTCTCACGCGGGGACACGCACCTGGCGGCGCGTTTCGCTTGCAGGCAAGCTCGCACAGGGGGGCGAAGCGCCGTGCGAGCGCGCCTGCCGCGCCGGGGGTTATCCCGGTTCGACGTAGGCGCAGGTTGGGCTGGATGGAATGAAGCCCAACATCGGGGTAGAACCCGCTCGGCGATCGTGATGTTGGGTTTTGCAGCCTGACCTGCGCGAACCGCGGCCCCGTGCGAGCGGGCCTCGCCCGCGAAAGCCGCCGCAGGCGGCTGTCCCGGCTTCGGTGTGACTCCTCGATTTCTCACCCGGGGGCACGCGCCGGTCGGCGCGTTTCGCTTGCAGGCAAGCTCGCACAGGGTGGTGAAGCGTTGTGCGAGCTTGCCTGGCGCGCGAAGGCCGCCTCAGCGGCCGTCCCGGTCTCCTCAGGCAAGGGGGCGGCGGGCTGATTTCGCGAACGGAGGGGCTCAGGCCGGCAGGTCGACCCAGCCCATCAGGATGGCCGCGGCCAGAAGCCAGACGTAGAAGGAGAAGATCTTGAGCTGGGCGCGATACAGGAAGTAGACCACCAGTTTCAGGAAGACGATGCCCACGAGGGCCGAGACCACGAAGCCGACGGCCAGGGCTTCCAGACTGACGCCATTGAGACCGAACTCACCCCAGACCTCCAGGCTCTGCACCAGGGTGGCGGCGAGAATGGTGGGGATGGCCAGGAAGAAGCTGTACTCGGCGGCCCAGCGGCGCTTGAGGCCGGTGAACAGCGAGAAGACGATGGTCATGGCGCTGCGCGACAGGCCCGGCACCAGCGCGAAGCCCTGGGCCACGCCGATCACCGTCGCCACCTTGGCGTTGATCCCCTTGAGGCCGCGCCGGCGCGGGCCGAGCTTGTCGGTCCACCACAGCAGGATGCCGGTCAGGATCAGCGTGAAGCCGATCATCACCGGGGTCGCGAAGACGTGCTCGAAGGTGGCCTTGAGGGTGAAGCCGATCGCGGCGGTGGCCAGCACCGACAGCATGCCCAGCAGGAACAGGCGCACGTACAGCGGCATGCCCTCGTGGCGTCCCTCGGCCGAAGCCCAGTGCAGCGCGCCGGTGGCCGCGTTCCGCGAAAAGCGCCACAGGCTGGACCAGAACACCACCACGATCGAGACCAGCGTGCCGACGTGCACCACCAGGTCGAACAGGATCATCTCGGGGCTGTCCGGGGGCGGCAGGTCATGGCCCCTCTGGATCAGCCAGTGCTGGGTAAGCACCAGGTGGGCTGTCGAGCTGACGGGCAGGAACATGAAGACGCCCTGGATGACGCCCAGCAGCGCAGCGATGAGCAGTGTCACGTCGACATCCTTGCGATGGGAAAGCGGTGGTTTTACTCCAAGGGAGCGGGGGCGTCAAATGCCGGAACTCCGTCCGTCATGTGGGGCAGGCCCTGGTCGGGCAGCCCGGTCTCGTCATGGCTCAGGTTGCCGCCGGAGTGTCGCCGGAAACCGTTCTCGCGGGGGGGGCGCCGGCACTTCTGTGGGCCCGGCGCGACGGGCGTCCCCGCACCGCGGGGCCATGCTGCACGCGGGTGGGTTGGGAATGTTGCGGCTGAAACGCTGGCGCCGAAAGGCCGCTGTCAGCCGGCCTGCAGGGGGTCGATGCCCGCCTCGCGCAGCAGCCGGGCTGTGGCGATCAGGGGCATGCCGAGAATGGCGCTGGGATCGTGGCTGTCCATGTGCTCGACCAGGCAGACGCCCAGCCCCTCCGAGCGCATGCTGCCGGCGCAGTCGAAGGGCTGCTCGATCTCGACGTACCGGGCGATCTCCCGCTCGGTGAGGGTGCGCATGCGCGCCTCGACGGTCTCGTGCCAGTCGAGGTGCCGCCCGTCGGGGCAGACGAGGCTGATCGCCACGTGGAAGGTGATCGCCTCGCCGGCGATCCGGGCGAGCTGCCGGCGGGCGGATTCGGCATCGCCGGGCTTGCCGAGGATGCCGCCACGCCAGGCGAGCATCTGGTCGGAGCCCAGGACCACGGCCCCCGGGTGTCGGCTGGCCACGCGTGCGGCCTTCTCTCGCGCCAGGCGCCGGCAGGCATCGCTGGCGGGCTCATCGGGGGCGATGGTCTCGTCGATGTCGGCCGGGTCGACCGTGTAGTGGAGCTGCAACCGGTCGAGCAGGGCGCGGCGGGTCGCCGAGCCGGAGGCGAGGATCAGCCTGTCGGGAGCGTTTGGCATTGTGTTTGGCGAAAGTGTGAGAAGCCGGTAAACTTAGCGGATTAAGATTCCCGCTTGCAAGCACCGGTCGGTCTCGATCGGCCCGGTCTTCTCGCCAAGGGCCTGACGCGATGCCGAGAAACGACAGCCAGACGGACACCGAGCGGGCATCCGGGCGGCTGACCATTCCCCTGGATGTTCGCGCGGCGTGCCGGCAGGAAGCGGTGGAGTCCGGCGAGGTTCCGCTGGCGGGCCTGCCCCGTTGCCGCGAGATCACCCCGGAAGGCGGGCTTGCCGCCTACGAGGTGAGATTCTTCGAGGGGCAGGGGGTGCATCCCCTGCAGGCCGACATCCGGGTGAGCGCGCCGCTGGAGCTGGAGTGCTCGCGCTGCCGGGAACCGGTGGTGCTGTCGGTCGCGGTGGCATCGCGGGTGACCTTCGTGTTCAGCGAGGAGCAGGCCGAGCACGTCGAGGCGGAGACCGAGCCGGTCGTGCTGGGTCGCGAGGGGCGGGTTCGTCTGCTCGACCTGCTCGAGGACGAGATCCTCATGGCCGTGCCGCTCATGCCGGTGCACGAGGAGGCCTGCTCGGAACTTGCCCGGGGTCAGGCCTACGAGTCGGGTCGCATCGACGAGTCGGCGAGCGACGAGGAGGGCGAGAACCCCTTCGCCGCCCTGGCCGCGCTGAAGAGGGGCCCCGGCAGGGACGATTGAATTCCGGCCCCGTTCGCGAGTCGAACGGGGCCGATGAGAATAACGTGTAGCTAGCAGCAGGCGCGCCCCGGCGCGTCTTGATCATTTTGGAGGTAGAAAACCATGGCCGTTCAGCAAAACAAGGTAAGCCGTGCCAAGCGCGA
>JAWLHL010000086.1:0-3196 GCA_041690375.1 Guyparkeria sp. | reverse complement strand
CAGCCGGCCGGCATTGCGTGACATCCATTGTTTCATCGTGAATGAGTTCCTGCGGAAAACGCCATCCGGAAGGGCGCGGAAAATGATTGTCCCATCATGACTACTGCTCGCACGACTCTCATCAGCCCCAGGAGCCGGAAACCCGGCGACCGATCGCCTTGTACAGCTCCATCAGGGCATAGGATGCCACCCCGATGGCGACTACGATGAGACCGTCTGCGACGCCCACGGCCTCGGTCTCGAACACGGCCTGCAGGACGGAAAGGTAAGTGATGGCGAACTGGGCGAGTATCACCACGATCACCGCCAGCCAGACCGGGCGGGTGGCGCGAATCGCGTCCCGGGACAGCGAGGAACCATGGATGTTGCGGATGAAGAACAGCTGGAAGATCTCCATCACGACCAGCGTGTTCATCGCCATCGTTCGCGCCAGTTCCAACGAATATCCCTGCTCGATAGCGTAGTCATACACGCCGAACACCCCGACGAGAAACACCAGCCCGACAAAGGCGATGTAAATCATCCATCCGCCGGTCAGGATCGACTCGTCGATGGGGCGCGGCGGGCGGCGCATGGTGCCCGCCTCGGGCGGCTCGAAGGCGAGTGCCAGCCCAAGCGTCGTGGCGGTGATCAGGTTGATCCAAAGAATCTGGATCGGGGTAATCGGCAGGGTCATGCCCAGTAGCAGGGCCACGATAATGGTCAGGGCCTCGCCCGCGTTGGTAGGCAGCGTCCAGCTGATCACCTTCTTGATGTTGTCGTAGGCCGTGCGCCCCTCGCGGATGCCGGCAACGATCGAGGCGAAGTTGTCGTCGGCCAGCACCAGGTCGGCGGCTTCCTTGGCCGCCTCGCTGCCTCGTTGTCCCATCGCGATCCCCGCATCTGCCCGCTTGAGCGCCGGGGCATCGTTCACGCCGTCGCCGGTCATCGCCACGCTGTGCCCGCGAGCCTGCAGCGCCTCTACCAGCCGCAGTTTGTGCTCGGGGCTGGTCCGGGCGTAGACATCGATCCCGGCGACCCGCTCGCGCAAGTCGTCGTCGGAGAGCTTCTCAATATCCGCCCCGGTGAGCGCTTCCGAAGGATTCTCCAGACCGATCTGTTCGGCAATGGCCATGGCCGTACCGGCATGATCCCCGGTGATCATCTTCACGCGGATGCCGGCCTGGCGGCATTCGGCGACAGCATCCGGCACCTCCGGCCGGGGCGGGTCGGACAGGCCGAGCAATCCCAGGAGCACCAGCCCATCCTCAACGTCGCTGCGCTCGAGTACCGTGTGTTCCGGGTCGACCGGGAGAAAAGCCAGCGCGAGCACCCGGTGTCCCCGGGATGCCAGATCGTGGGCCCGATCATGCCAGCGATCGGTGTCAAGCGAGCGCGTTTCCCCGTCCGCCAACCGCTCCCGGTCGCACATCGAGAGCAACTGCTCGGGCGCCCCCTTGACGAAGATGCAGGCGTGGCCCTCGTGATCATGGTCGAGCGTGGCCATGAAACGATGCTCGGCATCGAAGGGGATCGCGTCACTTCGGGTCCAGGCGGCGCGCTCCTTGTCCGCCTCCAGCCCGGCCCGACCGGCGAATGCGACCAGGGCTCCTTCCATGGGGTCGCCCTCGACGCGCCACTCGTCGCCCTGCTGGTCGAGACTGGAGTCGTTGCACAGCAGGCCCGCCCGGGCCAGCTCCGAGAGCGCACGATCGGCCGCGCCGTCGACCGGCTCGTCCATCTGGAACACCTGGCCGACCGGGGAATAGCCCTCGCCGGAAACCGTGTACTCCTCGTCACCGGACTCGACCACGGCAACCGCCATCTCGTTGCGAGTCAGCGTGCCGGTCTTGTCGGTGCAGATCACGGACACCGATCCGACGGTCTCGATCGCCGGCAGACGCCGGACGATGGCATGCCGCCGCGCCATCGCCTGCACCCCGACCGCCAGCGTGATGGTCAGCACGGCCGGCAGTCCCTCGGGGATGGCCGCCACCGACAAGCCGACCACGGCGATGAACAGTTCCTCGAACGCCATCTCCCGCCACCAGGTCCCCAGCCCAAGGATCATGGCGGCGATGACCAGGATGACGGCAGTGAGCCAGCGCCCGAACCGGTTCATCTGCCGGACCAGCGGCGTGGTCAGCGTCTCAACGCCGGCTAGCATGCCGGAGATGCGACCGATCTCGGTCGACTCGCCGGTGGCCACGACCACACCCCGCCCCTGCCCGCGGGTTACCAGCGTGCCGCTGAACGCCATGGACTGCCGGTCACCCAGGGCCGCGTTGGCATCCACCGGATCGGACCGCTTCTCCACCGCCAGCGATTCACCGGTCAGCACGGCCTCCTGAATTCGCAGGTCATGGACCTCAAGCAAGCGCAGGTCGGCCGGCACACGATCGCCAGCCTCCAGCAGGACGATGTCGCCGGGCACGAGGTCCTCGGCAGCCACCGCCTGTCGGCGGCCTTCCCGGATCACGCCGGCCTTCAGGGCCAACATCTTGCGGATGGCCTCCATCGCCTGCTCGGCGCGCCCCTCCTGGATGAAGCCGATCACCGCATTGGCCACCACCACCGCGACAATCACGGCAGTGTCGACCCAGTGCGTCATCAGCGCGGTGATGGCCGCCGAAACCAGCAGTACGTAGATGAGGATGTTGTGAAACTGGCGCAGCAGACGTCGCCAGGCACTCGGCCGGGCCGCTTCCGGCAGCCGGTTGCGGCCGTGCTCGGCCAGCCTCGCCTCGACCTCGTCGGTTTCCAACCCCTTGGAGCGGGAACCGAGCGTCTCGAGGACCGTCTCCGGTCGCCGTGCATGCCACGTCGTGGCAGGTTTCGAATCGTCCGTCATGATCGTGCGCCGAAAGCCCTCAGCCTGGAAAACCCGGATGGCAGGACGCCACGACGGGGCCGATCAGCTGCCGAGCCCCAAGGGATGCTCGTTCGAAACAAGCCTAGAAAAAATTCTCGACGAATGGGCAATGCCGGAGGGCAGGCAGACACGCAAACCCCGGCGGTCGATTGGCAACGGCGTGCAGCGGCACGTGGCAGTCCGACCCGTAGGGAGGTCCTCGGACCGGTCGGCGAGCTCGTCAGGTCGTGCCTTAAGCGGCGGCGCTCAGAGGTCTAGACAACCCTTGGCCGCCTCGTCCATGGCGCGGTTGGCGAGTTGATCGGCTCGCTCGTTCTCGGGATGGCCGGAATGCCCGCGAGTCCA
>JAWLHL010000085.1:0-3218 GCA_041690375.1 Guyparkeria sp. | reverse complement strand
TTCCTGCACATGAGCATGCACCTGTCCCTGCGCGAGATGGTGCAGACCGACCGTCCCGCGGGCATCCGCGGCGTGCATTCGGAGCTGAGCCTGAGCAAGGGTGATCCGCTGGCGGCGGAACACGAGATGATCGACTGTCTCGGCGAGGCCCTGTGGCAGGCCCAGCAGAGTGGCCAGCCACCCGACGAGGCGGCGCTGATGACCTGCCTGCGGGACAAGCTCAAGCGCTAGCCCATCGCCAGTCCCACCATCACCACGAAGATGGTGCCGAGCACGGTGAACGAGGAGAAAACCGTGCCCAGGATGGGAAAGACCTTGCGGCGCTCCCGCTGGAACAGCCCGGCGATGCCCAGCCCCAGCGCGACCACCGACGTCAGGATGAATAGGATCAGGAACGATCCCACGATCACGGCAGCGGCCGACTGCTCGTCCATGCCGCCCGGCGTGGAGGCCTCCAGCGCGCCGGCCACCACGAGCAGCAGGAACATCAGCACCATCGCGGCGGTGCCGGTGATGAACGAGGCGATACCCAGCCCCGAGTGTCGTCGTTGTTCTTCCATGATTCCTTCCCTGTCGATTGAATCCTGGCCCTGATGGCCTGACCTGCCAAGTCTATCCCCGAGCGACCGGGGGCGACACCCCCGCCCTGTGCCTAGGCGATCTGCCGTGGGAGACCGGCCGGTTGCCCTCCGTCCATGGTGGACGGGTCTATGCTCCAGACAGGCACACCGCTGCCGACAGGAGCAATCCGCGAGGTGATCGGCCATGACGCGAGCATCACGAGAGGAGCGAACAACCGCGACCGACCCGGTATGCGGGATGACCGTCGACCCGGAAGCGACGGAACACCACAGCGACTACCGGGGCGAGACCTTTCACTTCTGTTCCGGGCGCTGCAAGGCGCGTTTCGAGCAGGATCCCGAGCGTTTTCTCCACCGCGAGGATAGTGCCGAAGAACACGACGAAGCAGGCGAGCCGGACGCCGTCTACACCTGCCCCATGCACCCGGAGATCCGCCAGCAGGGGCCGGGCAGCTGCCCGATCTGCGGCATGGCGCTGGAGCCGGAGACGGTCACCGCGGACGACGAAGCCAACCCGGAACTGGCCGACATGTCGCGCCGCTTCTGGATCGGGCTGCTCTTCGCCCTGCCGCTGGTGATCCTCGAGATGGGCGGGCATTTCGTCGACCTGCCGGGATGGCTCGCCCAACAGACCGGCAACTGGATTCAGTTGGCACTCGCCACACCGGTCGTGCTCTGGGCCGGCAAGCCGTTCTTCATCCGCGGCTGGCGGTCGGTGGTCGGCCGCCAGCTCAACATGTTCACCCTGATCGCCATGGGTACCGGCGTGGCCTGGGCCTACAGCCTGGTCGCGACCGTCGCGCCCGGGCTGTTCCCGCCCGCCTTCCGCCAACCGGACGGCTCGGTGGCGGTCTACTTCGAGGCGGCCGCGGTCATCGTCGTCCTGGTCCTGCTCGGCCAGGTGCTGGAACTGCGGGCGCGCGAGAAGACCTCCGGGGCCATCCGCGCCCTGCTCGACCTGGCGCCCGCCACGGCGCGACGCCTCCGGGACGGCGAGGAGAAGGAGGTCTCGCTGGACGAGGTCGAGGTGGGCGACCGGTTGCGGGTGCGTCCCGGGGACAAGGTCCCGCTGGACGGCGAGATCCTCGAGGGCCGATCGAACGTCGACGAATCCATGGTCACCGGCGAGCCCATGGCGGTCGCCCGCGGGACCGGGGACACGGTGATCGGCGGCAGCATCAACGGCCAGGGCAGTTTCATCATGCGTGCCGACAAGGTCGGGCGGGACACCATGCTCGCGCAGATCGTGCAGATGGTGGCCAAGGCCCAACGCAGCCGGGCCCCGATCCAGGGGCTGGCCGACCGCGTGGCCGCGTGGTTCGTGCCCGGCGTCATCGTCGCGGCCGTGATCTCCTTCGTCACCTGGTCGATCGTCGGCCCGTCACCTGCCATGGCCTATGCCCTGATCGCCGCGGTCAGCGTGCTGATCATCGCCTGTCCCTGCGCCCTGGGGCTGGCAACACCCATGTCGATCATGGTCGGGGTCGGCCGGGGCGCCCAGGCCGGCGTGCTGATACGCGACGCCGAGTCCCTGCAACGGATGGAAAAGGTCGACACGCTCGTAATCGACAAGACCGGCACGCTCACCGAGGGCAGGCCCCGCGTCACCGCGATTCGTCCGGCCGGTTCACACGACGAGAACGAGCTGCTGCGCCTGGTCGCCGGCCTCGAACGGGGCAGCGAGCACCCGCTGGCCGAGGCGATCGTCAACGAGGCAAACGAGCGCGGCCTCGAGCTGGCAGAGGCGGAGGACTTCGATGCGAAGAACGGCAAGGGCGTGATCGGGCGCATCGAGGGCCGGCGCCTGCTCGTCGGCAACCGCGCCCTGATGGACGACCAGAAGGTGAACGTCGACGAGCTGACCGACGAGGCCGACCGGCTGCGCGATGAAGGGGCCACCGTGATCTTCGCCGCCGTGGACGATGGGCCCGCCGGCGTGCTGGCCATCGCCGATCCGATCCGCGAATCGACGCCGGATGCGGTTCGCCGCCTGCAGGAAGCCGGGCTCGAGGTGGTGATGCTCACCGGCGACTCTCAGGCGACCGCCGAGGCCGTCGCCCGCCAGATCGGCATCGACGCGGTGCGCGCCGAGGTCCTGCCCGAGGGCAAGAGCGAGGTGATCGAGCAACTACGCCGCGAAGGCCACGTGGTCGCCATGGCCGGCGACGGGGTGAACGATGCCCCGGCACTGGCCGCGGCGGACGTGGGCATCGCCATGGGAAGCGGCACGGACGTGGCCATCGAGAGCGCCGGGGTGACCCTGCTGCGCGGGGATCTCGACGGGCTGGTGCAGGCGCATCGCCTGTCGAAGGCCACCATGCGCAACATCCGCCAGAACCTCTTCTTCGCCTTCGCCTACAACGCCGCCGGCATCCCGATCGCCGCGGGCGTGATGTATCCGGTCTTCGGGCTGCTGCTCTCGCCGATCATCGCCGCCGCGGCGATGTCGTTCTCCTCGGTGAGCGTGATCGGCAACGCCCTGCGGCTGCGGATGATCCGGCTGGATTGACGGCTGGGCACATTGCGTGTGGCTACTCACTCTCCTCGAGCGGCCAATCGACGACGTGCGCCTCCCAGTCGATCGATTCGCGGTCGGCATTCTCGGCGATCACGGCCCGGCCGCTGACCGAGTAGCCG
>JAWLHL010000084.1:0-3435 GCA_041690375.1 Guyparkeria sp. | reverse complement strand
CCCCGGGCTGGCCGTGGTGCAGGTGGGTGCGGACGCGGCCTCGTCGGTCTATGTCGCCAACAAGCGCAAGGCCTGCGCCAAGCTCGGCATCGTCTCCTTTTCCCACGATCTCGACGAGAGCATCACCCAGGTCGAGCTCGACGCCCTGGTCGACGAGCTGAACGCCGATCCGCGCGTCGACGGCATCCTGGTGCAGCTGCCGTTGCCCGATCACCTGAGCGCCGACTCGATCATCGACCGCATCGACCCGGACAAGGACGTCGACGGGTTCCACCCGGCGAACATCGGCCGACTGGCCATCCGCCGCCCCGGGCTGCGTCCCTGCACGCCCTTCGGGGTGATGCGCCTGCTCGAGGAGACCGGGCGCGACCTGCACGGCATGGAGGCGGTGGTCGTGGGGGCCTCGAACATCGTCGGCCGTCCCATGGCGCTCGAACTGCTGCTGGCCGGGGCGACCGTGACGGTCTGTCACCGCTTCACGCGGGAGCTGGCCGAGCATGTCCGCCGGGCGGACCTGGTGGTCGTGGCCGCGGGCAAGCCCGGGCTGGTCCGGGGCGAGTGGATCAAGGAAGGCGCGATCGTCATCGACGTCGGCATCCATCGGCGCGAGGACGGCTCGCTGCACGGCGACGTGGACTTCGACGCCGCCGCCGAGCGGGCCGGGTTCATCACGCCGGTGCCCGGCGGGGTGGGGCCGATGACCATCGCCATGCTGATGCACAACACCGTCACCTCCTGGCGCGACCGGCTGGGACTGGAGTGAGCCGACACCGATGAGCGCAGAGCGGACCGAGCAGGAAATCCCCAACATCGCTCGTCGCTTTCGCGGCTTCGTGCCCGTGGTGGTGGACGTCGAGACCGGCGGGCTCGACCCGCAGGGGCACGCCCTGCTGGAGCTGGCGGCCGTGCTGCTGGACGTCGACGAGCACGGGCGGCTCCACCCGGGCGAGGAGATCGCCGTTTCGGTGCATCCCAGCGCGCTGACGGCGGTCGACCCGGTCTCGATCAAGATCCACGGCATCGACCCGTCCGACCCGGAGCGCGAGGCGATGGAGGAGCGCGCTGCCCTGGATGCCTTCTTCCGCCCCATCCGCCGGCAGGTAAAGGCCCTCAACGCCCGCCGCGCCATCCTGGTGGGACACAACGCGCCGTTCGACCTCGCCGTGGTCAAGGCCGCCTGCGAGCGCACCGGCTACAAGCGCAATCCCTTCCATCCCTTCTCCACGCTGGACACGGTCACCGCCGCCGCGGTGGCCGTCGGCGAGACCGTGCTGGCAAAGGCGGTCACCGCCGCCGGCTTCGACTGGGACAACAGCCGGGCGCACGCAGCCCTCTACGATGCGCAGAAGACCGCGGAGCTCTTCTGTCACATCATCAACAGCCTGTCGACCGAGACCGGCCAGGCTGCCCTGCGGGTGCGCGAACCCCGGATCTGATCCCCGCGGCCGTCGGCCGCTCGTTCCCTTATTCTCCCCTTAGCCTGTTCGCCCCGGACGGCGGTCTCGCTCCGTTTCCGAACCGGGGATGCAAGCGACCGGTCGCCGTCCGGCGCAACGGTTGTCGCTCCATTGACACGTGGCAGGGTCAGGCGGTAGATTTCATGAAAGTTAGGCAAGCCTAATTCCTCCCGCGACCAGTCTGCGCGCAGACTGGTACCTGGCGGGACGGATGGATATCGACACGGGAGATCGACAATGAAAAAGCGTTCGCTGCTCGGGCGCTGGCGTGGGGTGCTGCTGTCGCTCGCCGGTGTGCTCTGTCTTTCGGGCATGGCGCAGGCGGGGGAGCGTCTGCAGGTGGTCGCCACCACCGGCATGATCGCCGACGCGGCCCGCGAGGTCGGCGGGGACCGGGTGGAGGTCCGGGCGCTGATGGGGTCCGGCGTCGACCCGCACGGCTATCGCCAGACGCGGAGCGATATCGTGGCGATGACGCGCGCGGACCTAGTGCTCTGGCACGGCCTGTACCTCGAGGCGCAGATGGAGGATTTTCTCGAGAGGCTCGCCCGTCGCCAGTCGGTGGTCGCCGTGGCCGAGTCCCTGCCGAAGGACGATCTCCTGGCGCACGAGGACTACGACGACCGGCTCGACCCGCACGTCTGGATGGTCCCCGAGCTGTGGGCCAGGGTGGTGCGCGTCGTCCGCGATGCGCTGATCGAGGCGCGCCCGGAATCGGAGCAGACCTTCCGCGAGAACGCCGATGCCTATTTCGACGAGCTCGACCGCCTCGCCGACTACGCCCGTGAGACGACGGCCACCGTGCCCGACGAGAGCCGGGTGCTGCTGACCGCTCACGACGCCTTCGGCTATTTCGGTCAAGCCTACGGCTTCGAGGTGGTCGGCATCCAGGGCATCTCGACCCAGTCCGAGGCCGGGCTGTCCCGCATCCGTACCCTGGTCGACATGCTGGTCGACCGCGACGTGCAGGCCGTGTTCGTGGAAAGCTCCGTGTCCGATCGCAACATCCGCGCGCTGATCGAGGGGGCGGTTTCCCGGGGCCACGAGATCTCGCTGGGCGGGGAACTGTTCTCCGACGCGATGGGGAAGGAGGGCTCCTACGAGGGCAGCTACATCGGCATGATCGATCACAATGTCACCACGATCACCCGCGCGCTCGGGGGCGAGGCGCCGGCCGGCGGCATGCAGGGCCGCCTGTCGGACCAATGACGGTCGCCCCCGTCGTCGTGAACCTGGCCGTGAAAGGATGAGACCGGATGCTTGATGCACTCAAAAGCGCTGCCCAGGGAACTCGCCGCATGCCCGAACTGGCGGACAAGCCGCTGGCGGTCCGTGGCCTGACGGTGGCCTACGGGCAGAAACCGGCGGTGTTCTCGCTGGACATGACCGTGGAGCCGGGCTCCATGACGGCCATCATCGGCCCGAACGGCGCGGGCAAGTCCACCACGCTCAAGGCGACGCTCGGCATCATCCCGCGCCTGTCCGGCGCCGTGACGGTCTTCGGCGAGCCGCTGCCCCGCGCCCGCCACCGGATCGCCTACGTGCCGCAGCGCGCCACGGTGGACTGGGACTTCCCCACCCGCGTGATCGACGTGGTGCTGATGGGCATGGCCCGCGAACTCGGACTGCTGGGGCTGGTGCGCGACCGCCACCGCGCCCGGGCGCTCGATTGCCTCGACCGCGTGGGGATGAAGGACTTCGCCGACCGCCAGATCGGCCAGCTTTCCGGCGGCCAGCAGCAGCGGGTGTTCCTCGCCCGGGCGCTGGCGCAGGGGGCCGACCTGTACCTGCTCGACGAACCTTTCGCCGGCGTCGACGCCGCCACCGAGAGGGCCATCGTCGACGTGCTCAAGTCGCTGCAGTCGGAGGGTCGCACCGTGGTGGTCGTCCACCACGATCTCTCGACCGTCAGCGACTACTTCGACCGTGTCCTGCTGATCAATGTCCGCAAGGTGGCCGAGGGGACGGTGGCCGAGGC
>JAWLHL010000083.1:0-3559 GCA_041690375.1 Guyparkeria sp. | reverse complement strand
TGTAGGCCGGCATGGCCAGTGGCAGCAGCAGCGCCCATTCGAACACCCGCCGCCCGGGGAACTCGCAGACCGACAGCAGCCAGGCCGTGCCGGTGCCGAGGACGAACGTGCCCAGCCCCACCCCGAGGGCGAGCAGGGCCGAGTTGAGCACGTAGTCGGCCAGCACCGTGTCGGCCAGGTGCGACCAGGTGGACTTGTCCGGCCAGAACACGGAGGCCACGATCACCGCCAGCGGCACGGCCAGCAGGGCCGTGACCAGGACCATGGCCGTCTTCCACGCGGACAGGCCGCCTGCCCCGCGAAGGGCAGGCGGCCTGTCGGTCAGGACGGTGGCGGTGCCGTCGGCTCTTACTGCCATCCGGCCCGGTCCATCAGGCGGACCGCTTGCGGGTTGAGCTCGCCGAGACGGGAGAGATTCAGGTCGTCGGCCTTGAAGTCACCCCACTGCTCGAGCGTCTCCGAGGCGGGAACGCCGGGGCGGACCGGGAACTCGTTGTTCACCTGGGCGTACCACTCCTGGGATGCCTCGGTGGTCAGGAACTCGAGCAGCTCGGTCACCGCCTCGGTCTTGTCGCTGGCCGCGACCATGCCGGCGCCGGAGACGTTGACGTGCGCGCCGCGATCATCCTGGTTCGGCCAGACGAGCCGGACGGCGTTGGCCGCTTCGCGCTCGCTGTCGCTGCCGTTCTGCATGGCGCCGTAGTAGTAGGTGTTGGCCACGGCGATGTCGCACTCGCCGGCGGCCACGGCGCTGATCTGGTCACGATCGCCGCCCTGCGGCTTGCGCGCCATGTTCTCGACCAGGCCACGGGCCCATTCCTCGGTCCACTCCTCGCCCTTCTCCGCGATCAGCGAGGCGACCAGCGACTGGTTGTAGACGTTGTCCGAGGAGCGAATGCAGACCTTGCCCTTGAACTTCGGATCGGCGAGATCGGCGTAGCTGGTGATCGCGCCTTCCTCGACCCGCTCGGCGTGCGTGAAGATCACGCGGGCGCGCTGCGAGAGGCCGAACCACTGGTTGTCCACGTCGCGCAGGTTGGCGGGAATGTTCTCGTTCAGCGTCTCGGACTCGATCGACTGGAAAATGCCGGCGTCCTTGGCGCGCTGCAGGTTGCCGGCGTCGACCGTGATCAGCAGGTCGGCCGGGGTGTTGCGGCCTTCGCTTTCCAGGCGGGAGAGCAGGGCGCCCGCGCCGGCGGTCAGGAGCTTGACCTCGATGCCGGTCTCGTCGGTGAAGCGTTCCAGCAACGGCTTGATCAGGTCTTCCTTGCGGGCGGAGTAGACGTTCAGGGTGGTGTCGCCCTGGTCGGCGGCGGTTTCGCCATTCTGTTCGTTGTTGTCGCCACATCCGGCAAGAGTCAGGCCGGCGGTGGCGAGGGCCAGGGCGGCCAGCGGGAAGAATCGGGACATGATCGAGACCTCTTGGCTCTTGTTGTATGTCGGGCGGTTGGGTGAATTGCATCGATCCAGGCCGGGCTCACGATAGCCAACCTTCCCGAGGCTGTCAAATGAGAATCATTCCTAGTCCAACTTCGATTGATATCCAGACTCCGGGCCGCCGGAAATGCCCGGCGGAAGCCCGCTGTCCCAGTAGGGTTCGCCGGCGAAGCGCTGGGCGAGGAAGTCGATGAAGGCCCGCACGCGGGCGGACAGGTGACGCGTCTGAGGATAGACGGCATAGGCCCCGATCTCCGGCCAGGGCACGTCGGTGAGGATCGGGACCAGCCGCCCCTCGGCGATGGCCCGGTACAGGATGAAGGTCGGCTCGATGACGATGCCCGCCCCGCCGATCGCCGCCTCGCGCAGGAAGTCGCCGTTGTTCACCCGCAGGCGTCGCCGCCCGCGCACCGGTCGCCATCGTCCGCGCTCGTCGGTATAGCCCCAGACCCGGCCCTCGGGCACGTTGCTGTAGATCAGGCAGTCGTGCCCGGCCAGGTCCTCGGGATGCGTCGGGGTCCCGTTGCGCGCGAGGTAGTCGGGGCTGGCGGCGGCGATGTTGCGGATCGGCGCCAGCCGCCGGGCCATCAGCGTGGAGTCCGGCAGCTGTGCGAGGCGCAGTCCGAGGTCGAAACCCTCGCCGACGAGATCGATTTCACCGTCGTCCAGGTCGAGGTCGAACTCGACGCCGGGGTGGGCCGCCATGAATGAGTCGATCGCCGGTTGCAGGTGCATCAGCCCGAAGGACAGTGGCGCGGCGACCCTCAAGGTGCCGCTGAGCTCGCCATGCTGGCGGGTCACCGCCTCTTCCGCCTCGCCGAGATCGGCCAGGATGCGGCGGGCCCGGTAATAGAACTGTTCCCCGGAGGATGTCAGCGCCAGGTGCCGGGTGGTGCGATGGAACAGTTCCACGCCCAGGTGGGTCTCCAGGTCCCGCAGTCGCCGGCTGACCGCCGACTTGGCCACGTCGAGCCGTTCGGCCGCGTTGCTGATCGAGCCCGTGTCCGCCACGCAGACGAAGGTGGCCAGGGCGGTGAACCGGTCCATATTGTTCTCTTTTCGACAACAGTGTTTTGAGATATTAGAGGTTTAAAACATCCCGGGCAACGACCAGACTTCCTGCCAGGTTCACAGACGAGGCGGGTTCAGGTCCAGATGCGTTGGCGGAATACGGGGAAGGGATACGGCTGGGTGGCGATCGCCCTGCACTGGCTGGTGGCCCTGGTGGTCTTCGGCCTGTTCGGCCTGGGGCTCTGGATGGTGGAGCTGAGCTACTACGACCCCTGGTATCGCCAGGCGCCCGCCATTCACAAGGCCCTGGGGGTACTGCTGTTCCTGGCGGTCGTCGGTCGGCTGGCCTGGCGCGGGTTGAATCCCTTGCCGGCACTCCCCGGGGGACGACTGGAACGGCTTGCCGCGCGCCTCGTGCACGGGGCGATGTATGTCCTGCTGCTGGCCGTGATGGCGGCGGGCTATCTCATCTCCACGGCCGACGGTAGCGCCATCGACGTCTTCGGCCTGTTCTCCGTGCCGGCGACCGTCACCGACCTGCCCGACCAGGAGGACATCGCCGGCGACGTGCACCGCTGGCTCGCCTGGACGCTGATCGCGCTGGTGGGCCTGCACACCATCGCCGCGTTCAAGCACCAGTTCATCGACCGGGACGGCACGCTCATGCGCATGCTTCGCCCCGGCCAATCCGCACACGATCACGACCAAGGAGCATGACCATGTTCAAGCGCACCCTGACCACCGCGGCGCTCGCCGCCGCCATCGCCACCCCCGTCGCCCTGCCGGTAACCGCGCAGGCCGCCGAGTACGTCATCGACACCGAAGGCCAGCACGCCTTCATCGAGTGGCGTATCAACCACCTCGGCTTTTCCTGGCTTTACGGCCGCTTCAACGACTTCGAGGGCAGCTTCGAGTACGAGGACGGTGCCATCGAGGATGCCAGCGTCGACGTGACCATCGACATGGCCAGCCTCGACTCCAACCACGCCGAGCGGGACAAGCACCTGCGCGAGGCCGACTTCTTCCACGTGAAGGAATACCCGGAAGCGACGTTCAAGAGCACCGGCATCGAGCAGACCGGCGACGACACCTTCACGCTCACCGGCGATCT
>JAWLHL010000082.1:0-3643 GCA_041690375.1 Guyparkeria sp. | reverse complement strand
GGTTTCGGGTCGTTGGCCCGGGATTCGTCTGCGGTCATGTCGTCAAGTCGCTTGCTGGGCGTAAATCGCAAGCCGGACCGGCCGCGCGGGGCGCGGCATCTTCGGTCCGGCAAAGGGAGAATCTTAACGGTTTAGCCGGTCGCAGACCACATCGTTGGTGTCTGCCCCGGCAATCAGCGATTGAGCACGTCGTAGATCACGTCGGCGACCACCTGGCCGGCCATGTCGGCGATGATCACGTCGGTGCCGACGCGGTAGTAGCGCAGGTGGTCCGGCAAGGGGTGGAGCTGGCGTACCAGGTCGCGCGGGAGTCGCTCGTACTCGAGGCCCCGGGGAGGCCAGGGTTCGCCGCGGGAGAGCCTCTTGGCGTGCCCCGGAGGAATCTTTCCCTGCTTGGCCAGCCCCGGCGGCAGGTTGCGGTCGTACCAGTCCTGGATGTAGTGGCGATCCCGTTCGGTGAAGCGGTAGGACTCCGCCGAGCGATGCTTCTCGACCTCGTCGTGGCGTTCCGGGCCACGGGCCATGCCGAGCACCGTGCCCTCGACGTGATATGGCTGGGCCACGCTCGGCTCGGGCTTGTGGGCGTGGGCCGGTGCCCCGGGCAGTGCCATCGCCAAGGCCATCGCCAGGGCCGCGGCCGGGCCGGCGGCGAACGTGATGCGGGTCAAGTGAGTCATGGTGATCCCTCCCATGCAGCGGGGTGTGTCGGGAGTGTAGACCGCCACGCGGCGTTTCGGCCGCGGGGCACCCCGGGCGGTGGCGCCTTCCCGCGTGCTACTGGTCCAGCCGGCGGATCGTCGCCCGCGCCCGCCACAACAGCCACAGGCCGGGCAGGGCGGCGAGGAAGGTGAGGATGAAGAAGATGGTCCAGTCGACCGCCTCGACGATAAAGCCGGCTGTCGGACCGAGGTAGATCCGGCCCAGCGCGGCGATCGCCGAGAGCAGGGCGTACTGGGTGGCGGAGTATTCCTTGTCGCACAGCGCCATGAGGAAGGCGACGAAGGCGGCGGTGCCCAGCCCGCCGGCGAAGTTCTCCAGCGAGACCACCGCCACCATCAGCCCGTAGGCGTTCCATTCGTACAGCCAGGCGTAGCCGAGGTTGGTGATCGCCTGGAGCACGCCGAAGAGCATCAGGGCGCGGAACAGGCCCAGCTTGACCATCCACAGCCCGCCGAACAGCCCGCCGATGATCGTCGCGATCAGCCCGGCGCCGTTGTTGATCAGGCCGACGTCGGTGGCGGTGAAGCCCGCGCCGCGGATCAGGAAGGCGGTGGTCAGCGTGCCGGCGAAGGCATCGCCGAACTTGTAGAGAATCACCAGGAAGATCAGCGCCCAGGCCTCGGGGCGGGAGAAGAACGCCTTCATCGGCCCGACCACCGCCTCGCGCATCGTCGTGGGGGCAAGGTGGCGCGTGTCCTTCTCCGGTGCGAACCAGGCGGTGACCATCCCCACGCCCATCAGCAGCGCCATGATGGTGTAGGTCAGCGGCCAGCCGATGTGGTCGCCCATCACCAGCGCGGCGGAGCCGGCGACCAGCATGCCGATGCGGTAGGCCATGACGAACACCGCCGCGCCAAGGCCGCGCTCGGGGGCGTCGAGGGTGTCGGTGCGCCAGGCGTCGATGGCGATGTCCTGCGTGGCCGAAAGGAAGGCGACCATCAGGGCGAAGATCGCGATCTGCCATATCTGTGTCTGCGGGTCGCTCACGGCGAGCCCCAGCAAACCGGCGGCGATCAGCGACTGGGTCAGCAGCATCCAGCCACGCCGGCGAGCGAAATGCCCCACGGCGAATCGGTCGAGGATGGGCGCCCAGAGAAACTTGAGCGTGTAGGGCAGGCCGACCAGCGCGAACAGGCCGATGGTCTTGAGGTCGACGTCCTCCATCGTCAGCCAGGCCTGCAGGGTGCCGGAGGTCAGCAGCAGCGGCAGGCCGGAGGCGAAGCCCAGAAACAGCACGGCCAGCTGCTTGGGCGAGGTGGCCACCGCGCGCATGCGCTCGAGACGGGTCATGTCGTGCCTCGTGGACGGAAGGTGAGTTCAATCGCCCCGTTGGTCCGCTCGATGAGCCCAAGGTTCAACAGCCAGTCGATCGCCCGGTCGGCATCGTTTCCGAACCAGTCCGCCGGTGACCCTACCCGGAAGCTGTAGCCCCAGGCCTGCATGTCGGAAAGCGCCCGCTCCCGGCCGAAGCCCTCGACGTGATCGGCCAGCAGGATCTGCAGGTAGCAGACCGCTTCTTCCTCGATGTCGTCGCTGCCGGCGTCCGTGTGCGCCGCCGCCCGCCGCGCCTCGTCCATGCAGACGATGTGCGCGAACTCGTGCAGGGCCGAGTGCACCGCCGTGTCCGGGCGGACGTACAGCATCCGTCCGATGATGCCGGCCTCGTCGTCTCCCCAGAAGCTGCCCGGGATCGCCTCGCCGGGCGACACCCATTCGAGCGGTAGGCCGAAGCGAGCCACCAGCGCATCCAGCGCGCCTCCCGGCAAGTCCGAGAGGCGCAGCACCGCCGACTCGTCGACGACGAGATCCTCGGGCGGTGGGGTGAAACCGGGCTTGATGGCATGCGGGTCGGTCATGGCCGGGCATTGTGCCACGAGTGCCCGCGGTTGCTATCGGGGTGGCGCGATAGCGCGCCGATTCAGGTCATGCCCATTCCCGCGAGCGCGAGCTGGTAGCAATGGTCGACGATTTCGTGAGCCGCGGTGTCGACCTCGTGGTAGCTGTCCGCGCGCCACTGATCGAGGGGCATCTTTCGGTCGAACGTCCCGGAGCAGTCGATGGTCTTGAGCCGTCGAGTCCGATCCTTCGCGGTCATCGATTCGGTTACATGCACGTCGATGTCGTAGTCCAGCCGGTAGTCGCTGCTGGTGAGGAAGGACTCGTAGCCCAGTTCCCATTTGGCGGCATCCACCTTGACGATGATCTCGGGGCCGTCGGATGCCGACACATCACGCTGGAAGTGTTGTGCCAGGCGATGGGCCAGAGCCCGATCGATCCCGTTGCCCGCCTGGATCAGCTCGGCCTCGGGGAGGGTTCGCGCCATCTGCGTGCCCAGTTCGGATGCGATGGTCTGGTCGGCCTGCATGCTCTGCATCGTGGTCGCGCCGCCCATGTTGGCGGCTGCTGTCGCCGTCATGCTGGCGATGACCGTGTTGGCCACGGCGCGCCCCTTGGTGCGTTCGGCCAGTGCGACCGGCTGTTCAACAGGTCGTACGGCAACGGGCTGGGCAAGCAAGGCCGAGCGGACCTCGTCGGTGGTGGCCTGTTGTTGCTCTGGGGTGGTGACGCAGGCGGCCACGGACACTGCGGCCAGAGAGATGGGTAAGACCTTCCGTGTGTTCATGTTGTCCTCGTCCAGGTTGAGGAAAGGTGCTGGTGTGGCAAAGGCCGCATCGAGCGTGCCCGAGCGAGCCCCTTACAGCCGGTATCGCAGCGAAAGCGACAGCTCGTGGGCGCGGACGTCGACAGTCAACGGTGAGTTCAGCTGGAGTGAGCCACCGCGCTCGTACGCCCTTCGGCTCGATTCCGCCTCGCCGTAGTCGGCATAGGCATAGGAGGCATCCAGGGACAGGCGCTCCCCGAGCGGGTAGGTCGCGCCCAGAACGGCCTTCCAGGCGAAGCCACCGCTGGTGTGGCCGTCGAT
>JAWLHL010000081.1:0-3647 GCA_041690375.1 Guyparkeria sp. | reverse complement strand
CGGCTCCCTCGGCCTGAAACTCGGCGAAGGCGAGGTCTCCGACCGGCGGCTGCGGCTGCTGGCCGCGCTGGACCGGAGCGGCTCGATCAGCGGCGCGGCGCGTGCCATCGGCATGACCTACAAGGCGGCCTGGGACGCGGTCGACGCGATCAACAACCTCGCCGACAAGCCGCTGATCACCACCCGCCACGGCGGGTCGAAGGGCGGCGGCGCGGAACTGACCGAGGAAGGCCGACGGCTGCTGGCCGCCTGGCGACGCCTCAACGGGATGCAGCAGGAACTGCTGGCCCTGTTCGAGCGCAACGAACTGACCGACGACCTGGACCTGCTGCGGAGAATCGAGATGAAGACCAGCGCAAGGAACGCCCTGGCCGGCAAGGTCAAGCGCATCACCCACGGCCCGGTGAGCAGCGAGGTGATCGTGGCGCTGACCGGTGGCGACGAGCTGGTCGCCGTGATCACGCGCCGCAGCGCCGAGGACATGGGACTGGCCGAGGGCAGCGCGGTGCACGCCCTGATCAAGGCGAGCTTCGTGATCCTGGCCGATGCCGCCAGCCGCACCTCGGCACGCAACCACCTCTGCGGCCGGGTCGAGCGGATCGAGGCCGGCACGGTCAACAGCGAGGTGGTCGTCGCCCTGCCCGGCGGAGCACGCCTGACGGCGGTGATCACCAGCAATAGCATCCAGACACTGGGGCTGCGCGAGGGCGGCAAGACCTGCGCGCAGATCAAGGCCAGCCACGTCATCCTGGGCGTGGACGACTGAAAGACAACGGCGTCGAGGATCGGCGGGCCCGCCATTGACGAGGCTCGTCTTTTTTAGGCATCGCGAGATATACCTGACAACCCATCGAAGACGACCAACAACCCCGGAGGGACCCATGATCAAGAAGACACTGACGGCCGCACTGCTGGGCGGCAGCCTGCTGGCTACCATGACCGCCCAGGCGGAAACCATCACCGTGGCCGTCGCCGCCAACTTCACCAAGGCGGCCGAGGAGATCGGCGCGGCCTGGGAGGAAGCGTCCGGCCACGACGTGCGCTTCTCCTTCGGCCCGTCGGGCAAGCTGCTCGCCCAGATCCAGAACGGCGCGCCCTTCGACGCCTACTTCTCGGCCGACACCAAGCGCCCGCAGCAACTGGTCGAGGCCGGCGACGCCCGGGATTTCTTCGTCTACGCGCGGGGACAGCTGGCGCTGTTCAGCCTCGACCTGCCGGTCGACGAGCAGGCCGAGGAAATCCTCGCCGACGGCGAGTTCCGCCGCATGGCCTCGGCCAACCCCAAGGCCGCCCCCTACGGGCTGGCCGCGCAGCAGGTGCTGGAAAAGCGCGATCTCCACGAGCGTTACCGTGCCGAGCGGAAGATCGCCACCGGCGAGAGCATCACGCAGACCTTCCAGTTCGTCACCACCGGCAACGCCCAGCTGGGGTTCGTCGCCCTGTCGCAGCTGCGCGACCCGGAAAGCCCGGTCAAGGGCAAGGGCCATGTCTGGATGCCGCCGGCCGAGGACTACGACCCCATCGAGCAGGGCGCGGCCACGCTGACCCGCAGCGAACATCCCGAGGTGGTCGACGAGTTCATGGCCTTCGTCCAGGGCGACGAGGCGGCCGCGATCATCGAGAAGTACGGCTACGACACGCCCTAAGGTCCCCTTGCCCGAGGAAACCCCATGACGCTGTTCGGAATCCCTTTCGACACCCACCCGATCTGGCTGACCCTGCAGGTGGCGGCGGTGACCACCGTCGTGCTGCTGGTCGTCGGCGTACCCCTGGCCTGGGGCCTTTCCCGCATGCGCTCGCGCTGGCGGGTGGTCTTCGAGGCGCTGGTCTCCCTGCCCCTGGTGCTGCCGCCGACGGTGCTGGGCTTCTACCTGATCATCGCCATGAACCCCAACGGGGCGCTGACCGAATTCCTGGGCCTGTTCGGCTTCGACGGCCAGCTGACCTTCAACTTCGCCGGGCTGGTGATCGGCTCGGTGCTGTTCTCGCTGCCGTTCATGGTCCAGCCGATGATGTCTGCCTTCCAGGGGCTCCCCGAGGAAGTGCTGGACGCCGCCCGGCTGATGCGCGCGGGCCTGCTCGATCGCTTCTTCAGCGTGATCCTGCCGCTGTCGCGCCAGGGGCTGCTGGTCGGCTCGGTGCTGACCTTCGCCCACACGGTGGGCGAGTTCGGCGTGGTGCTGATGGTCGGCGGCAACATCGAGGGCGAGACGCGCATGGTGTCGATCGCGATCTTCGACCACGTCGAGTCGTTCGAGTACGCCCAGGCGCACCTGCTCTCGGCGGTGATGGTGATCTTCTCCTTCGCCGTGCTGATGGGCGTCTACCTGATCAACCGCCGGTTCTCGGCACGACTGGGCTAGGAGGCACTCAATGTTCGAAGGCAACCTGACACTCACCGTCGGCGACTTCCGGATGGACTCCGGCGAGTTCGCCTTCGATTCAAACGGCGTGACCGCCCTGTTCGGTCGCTCGGGCTCGGGCAAGAGCACCCTGCTGCGCGCCATGGCCGGGCTGGACCGGCACACCCGCGGGCGGCTGCGGTTTCACGACGAGACCTGGCAGGAGGGCCGCCGCGCCCTGCCCGCCGAACGGCGCGACATCGGCATGGTCTTCCAGCACGCCGCCCTGCTCGCCCACCGCACGGTGCGCGGCAACCTCGACTTCGCCGCACAGCGCGCCCCGCAAGACCGCGGCGCGGCCATCGACCGCGGCGAGATCATCGAACGCACCGGCATCGGGCCGCTGCTCGACCGGGCCGTTGGCAAACTCTCCGGCGGCGAACGCCAGCGGGTGGCCATCGCCCGGGCCCTGATCGGCAAGCCGCGCGTGCTGATGATGGACGAGCCGCTGGCCGCACTCGACTGGCGCGCCAAGGCCGAGCTGCTCGACCTGTTCGAGACGGTGATCCGCGATTTCGGCATCCCCACGGTGATGATCACCCACGCCCCGGCGGAGGTCGAACGGCTCGCCGACCGGGTGGTGTTCATGGCCGACGGCGCGGTCGAGCGGGTCGAGACGCTCAAGGAAGCCCTCGGCCGGGTCGACTCGCCGCTGTTCACCGAGGAAGGCCCGGTCGCCTCGCTCGACGGCCACGTCGAACGGGTCGACGGCGATCCGCAGCGGTTGCGCTTCGTCACCACGCCGCAGACGGAAACCGGCCAGCCGGTCGTCTTCCAGCTCGGCGCGGAGGGCACGCCGACCGAACACGGACCGCGCCGCCTGCGCGTACGCGCCGACGACGTCGCACTGGCCCGCGAGCGGCTCGAGAACATCTCCATGCAGAACCAGCTCCCGGCACGGATCGAACGGATCGACGCCACCGTCCCCGGGCGACAGGCCGTGTTCCTCACCCTGAACGACGGCCAGAGACTGGTCAGCGAAGTCACCGACCAGGCCGTGACCGACATGGGGCTGGATGCCGGGCAGGCCGTGACGGCGCTGGTCAAGAGTGCGGCGCTGCTGAGATAGCAGCAACACCCAACCAAGCCCGAAGAGTTCGGCGACTGGTTCGGGCGATGGACGACGACGAAACGAAGGGGGAGAGCCCCCTGTGCGTTCTGCCTCGCGGGCGCCGGGTGGCCGGGGGCGGAGCGACATGGATGGCGCTCCGAGGGTCGCCGCGCCAGGCGGTCGCGGCGCCCCGC
>JAWLHL010000080.1:0-3670 GCA_041690375.1 Guyparkeria sp. | reverse complement strand
GCGCGGAACTTGATCTCGCGGTTGCAGAGGATGTCCGGGTTGGGCGTGCGCCCGGCGCGGTACTCGTGCAGGAAGTGCTCGAAGACGCGGTCCCAGTACTCGGCCGAGAAGTTCACGTAGTGGAACTCGATCCCGAGCTTGTCGGCCACCGCCATGGCGTCGAGCATGTCCTCCTTGGCCGCGCAGTACTCGTCGTCGTCATCGCCCTCCCAGTTCTTCATGAACAGGCCCTCGACCCGGTAGCCGGCCTCCTTGAGGAGCAGGGCGGCCACCGAGGAGTCCACCCCGCCGGACATGCCCACCATGATGCGCGGGGCGTCCGCCGGGGCCGGCGGGATGATCGGTTGCTTGCTGGTGTCGGTCATCGGATCGATTGGATCAGGTCGAGGGGAAAACACTGGCCACGTTCGAAGTCGCGGATCGCGGCCATGACGAACGGCGAGCGGTGCGGGACGGTCGAGGTCTCGATGGCCTGGCGTGTCATGAAGCGCGCTTCGATGATCCCGTCGTCGAGCGGTTCCTCGTCGGGCTCGCCATCGAGCTCGCCGACGATCGCGACACGCAGCACGCGCCGGCCGGACGTCGGGTTCTCGTGGTAAAGCCCCAGCAGGTGGCGCGGCTCGAAGGCAAAGCGGGTCTCCTCGCGCACCTCGCGGATGGCCGCCTCGAGGACGCTCTCGCCCGGCTCGACGTGGCCGGCGGGCTGGTTGAGCAGCCGCTCGCCGTGCACCGACTCCTCGATCACGAGGTAGCGGTCGTCCCGGCAGGCGATGCCGGCGACGGTCAGGCTGACCAGCGGGCGTTCGGTGGTGTTGATCGACATGGCGGCATTATACCGGCGCAGGCAAGTCCCGCGGCGATCAGTCTTCCTGTCGCTTCGCCTTCCACTCGTAGAGCAGGTCGAGCGCCTCTCGCGGGCTGATCTCGTCGGGGTCGAGTGCGTCGATGGCCTCGAGGAGCGGATCGGGCTCTTCCTCGACCGGCGGGCCCGCCGGTTCGGCGGCGAACAGGTCGAGCTGCGGTGCCCCGGCGCCCTGGCTGCCCTGCCACTCGAGCTGTTCGAGCAGCCCGCGCGCCCGCCGGATGGTGGGGCGGGGCAGGCCGGCCAGGCGGGCGACGTCGATGCCGTAGCTCTGGTTGGCCGGCCCCTCCTTGACGCCGTGCAGGAACACCAGCTCGCCGTTGTGCGTGATCGCCTCGAGGTGCACGTTCACCAGGGTCTCGAACTGCTCGGCCAGCGTGGTCAGCTCGAAGTAGTGGGTGGCGAACAGCGTCATCGCGCGGTTCTTCTGCAGCAGGTGCTCGGCTACCGCCCAGGCCAGCGCCAGCCCGTCGAAGGTCGAGGTGCCCCGGCCGATCTCGTCGATCAGTACCAGCGAGCGCTCGGTGGCGTTGTGGAGGATCTCGGCGGTCTCCGTCATCTCCACCATGAAGGTCGACCGGCCCGAGGCCAGGTCGTCCGAGGCGCCGATGCGGGTGAAGATCCGGTCGATCGGGCCGATCTCGGCGCTCTCGGCCGGGACGTGGGCCCCGGCGTGGGCGAGCAGCACGATCAGCGCGGTCTGGCGCATGTAGGTGGACTTGCCGCCCATGTTCGGGCCGGTGATCAGCAGCATGCGCCGGTCGGGGGCCAGCTCGGCGTCGTTGGGCACGAACACCTCGTCGCTGTTGGCCTCCACCACCGGGTGGCGCCCCTGGCGGATGTCGATCCCGGCGACCTTGCGGAAGGCCGGGGCGGTCCAGCCGTGACGCTCGGCGACGTCGGCCAGGGCGGCGAGCGTGTCGAGGTCGGCCAGGGCATCGGCGCGCCGGCGCAGTTCGGCCTGCGATGCGGCCAGGGTGGTCAGCAGCGACTCGAAGCAGGCCTTCTCGCGGGCCAGCGCCTTCTCGCGGGCGGTGAGCACCTCCTGCTCGAAGGTCTTGAGCGCGGGGTTGGTGTAGCGCTCGACGGACTTGAGCGTCTGGCGACGGGTGAAGCTCTCGGGCATGCGCTCCGACTGGCTGCGCGGCACCTCGAAGTAGTAGCCGTGCACGCGGTTGTAGGCGAGCTTCAGGCTCTCCACCCCCGACTGCATGCGCGCGTCCTGCTCCATGGCGGTGAGCGTCACGTCGGCCCGCTCGGAAAGCCCGCGCAGGCGATCGAGTTCCGCATCAAAGCCGGGCGCGATGACCCCGCCGTCGCGGAGCCACACCGAGGGCTTCTCCGCGATGGCCGCCTCCAGCAGCTCCCGCACCGACGGCAGGTCGGCCAATGCCTCGGCCAGGGACTGGAGCAGCGGCTGCTGGCAGTCGGCCAGCAGGTCGGTGATTGCCGGCAACTGGTTCAGGGAGTCGCGCAGGGCGGCGAGATCTCGGGGTCGGGCGGTGCCGAGCACGATGCGCGTGGTGATCCGCTCGATGTCGTTGACCTGGCGCAGGCAGGCGAACAGGACGGCGGGCAGCTCGCGCTCGCGCAGCTCGGCGATCGCCTGGTGGCGGGCGGAAAGCTCGGCGTGGTCGCGTAGCGGCCGGGCCAGCCACTCGCGCAGGCGCCGGGCCCCCATGCCCGTGGCCGTGCGATCGAGCAGCCCGATCAGAGCACCGGCGCGGTTGCCCTGGCTGTCCTCGAACAGCTCCAGGTGGCGGCGGGTGTGCACGTCCAGCAAGAGGGCGTCGCCGGTCTGCTCCACGGCCAGCGAGTCGATGTGCCCGATGTGCGTCTTCTGCGTGTCGGTGACGTACTGCCACAGGGCGCCGGCCGCGCCGAGGGCGGCGTCGAGCGGCTCGCGGTTGTCGGCGTGGATGCCGAAGCCGGTCAGGTCGCGCGTGCCGAACTGGCGGCACAGGCGCTCGACGGCCGTGTCGGCGGCAAAGTGCCAGACCGGGCGCTCTCGGGAGGGCGCCCCGTCCCGCCACAGGCCCGCGGTCAGGGTGTCGAGGGTGGCGCCCTCGGGCAGCAGCAGCTCCTTGGGGTCGATACGGGCCAGCTCGGTGGCCAGCTCGTCGGGCCCCTCGGGGGCCATCACCGCGAATCGCCCGCTGGAGAGATCCAGGTGCGCCAACCCCAGCCGGACCCGGCCGCGTTTCTTCACCTGCGCCACGGCGGCCAGCCGGTGGGCGCGACGCTGCTCGAGCAGGGCCTCGTCGGTCACCGTGCCCGGGGTGACCACCTTGACCACCTCGCGCTTCATCGGGCCCTTTGCCTGAACGTCGCCGACCTGTTCGCAGATGGCGACCGACTCGCCGGCCTTGAGCAGGCGGGCCAGGTAGGATTCGTAGGCATGCACCGGCACGCCGGCCATGGGGATGGGCTCGCCGGCGGAGGTGCCGCGCTGGGTGAGCGTCAGGTCGAGCAGGCGGGCGGCATGGCGCGCGTCCTCGAAGAACAGCTCGTAGAAATCCCCCATGCGGTAGAACAGCAGCACGTCGGGATACGCTTGTTTGATGCGCAGAAACTGCTGCATCATGGGCGTGTGGGCGCTGAGGTCGGGGTTCTCGCCGGCCGGCGCGGCACCCGGCGTCTCGCCGGACACGTCGGTTGGATCGGGGTTCTGAGTCATGCGCGCCATTGTAAACAATTCGGCCCCAACGCACGGGGTCGCGACCCGGTTGGATTTCGCAGGATGAGCGAGCACAACGAACAGGCCGACAACCCGCCCGGCTGGACCCCGCCGGGGCAGCTGACCGCCGA
>JAWLHL010000079.1:1255-3878 GCA_041690375.1 Guyparkeria sp. | reverse complement strand
TCCTCCTCGACCCGGCGCTTGACCTCGCCCTCGGCCGCACCGCGGATCAGCGCCTCGGTATCCAGGGAGACCTTCGGGTCGTCGAACGTCCCGCCGATGCGGATGGGCACGGGGACGCTCTTGAGCTTCTCGAGCGCCTTGCCGTCCTGCCCCGTGGCGGTGTTCACCACGGTGGCGGTGGCACGGTAGTCGATGGTCTCACGCGGCAGGTCCACCTCGCCCTTGCCGGATACGCGCAGCAGCGGGGAGGCACCGGCCAGGTCGTCGTTGCGCACCACGCCGTTGCGGATGGTGGCCGTGCCGGTTATGGCGGTGAAGTCCGTCTCGAGCTCCGCCGGTTCGGGTTCGGTCTTGCCGTCGATACGGGCCTGGGCACGGCGCATCATGTAGCCGATGTCGAAGCCCTTGACCTTGCCGTCGCGCAGCGCGAACTCGGCGTTTCCGTCCAGCGCGGACTTGAGCTGATCGACCCGCTTGCCCTGGGTGGACAGGTTGGCGGAGACGTTGCCCTTGCCGATCAGCCGATCCTCGTCCATCACCGCCATGAGCAGCGGCTGCAGGGAGACCCCGGCGATGTCGACGTTGCCGCTGTAGCTCGGCACGTCGCCGCGGACATCCAGGCCGCCCGTGCCGGCGATGCGCCCCTCGAAGGCCTGCGCGGTCAGCTCGCTCAGGCGCAGCTGGCCACCGGCGGCCGTCAGGTGCACCACGGGATTGCCGATGCGGTACTCCTCGTAGATCAGGCGTGCCAGTTGCAGGCGGGCGTCGAGGTTCAGCCCGCGCAGTGTCTCCGTCGGCAGCTCGATCTCGGCGTTCTCGGCCGCCGTGGATGCCTGCCCGGAGCCCCCGCCATTGCCACCGGACGACGGCGATTCCTCGCCGGCCACTTTCGGGGCCAGGTACGGGTTGAGGTCGAATTCTCCGCCCTCGAGGCGGGCGAACAGCCGCCCGGAATCGAGGTTGTCGATGCCGGCCCGACCGCCGATCTCCCGGCCGTCCAGCTTGAGCGACAGGCCTTCGATCATCGCCCGGGTGGGCGTGACGTCCAGCTCGCCGTTCACGGCAAGGCGGGTCAGCGCCTCCTTGCCGCGCATCTCGGGCAGGGTGATGCCCAGTTTCCCGGCAAGATCGCGCGGGTTGAACGAGTCGACCGTCACCGGGCCGGAGGCCGTCAGCTCTCCGGTATCGAGACCCGCCAGCGACAGGTTGCTGCGCAGGTTGACCGGGTCGGAGGTCAGGACCAGGTCGCCGATGGTGGCGGTGCCCGCTTCCATGTCGGCGGAGACGACGGCGCTGCCGGCCACGGAGAGCGTCTCCCGGACCTCCGGCAGCCCCTTCATGTCGGCCTCGAACGAGAGGCTCGGCATCTCGTAGCGCCCGCGGGACCAGTCGGCCTCGAGCACTGCCTCGATCCGGCTTTCCAGGTAGGTCATCGGGCCGGCCTCGTTGGCCTCGAGATCCAGCACCACACCCTCGAGGCGCGCCTGGGAATCGCCACCACGCACGTCGGCCTTCGCCACGCGCAATGCCGCGTCGAGCTGCCTGGGCAGCGAGCCGGCATCACCCGGGTCACCCTCGGTGTTTGCGGACAGGTTGAGCTCGAGATCGCTGATCTCGGCATCCTGGCGGTCCAGCCAGGCCTGCACGTCGGCGGCCAGGTCGACGCGACCTTCCATCGCCGGCATGTCGGGCAGGTCGAGGCGGAAGCCGGAGGCCATCTCGACACGCGTGGGCTCGCCGTCGGCAAGCGTCCCGGTCCGCAGGCTCAACCCCTCGATGGTCACGTCCTGTCCAGCCTGCTCGTCGCGCCAGTGGAGGGTGGCCTCGCGAATGTCGATCCCACCGATGGTCAGTGGCCGGGCCTCGCCCGCCGGCTCGCCGTCAGCCGCCGGGGCGGAGTCGGCCGGCTTGCCCGACGCCTCGGCCCGGTGCTCGAGCAGGTCGTCCCAGTTGCTGCGCCCCTCGGCATCGCGTGCCAGGTAGATCTCCGCGCCCTCCAGCAGAAGGGTGCCGATCTCGAACTCCCCGCGAAGCAGGGGCAACAGGGCCGCCTGCGCTTCCAGGCGTTGAACCCGGACCATGGATTCGGGGTCGAAGCCCTCGGCGTTGGCCAGTTCCACGTCCTCGGTGGCTGCACCGAGCCAGGGGAACAGGGTCACCGAAAGATCACCGTTGAACTGGATGCTGCGACCGGTCTGTTTCTCGACCTGTGAGGCAATCTGGCCCTTGTAGTCGTTGGGATCGAAGGTCAGCGCGAAGGCGATGGCGGCCAGGATCGCTACCAGAATGATGGCGACCAGAAGCAGGCCCAGACGCTTGATCCATTTCATGCGGACATCCTCGAAAAACGTTGTCGCCCCGATGCGACGGGGAGTGGCAAGGCGGCTCGGTCGGTGACCGGAACCCGGCCGATTGGATTGAAGCAGACTTTAGCAGACAATAGACCCATTCCATGGCCCGCCCGCGGGTCGCAGATATCGAAAGAGAAACCCGAACCGATCATGAGCATCACCGTAAGAATGTTCGCCGGCCTGCGCGAGCGGGTGGGCATCGACGAAACCCGTCTGGCCGAGACGCCGGCCACGGTAGCCGAGGCCTGGAAGGCGGTCACGGACATCGAGCG
>JAWLHL010000079.1:0-1155 GCA_041690375.1 Guyparkeria sp. | reverse complement strand
CGTCGCTGACGTCGCCCCCGGGCTCACCCAGGAGGTACCACGCCATGTCGATCACGAAGAAACCGCTCAAAGTCCGCCCCGAGTGCAAGGTGACCTTTTCCTACACGCCGCCGGACGGCACCGCACAACGCGTCGAGCTGCGCGGCGACTTCAACGACTGGCGCGACGACCTGCCACTCAAGCGCCAGCGTGACGGCAGCTACCGGGTGACCCTCAGCCTGCCCCGCGACGGCGAATACGCCTTCCGCTACCTCGTGGACGGGGAGCGGTGGGACAACGACGAGGCCGCGGACCGGTACGTGCCCAACCCCTTCGGCACCGGCGACAATGGTATGCTGCGCACCTGAGCCCCGCCACCCCGACGATCCTTCGCCCCGGCGCCGAGAGGACTCCCCCACTCCTCATGCCGGCGTGCCCTCGCGACGCTCCTGACCACCGTCGTCTCCCCCTCCGACCGACGGCGGCATTCGACTGGTGACGGGTATCGGTTACCATAGGTGCGATTTTGGGCGCCGGGAGCCCCCGGCGCCGGGGACATTCGCGAGCCTCTGAACGAATCCGAATCCCGCCCGGGCGCGCATCGCGCCGCCCGCGTCCGCCAAGGCGAGCCGATGACGAATGGCTCACCAGAGCGCCCGTGACGTTCGGATTCGTGCAGAGATTCCTCAGGACTTCCTGATTCCCTTTCCCATTCGACTGACATAGAGGACCTTTCAAATGTCTGAACCCAAACGACTGTCACAGTACCTGGCCGAGCATCAGCGCCAGGGACGCGTCGACGCCGACTTCGTCGGACTGATCAGCGACGTGGCCGCCGGCTGCAAGCTGATCGCCGACCAGGTCGGCCGCGGCAACCTGATCGGGCTGCTGGGCTCCGCCGAGACCGAGAACGTCCAGGGCGAGACGCAGAAGAAGCTCGACATCATCTCCAATGACGAGTTCACCGACATCCTGACCGAGGGCGGCCACGTTGCCGGCCTGGCTTCCGAGGAGATGGACGAGGTCTACGACCTGCCGGCCGGCAAGCACCGCGGCCCGTACCTGTGCACCTACGATCCGCTGGACGGCTCGTCGAACATCGACGTCAACGTCACCGTCGGCACCATCTTCTCCGTGCTCAAGGCCCCGACCGCCAAGGAGAACCCGACCGAGGAA
>JAWLHL010000078.1:0-4257 GCA_041690375.1 Guyparkeria sp. | reverse complement strand
ACCGGCACGTCCATGGCGCGCAGCTTGTCGGCGCCGCCGAGGTCGGGGAGGTCGACGATGAAGCAGGCGGCCTCGACCAGCGCGCCGAGCTGGCGGATCAGCTGGACGGCCGCGGTGGCGGTGCCGCCGGTGGCGATCAGGTCATCGACCAGGATCACCCGCTCGCCCGGCAGGATGGCGTCGCGGTGGACCTCCATCTCGTCGACGCCGTATTCGAGCGAGTAGGCGATCGACACGGTCTCGTGCGGCAGCTTGCCCTTCTTGCGGATCGGCACGAAGCCGGCCGAGAGCTGGTGCGCCACCGCGCCGCCGAGGATGAAGCCGCGCGCCTCGATGCCGGCCACCTTGTCGATCTTGCCGCCCGCCCAGGGCTGCACCAGTTCGTCCACCGCCCGGCGGAAGGCGCGCGCGTTGCCGAGGAGCGTGGTGATGTCGCGGAAGACGATCCCGGGCTTCGGATAGTCCGGGATGGAGCGGATGGTGTCGGCAAGGTTCATGGGCACTCCGGGGGGCGTCGGTGGCGCAGCGCGGCGCGTCTTCGGCCGAGATGTCTGGGTACCGCAAAACGAACGCATTGGCGATGCCACGGACGCGTCCGGGCAGGGAGCGCCGCGCGTGCGCCGTGGCTGCGTGGGGCCAAGGGGCAGACCATTAGCGCCGCACATTCTTCCGGACCCAAACCCGTCATCCCGGCGAAAGCCGGGATCCAGTGCCTCAACACATTGACTCCGCGAGGTTTTCTGGATCCCGGCTTTCGCCGGGATGACGGAGTATGGGCCGCGACGCCCCTGCAAAGCGAGCGGGCCGGTATGCTGCCAGTTCCAGAAAGAGCCGCCTCTGCCGCTCCGCCTCTGACGCTCGCGCCCCGCCT
Source organism: Guyparkeria sp. (assembly GCA_041690375.1). Taxonomy (GTDB): domain Bacteria; phylum Pseudomonadota; class Gammaproteobacteria; order Halothiobacillales; family Halothiobacillaceae; genus Guyparkeria. The sequence continues at coordinate 3,386 of JAWLHL010000078.1, read as the reverse complement.
CAGTGGGATGACGGGGGGCCGTGCGCGACGGTGGGCGTCGACGGAGGGCCGGGTTGTGGGGGCGACGCCCTCGGACGAGAAAAGGGCCCCCTCGCGGGAGCCCTTTTCAACCCCGTGCCGTTCAGGCGCTCAGTGCGCCACGTCGGACCAGATCTTGCGCTTCACGAAGTAGAGCATCGCGGCGAAGACCACCAGGAAGAAGATGGCCTTGAAGCCGGTTTCCTTGCGGGTCTCCAGATGCGGCTCAGCGGCCCACATCATGAAGGCGGAGACGTCGCGCGAATACTGCTCGACCGTCATCGGAGCGCCGTCGGTGTACTCGACCTGCTCGTCCGACAGCGGCGGCGGCATGGCGAGGGACGAGCCGGCGATGAAGTAGGGGTTGTAGTACTGCCCGTCGGGAACGGTCACGCCCTCCGGCGGCTCCTGGTAGCCGGTCAGCAGCGCGTGCAGGTAGTCGGGGCCGAGTTCCTGGTAGATCGTGAACACGTCGAACACGAACCACGGGAAGCCGCGCTCCACGGCGCGCGCCTTGGCCATCAGCGACAGGTCCGGCGGATAGGCGCCGCCGTTCGCCGCGCGGGCCGCCTGGACGTTGGGGAAGGGCGCCGGCAAGGGGTCCTTCGGCTCGGCGGGGCGCTCGAACATCTCGCCGTCGTCGCCGGGCCCGTCCATCACCGTGTACTCGGCGGCGAGCGTCTTGACCTGCTCCTCGGTGAAGCCCGGGCCGCCCTCTTCCGCGAGGTTGCGGAAGCGGACGAGGTCCATCGAATGGCAGGAGGCGCAGACCTCCTTGTAGACCTGGTAGCCGCGCTGCAGCTGCGCCCGGTCATAGGTGCCGAAGGGGCCGGCGAAGCTCCACTCCACGCGCTCGGGCTTGAAGATCGGATAGTGCGGGGTCGCGCCCTCCTCGGCGGCGAAGGCCGGGGCGGCGAGCCCGAGGCCGAGCGCTGCGGCGGTGGCCCAACGGATCATGGTCGTCTTCATGGGATGTCCCTCTCCGTCGGACCGTCAGCGCTTCTCGGGGGACGCCGCGGCGCCCGCCGGCACACCGCCGCCGCCGTGCGACTTCTTCAGCACGGACTCGGTGATGGAGGTCGGCAGCGGCTTCGGCGTCTCGATGAAGCCGAGCAGCGGCAGGATGATGAGGAAGTAGGCGAAGTAGTAGGCGGTGGCGATCTGCGCGGCCAGGACGTAGCCGCCCTCCGCCGGGCGCGAGCCCAGCCAGCCGAGGATCACGCAGGCCACTGCGAAGATCCAGAAGAAGATCTTGAACAGCGGCCGGAAGTTGCCGGAGCGGACCTTGGAGGTGTCGAGCCACGGCAGGAAGGCGAGGATCGCGATCGAGCCGAACATGGCGAGGACGCCGCCGAGCTTGGAGTCGATCGGGCCGATGTCGAAGGTGATGGCGCGCAGGATCGCGTAGAAGGGCAGGAAGTACCACTCCGGCACGATGTGCGCGGGCGTCACCAGCGGGTTCGCCTCGATGTAGTTGTCCGGGTGACCCAGGAAGTTCGGGAGGTAGAACACGAACCAGGCGTACACCAGGAAGAAGCACACCATCGCGAAGGCGTCCTTCGACGTCGCGTAGGGCGTGAACGGCACGGTGTCCTTCTCGGACTTCACGTCGATGCCGAGCGGGTTGTTCTGGCCGACCACGTGCAGCGCCCAGATGTGCAGGATCACCACGCCGACGATCATGAACGGCAGCAGGTAGTGCAGCGAGAAGAAGCGGTTCAGCGTCGGGTTGTCCACCGCGAAGCCGCCGATCAGAAGGGTCTGGATCGGCTCGCCGATCCACGGGATGGCGGTGAAGAAGTTGGTGATCACCGTCGCGCCCCAGAAGGACATCTGGCCCCAGGGCAGCACGTAGCCCATGAAGGCGGTCGCCATCATGAGGAGGAAGATGATGACGCCGAGGATCCACAGGAGTTCGCGGGGCTCCTTGTAGGAGCCGAAGTAGAGGCCGCGGAAGATGTGGATGTAGACGGCGATGAAGAACATCGAGGCGCCGTTGGCGTGCAGGTAGCGCAGCAGCCAGCCCCAGTTCACGTCGCGCATGATCGCCTCCACGGAGGCGAAGGCGACGCGGGTGTCGGCGGCATAGTGCATCGCCAGCACGACGCCGGTGAGGATCTGGGCGACCAGCATGACGGTGAGGATGCCGCCGAACGTCCAGAAGTAGTTGAGATTGCGGGGCGTCGGGTAGGACACCGCCGTGTCATGCAGCAGGCGGACGATCGGAAGCCGCTTCTCGAGCCACTTCTCGACGCCGGTGGAGGGCTTGTAGGTCGAATGACCGGACATGGTCTTCTCCGGGTGACGAAAGGGTGGGCTCAGCCGATGCGCAGGCGCGTGTCGCTGACGAAGGAATAGACCGGCACGTACATGTTCTCGGGCGCCGGTCCGGTCCGGATCCGCCCGGAGGTGTCGTAGTGCGAGCCGTGGCACGGGCAGAACCACCCGCCGTAGTCGCCCTGCTGCCCGAGCGGGATGCAGCCGAGGTGGGTGCACACGCCGACCATCACCAGCAGCGCCTCGTTGCCCTCGGTGGAGCGGTTCTCGTCCGTCGCCGGGGCCGCGCCGTCGATGTTGGCGTTGCGCGCGAGCGGATCCTTGAGCTCGTCCAGCGGCACCGCCTTGGCGGCCTCGATCTCCTCCGGCGTCCGGTTGCGGATGAACACGGGCTTGCCGCGCCATTGCACCGTGATCGCCTGGCCGGCCTCGATCGAGCTGATGTCCACCTCGATCGCCGCCAGGGCGCGGGTGGAGGCGTCGGGGTTCATCTGGTCGATCAGTGGCCACGCCACCGCCCCGATGCCCACCGCACCCATGGCGCCGGTGGCCAGCAGCAGGAAGTCGCGGCGTGTCGGTTCAGCCGAAGTCTGGGTCTGAGCCAAGGGACGGTTCCTTTCGATGAGGCCCCGGCGCCTCCGTCTTCCTCGAGACGGGCGGGTCCGCCGGGGCACGATGCCGCCCACGCCCGCGACGATGTCTCCGTCGGGAGGGAGACGACGTCGAGGGCAGGCGGGCTCGGGCCAAGTCAACACGGCCGGAAAGGACCCGGCCGCGCCGGTTTCCCCTGCGCCGCCCCCTCTCCGGATCGGCGTTGTTTTTGCACCAACGCCGGCCAAAGTCTAGGCATGGAAGTGACGCACTTTCGTTGGACTTCCAGGGACTCTTTGTCGCAATGCGGCAAAACGGGGGCGGGGGCGCCGCGGCAACGGGACCGTGCCAATTCTCCCGGTTGTTGCCCGGGAGATGACGGGCGGGAATCGAGGAGAAGGTATACGGCTCACGGGAGACGCGCGCCCTCGGGGCGCGCGCCCCTCATCCGCCGCCACGGGCCAGCGCCTGCCCCAGGGGCGGGGAGACGGGGGGCGGGC
>JAWLHL010000077.1:0-4371 GCA_041690375.1 Guyparkeria sp. | reverse complement strand
GCCGATCGGCCTGCACTCGACGACGCGCTTCCTGCGCGCCCTCGGCGAGTTGCTGGAGATCGACCCGGAGCCGTTCATCGCCCGCGAGAAGCACACCACCATCAAGCCGATCTGGGACCTCTGGCGGTCGGTGACGCAGGACTTCTTCGGCACCGCGAGCTTCGCGGTGGTCGCCGGCGAGACCTACGCCCGCGGGCTGGTCTCCTTTCTCGAGGGGGAGATGGGACTGCCCTGCACCTTCGAGACGACGCGCCGGCCCGGTGCGAAGACCGACAACGCCGCCGTCCGCAAGGCCATCGCCGAGCGCCCGCCGCTGGTGCTCTTCGGCAGCTACAACGAACGCATGTACGCCGCCGAGGCGGGCGGCCGGTCGATCTTCATCCCGGCCTCCTTCCCCGGCGCACTGATCCGCCGGCACACCGGCACGCCCTTCATGGGCTACTCGGGCGCCGTCTACCTGATCCAGGAGGTGTGCAACGCGCTGTTCGACGCGCTGTTCGCCATCCTGCCGCTCGGCACCGACCTCGACCGCATCGAGGCGACGCCGGCGAAGCCGCTGCGCGAGCTCGCCTGGGACGAGGAGGCCCGGGACGCGCTCGACGCGGCGATCGAAGCGCAGCCGGTCCTCGTCCGCATCTCCGCCGCCCGTCGCCTGCGCGACGCGGCCGAGCGGGAGGCGCGGCGGCTCGGGCACGACTGCGTGACCATCTCCTCCGTCGCCCGGGCACGGGCTGTGCTGGGCGAGGCGGTGGCCTGAACGGGGACCGGCGGGGGCCCGCCCGGGTCCGCGCCGGCCGAGGAGACTTCAAGGGAGAGGTGAGCCATGGCGAACCAACTGACGGCACGGGACCGGTCGATCGAGGGCCGCAGGCGCTGCGACGAGGCGGCGTTCCGGCGACTGTTCCTCGCGACCTATCCCGTCTTCCTGGCGCTCGCGATCGGCCGGCAGGCGCTGGCGACGGTCGGGCTTCTGGACGACGACGGCGGCCCTCGCTCGCCGTTCCGCCGCGCCCGCAACACCGCCCACGCGGTGATCCCCTTCGCCTTCATGGGCTGAGGCGGGCGGTTTCGAATTCGCCCGGCATTCCGCCGGACGGATGCCGGCTTCGGACGATCCGGAGACCGGCAGGACCCAGCCGCGCGGGATTGCGCGGCGACGGCAAGGTTTTGCGGAGGCCTCAAATGGCAGATGCAAAGAGTTCGCTGTCGGGATTGACGGAACAGGAAGCACAGGAATTTCACGCGATCTTCATGCGGAGCTTCATCGGCTTCACGGTTGTCGCGCTGATCGCCCACGTGCTCGCCTGGATCTGGCGGCCCTGGCTGCCAGGCGAAGGTGGCTACACGACCTCGTCGCTCCTCGACGGAGCGACCGGCGTGGCCCACCAAGTCCTGACGATGCTCACCTGAAGGAGCGGAACCCATGTGGAAAGTCTGGCTCCTGTTCGATCCGCGCCGCGCGCTGGTCGGCCTGTTCACGTTCCTGTTCGTGCTCGCGCTGGTGATTCACTTCATCCTGCTCAGCACGGACCGGTTCAACTGGATCGAAGGCCCGCGGCCGGTGGTGGACGCCACCCCGGCCATCGGCCTCACCGTCGATCCCGTCACGGTGGCTTGAACCACCCGAGGGGCGGCAGCCGGGACGCCTTCCGGCCGCCGCCCCCTTCCGACCAGCACGACCGCCTTGAAACAAAGGGGTCCAACCGCATCACGGCGGGGGGCGAATCCATGTCCATGCTCAGCTTCGAGAAGAAATACCGCGTGAGGGGCGGCACGCTGATCGGAGGCGACCTGTTCGACTTCTGGGTCGGGCCCTTCTACGTCGGTTTCTTCGGCGTCACGACCATCTTCTTCAGCCTGCTCGGGACCGCGCTGATCGTCTACGGGGCGGCCCTCGGCCCGACCTGGAACATCTGGCAGATCTCGATCGCGCCGCCGGATCTCTCCTACGGACTCGGCTTCGCGCCGCTGAAGGAGGGCGGGCTCTGGCAGATCATCACGATCTGCGCCATCGGCGCCTTCGTCTCCTGGGCGCTGCGCCAGGCGGAGATCTGCCGCAAGCTCGGCATGGGCTACCACGTGCCCTTCGCCTACTCGGTGGCGATCTTCGCCTATGTCTCGCTGGTGGTGATCCGCCCGGTGCTTATGGGCGCCTGGGGACACGGCTTCCCCTACGGCATCTTCAGCCACCTCGACTGGGTGTCGAACGTCGGCTACCAGTATCTCCACTTCCACTACAATCCGGCGCACATGCTAGCGGTGACGTTCTTCTTCACCACGACCTTCGCGCTGTCGCTGCACGGCTCGCTGATCCTCTCCGCCTCCAATCCCCGCAAGGGCGAGGTGATGAAGACCGCCGAGCACGAGAACACCTTCTTCCGCGACACCATCGGCTACTCCATCGGCACGCTCGGCATCCATCGCCTCGGCCTTTTCCTGGCGTTGTCCGCCGGCTTCTGGAGCGCGGTCTGCATCATCATCAGCGGTCCGTTCTGGTCCCGCGGCTGGCCCGAGTGGTGGGGCTGGTGGCTCGACCTGCCGATCTGGAGCTGAGGGGATAGGCCATGGCTGAATATCAGAACATCTTCACGCGCGTTCAGGCCCGCGGCCCCGTCTACGCCGGCGTGGTCGACCCGCGGACCTCCTGGCCGCGCCAGGGGCAGGGCGGATTCGCCCACATCCTCGGCCGCTTCGGCGACGCGCAGGTCGGGCCGATCTACCTCGGCTGGACCGGGCTCGCCTCGCTCATCTTCGGCATCGCCGCGATCGAGGTCATCGGCCTCAACATGTGGGCATCGGTGAACTGGGACCCGGTGCAGTTCGTGCGCCAGCTTCCCTGGCTGGCGCTGGAGCCGCCCGGGCCGGAATGGGGCCTCTCCATCCCGCCGATGGCCGAGGGCGGCTGGTGGCTGCTCGCCGGCGCGCTGCTCACCACCTCGATCCTGCTGTGGTGGGTCCGCGTCTATACCCGCGCGCGGGCGCTCGGCATGGGCACCCACGTCGCCTGGGGCTTCGCCGGGGCCATCTGGCTCTACCTGGTGCTCGGCTTCATCCGGCCGCTGATCATGGGATCCTGGAGCGAGGCGGTGCCCTTCGGCATCTTCCCGCACCTCGACTGGACCGCGGCCTTCTCGATCCGCTACGGCAACCTCTTCTACAACCCGTTCCACGCGCTCTCGATCGTCTTCCTCTACGGCTCGACGCTGCTGTTCGCCATGCACGCGGCGACCATCCTCGCGGTCGGGCGCTACGGCGGCGAGCGGGAGCTGGAGCAGATCGTCGACCGCGGCACCGCGGCGGAGCGGGCGGGACTGTTCTGGCGCTGGACCATGGGGTTCAACGCCACCATGGAGTCCATCCACCGCTGGGCCTGGTGGTTCGCCATCCTCTGCCCGATCACCGGTGGCATCGGCATCCTGCTGACCGGGACCGTCGTCGACAACTGGTACCTGTGGGCCATCGAGCACGGCTTCGCCCCGGCCTATCCCGCCACCATACCGCCGGTGCTCGACCCCGCGGCCGCCGCCATGGGAGCCCCGCAATGACCCCCTTCCTCAGGATCGGCCTCGCCGCCGCGGCGGTCGGCCTCGCCGGGCTCCTCGCCGGCTGCGAGGACACGACGGAATCCGTCCAGACTGGATACCGCGGCACCGGCATGGTGCAGCTCACCTCGCCGGAGATCCGGGCCGAGCAGGCCCGCGCCAACGCCATCCCGGAGCCGCAGCCCGCGGCTTCGGGGGAGGGCCCCAAGGTCTCGGAGCTCACCGACGTCTACCAGAACGTCCAGATCCTCGGCGACCTCACCGAGGAGGAGTTCCTGCGCACCATGACGGCGATCACCGAATGGGTGTCGCCGGAGCAGGGCTGCGAGTATTGCCACAACCTCGAGAACCTCGCCGAGGATTCGGTCTACACCAAGATCGTCGCCCGGCGGATGTTCCAGATGGTGTGGGGGATCAACGGCCAGTGGACGGACCACGTGGCCGAAACGGGCGTCACCTGCTATACCTGCCACCGCGGGCATCCGGTGCCGCTCAACGTCTGGGCGGAGGATCCGGGGCCGCCGGAGGCGGGCGGCATGGCCCGCACCAACACCGGCCAGAACCTCGCCGGGGTGAGCGTCGGCCTGACCTCGCTGCCCTACGACCCCTTCTCGCCGCTGCTGACCGACCCGGCCGCGATCCGGGTGCTGACGCCGACGCACCTCGCCAGCGGGTCCGACCGGACGATCCAGGACACCGAGGCGACCTACGGCCTGATGATCCACATGTCGGAGTCGCTCGGGGTCAACTGCACCTTCTGCCACAACACGCAGAACTTCGGCTCCTGGACGACCAGCACGCCGCAGCGGGTCACCGCCTGGCACGGCCT
>JAWLHL010000076.1:0-4543 GCA_041690375.1 Guyparkeria sp. | reverse complement strand
GTGATCACTCATGAGCACAGCTTCCGCCCAACCCGTCGCCCCCTCCTGCATCCGCCAGGCGCTCAAGGCCATCGACGCCGACGGGCTCAAGGCCCTCGGCGACAAGGGCAAGGCCAACCCGGACGCGATCGTCACCCTCAAGGCCAAGACCGTCTGCGAGGGCCGCTTCCGCAACCTGACCTACATCCGCGACCTCGACCCGGTGGTCGTCGACGAGCCGCCGCACCTGCTGGGCGACGACACCGCACCCAACCCCTCCGAGGCCACCCTGGCCGCCCTTGGCGCCTGCCTGGCCGTCGGCGTGCAGGCCAACGCCACCGCCCGCGGCATCAAGCTGGCGAAGCTGGAGCTCTCCATGGAAGCGGACATCAACGTCACGGCCGTCTGGGGTACCGGTGATCTGGCCGAGGACAAGCCGTTGGGCTTCACCGCGATCCGCGTCTACTTCGACGTCGAGCCGGTCGAGCCGATCAGCCAGGAAGAACTCCAGGACCTGCTGGACACCGCCGAGAAGTGGTCGCCGGTGGCCAACACCATGACCCGCCCGGTCGACCTGTCCTGCCACCTGGCCTGACCCGCGGCGACGAGGCGGACGCCTGCACCCTCGCATCCGTCCGCCAGACGCCCCTGCCCGGCCTGTCCGGGCCTCACCCCCGGAGGTGAACCATGTCCCTGATCACATCCCGCGACGTGGCCGGTCGACCGTCGGCCACGCCGCCCCGAATCCCGGCGTTTCTCCGCGAGGAGGCCGCCCCGGATCTCGATACCGTCATCCGCGGTTCCTTGAAGCCGAAGGTGGTCGCCATCGACCGCGGCGAGTACCCCGCCGATGTGCTCCGCGAACTCGGCGCGGCCGGCGCCTATCGCCATCACCTCGCCTCGCAGAACCCCGCCGGCATGGACATCGCCGCGGCCATCCACGACATGGACCGCATCTCGGCCGAGTGCATGTCCACCGGCTTCATGACCTGGTGCCAGGACGCGGTGGGCTGGTACGTCGAGAACTCCGACAACCAGTACCTCAAGGACACCGTCCTGCCGAAACTGGCCAGCGGCGAGCTGCTCGGCGGCACCGCCCTGTCCAATCCCATGAAGTACTTCGCCGGCATCGAGGACATCCTGCTGCACGCCGAGGAAACCGCGGACGGCTTCATCGTCAATGGCCAGCTGCCCTGGATCTCGAATCTGGGCGAATCGCACGTGTTCGGCTCGATCTTCCGCGTCGAGGGCGACAACCCGCGCGACGTGATGGCCCTGGTCCACACCGACACGCCCGGGTTCGAGTTCCGCCAACTGGTCGAGTTCTGCGGCATGGAAGGCACCGGCACCTACGCCCTCTTCTTCAAGGATGTCTTCATCCCGAAGAACCAGATCATCGCCGATCCGGTCGGCCCCTTCATCCAGCGCATCAAGGCCGGCTTCGTCCTGCTGCAGGCCGGCATGGCCACCGGGGTGATCGAGGGCTGCATCCGCCTGTGCGAGGACGTCGAACCGCGTCTCGGCCACGTCAACTGCTTTCTCGACGACCGCCCCGAGGAACTGCGCGAGGCACTCGAGGACACCCGCGCCCTGGTCCGCGAACTGGCCCGTGACGTCTACAACCCGGACCCGGCCTACTTCCGCCAGGTGCTGGAACTGCGACTGGCCGGCTCGGAGCTCGCCCTGCGCGCGGCCAACAGCGCGATGCTGCACACCGGCGCGAACGGATACCTCGTCGACGCCCCGGCACAGCGCAAGCTGCGCGAGGCCTACTTCGTCGCCATCGTGACCCCGGCGATCAAGCATCTGAGAAAGGAAATCGAGGCGTTGATCGACTGATCCCATGTGCCGCCACCCGGTCATTGCCATGCCTGCCCCACGGATTCGCGCCGTCTTGCCGCTGATGTTCACCGGCAGCCTGCTCGTCTCGCTCTGTATCGCCGCGATCGACGTGACCCGGCCCAAGGCCGAGCCGCGCCCCCCAACAACCGTCCACGAAATGAACGAAACCAAGGTGACCCGCCATGAACACGCCTGACGACGACATCCGCTGGATCTGCACCGTCTGCGGCTGGATCTACGACGAGGACGAGGGCGACCCGGACAGCGGCATCGCTCCGGGCACCCGCTTCGAGGACATCCCCGACGACTGGTACTGCCCGCTGTGCGGCGTCACCAAGGCCGACTTCATGCCGCTGCACGAGTACGCCGCCCAGCGCGCCGCCATGAACGATGCTCCCCGGCCGCGCGCCGCCCGTGGCGGAGTGGGTGGCCCGGACTCGGTGGTCATCGTCGGCGCCGGCATCGCCGGCTGGACGGTCGCCGAGCAACTGCGCGCCCGCGACCCCGACCGGCCGATCACCCTGATCAGCAACGACGAGGCGGCCGCCTACACCAAGCCGGGCCTGTCGATGGCGATCAGCCAGGGACGCGCGCCCGCGGACCTCGTCGAGAAGAGCGGGCCGGCCAAGGCGGCCGAACTGGGCATCACCCTGCAACCAAACACCTCGGTGCTGGCGCTGAATACCGACGGCAGGCGGCTGCTGACCACCCGCGGCCCGGTCTATTACGGGGATCTCGTACTCGCCCTCGGTGCCCGCCAGCGCTTTCGCGCCTTCGAGGGCGATGCCGCCAACCGCATCACCCGCCTCAACCACCTCGCCGCCTACCAGCGCCTGCGGGCACGCCTCGACGGCGAATCGCGCCACCTGACCATCGTCGGCGCCGGGCTGATCGGCGTGGAACTGGCCGAGGACCTGACCGCCGGCGGCCACCGCGTCACCCTGCTCGATCTCGGCGAACACCTGCTCGACCGTCTCGCCCCCGCCCCGCTCGGCGACGAGCTGGGAGAGCACCTGGCAGCCAAGGGCGTGGATTTCCGTCCCGGCACCAGCCTCGCCCGCGTCGACCACGACGACGGGCGACTGAAGGTGACGCTCACCAACGGCGGGAAAATCCGCACCGACGAGGTGATCTCCGCGATGGGCCTGGTGCCCAACACCGACCTGGCCGGCCGCGCGGGACTGGTCACCAACCGCGGCATCCTCGCCGCGGCGGAGACCATGCAGACCAGCGACCCGCATGTCTACGCCGTCGGCGACTGCGCCGAGATCGAGGGCAACAGCTACTTCTTCATCGAACCGATCCGGCGCATGGCCCGGACCGCCGCCGCGGCGTTGTGCGGCGACTGCCTGCCCTTCGAGCACCGGCCTGCGGCGATCCGCGTGAAGACCCCGAGCCTGCCGATCATGCTCTGCCCGCCCGACCGCAAACTTGCCGACCTGGGCCGCTGGACGCCGCGCACGGTCGAAGAGGGAAAGCGCAGCGATTTCGTCAACCGCGGCCGGTTGGCCGGCTATGCGCTTGCCGGCAAGGCGGTCACCGAACACGAGCGGCTGTACCGCGAAGTCGTGCAAAGGGGCAGCTGATCCGCCAGGCGCGTACGAAAGGGTTGTTTCCGTCGATCGAAAAAACGGGCGCTCAGCGCTCCTCGAGCAGTGCTCGCGCCCGTTCCTGGAGTGGGCCGGGAATCTCGGCGGCGTGGCGGAGCGCCGCCCGGGCCTCCTCGGTCTCGCCCTGCGAGCGCAGCAGCAACCCGAGGTTGAGCCAGGCCGCCGCGAACTCCGGTTCGGCCTCGGCGGCACGGCGGAAGGCCCGGGCCGCCTCGCGGGCCTCGCCGCCGGCGGCGAGCGCATTACCCAGCCCGAACTGGGCCAGGGCGCGGTCGGGGGCACGCTCGGCCAGGGCCCGCCAGGCAGGCAAGGCCGCCGCCTGCCCCTGCACCGACTCGAATGCCGAGACCGCCTTCACCGTCTCGCGCCCGACCTCCGAGGCCGGCAGCTCGCCCGGCGGCAACGCGACGAAGGCCCAGCGGTCGGAGCGCGCCCAGGTATTGTCGAAACGCCCCATGGAAACGTCCATCCGCGGCGTCTCGCCGCTGTGGAGCACCAGGCGCTCCTTCTCGAGGTCGTGGCCGATCACCACCGCGTAGTGCCAGGCCGGCCACCACGGCAGGGACAGGTTCTGCAGCACGACCACCGGCCGACCGGCGGCCACCTCCTGGACGAGCGCGTCCATCGTTCCCGGAATCACGAAGGGAACCAGCCCGTGGCGCCGAACCGTCGCCAGCATCTCCGGCTGGACGCTTCCCTCGCGTCCGGGCAGGAAGACCCGGGGGATCAGCTCGTCGACGCTGGCCGGCTGCCCGGCGTGGTCCAGCACCATGGCGAGCGCCGCGGGCCCGCACTGGTAGTCGCGCTGACCGTGGAAGGGCACGTCGTCCAGCACCTGTCGATCGGGTACCGCCGACCGGGTCGTCTCGGACAACGGTGGCGTGGAGGCGCAGCCGCCGAGCAGCGCGGCCATCACCAGAAACAGCAAAGCGCCCGACCAGCGGACGCCTTGAACACTTTCATTTCGCATGTTCGCGATATCCCGCTATCAGCGGGTGAACGGGAAGACGTGGGTCAGGCCCAGCAGGTCGGTGACCAGCAGGATGATGAACACGGCAAGCAACACACCGACCACACTGTTCGCGCCAGCGGGCAACTGGTCGAGGCGCTCG
>JAWLHL010000075.1:0-4639 GCA_041690375.1 Guyparkeria sp. | reverse complement strand
TGGAAGTCGCGATCGGAGACCGCGTCGAGCGAGTTCTCGCTGATGCCGTCGAATCCCAGCTCGTTGGCCACCCAGTCGCGGTCGAGCGGGTAGGAGGTGCCGGCCAGCGCGGCCGAGCCCAGCGGCATGATGTTGATGCGCTTTCGCGTGTCGATCAGGCGCTCGACGTCGCGCTCGAGCATGTCGTGCCACGCGAGCATGTGATGGCCGAAGCTGACCGGCTGGGCGACCTGCAGGTGGGTGAAGCCGGGCATGACGGTCTCGGCCTCGGCCTCGGCCAGATCCACCAGCCCGCGGCGCAGGCGGTTGGCCTCCTCGATGATCGCGTCGACGGCGCGACGCATGAACAGCCGGATGTCGGTGGCGACCTGGTCGTTGCGCGAACGGCCGGTGTGCAGCTTCTTGCCGACGTCGCCGATGCGGTCGATCAGGCGCGCCTCGATGTTCATGTGCACGTCCTCGAGCTCCACCGACCAGGCGAGATCGCCGCGCTCGATGTCGCCGCGAATGTCCTCTAGCCCGCGGACGATCTTCTTGGCCTCGTCCTCGGTGATCACGCCGACGCGGGCGAGCATGCGGGCATGGGCGATCGAGCCGGTGATGTCCTCGTCGTAGAGGCGCTGGTCGAAGCCGATCGAGGCGGTGAAGGCCTCGACGAAGGCGTCGGTGGGCTCGGAGAAGCGCCCGCCCCAGAGCTTGGCGGCCGGGTTGTTGTCGGCGTTGTCGGTCATGTCCAGTCCTCGGAGAATCGGTTCGCGGGTTGCGGTATGGGCGCGAGTATATCGCAGCCGGCGCCCCGGCCCGGAAGGCCGGTCCGCCCGGATCGATTCGCGGGCGGGGATAAGGCAAGATGGTGCCTTCCTGCGGGAATCGACGCGAAGGGAGTCGCCTGCATGTCCACACGACCATCACCAGAGCCTCGCCGCCCCGGCACCGCCGGGCGCCCGCTGCTGCCCGCCGCCCTGCCGGCGTTCTGCACCGCGCGGGTCATCCTGATCACGCTGCTGCTGGGCGCGGCGCTCTCGCTGCTGCTCTCGCTGGTCCCGGGGATGGCCGGCGACCGCTGGACGCGCTTCGGCACCACCCTCTGGCTGGTGACCTGGATCGCCCTGGTGACGGTGGCCATCCTCTGTGCGGCGCGCACGTGGCTCACCCGGCTGCCGGTCGCCGGCCTGCTCGCGGCGATCGTCGTGGTGCTCGCGGGCGTGACCGGGCTGACCAGCGCGGCGGCCTTCCATGCGCTGCTGGCCATCGGCTGGCAGACCCAGGACAGCGTCTGGCAGTTCATGGGGCACAACCTGGCGATCGCGCTGGTGGTGGGCCTGATCGGCATCTGGATCTTCTCCCTGCACCTGGGCAACGCCCGGCAGATAGCCGCGCGCAGCGAGGCCGAGCTGGCCGCCCTGCACGCGCGCATCCGGCCGCATTTCCTGTTCAACAGCCTCAACACGGTCGCCGAGCTGGTCAACAGCCGCCCCGAGGATGCCGAGCGGGCCGTGCTCGATCTCGCGCGGGTCTTCCGCGCCGCGCTCGCCGCCGACGACGTCAGCCCGCTGGCCGAGGAGATCGACCTCACCCGTCGCTACCTGGAGATCGAGCAGTGGCGCCTGGGGTCGCGGCTGGTGGTCGACTGGGACCTGCCCGACCCGCTGCCGGATGCCGACCTGCCGGTACTGACTCTCCAGCCGCTAGTGGAAAATGCGGTCCATCACGGCGTGGAGCGCCAGCCACGACCGGGGCCGGTGCGCATCGCCTGCCGCGCCGACCGGCAGGGCGTGCATCTGACGATAGAGAACGACCGCGGGACGGCGACGGAATCTCACGACGGCAACGGCATGGCGCTGGCGAACATCCGCGACCGGCTGGCGCTGGTCTTCGGCGAGGCCGCCTCCCTGCGCGCCGGGCCGACGGATGGACGGTTCCGCGTCGAGCTGGTCGTCCCGGCGGTCGGCGCCGACGCACCACCTTCCCGAGGAAAACACGGATGATGCGGACATTGATCGTCGACGACGAACCCCTGGCCCGGGCCCGGCTTCGCCGCCTGCTGCAGGCGGCGGACGACATCCAGGTCATCGGCGAGGCCGGTGACGCCGCCGAGGCCCGGCAGATGATGGAACGCGAACCCGACCTGGTGTTCCTGGACATCGGCATGCCGGGCGAGGACGGCATCACGCTCGCCCACCAGCTGCGCGCCGCCTCCCTGCCGCCGGCGATCGTCTTCACCACCGCCCACGCCGACCGGGCTCTGGCGGCCAGCGAAACGGCGCCGGCGGGCTACCTGCTCAAGCCCGTGGAGAGCGAGGCCCTGCTGGCGGCGATCCGGCGGGCCGTCCAGCCCAACCGCTGCCAGCACGCGCCCCGGCAGGGACTGACGGTGCGGCTGGGCCGGGAGGAAGTCCTGCTAACCGCCGACCACCTGGTCGCCGCGCTGGCCGAGGACAAGTCGACCCACCTCTATTTCCTCGACCCGGCGGACGGCACGCGGCGCCGCGAGGCCTGGCTGGACAGCAGCCTCAACGAGCTCGAGTCGACCTTCGACGGGCACCTGCTGCGCATCCACCGCAACAGCCTGGTCAACCCGAGCCACGTCCATTCCCTGACGCATGACGGCGGACAGCATCACTGCCATCTGCGTCACCTCGAGATGCCGCTGGCCATCAGCCGCCGGGCCTGGCGCGAGGTGCGACAGCGCATCGGCCGCGACGCCCTGCACTGAGCCGCGACGTCCGCCCACGGACGGTCGCCAACTGTGCGACACTTCGAACACGTTCCGTCCGATCCGTGTGAGAGACGTGCATGATGCAATGGCTCAACGAACTGCTGTACCTGACCCTGGAGGCCGCCCCGTGGCTGCTCCTCGGCCTGGTGATCGCGGCTCTGATCAAGGCCTTTGCCGACCGGCTGGCCATCGCCCGCTACCTGTCCGGTGAATCCGTGCCGGCCACGGTGCGTGCTGCGCTGATCGGCGCCCCGCTGCCGCTGTGCTCCTGCGGCGTGGTGCCCGCCGTGCTCGGCCTGCGCGACGCCGGGGCGGGCCGCGGCCCGTCGATGGCCTTCCTGGTCGCCACGCCGGAGACCGGGCCGGACTCGATCAGCGTCAGCTACGGCCTGCTGGGCCCGGTCTACGCCATCGCCCGGCCGGTGGCCGCGGTGATCGGGGCGATCGTCACCGGGCTGCTGGCCGGACGGCTGGGCGGCCCGGCACCGCAGGCCCAGGCGGAGACGGCCAGCTGCTGCGGTGGGGAATCCGACGGGGAAAGCGGTTGCTGCTCGGCGCCCGACGGGGATGACAGCGACGAGACCGGCATGAACGACCCGGCCGTCTCCGGTCGAGAACGCCTCGCCCGGGGCTTTTCCTACGCCTTCGGGCAGGTGCTCATCGACATCATGCCCTGGATGGTCTTCGGGCTGGCGGTGGCGGCCACCGCGGTGGTCCTGATTCCGGAAGGTTTCTTCGACAGCCCCTGGGGCATCGCCGGCAGTTACCTGCTGATGGCCGTGATCGGCATCCCGATGTACGTCTGCGCCACCGCCTCGACTCCGATCGCGGCGGGGCTGCTGGTGGCCGGCATGTCCCCGGGCGCGGCGCTGGTGTTCCTGCTCGCCGGCCCGGCCACCAACATCGGCACCCTCGGCATACTGCGCAAGCACTTCGGCGGGCGGACGATCGGCATCTACCTGGCCGCCGTGATCGCCTCCGCGCTGATCGCCGGCATCACCCTGGACCTGCTGTGGCTCAATTTCGACTGGTCCCTGCCGCAGTCGGCGCCCGAGGGGCACGGGATGGTTGTCGACTGGATCGGCGGCCTCTCGCTGCTCGTGCTCGCCGCGGCAACCGTTCACGCCTACGCGCGCCGCCGCGCATCTCGCAGGAACACAGAGGAACCGGCCTGTGGCTGTTCGGGAAAAACGGATGGATCTGAGTGATCACGACCAGGTCACCCTGGGACTGATCGCCGACACCCACGGGACGCTCGACGGCAACCTGCTGCCGCAACTCGCCGAAATGGACGTGATCGTGCACGCCGGCGACCTGCTCGACCCGGCCGAGCTCGGGCGGCTCACGCCCCTGACCGGTCACGTGGTGGCCGTCCGGGGCAACAACGACACGGCCGAGCAATGGCCCGCCGGCACCGAGGCCCTGCTGGAGAACCTGCCCGACCAGGCACGGATCATCCTGCCCGGCGGGGTGCTGGTGGTGGAACACGGCCACCGGGTCAATCCGGCCCGCACCCGACACGAGCGACTGCGCCGACGCCACCCGGAAGCCCGGGCGATCGTGTACGGCCACACGCACCGCCGCGTGATCGACACGCAGGCCGAACCCTGGGTCCTCAACCCCGGCGCCGCGGGTCGCCTGCGCGCCTACGGCGGTATCGGGTTCCTCAAGCTGACGGCCACTGCCACCGTCTGGCACGTCGAGGCGGTCATCCTGTCCGGAAAACGCCCCCACTGACCCGCGAGACCGCGACGGCCACCCTCTCGGCCGGTGTTCCCTGGCGACGCCACGATCCGTAAACTCCCGCTATCCGCAAAAACGCCGGCGAACCGTCATGACCAAAGTGCTGGGCGTGGGCATTGCCACGCTGGACATCATCAACGAGCTGGATCACTACCCGGAAGAGGACAGCGAACAGCG
>JAWLHL010000074.1:0-4697 GCA_041690375.1 Guyparkeria sp. | reverse complement strand
CGCGAGGACGAGTACGACATCCTCAAGCGCACCCTGGACGGCACGCTCGGCAGCAACCCGGTGGGCGAGGCGAAGAACATCACCGTCGACCAGGTGCTCGCCGCGCGCGAGTCGGTGCGCCAGGTGCGTTGCGACGAGGCCCTGCAGCACTGGGTGGTCGACGTGGTCGCCGGCACGCGCCGGGTCGGCGAGCTCGCCCCCGACCTGGCCGACCAGGTGCTGGTCGGTGCCTCGCCGCGTGGCGCGCTGGCCTGGGTGCAGGCCGCCCGGGCGGCCGCCTTCCTCGAGGGGCGTGACTACATCGTCCCCGATGACCTGATCAAGCTGGCGGCCGACGCCCTGCGTCACCGCATCATCCTCGGCCCGCGCGCAATGGTCAGCGGCCTGACCCGCGACGCGGTGATCGACCGCCTGCTCGAGCTGATCCCGGCACCGTGAGCCCCACCGCGACTCAGGGGCTGATCGGCCGGGCGACGGCCGCCCTGTGGGGCGTGATCGGCCGTGGGCAGCCGCGCGATCAGGCGCCCGCCCCGCGGGCTGGCGTCGCCCCGTCGGCCGAGGAGATCGCCGTTGCCTGGGCGGGCGGGGAGCGGCTGCCCGCCCTGGTGCAGGAAAGCTTTCCCACGGCCACCCGCCTGTCCGGTGACCAGCTCGCGCGCCGGCTGGGCGAGGGGCTGGATTTCGAACAACTGCGGGCCTACCAGCCGGGCGAGCCTGCCGCGCGCATCGACTGGCGCATCTCGGCACGGGCCAACGAGCCGGTGGTGCGCGTGCACCGCGAGCCGGCCCAGCGCCAGGCCCATCTGGTGGTCGACTGCGGTGCCGCGATGCGCTTCGGTACCCGTCGGCGGCTCAAGCTCACCCAGGCGCTGCTCGCCGCCCACGCCTTCGCCGCCGGTGCGCTGCGGCAGAACCTGGCCGTCGAGATCCACGGCATCGGCGAGCAGCTCTGCCCCGGGCACCATGCCGCCGGGCCGGTGACCGGTCAGGGGGCGATCCTGCAGCGCCTCGCCGAACTGGCCGAGGCGGCCGGCGAGACCTGCGAGGAGGCCCAGCCGGTCGACTGGCCGGGTCTGCGCCAACGCCTGCTGCAGCGCCTGCCCGCCGGCTCGGTGGTCATGGTGTTCTCCGATTGCCTGTCCGATACCGGCCCCGGCCGGGTCATCGACTGGGCACCGCTGGCCGCCTCCCATCACCTGATCTTCGTGTCGGTGGCCGACCGGGTCGAGCTCGATATGCCCGACCTGGGACTGGTCGCGTTCGAGGCGGGCAATCGGGCGCGCTGGCTGGATACCGGCAATCGCCGCTGGCGCGAGGCATTCGCCAGCCGTCAGCATGAACGCCTGGAGGCCTGGCGACAGTCGGCCGAGGCACTGGGTGCGGCCTTCCTGGCGTTGCCCGCGGAGGCCGAACCGGCCGAGTGGCTTGCCGAGGCCCCGGTAGCCCTGGCGCGCGCCGCGGGGTCTGCGGCATGAGTGAAGGTTACCGTGATTGGGAGCATCCCGACGGCGGCCTGCCGGCGCAGGCGCCCGAGGGACTGGTCGACATCTACTCCGCGCCCTGGCTGGTGCAACGTGCCGGTGACGCAGCGGCACCCGCCGACGAGGGCTCGCTGGCGTGGCTGGCGGGCGTGGCCATCGTGCTGCTGTTGCTGGCCGGCTGGTGGCTCTGGCGCCACCGGGGTGATCTGCGATTGTGGTGGGACCTGTGGCGGCTGGAGCGCCAATCGGCGCGCGTCGGCGATGCGGCCGGACGGCGCGTGTTGCAGGACGAGGTGATCCGGGCGATTGGCCGCTGGCAGCATGGCGGCCGGGCCCCGTGGCGCGAGCGGCTGGCCGAGCCGTGGTCCGGCTGGGTGCGTGAGATTGATCACGCCCGCTTCGGTCGACACCCGGGGCATTCGGGGCAGGAATCCGATCCGTGGCGGACGTCGGTCGTCGAACGGCTGCGCGCGATGCGCCGCGCGGTCTGGCGGAGGGGCTCGCCATGATCGGCTTCGATTCGCCCTGGGTGCTGTTGCTGTTGGCCGCCCTGCCCCTGGTCTATCCCGTCTGGGCGCGCCGGGTGCGTGATCGCGCGCCTTCGCGCCTGTTGCGCCACCCGGCGCTGGGGCGCGACCCGGCCGAGGGTGGCCCACGGGGCGGGCAGCGCTGGCTGCTGGCCCTGCTTCTGCTCGCGTTGGCCAGCCTGGTCATCGCGCTGGCCCGCCCGGTCTGGGTGGGCGAGTCGGTGCAGGTCGATGAGCCGGCCCGGTCGATCGTGCTGCTGGTGGACGCCAGCCCCAGCATGTCGACCCGCGATTTCCGCGACGCCGAGGATCAGCCGGTCTCGCGCATGGGCGTGATGCGCGAGGCATTGGACGAATTCATCACCGCCCACCCGCGCGACCGATTTTCCCTGATGGTGGTGACCGACTCGGCCGGCACGCTGGTGCCCGAGACCGACGATCACGGCGCGCTGCGTTTCTGGATCGGGCAGCTCGAACCGGGTCTCGACGGCAGTGCCACCGCTCTGGGCGATGGTCTGGCCGTGGCGATGGAATCGATCGCCGAGCGCCGTGAGCGTGGCGAGGCGCCACCGCAGTTGCTGGTCTGGACCGACGGGGTCAATACCGGCGGCGAGATGAGCCCGGCCGAGGCGCTGACGCTGGCGCGGGCCGAGAACATCGAGCTGTTCACCATCAATCTCGCCCCCGGCGATGCCGGCCCGGCGAGTGGTGAGCCGACGCTCGAGGATCTGGCACGACTCTCCGGTGGCGAGGCGATTGCCGCCGGCGATCGCGAGGCCCTGCTGTCGGTCACCGACGTCATCGAGCGGCACGAGCCCAAGGCAGATGCCCAGGACACCCGCCGTGAACGCCACGCCCTGATCGTCTGGTTCCTCGCGCTGGGGCTTGCCGTGCTGCTCGTCGCCCAGTTCCTGAAAGTCCGGCTGACGGCCTGAGGTGCGAATGGACGATTCCCGCTACAGCCTGATCGACCTCTGGCACCTGTTGCTCGGTGCCGAGATCTGGCCCGTGCTGGCCAGGCCGGAGGCGCTCTGGCTGCTGGTCATGCCGGTGGCGCTGGCGTTGTGGCGTCGACAGCGGCGTGCTCGGCTGGATGCCTACGCCGACCCGGAACTGCACGACTGGGCCTTTGCCGGCACGACCACCGGGGGGCGTCGACGTAAGGGCGCCACCTTGGCCGCTCGTCTCTTGTGGGTGCTGTTCTGGCTGTTTGCCGTCCTGGCGCTGGCCGACCCGCGCGTGGCGCAGGATCGCGAATCGCAGGAGGAGGCCCGGGCCCCGTTGCTGTTCGTGGTCGAGGGCACCGCCACCATGACCGGCCGGGATGTCGAGCCCGACCGGATCGAGCGCGCGGTGATGCTGATCGAGTTGCTGGCCGAGTCGCAGTCGGGTCGGCCCATGGGCCTGTTGCGCTCGGTGGACACCGCCGGGGTGATGCTGCCGCCGGGACCGGATGCCAACCTGCTCGAGTTCTACGCCGGTCATCTCCCCGGCCTGGTGGATGATCGCCTGGTTGCGCGTCCGGATCGGGCCTTCTCCCTGGCCGCCGACATGCAGGCGCTGGAGGGCGGGGCAGTGATCTGGCTGACTTCGGCCGATGGCCGGCAATTCGCCGGCGAGCGCGGCAGCCTCGTCCTGGCGGCCGCCGAGGGTCTGGTTGAGCGTGGCATTCCGATTTTCGCGCTTAGCATGGCGCGCGAGCGCACGCCGTTGTTCAAGGATGGCCAGCCGCGCCGCAATGACGACAACGAGGTGATCGTCTCCGAGCCCGCCTTCGAGCGCGTCGCCGAACTGGCCGAGCTTGCCGGTGGCGAGGCGCGGCGGACCGGCGTGTTGCAGGACGACGTCGCCTTCCTGCGCGAGCGTATCGACGCCCTGCCCGCGCCTGGCCGCTCGGCCGAGACCGTCGAGGGGTATCGCTCGCTGGCGGTGCTGGCCCTGTGGGTGGCGATGGTCGCGTTGATCATCCACCTGGTGCTCGAGTGGGGCGCGACGTCCGGACGGGGGCGTGGCTGGCGGTTCGGGCTGGTGGTGCTGTTCGCCGTGGTCACCCCGGTGGTGTTCACGGTCGCCGGGGCCTCCCCGCTGATCGACGAGCCGGAGCGTGAGGTCCATCTGGAGCAAGCCTGGCAGGCGTTCGAGGCCGGCGAGTTCGCCCGTGCGCAAAGCGAGTTCGATCGCGTGGCGGGATTCAACGCCCGTCTGGGCAGCGGGCTGGCGGCTTTTCGTCGGGCCGACTACCCGCACGCCGTCGAGCGCCTGCAGGCGGCGTCCTGGTTGGCCGAAACCGATCAGCAGCGGTTGCTGGCGCTGTTCAATCTGGGCAACGCCCTGACGCTCGCCCGTCGTTATGGTGGGGCGGTGGATGCCTTCGAGGCCGCGCTGATGATCGATCCGGAGCATGACGATGCCCGTACCAATCGGGATCTGGTCGAGGCGTTGCGCGGCGGAGCGCAGGAAGAATCCCTCGAGCCGACGCCGGAATTCCAGGGTTACGAATCGACCCTGCGCCGCGAGATCGTCGAGGACGACGGTGCCGAAATGGCCGAGGAAATGCTGGAAAGCGAGGGCAGCGGCCAGGGCGGCGCGGTGGCCGAGCAGGGCCCGGCTGACGGCGAGGCGTTCGCGCTCGACGAGGGGCTGCTGGGTGGCGCGCGCAAGAAGCTAGAGCGTATCGAGGATCGGCCGG
>JAWLHL010000073.1:0-4751 GCA_041690375.1 Guyparkeria sp. | reverse complement strand
CTTGAAGGCCCGTTCGCCGCCGGCGATCTGCAGGACAGTGACCTCGTCGAGGTTGTCATTCAGCCACTTGGGGTCAACGACCGATCCGGGCACGTCCAGCGCCCAGGCTCCCTGGGCGACGACCAGTGCGGCCGCCCCGGCGGGAACGACAATAAACCGTTTCAGATTCATATGACTCAACTCCTTCTTCGTACATCAAGATCGGCGTCAGAATGGCGCCAGAAAAGCCCCACCCGACCGGGTGAGGAAAAACATCGTCCTGTTCAGTCCGGAACAAGCTCCCTCGCGTACCCTGTCCAGGCGGCGACCACCTTCGACATGTCCAGCTCGCAGTCGCTGAGTACGTGACGCGACCGGTCCTCTGCCACCACCACATCCGGCCAGGCCCCTTGAGCTCCGGTCAACGTCTCGTCGCGGGCCCGCAGCAGTGATTCCACCTGCGGCATCACCAGGGCGACCAGCGAGGTCAACCAGCGACCCACCAGCCACGACGGCCGGGATCGATTGATCTCGAACCCCCCGGGCAGCCGGTTCACCAGCTCGGCGGCCGGAACGAGCTGCTCTCCCGTGACCCATTCGTTGGTGGTGAACAGGCGTTGCGGACGCCCATCCGGGGTCATGGAGACGGCGACCACGTGGGCGAACCCGGCCTCGTTGGCCGCGGGGAGAAAGAGGTGAAAATGCCCGTGTTCCTCGCGGTTCCATTCGCTTGGATCATGCGCGTGATAGTAGAAGCGCGCCCCGGTGGCGGAATCGCGGGCGTCATCGGCCGGAAAGTGCTCCCAGTAGCCGAAGCCGTTTTCCTCGTGGTCCCGGAACAGTTCCGTCAGCACGCTCTGGCCGTCAGTAGCCAGCGCCCGCTGGATCGCGCCCCACTCGTCGAGGGCGGCGAGTCCCGCATCGATCCAGTCGGCGGGCAGCTTCCCCGTGGCGATCCGATCGAGCATGGCGTCCATGTCGATCATGCCCTCTCCTCAGGCAAGCCTATCGCTCGGCCGGGCCACAGGGGTTGCCGCCGCGGGCCGACGGGGCACAGGGATTGCCGCCACGGGCCGACGGGGCACAGGGATTGCCGCCACGGGCCGACGGGGCGCAGGGGTTGCCACCGCGGGCCGAGGGAGCACAGGGATTGCCGCCACGGGCAGACGGGGCGCAGGGATTGCCGCCACGGGCCGACGGGGCACAGGGATTGCCGCCGCGGGCCGACGGCGCACAGGGATTGCCGCCCCGGGCCGACGGGGCGCAGGGATTGCCACCGCGGGCCGACGGGGCACAGGGGTTGCCACCGCGGGCCGACGGGGCGCAGGGATTGCCGCCGCGGGCATGAGCCGCGCCAAACGGCAATGCGGTGGTGGCGGCCATGGAAGCCCCCACCGTCAGCGCGACGGCGGGGATGGATGCCTTGAGCGCCCGACGGGCGCGGGCACGCTGCGAGGTCTTTCTGTTTTCCATCTTGATGGATCTCCTCAAAGGGTGACGCGGCGAGGCCGGCTAACCGGCCCTCACCCGCTCGGGATTGCGGTCAGTCCTGGTTGGCACGCTTTTCGGCAGCTGCCTCCCGGGCAAGGTCGCGACCCAGGTCGCCTGCACCACCCGGCGTTCGGTCTTCGGTGATGTCGTCGGCCGTGTATACGCCCTGGCTTCGCTGCTCGAGCGTTCGCCCGACCGCGAATCCGCCAGCCAGCATCAGGATCATGGCCACGACGATGAGCCAGGGGGAGACGCCGAACAGCTCCGGCACCGTCTTCGCCGGAGCCTGGGCGCCGCTGACGATGGACTGGATCGCGCTGCTGTCGTAGACGCCGGCAAAGGCCCATACGCCGACCACCATGCCGAGCATGAACACCAGCCCGTCGATCCGGCCACTCCCCAGTCCCACGACGGAGGTGCCCGGACAGTAGCCACCGATGGCGAAGCCCGCCCCGATAAGCACGCCGCCGAGGATCGTGCCCCAGAGGAACATGTCCGCGACGTAGAAGCCCTGCGCGCCGAAGGTGTTGTCCACCTGCAGCAGGAGGATGCCGATCGCCGCGACGATGATCGCCGTGAACATGACCTTGAAGACCGACCAGTCCGTCAGGCGGAACTGGGCGGTCAGCTTGCAGGGCGAGCCGAAGCCGGCCTGCTCCAGCACGAACCCGAACAGGATGCCCGTGGCCAGCGCGGTTCCCGCGGTACCGTAATCCATCACCAGACCCTCCGCATCAGCAGGCTCACCAGGATCCCGACCACGAAGAAGGCGATCAGGAAGACAAAGCCGGCCACGCCGAGCATGGCGGTGTTCGACAGGCCGACACCGCTGGTGCATCCGGCCGCCAGCCGCGAACCGAAGCCGGCGAGCAGCCCGCCGCCGAGGGCGAGCATCAGGCGCGGGGTGACGCCAATGCGCCCGGAGCCGCGGTCGACCTTGAGACGGAACCGGCCGGAGGAGACCGCCGCGAGGATGGCCCCGATGAAGATGCCCACCACGGCCAGCACGATCCAGGATGCCAGCGGGTTGCCCTCGGCCATGCCGCCGAGGTAGCCATTTTCCCGGGTCGCCTCGGGCGCGACCTGCAAACCGATCTCGGTGGCAAATCGGGCGAAGGCACCGGACGAGCCCATGCCGTTGCCGACGAGTATGAAGGTGAGAAGCACGACGAGGCCGAGCACGATCCCGGCGACGAACGGTGGCCATAATGGCCGGACTTGGCAAGACATTCCCTGCTGGACCTCCTGGAATCAGCGAACAAAAAAATCCTTTAAGGCCCGACCATCCGGCGGACCTGAAACGTCATTCATGCATGCGAGCGGGCCACCATGCCCGCGGGGCCGCGATCCTAAAAAGCGGCCGCCTCGGCCTCGAGGTACGCCAGCGAAGCGTACTTGCCGATGTTCTCGTCGAAGCCGTCGACGTAGGGCGCCATCTCCTGCACTCGTTCGTCCTCGAGCACGTAGTCCTTGACCTCGTCCGGGCTGGCCATCTCGTTGACCGCCTTCTCGGCCGACTCGTAGATCCCCTCGAACAGGATGCGGTTCCGCTCGATCAGCTCGTAGGCGGGGAACCCGTGCGCCGGAATCCAGAAGGCATCCGGCACCGCCTCCTCCAGCTTGTCGAAGGCCTTGAACGTGCCCAGGAAGCTGCCGTCGTCCATGAACGCGATGCGGTTGTTCATGGCGATGTCGCCGACGTGGACAATGCCCTTTTCGACGATCTCGATGCTGATGTCCGACGGGGTGTGGGCGGTGCCGTAGAAGTGCACCCGCATGGTCGTGTCGCCGAATTCGAGTTCGTCGCCATGGCCGACCACCTCGTTCGGCGGCGTGACCACGGTGCCGGCGATCGCATCCCCTGTGGACCGCTCCATCAGGCTCTTCCAGAAGTCGCCCTGGTTCGACCGGATCGCCGATGCCGTCCTCTCGTGGGCGTAGATCGGCACGTCGGGATTCTCGTCGACGAAGGCGTGGTTCCCGAGCCAGTGATCGCCGTGGTAGTGGGTGTTGAAGATCGCCACGATCGGCTTGTCGGTGAACTTGCGGATCTGGCGGATTGCCATGCGACCGATCTGCAGGGAGGCGCCGCTGTCGATGATCACCACGCCCTTCTCGGTGATGACGAAGGTAACGTTGCTCATCATTCCCTGGTTCTCCTCGGAGGGGAAGCCCCAGGGGGAGACGATCACGTAGACGTCGTCGGTGATCCGGGTCGCCGGGATGTCGGGCATCGGCGGCCCTTCGACCACCATCTCCTCCTCGGCGAACACCCGGGAGGACCAGGAGAGCGGCGCCACGGAGAGCCCCGCGGCCACACCGACGTTGCGCAGGAACCGGCGGCGCGTTGCCAGGAAATGATCCTCGAAATGCTTGCTCATCGCTCTCCCCCTTGCCGGACGCGCGGCACCCGCCGCCGGACTCGAGCCCGGGCGGTGGGGATGGCACGTCGTCGACCTTGTTTATTAGCTATTTCTTAATAATGGGACCCAATCGCGGAAATTTCAACGCGGCGCCCATCGAGATCGTTGATCCAGAGTCAACTTTGCTTTTAGTGATTCCCGCTTCTGCTGGTCGCCCACGGCAACTGCGCTATGATGGCGAGCCCAAGAGCGATCGAACGTACCCTCGCCATGTCCTGCGCCTGTCACGACCACGATCAATGCATCGAAGCCGCCCTGGCCCGCGCCGAGACCCTCTGCCGCGAGGCAGGCGCCCGGCTGACACCGATCCGCCGCGAGGTGCTCAAGGAGATCTGGGCCAACCACGAGGCCACCAAGGCCTACGACCTGATCGAGCGCCTCTCGCGTGACGGTGAGCAGGTCAAGCCACCCACCGTCTACCGGGCGCTGGATTTCCTGCTCGCCCAGGGCCTGATTCATCGCATCGAGAGCCTGAACGCCTTCATCGGCTGCGCCCATCCGCAGGACCCGCATCACGCGATCCTGATGATCTGCAGCCAGTGCGGGGACATCGAGGAACAGAGCAGCGAGACCGTCCACTCGATACTGGGCGAGCTGGCCGCCCGGTCGGGATTCACGGTCCGCTCGGAGATCGTCGAACTGCGTGGCCTGTGTCGACGCTGCCGCCTCGAGAAGGATGCCCCGGGCCGTGGAGACGACCACTGAGAGCCACCGCACCCAGCCCACAGAGCCAAACGACATGACGACCCCGAAAGACATCGCCGCATTGCGCCGGGACCAGGTAATCGACTGCGAACTGCTCGGCCATCGGCTCGTGCTCCATTCGACCTGGGGTCTGTTCTCGCCCCGCGAGATCGA
>JAWLHL010000072.1:3694-4831 GCA_041690375.1 Guyparkeria sp. | reverse complement strand
CTTTCGTCGGGATGACGGGAGGGGGAGGCGCCGTCACCTGCACGCCACCATCATCCCGGTCGGGCGGCTCCCCGTCAGGCGGCGATCTGCGCCAGCCGCCGTTCGCGGGCGACGACCCGCTCGCGGTGGGCCGTGTAGAGGCCGCTCGCCGCGATCACCGCGCCGCCGACGAAGGTCCACACCGCCGGGATCTCGGAGAGCAGCAGGTAGGAGAGCACCCCCACGAACAGCAGTTGCACATAGGTGAACGGCGCGAGGATCGAGGCGCCGGCCCGGCGGAAGGCCTGCACCACCAGCACGTGGCCGATGGTGGACAGGACGCCCGTGGCGAGCCCGAAGGCGAGTTCGGTGGCGTCCGGCATGGTCCAGACGAAGGGCACCATCAGCGACATCAGCACGAAGCCGGTGAGGGCCGTCCAGGTGAGCGTCGCCTCGGGAAGCTCGTTCGCCATCAGCCGGGTGGAGATCTGCCCGAAGGCGCCGACGAGGGCGGCGCCGATCGGCAGCAGTGCGGCGAGGTGGAAGGCGTCCGTGCCGGGCCGCACCACGATCATCACGCCGAGGAATCCCACCAGCGCGGCCGCCCAGCGGCGCACGCCCACCTTCTCGCCGAGGAGCGGGATGGAGAGGGCGGTCACGAACAGCGGCCCCAGGAAGGCGATGGCGGTATTCTCCGCCGCCGGCAGGTGGGCGAGGCCGATGATGAAGAAGCTCGACGCGCCGGCGATCGCCATGCCGCGCGCGACCTGCAGCGCCGGCCGGCGCGTGCGCAGCGCCTGCGGGCCGCGGATGGCCAGCGTCCACACCGGGATGGTCAGGGCGAAGACCAGGAAGCGGAACCAGGTCACCTGCAGGCCGTGCATGGTGTCGGTAAGCGCCTTGGCGGCGATGTCGGCCAGCGAGAAGAACGCGGTCGACAGCACGATGAGGCCGATCGCGGCGAGCGTCGCGTCGGGAAGGGTGGGCAGGACGGGGACCTGCACGACGGGCGCGGCGGCGCGCGCATCTGCGGATGCGGCAGCAGCCAGGGACGGAGCCGGGGCCATGTTGGCTTTACTTCGGAAGGCAAATGAAACTGACGCGAATATGCGCCTGCTTTTCGTATTCGGCGAGAGGAAAAACATCAGGCCAGCGGGG
>JAWLHL010000072.1:0-3594 GCA_041690375.1 Guyparkeria sp. | reverse complement strand
GTGCGCACCCATCCCGACGTGATGGCCGGCTACCGCCGCGGCTACCTGGCGGACCTCGGCCTGCTGCCGCCCCGCTACGAACTCCTCGCCGACCAGGTGTCGGCGCCGGCGCTGGTCGAGGCGGTGGACGAGGTGTGGACGGTGTCGAGCCAGATGGGTTTCGACGCGCTGATGCGGGGGAAGGCGGTGCGCACCTACGCGGCCCCCTTCTACGCCGGCTGGGGCCTCACCGAGGACCGGCCGGGCGCGGCCGCCGGCCGCGCGCTCGCGCGTCGAAGCGGCGCATCCCCGACGGTGGACGACCTGACGGCCGCGGCGCTGGTGCTCTATCCGATCTACCGCGATCCGGAAACCGGGCACCGGCGCGGCGTCCACGAGACGATCGCAGCGCTGGCCGCGGAGCGGCGCTCGGCGGGCTGAGGCTCCCGAACCGCAGGCGCGGAGAAACCGCGCGGCACCATCGCCGCGCGGGGCGCCCCATCAGGCGGCGTGGTCGCGGATGGCGGCGATCACCAGCGCGCCGATCGCCCAGGCCACCGCAGCCACCACCAGCACCAGCAGCGTGTTGATCAGCCGCAGCGGGTACTCCGCGGAGGTGGGCAGCGTCGGGTTCACGAAGGTGGCGAGGTAGCGGTGGGTCTTCTTCGACTCGGCCCGCGCGATGTCCAGCGCGGAGAGGGCGGAGATGTAGGCCCTTTCGGCGAACTCCACCTCGGTGCGCAGCCCCTGGTACTGTTCGAGCTGGCCGGTCATGCCGATGGCGCCGCCCTCGACGCCGCCCACCAGCAGCTTCTGGCTGGCGAGCTGGCTCTCCAGAGCGGCGATCCTGGTCTTCAGCACCCGCACCGAGGGGGCCTCGTTCGAGACGAGCGAAAGCAACTGCTCGAGCTCGGCCCGGGCGTTCACCAGCTGCCCCTCGAGCTTGGAGACGGTTTCCTGCTGGGCGCTGGCTGTCGCCTGGAAGTCGACCGTGCTGACGCTGTCGCTAAAGGCGGAAACCGCCGTGCGGGCCTCGCGCAGGCGGTCCTCGGCGAACGCGACCTCCCGACGGGCGAGCGCCAGGGTGTCCTGCCGCGCCTGCTCGGACAGCCGGTTCACCAGGCTCGAGCTCTCGTCGATCACCAGCGCGGCGATGTCGCGCGCGTCCTGCGGCGTGAAGGCCTTCACCTGCATGGTGATGATGCCGGAGAAGCTGTCGAACTCGGCGGTCACCATGCTGCGCCAGTAGTCGAGAAAGTCCTCGCGCGGGTCCGCCGGGTCGGCCCTGCTGAGGAAGTCGACGCCGCTGCGGGCGTAGCGTTCGACGATCTGGGTGCGATCCTCGAGCCGGTCGATGAGGTCGCGCGAACTGATGAACTCCTGGACGATGTAGGAATCACCCGCGTTCGGGGCCGAGCCGGAGGCTCCGAGCAGCATGCCGGTGAGGTCTCCCATGCCGGCATCGCTGCCGCGCACGGCGAACTTCGCCGAGACCGAATATTGGTCGGACGCGATGAACGCGTAGTAGAGGCCGGTGAGCAGGGTCGGAAGCAGGACGACCAGGGCGAAGCTGGCGATCGCCGCCCGCCGTATCGGGGCGCGCGCCCGCTGCATCATCTTCTTGTAGTCGGCGTCGCTGACCGGCTGGACGGCGCCGCGGCGCTTGCCTCCGGGGAAGGGGCGAACGTTACCGCCCCCCGCCCCCGGCAGCCCGCGACCGCCCTTTCCGCCCTGTCCGGCCCGGCGGGGAAGACGCTTCGGCTCGGCTCCCTCTTCCTCCTCCACGGCCAGCGGCAGTTCGGCCCCGGACCGGACGGGCACGGCGGCGTCGGCCGGCGCCACCGGCGGGTGGCTCCGCTGCGGATCCTCGGGGCGATCGAATTCCTTGATTGCCATGAAAAGCCCTGTCTCCGATCTCACGCAGCCTACGCCGGCACACCCAGGATGTGTTCGGAATAGATCTCGATAGCCTCTTCTATATCGTCATAGAAGTAAAGGAATCCATCGGAAAGGATGGCGCCCATGTCGCAGTAGTCTCGAATTGTCTTGATCGAATGGGACACCATGATGACGTCGGCCGTCTCCCGGCGCTTACGGAATGCCTCGAGGCATGCCTGGCGGAAGCGGGCGTCGCCCACCGCCGTGATCTCGTCCACGAGGTAGATGTCGAAGTCGATCGCCATGCTGAGGCCGAAGCTGAGGCGCGCCTTCATGCCGGAGGAGTAGGTCGCCGCCGGCTCGTAGAAATACTGCCCGAGGCCGGAGAACTCCTCCACGAAGCGAGCCACCCGCCGATGGTCCTCGCCGTAGAGGCGCGCGACGAAGACGCAGGCATCGAGGCCGGACATGCTGCCGGTGATGCCGCCCGAGAAGCCCAGCGGCCAGGATACCCGCGAAGTGCGGCGGATGGTTCCGTGGTCGGGCCGCTCGGCGCCGGCGATCATGCGGATCAGCGTGGATTTTCCAGCGCCGTTGGGACCGAGGATCCCGATGCTGCGATGACGCGGGAAGCGGAACGAGCCGCCGCGCAGGATCCACTTGGTGACCCCGCCGGCCTGGTAGGATTTGAAGACGTCGCGGAACTCGATCATCTCATCTCACGTCGTCGCTAGTTCTTGGTGTTCATCAGGCGGACCCTGTTCACCCGCTCCAGCACCAGCCCGGTGAAGAACAGGCCGACGGCCACCGTCGCAGGATACCAGACGTCGTAGAAGGTGCTTTCGTAGGAGCCATAGTAGGCGCTCCGGACCCACTCGGTCAGGTGCAGCACCGGCTGCCACCAGAGGTAATGCGTCACCGTCGGCGGAAAGGCGGCCACGGTGAAAAATATCCCGGAGGTGAGGAAATTCACCTTCGAGATGACGGGGTAGATGGCCGTCCACGGCTTGAAGACGGTGATGATGCTGGCGTTGACAATGCCGCCGCCAAAGCCCGCCATCATGGCGAGTCCGAGCGGCAGGAGCAGGCGCCAGGGTTCGTCGGGAGGCTCCACGGCCCCGGCGAGCCAGAAGGCGGTGAAGAGCACGACGGTGACGAGGAGGAGGGTCGTCACCTCGATCAGCCAGCGGCCAAGGAAGAGGTCGATCGGCCGGACGCGCGGAAAGGACAACAGGGCCGCGTTCGGGCGGATCGCACTGCGCACCGAGCTTTCGGTCGAGTTGACCAGCATGTAGGTCATCAGCCCCGTGGCGATGAACGGGGCGATTCCGCCGCCAAGGGGCGATGCGGCCCGCGAGAAGGACATGATGAAGGTGAAACCGACCACATAGGCGAGCGGTTCGGCGAACGCCCAGAAGACCCCGAGCCGGCGCTTGCCGTAGCGCACCCGGTACTCGCGCAGCGTGATCGCCCAGACCGACCGGCCGAAGCGCGACAGGGGCACGCCGAGCGCCCAGTAGGACGGAAGCCTGTGATCGATCTGGGCCGTCATCGTTCCCGGCAACCCCGCGGCGCGCGCCTCGACGCGAGCGCTTCTGTTCCTGGCATGCGAAGGTCGGCGCCGACTGGGCGGCCGAATCCGTCCGTCGCCCCGTCGGGGGCTCCGGTCACCCGGACGATAACCCAAGCAGCCGCCGTCGCCAATGGTTCCACATGCTCGAGCCCGCCAGCGCCCCG
>JAWLHL010000071.1:0-4922 GCA_041690375.1 Guyparkeria sp. | reverse complement strand
CTTCGTCGGCAACGTCGCGCTCAAGAGCAGCGAGGGCGTGGCCAAGATGATCAGCCACTTCCTCCGCCAGGAATTCAAGCGTGGCGTCTTCTCCCGCCTCGCCGCCCTGATGGCCATGCCGGTGCTCGCCCGCCTCAAGCAGCGGGTCGACCCGGGCAAATACAACGGCGCGAGCCTGCTGGGCCTGCAGGGCATCGTGATCAAGAGTCACGGCGGGGCGAACGTGGAGGCCTTCGGCAACGCGCTCGACGTGGCCCTGCGGGAAATTGAAAAGGACGTGCCGCGGCGCATCGACCAGCGCCTCGAGCAACTTCTCCAGGAGCGTCAGCCTTCATGATCCATTCGCGCATCACCGGCACCGGGAGCTACCTCCCGGAGCGGGTCATGACCAACCATGATCTCGAGCAGATCGTCGACACCTCCGACAGCTGGATCCGCGAGCGCACCGGCATCGAGCAGCGCCACATCGCCGCCGAAGGGCAGCTGACCTCCGATCTCGCCGAGCCGGCGGCCCGCGCGGCTCTCGAAGCGGCCGGGCGCGTGCCCGAGGAGGTCGACCTGCTGATCGTGGCGACCACCACCCCGGACCGCACCTTCCCGTCGACCGCCTGCCTGCTGCAGCAGAAACTCGGCATCCACGGCCCGCCCGCCTTCGACGTGCAGGCGGTGTGCACGGGCTTCGTCTACGCGCTCTCGGTGGCCGACAAGTTCATCAAGACCGGTGCGGCCCGTTGCGCGCTGGTCGTGGGTGCCGAGACCCTGTCGAACATCGTCAACTGGAACGACCGTGCCACCTGCGTGCTGTTCGCCGACGGGGCCGGCGCGGTGGTGCTCGAGGCCTCCGACGAGCCGGGTATCATCCGCACCGACATCCACGCCGACGGCAGCTACGAGTCGCTGCTGACCACCGTCAGGCCGGACCCCGAGACCACGGATCCCGAGCGCCTGGCCGACGGCACGGCGTTCATCGAGATGCGAGGCAACGAGGTGTTCCGCATGGCGGTCAACACGCTCGGCCGGATCGTCGACGAGACGATGGAAGCGGCGGGCATGAGCCCCGACGAGATCGACTGGCTGGTCCCGCACCAGGCCAATATCCGCATCATCCAGGCGACCGCCCGCAAGCTGAACATGTCCATGGACCGGGTGGTCGTCACGGTCGGCCAGCATGGCAACACCTCGGCCGCCTCCGTGCCGCTGGCCCTCGACGTGGCAGTGCGCGACGGGCGCATCAGGCGCGGGGACGTGATCCTGATGGAGGCCTTCGGCGGCGGATTCACCTGGGGGTCGGCCCTGATCCGTTACTGATCGTCGAACGGCCGGTTCGCGAGGAGGAATCATGGCGAAGGAAATCGAGCGCAAGTTTCTGCTGGCCGACTGGTCGTGGCGCGAGGAGGTCGAACGTTCCGATCGCCTGGTGCAGGGCTACCTCAACGAGGAGGGCGGGGCCTCCGTGCGGGTGCGCCACAACGGCCGGCAGGCATTCCTCAACATCAAGAGCCGGACGCTGGGTATCTCCCGCGACGAGTTCGAGTACGAGATTCCAATGGCCGATGCCGAACGCATGCTCGATCACCTGACCTGCGGGCCGGTGATCGACAAGACGCGGCACTTCGTTCGCCGCGACGGCCTGCTCTGGGAGATCGACGAGTTCCACGGCGCGAATGACGGCCTCGTGGTGGCCGAGGTGGAACTCGAGCACGAGGACCAGTCGTTCGAGCGCCCCGAGTGGCTGGGGGAGGAGGTCTCCCACGACCCTCGCTACTACAACGTGTCGCTGGTTAAAAAACCGTACAGTCAGTGGTAAATTCTCGATGGGGCGTCACGGTTCATTCCGCTGACGTCCCCGAGAGGCCGGTCCGTCGCGGGCCGGCCGGGTGGCCCGGCGCGGATGGCATCGGGCGGATCCGTGAACGGGTGGACGGTGAGGAACTGACACGGCGCGTTGTCCGCACCAAGACGAAGGTTAGCCGATGATTCGGGTCATGATTGTTGATGATCACACGATGGTTCGCGCCGCGATCGGGCATCTGATCGGGGGCGTAGAGGATATCGAGGTGGTTTCCGAGGCCGACAGTGGCGAGCGGGCGCTGGAGAGGCTTCGCGGGGGTGGCACGGACGTCATCCTCTGCGATATCCACATGCCGGGCATGGGCGGCTTCGAGACGCTCAAGCGGGCGCACCAGTCGCGGCCGGAGCTCGGCCTGATCGCGCTGACAGCCGAGGCCGACATCTCCCTGGCCCGCGAGGTCCTGGAAAGCGGCGTGCACGCCTACGTCACCAAGGACGCCGAGCCCGAGGAACTGCTTGCCGCCATCCGCAAGGCGGCCGGCGGCAAGCGCTACATCTCCAGTCGCATCGCCCAGGAGATCGCCCTGCACAACGGTCGCGCCGACGATGATCCCTTCGAGGTCCTTTCCGGACGCGAGCAGCAGGTGCTGCGCATGATCCTCGAGGGCAAGAACAACACGATGATTTCCGACGCGCTCTGCGTCAGCCCCAAGACCATCAGTACCTACCGCGCCCGCATCCACGAGAAGCTGGGCGTGAACACCGACATCGACCTGCTGCGCCTGGCCGTCAAGGCGGGCCGAACCGTCCTCTCTGCCTGATTCCCCGATCCGTCCGATGACCGAGCGCTTCGATGCCAAGGCCTTCCTGGCCCGCGTGACCGAGCGCCCGGGCGTCTATCGCATGCTCGACGCCGAGGGCGAGATCCTCTACGTCGGCAAGGCGCGCAACCTGAAGAACCGCCTGTCGAGCTACTTCCGCGGCACGCCGTCGTCGATCAAGACCCGCCGTCTGGTCGAGCAGGTCGCGGACGTGGCGATCACCGCCACGCAGACCGAGGCCGAGGCGCTGCTGCTCGAGAGCAACCTGATCAAGGCGCATCGGCCGCGCTACAACGTTCTGCTGCGCGACGACAAGAGCTACCCCTGGATCTACGTCTCGACCAACGACCGCTTTCCGCGGCTGGCCTACCACCGCGGCTCGCGCAAGCGCCCGGGGCGCTATTTCGGCCCGTATCCTTCGGCAGGCGCGGTGCGCGAGACGCTCAATCTGCTCGAGAAGGTCTTCAAGGTGCGCCAGTGCGAGGACAGCGTGTTCAGGAACCGCTCGCGCCCCTGCCTGCAGTACCAGATCGAGCGCTGCAAGGCCCCCTGCGTGGGTTACGTCGACGAGGCGGAATACCGCCAGGACGTCGAGGACACCATGGCCTTCCTCTCCGGGCGCAGCCAGAAGCTGATCGACGACCTGGTCGCCCGCATGGAGCGCGCCGCCGAGGCGCTCGACTTCGAGACCGCCGCGGCCCTGCGCGACCAGATCGGGATGCTGCGCGCGGTCAGCCAGCAGCAGGGGATCACCGGCATGTCCGGCGATGCCGACGTCATCGCCCAGGTCCGCGACCAGGGCATGACCGCGGTGGCGGTGGCCACCATCCGCGACGGGCGGCATCTCGGCACCCGGCAGTTCTTCCCCGACGTGCCGACGGATGCCGAC
This sequence comes from Guyparkeria sp., assembly GCA_041690375.1. Taxonomy (GTDB): domain Bacteria; phylum Pseudomonadota; class Gammaproteobacteria; order Halothiobacillales; family Halothiobacillaceae; genus Guyparkeria. Next base: position 1,421 of record JAWLHL010000071.1, on the reverse strand, counting down.
GCCGGGGAGGTGATCGCCGCCTTCCTCAGCCTCTACTACAGCGAGCACGAACCGCCGCGACGGATCCTCTGCGACGAGCTGCCCGAGGAGGCCGAGGCGCTTGCCGGCATGTTCGCCGAGCAGGCCGGCCGCCGCGTCGAGCTGCTGGTGCCGCGCCGCGGCAAGGCGCGGGCCTGGCTGGACGATACCCGGGAGAACGCCCGCATCGCGCTGGGCGAACGGCTGGTAAGCCGGCGCGGGCTGGCCGTGCGCTTCGAGGCGCTGTCCGAGTGGCTGGGCATGGACTCGATCGACCGGATCGAGTGCTTCGACATCTCGCACACCCAGGGCGAGGCGACGGTGGCCTCCTGCGTGGTCTTCGGCCCCGAGGGGCCGCGCAAGGACCAGTACCGACGCTACCATATCGAGGGAATCGCACCCGGTGACGACTACGCCGCCATGCACCAGGCGCTCTCGCGCCGGTTCGACCGAGCGGTGCGCGAATCCGGCGTGCTTCCCGACGTGCTGCTCATCGACGGCGGCAAGGGGCAGCTGGCCCAGGCGATCGATGTCCTCGCCGAGCGTGGGCTCTCCGACAAGGTACGGGTCATCGGCGTGGCGAAGGGCCCCGAGCGTCGGCCCGGCGAGGAAACCCTGATCCAGCCGATCGCCGGCGCGCCGGGCCTGTACACGGAAGACAATCTCGGGCCTCACGACCCGGCCCTGCACCTGATCCAGCAGGTGCGCGACGAGGCCCACCGATTCGCCATCACCGGTCATCGCGCCCGCCGGCAGAAGGCGCGCACCCAGTCCGACCTCGAGCGCATCCCCGGCGTGGGCGGCAAGCGCCGCCAGGCCCTGCTCAAGCATTTCGGCGGCATCCGCGGCCTCAAGGGAGCCAGCGTGACCGAGCTGGCCAAGGTGCCGGGCATCTCGCCGGCACTGGCCACCCGGATCCACGAGTGGTTCCACGAGGGCGGCGGACGCTGAGAGCCCGCCGGCACCCGGGCCTGCACTCGGACCCGGAAGGGATTCCTTTGCTAGGCTCTAGCGCAGCCGTGACCGGCCGACCATCCTGCTTTTCGGAGTCCATGCCCCATGCCACGAACACCTTTCCGTCTCCCTGGCGTCCTCCCCGCGTGGCAGCGCCTGTTGCCGCTGCTGCTGGCAACGCTGCTGGTTGCCGGCCCGGCCCTGGCCCAGGAAGGCGAGGCGCCTGACGCGGGATCGGACCCGCAGGGCGAGGGCCGGTACGCCGGGCTGGTGGAACTGCTCAAGGACCCGGAGCGCCGGGACGAGCTGATTGCGGAACTCGAGCGGCTGTCCTCCGGCGAGAGCGGCGGTGACAAGACGCAGGAGGCCGCACCGGGTGCCGACCAGGCCTCCGCTATCGCGGAGGGCGTGTCCTCGGTATTCTCGGAAACCTTCGCCGACATGGCCGG
>JAWLHL010000070.1:0-5112 GCA_041690375.1 Guyparkeria sp. | reverse complement strand
CAAGGGGCAGCGTTACAGCTATCCGGCCACGCCGCCTTTCGCGGACGAGTACAGCGACTCCCTGGCCGACGTCGCCATGGCCTACTGGAAGAACGACCTCCAGGGCAACCTGGTAGACCACGTGGCGCCGAACGGGTCGGACCCGGCATTTTGGCAGCACATGGTCACGCTGGGTGCGGGCATCGGCCTGACGCCGCAACACGCGGATGGTACGCTCATCGATCCGGATGTCATGTTCGACTGGGCGCGAGGGGGCGAGCCGGTCGACGGCTTCGCCTGGCCCGACCCCGCCGACCAGGTGGCCGGCGGTGGCGCCGACCTGCTGCACGCAGCGGTCAACGGCCACGGCGAGTACTACTCGACCGACGAGCCGCAGGACTTCGCCGGGGTGGTCGAGGCGGCGCTGGGACGAGCCCAGGCCCGGGCAGGCACCAACGCCAGCCTGGCGGCGAGCTCCACCCAGATCACCGAGGAAACCTTCACCTACCAGGCCATCTACGACACGGAGAACTGGAGCGGGGACCTCAAGGCCTACCGGATCGACCCCACCACCAAGCAGATCGAGCCCTATCCCACCTGGGAAGCGGCCTCCCTGCTGGCCGGCCGGGATTCGTCGGACCGCGACCTGCGCACCTTCAACGGTGAAGGCGAGGTAGCGCTGAGTTGGGACAGTCTCTCGGCCCCCCAGCAGCAAGCGCTCGACGGTAACGAGGCGGTGCTGGACTACCTGCGCGGAGACGACGGCGAGCTGCGTCCCCGGACCACGCCGCTTGGCGACATCGTGCACTCCGGGCCCGTCTACGTCGGCCGTCCGCTAGGCAATCTCTACGCCGGGATGACCTTCGCCGGGGCGGACGAGTACTTTGTCTTCGCCACCTATCCCCAGGAAAGCACCGACGACACAGATCTGACCGGCATTGCGGATGTCCCGCCGGCCATCTACGTGGCGTCCAACGACGGCATGCTGCACGGCTTCGACGCGGCGAGCGGCGAGGAGACGTTCGCCTACCTGCCCGGCTCGGTGATCACCGGCGGTTTGAACGTGGAAACCGGCACTATTCCGGCCGAAGGTGACACCGGATACGGCGACCTGATCGCGCGCATTGCGGACAATGTGTACGACGCGACCACCCATCGGTTCTTCAACGACGGGCAGATAACGGTGGCCAGCGCCTACCTTTCCGGCGAGTGGCGTCGCATCCTGGTGGGCACCACCGGCCGGGGGCCGGCGCGCGCGGTCTACGCGCTCGACGTGACCTATCCCGACCAGGTCTCCCTGCTCTGGGAGCGTTACGCGGGTGACGGACGGACCGGCAGCGACTACATCGGCCAGATGACCGGCAAGCCGGTGGTCGCCCAGACGGCGGACGGCGAGTGGTCGGCCCTGATGGGCAACGGCTTCAACAGCCCGAATGGGGCGGCCGCCCTGCTGCAGTTCAATCTCGAGACGGGTGCGCTCCTGGTCCACGAAACCGACCTCGCGGGCGAGAACGGCCTGGCCGCGCCGGCCTGGTTCGACATCTCGATGCCGGCCGACGGCATCCAGGACGTGGCCTATGCCGGCGACCTGCTGGGCCGGGTCTGGCGCTTCGACCTCGAGGGCGAGCAGGCTCCGACGGGGGATGGCACCACGGGCGCGGGCGAGACCAGCGAGCTGTATTTCCACACCGAAGCCGGTCAGCCGATCACCGCCGGCATGCGGGGCGCCGTGGACCCCGAAACGGGCAATCGCTGGATCTTCTTCGGAACCGGCCAGTACCTGTCCGCAGAGGATCGCGCGACCACCGAACAGCAGACTTGGTACGGCCTGAAGGTGTGGGATAACGAGGCAGACACCCCCGGCTCGAACCTCGACGACCTGGAAGGCGGCAAGGACGCGCTGGCCGAACGTGAGGTCGTGGCGCAGTTCGATCCCAGTGACGATGTGCCGGGACAGCGATTCTTCACGCGTGAGGAGGGTCTGGACACGGATGATCCGTTGGAGGTCGCCGAGGACGGCTGGTATATGGACCTGCCGGATACGGGGGAGCGGATGTACGAGCCCAACCAATACCGTGGCGGCCTGCTGACTGGCCTGTCACTGGTGCCCGAAACGGACGACACCTGCAGCCTGTCCGGCGCTTCCTGGCTCATGACCATCAACGCCTTCACCGGGACCAACGTCGACCAGCCGTTCATCGACATCAACGGCGACGGCGTGGTGGACGAGCTGGACGCGGTCGAGGTGGGCGGCGAGAGCTACGCGGGCGGCTCGGTCGGCTTCACGACCCTGGCGAACGACCCGATCATGGTGGGCAACAGCATGTTCATCAGCTTCGAGGACGGCAGCGTGGGCTCGTTCCAGACCAGCGGGGGCGCCGGCATGGGGCTCGACGAGCCGATAAGGTCCTCCTGGCGCGAGATCGTCGTCGACTGAATGGAGAACGGGATGTACAGGAACAATCAACGGGGCTTCACCCTGATCGAACTGATGATCGTGGTCGCGATCATCGGCATCATCGCGGCGATCGCCTACCCGGCCTATACCAACCACGTGGTCAAGACCAAGCGTGCCGCGGCGGCGGCCTGCCTTTCCGAGCAGGCCAACTACATGGAGCGGTTCTACACGACCAACATGCGCTACGACGAGGATCCGGATGGCGACGCGAATCCCTTGTCCTCCGGTGACCTCGAGCTCGGCTGCATGTCCGACAACGAGACCGGCGCCGACTACGACTACAGCGTGACGAACCTGGACCGCTCCACGTTCACGCTGCAGGCCCAGCCGACCGGCGCCCAGGCGAGCCGCGACGACTGTGGCACGCTCACCCTCGACCAGGCTGGCACCCGTGGCGTGACCGGGGGTGGCGCCGTGGAGCAGTGCTGGTGACGCGGTCGGCCTGACCGCGTCGATTCCGGGACGGGCACAGGAGGTGCTTGTCCCGAACCTTGTCTGCAAGGGACGGAGGTGGTCATGCTCAAGGAAGAGCGACCGGCCCGCCGCCGGGCCGGATTCTCCCGTGGCCATGCCGGTTCGTGGCATGGTGCGGCCGGCGGATTCTCGCTGATCGAGCTGATGGTGACCGTAACGGTGGCCGCCGTGCTGCTGGCGGTCGCCATTCCGGCATTTTCCTCGATGATGGCCCGCAACCAGCTGGCCGCGGCCAGCAACGACCTGCGCGGCGCGCTCATGTCCGCCCGCCAGGCCGCGGTGATGCAGGGGCGGCCCGTCTCACTCTGTGCCGGTACGCCCGAAACCGGTTGCAGTGGCGACTGGTCCCGTGGCGAGTGGCTCGTGTTTCACGATGCCGACCACGACGGCGACTTGGGGGCTGACGAAAAGCTGGTCCGTCATGGCCAGGCGGCCGGAGGCGGCGGGGCCGTGGTGATCGACGGCAACGGCCCGCTCAGAACGGCCCTGGTCTATGTGCCCCTGGGGCACGCCGAGCGTGTCAGCGGTGCTTTCGGTGCCGGAAGGCTGCGGGTCTGCGCGCCGCGCGACATTTCCCCCAACGCCAGGGAGCTGGTGATCTCTGCCAGCGGCCGCGTGCGTCTCCAGTCGGTGGATTTCGACGGCGAGTGCCCGGCGCTGTAGCGGCGTCGGGCGGGTGCGGACCGGGGCATGTCGACATCCTCCCGGCGGCGCTTGCCTGTTACAATCCGCGGTTTGCAGCCCCACAACCGAATCGAAACGCCGTGACCGATTACAAGTCGACGCTCAACCTTCCCCAGACCGATTTCCCCATGCGCGGCAACCTGCCCAGGCGCGAGCCCGAGCGGCTGGCGCAATGGCGGGAGCGGGATCTCTACCGCGCGGTGCGCGAGCATGCCACCGGGCGGCCGAAGTTCGTGCTCCACGACGGCCCGCCGTACGCCAACGGCGACATCCACATCGGGCACGCGGTCAACAAGATCCTCAAGGACATCATCAACAAGACTCGGTTGCTGGAGGGATTCGACACGCCCTACGTGCCGGGCTGGGACTGCCACGGTCTGCCGATCGAGCTGGTGGTCGAGCGCGAGCACGGCAAGCCGGGCGTCAAGCTCGACGAGCGCGCCTTCCGCCAGGCCTGCCGCGACTACGCGGCCAGCCAGATCGAGCGACAAAAGGAAGACTTCATCCGCCTGGGCGTGATGGGCGACTGGGACAACCCCTACCGCTCCATGGACTTCGCCTTCGAGGCCGACACGCTGCGGGCGCTGGCCGGTATCATCGAGCGCGGTCACCTGCACCGCGGCGAGAAGCCTGTGCACTGGTGCGTCGACTGCGGCTCGGCGCTGGCCGAGGCCGAGGTGGAATACCAGGACAAGACCTCCGACCAGGTCGACGTGGCCTTCGCCGCGGTTGACCCGGCGACGGTCAACCGCGCCTTCGGCGTGGACGACGACGCAGCCGTCGACCTGGTCATCTGGACCACCACCCCCTGGACGTTGCCGGCCAACCAGGCCGTGGCGGTCAACGCCGAGTTGACCTACCAGCTGATCGAGATCGGCGGCCGCCGCCTCGTGCTGGCGGAGGGCCTGGCCGACGATGCCCTGGCGCGCATGGACGCCGAGAATCCGCGCGTGCTGGGTGAATGCCTTGGCAAGGCGCTGGAAGGCCAGGAACTGGCCCACCCGTTCCTCGAGCGCCGCGTGCCGGTGATCCTCGGCGAGCACGTCACGCTGGATGCCGGTACGGGGCTGGTGCACACCGCGCCCGCCCACGGCGAGGAGGACTTCGCGGTCGGCAAGCGCTACCACCTGCCCGTGGACAACCCGGCCGACGGCGAGGGGCGCTTCTTCGCCGACACGCCGCTGGTGGGCGGCATGGATCTCAAGGCTGGCGGCAAGGCGATCCTTGCGCGCCTCGAGGCCGACGGCCGCCTGCTGGCGCACTCGAAGTTCGAGCACAGCTACCCGCACTGCTGGCGGCACAAGACTCCGCTGATCTTCCGCGCCACGCACCAGTGGTTCGTCTCGATGACCCAGCAGCACCTGCGCCGTGATGCGATCAAGGCGCTGGAAAACGTCGAGTTCACCCCGGACTGGGGTCGGGCGCGCATCGAGGGCATGGTCGAGAATCGCCCGGACTGGTGCATCTCGCGCCAGCGCTTCTGGGGCGTGCCGATCGCGCTGTTCGCCCACAAGCAG
>JAWLHL010000069.1:0-5320 GCA_041690375.1 Guyparkeria sp. | reverse complement strand
CGGGCCCTGCGCGAGTGCGTGGCCAGCTACCACGGCGTGACGGCCGAGCAGGTCTTCGTCGGCAACGGTTCGGACGAGGTGCTCGCCTTTCTCTTCCGCGCCCTTTTCCAGCGCGGACGGCCGATCGTCTTTCCCGATATCACCTACTCGTTCTACCCGGTTTACTGTCGCCTGTTCGGCATCGAGCCGCAGGTGGTGCCGCTGGACGACAAACTGGCCGTGGACGTCGATGCCATGTGCCGGATCGACCCGGACAGCGTTGGCGGGGTGATCCTGCCCAACCCGAACGCGCCGACAGGTCGGGCCCTGGCGCTGGACCAGGTTGAACGGCTTGCCGCGCATTTCGCCGGCTGCGCCGTGGTGATCGACGAGGCCTATGTCGACTTCGGGGCGGAGTCGGCCGTGGCACTGGTCGACCGCTACCCGAACCTCCTGGTCAGCCAGACGCTCTCCAAGTCGCGTTCGCTGGCCGGCCTGCGGCTGGGCTTCGCGATCGGTCATCGCGGGCTGATAGAAGCGCTGACCCGGGTGAAGGACAGCTTCAACTCCTATCCCGTCGACCGGCTGGCCGAGGCCGGCGCGATCGCCGCCTTCGAGGACGAGGCGCATTTCGAGCGGACGCGCGCGGCGATCATCCGCATGCGTGAGAAAGTGGCCGCCGCGCTGGGCGAGCGGGGATTCGAGGTGCTGCCGTCGGCGGCCAACTTCCTGCTCGTCCGCCACCCCGGTCATGCCGGGGCGGCACTGGCCGCGGGCCTGCGCGAGCACAAGGTGATCGTGCGGCACTTCGACCGGCCGCGGATCGGCGATCACCTGCGCATTACCGTGGGCAGCGAGTCGGAGAACGCGGCGCTGCTCGCCGCGCTGGATGTCATACTCTCGGCGGATTGAGCGACAGGCCATGGCCTCGCGCCCTGTTTTCCGGGCGGCCGGCATGTTATTCTTCGCTCGCGTTTTCGGTTGGTGAACGCCGACCCGAGACGCCACCCAATGGTGCCCTGTGTTCGTCCCTTCGCGACGGATCACCGTGAAACCCGCCAGGCCCGGAAGGGAGCAACGGTAGCGGTCGATTCGGGCGCCGGAGACCGGCGGATGCAGGGTGCCACCCAATTGGATTGCGATCTATGAGCTACCTGGTACTGGCACGCAAGTGGCGACCCAAGCGTTTCGACGAGATGGTCGGCCAGGGTCACGTGCTCCAGGCCCTTACCAACGCGCTGGATCGCGATCGCCTCCACCATGCCTACCTCTTCACGGGCACGCGTGGTGTGGGCAAGACCACCGTGGCGCGCATCTTCGCCAAGGCGCTCAACTGCGAGCGCGGCGTGTCCAGCCGGCCCTGCGGCGAGTGCGATGCCTGCCGCGAGATCGACTCGGGGCGCTTCGTCGACCTGATCGAGGTCGACGCGGCCTCGCGTACCAAGGTCGACGACACCCGCGAGCTGCTGGACAACGTCGTCTACCTGCCGGTCAAGGGACGCTTCAAGATCTACCTGATCGACGAAGTGCACATGTTCTCGCCGGCTAGCTTCAACGCCCTGTTGAAGACGCTCGAGGAGCCGCCCGAGCACGTCAAGTTCCTTCTGGCCACCACCGACCCGCAGAAGCTCCCCGTCACGGTGCTCTCGCGCTGCCTGCAGTTCAATCTCCGCGCGCTGCCGCAACAGCACATCCAGCGTTACCTCGGCGACATCCTCGAGAAGGAGGGCATCGAGAGCGATGCCGAATCGCTGCGCCTGGTCTCCGAGGCCGCCGGCGGCTCCATCCGTGACGCGCTGAGCCTGCTCGACCAGGCGATCGGCTACTGCGACGGTCGCCTCGGTGCCGAGGCCGTGGCCGACATGCTCGGGGTGACCGACCGCCGCCTGCTCGAATCGCTTCTCGACGCGCTGGCCGCCGGAGACGCCGAAACGCTGTTCGCCCTGGTCGACCAGGCACTGGAGCGGTCGGTCGACCCGGCTCGCCTGCTGGCCGAACTGGCCGAAAGCGTACACCGGGCCTCGCTGGCCCAGTGGCTGCCCGCGGAAGACTCGACGGCTCCCGGGGCGAGCGCTCCCGAGGTCGACCCGCAGACCTTGCAGCTGTGGTACCAGATCGCGCTCGGCGGTCGACGGGACATCGGCTGGGCGCCCTCGGCCCGCGTGGGACTGGAGATGACGCTGCTGCGGATGCTGGCGTTCCACCCGGCCGACCGGGCGGAGTCGGCTTCGACCGGCGGCGTGGCCGAGGCTGCACCGGCGCCCGCGTATCGACACGGGCAAGGCGGGCGGAAGGCCCCCGAACCGGCATCGGCCGAGAGTGGGAGACAGTCGCCACGACCCGAAGGGCCGGCAGCACCGGCGGTTTCCGAAAACGTGGCCCCGGCGGCAGCGGAGCCGGTCCAGGCCTCCGGCCGGGTCGCTGATGCCGCCTCGGCGGAGGAGCAGGCTCGGCGCACCGAGCGGCCAGCAGGACCAGCGGTTCCCGAAAATGTCGCCCAAGCATCGGCGGCGCCGGCCCCCGCTCCCGTGCGGGAGCCTGATGCCTCCCCGGCGGAGGAGCCGGGTCGGCGCATCGATCCGGAGAACTGGCCGGAGATCGTCTCGCGGCTGCCCATGCCGGCACGCAGCCTGGCCGAACGCTGCCACGCCTCGCTGGACGGCGAGACGGTCGTGCTCACCATCGATCCGGGGTTTCGCTCGATGGCGTCGAAGGGCACGCAGGATCGCCTGGTGGCCCAACTCAAGCGGCTTGGCGTGTCGCAACCGCTGCGATTCGTGTTCGGTACGGCGCCCGAGCGTCCTTCAGTGGAGGACCGGCCCGCGCGGCCGGCCCAGCCGGCTCCCGAAGGCCCCACGCCGGCCGAGATCCGCGAGCAGAACGAGCGAGCCGCCGAGGCGGCCCGGGTGGAGTCGATCCGCTCGCATCCGGCTGCACGCGTGCTCACCGAGCGCGCCGGCGCCCGGCTGCTTCCCGATTCCGTCCGCCCGGTCGAAGCGGGCGGGCATGCCAACGAACAACAGCCAGCAGGAGACACCAGATGAAAGGTGGTATCGGTAATCTGATGAAACAGGCGCAGGCGATGCAGGAAAACATGCAGCGCATGCAGGAAGAAGTCGCGAAGATGGAGGTCGAGGGCCAGTCCGGCGGTGGCCTGGTCAAGGTCACCATGACGGGCAAGCACGAGGCCCGTCGGGTAGAGATCGACCCGAGCCTGCTCGAGGACGACAAGGAGATGCTCGAGGACCTGATCGCCGCGGCCATCAACGACGCCTCGCGGCGCATCGAGCAGGAGCAGCAGGAGAAGATGTCGGGCATGACCGCCGGCATGAACCTGCCGCCGGGCTTCAAGATGCCGTTCTGATCCCGGATTCGTCCGATCCGTCGCCCGATCCATCCCGGTTCGGGCGTTTCTCGTTCCGGAGTACCCGCCCGTGCAGTTTTCCCCCGGATTCCAGCAACTCATCGACGCCTTGCGCTGCCTGCCCACGGTGGGGCAGAAGACCGCGCAGCGGATGGCCCTGCACCTGCTCGAGCGCGACCGGGCCGGGGCGACCCAGCTCGCCCGGGCGATCGACCAGGCGCTCGAGACGCTCGGCCACTGCCGTTCGTGCCGGGTGTTCACCGAGGGCGAACTCTGTCCCATCTGCGCCGACGAACGGCGCGACGACCGGCTCCTGTGCGTGGTCGAGTCGCCGGCGGACTGGATCGCGATCGAACAGTCGGGCGCATTCGAGGGGCGTTACTTCCTGCTGCTCGGCAGGCTGTCCCCGCTGGACGGCATCGGGCCGGAGGAGCTGCGCCTCGACCAGCTCGAGCAACGCCTGGACCAGCCGGGACTCGAGGAAGTGATACTCGCCACCAGCGCGACCATCGAGGGAGAGGCCACCGCCGGCTACGTCACCGAGCTGGCACGCGCCCGGAACCTCAAGGTCACCCGGCTGGCCCAGGGCGTGCCCATGGGCGGCGAGCTCGAGTACATCGACCCCAGTACGCTCTCCCTCGCCCTGCGAGGGCGGCGCGAGCACGAGGACCGCTGACCCGGGAGCTTATGGGGTATTATCCGAACTGATAGGATGACTGTCCCATTCGCTTTCCCGAGGTCAACATGTCGCGTCCAGCCGTTACCCGTCTTCTCCTGCCGGCCCTCGCAGTTTCCATCGCCGGGCTTTTCCCGGCCGTTCAGGCCGATCAGTCCGTGGTGCCCCTCGCCGTCGGCGACTCGTTCCCCGTCCTCGAGCTCGAGGACCAGTTCGAGAAGGAGCGCCCGGTACCCGGCGAAGCGGGCCTGATCGTGTTTTCCGGATCCAAGCAGGCCGATGACGAGCTTTCCGGAACGCTCGGCGAGGTCGCGGGCGAAGCCTTGCGCGCCGGCACCACGATCTACCTCTCCGACATCAGCCGCATGCCGGGGCTGATCACCCGCCTGATCGCCATGCCCGCGCTCAAGGACCGCGACTACCCGGTCACCCTGATTCGCGAGGAGGGCCAGGCGGATGCGCTGCCGGCCCGCGAGGGCTGCTACACCCTGTTCGACCTGTCGGACGACGGCGTGGTCGAGGGGATCGAGGAGACCTGCGAACCGGAAGCGCTCGAGGCGGCCCTGGCGCCGGCAACGGCCGACGAGGCAGGCTGATCCCGGCGGGAACGTCTCCGGCTGGTAGAATGGCGGCATGCCGAAGATCATCGAAATCAGCACGCCGGGGCGCGGGTTCACCGACATCACGCGCGACGTTCAACGCGAGGTGAGCGGATCGGGGCTCTGCCACCTGTTCCTGCAGCACACCAGCGCCTCGCTGATCCTCTGCGAGAATGCCTCCCCGGAGGTTCGGGTCGATCTCGAGACCCTGGTCCAGCGCATTGCCCCCGATGGAGACCCTGCCTACCGTCACGACGACGAGGGGCCCGACGACATGGCGGCACATTTCCGCACGCTGGTCGCCGGCCACGAGCTGACCATCCCCGTGCAGGACGGCCGCCTGCTGCTGGGCACGTGGCAGGGCATCTTTCTCTGGGAGCACCGTGCCCATCCGCATCGACGGCGCATGGTGATCACCCGGGTGGCCGAGTCCGCCTGACGTGGGCGACGCACCGTCCGCGGCCGGCTGGCCGCTTGTCCCGGCCCGGCTGGACTGGGGTGAGGACCACACCCCGGCCAGCCCGCTCTACGACGACGTCTACTTTTCCCGCGAAGGCGGATTCGGCGAAAGCGAACACGTCTTCATTCGCGGCAATGACCTGTTCGCACGCTTCGCCGATGGTCGGGCGAGCCGGGTGCTGGAAACCGGTTTCGGTACCGGACGCAACTTCCTCGCTACCGCCCTGTGCTTTCTCGAGACCG
>JAWLHL010000068.1:0-5623 GCA_041690375.1 Guyparkeria sp. | reverse complement strand
AAACAAAAACCCCGCGACCGGAATGGCCGCGGGGTTTTTCGGCTCGGCGACAGGCCGAGGGCTTATTCCTTGCCCATCAGCTGATCGAGGATCGCCGGGTTCTCCAGGGTGGATGTGTCGCCTTTCGGCGGCTCGCCCTTGGCGATGCCGCGCAGCAGACGGCGCATGATCTTGCCCGAGCGGGTCTTGGGCAGGTTGTCGCCGAAGCGGATGTCGTCCGGCTTGGCGATCGGCCCGATCTGCTCGGCCACCCAGTTGCGCAGGGTCTTGACCATTTCCTCGGCGTCCTCGCCCTGAGGGCGGTCACCCTTGACCACGACGAAGGCGACGATCGACTCGCCCTTGACGTCGTGCGGACGGCCCACGACGGCGGCCTCGGCCACCTCGGGGTGCGCCACCAGCGCCGACTCGACTTCCATGGTGCCCAGGCGGTGGCCGGAGACGTTGATGACGTCGTCGATGCGGCCCATGATCCAGATGTAACCGTCCTGATCACGCCGCGCGGAGTCGCCGGCGAGGTAGTAGCCCGGCAGGTTGTCCGGGAAGTAGGTGCGCTGGAAGCGCTCGTCGTCGCCCCAGATGGTGCGCAGCATCGACGGCCAGGGTCGCTTGATCACGAGATTGCCGCCGTGCTCGAGGTCCACCGGCTTGCCATGGTCATCGACCACGTCGGCCATGATGCCCGGCAACGGCAGGGTGCAGGAGCCCGGCACCAGGTCGATCGCGCCCGGGATCGGAGCGATCATGTGCGCGCCGGTCTCGGTCTGCCACCAGGTGTCGACGATCGGGCAGCGGCCGCCGCCGATGACCTGGTGGTACCAGACCCAGGCCTCGGGGTTGATCGGCTCGCCCACGGTGCCCAGCAGGCGCAGGCTGGAGAGGTCGTACTTGCCCGGCACCTCGTCGCCCAGCTTCATCAGCGCGCGGATGGCGGTCGGCGCGGTGTAGAACACGCTCACCTTGTGGCGCTGGACCATGTCCCAGAAGCGCCCGCCGTCCGGGTAGGTCGGCACGCCCTCGAAGACCACCTGGGTCACGCCCAGGGCCAGCGGGCCGTAGGTGACGTAGCTGTGGCCGGTGATCCATCCGACGTCGGCGGTGCACCAGTAGACATCGTCGTCGTTGAGATCGAAGACCCACGAACAGGTCATCGCCGCGTTGACGAGATAGCCGCCGGTGGAGTGCACGATGCCCTTGGGCTTGCCGGTGGAACCGGAGGTGTAGAGGATGAACAGCGGGTGTTCGGCCTCGACCATCACCGGCTCGCACTCGGCCGGCTGACCCTCGACGGCCTCGGCCCAGGTCAGCTCCTTCACGCCGGAGGCGCCGGTGCCCACGCCGCCGATGTGCTCGAGCATGATGACGCCCTCGACCGACGGGCAGCCGTGCTCGAGGGCCTTGTCCACCTGTGCCTTGAGGGTGACCTTCTTGCCGCCGCGCATGTTGCCGTCGGCGGTGATCACCAGCTTCGCCTCGGTGTCGTTGATGCGGTCGCGCAGCGCCTCGGCGGAGAAGCCGCCGAAGACCACCGAGTGGATCGCGCCGATGCGCGCGCAGGCGAGCATGGCCACGGTCGCCTCGGGGATCATCGGCAGGTAGATGACCACCCGGTCACCCTTCCCGATGCCCTGGGCCTTGAGCGCGTTGGCGAAGCGCGCCACGCGGTCGTGCAGATCCTGGTAGGAGATGTGCGTGACCGTGCCGTCGTCCGCCTCGGCGATGATGGCCGTCTTGTCCGCCTTCTCCGGCAGGTGCCGGTCGATGCAGTTGACCGAGGCGTTCAACCGCCCGTCGGCGAACCACTTGAAGAACGGCGCGTTCGACTCGTCCAGGACCTCCGAGAACGGGGTGTCCCAGGTGACGAACTCGCGCGCGAGCCGCGCCCAGAAGCCCTCGAAATCGCGCTCGGCCTCGGCGACCAGTGCGTCATAGGCCGCACGCGACCCGATTCTCGCCCGCTCGGTAAACTCCGGCGACGGCGAGAAGACGCGGTTCTCGCTCAGAATGGACTCGAGGTTATCCATAAAGACTCCATCGTGTACGTTTTCGATTCGAATCGCTTGCGCCCGAGGATCGGCGCTTCAGCGGGGTAGATTAGCAAAAATCGGCCGGCGACTGTGACCCGGGGAAGGACGTGCTCGCCGGCGGCGGGCAGACCCCTCGACGACCGGGCACATCGAGCGCATTCCGTTCACTTGGCGCGAGGTTCGGCAGACAAGCCATTGGTCCGGCAGGAACTCCGCCGACCCATCAACCGGGTTATGCACAGAAGCTGTGGAAGTTTTCGTGGAAAACCCGCCCACAACCGGCAGGCCCGACGTCGGATCAAGCCCTTGCACGATCTGGCGGATTTTTGACCACCCAGCCGCAGGCCGGCATCCGGGAAAACGCAAGTGGTTGATATACGGATGCCCCAGCCTTCACCGCCCCCTCTCAGGGTCCGGGTCCCGGTGCACAGGGAAGGGAGTCCCCGCCGCCTCGCCGCCCGCGGAATGCCCCGGCGGCAATCTGTGGATAAATCCGTGGACAAACTGGAAGGAACGCGAGGAAAAGCTGGGATCTTCGCCCAAAAGACCCACCATGGGCCCGTCTTGCATGGCGACGACACCGGTCCGGATATCTCGCCCTCCTGCCATCGGAAACCGGTTCCCCACGGTATCCAGATTGCTCCCCAGGTTTCATAATGCACAGCGGGGGACAACCATGGACGACCATTCGCTGATCACTCGCTTCGTCGAGGCACTCTGGCTGGAGGAGAATCTGGCCGAGAACAGTCGCGCCGCCTATCGCCGGGATCTCGAGCAGGCGTCGCGAATGCTGTCCGGTGGGTCGGAACCCATCGAGAGCCGATCACTGCTCGACGCGGAGGGCGATGCGCTCAATCGCCTGCTCGGCCGGCGACTGAGCGACGGGGCCTCGCCGCGCTCGGTGGGGCGCATGCGCTCGGCCATCCGCCGCTTCTACGCCTGGGCGAGCCGCGAAGGCCTGATCGACGGCAACCCGGCCGCCGACCTGCCCGCCCCGCGCCTGCCGCGTGCCCTGCCCAACGACATGAGCGAGGCGGACGTCGAGGCGCTGCTGCTGGCCCCGGACACGCGCACGCCGCTCGGCCAGCGCGACCGGGCCATGCTGGAGACCCTGTACGCCACGGGACTGCGGGTCTCGGAACTGGTCGGGCTGACGCTGAGCGAGATCAGCCTCGCCCACGGCGTGGCGCGGGTCAGTGGCAAGGGCGGGCGCGAACGGCTGGTGCCGATCGGCGACGAGGCGGTCGGCTGGCTGACCACCTACCTCGCCGAGGCCCGCGGACAGATCCTGGGCGAGCGCCAGAGCCACGCGGTGTTCGTCACCGAGCGGGGCACGCCGCTGACCCGGCAGGCCTTCTGGTATCGCATCAAGCACCACGCCCGCGCCGCCGGCCTGCGCCAACTGCCCTCGCCGCACACGCTGCGGCACGCCTTCGCCACCCACCTGCTCAACCACGGCGCCGACCTGCGCGCCCTGCAGATGCTGCTCGGGCATGCGGATCTTTCCACCACGCAGATCTACACCCACGTGGCCACCGCCCGCCTCAAGGCACTGCACGCCGAGCACCATCCACGTGGCTGAGAAGTCGCAACCGGGTCCGGGCAGATGCGATAATGGAACCGGAACACGTCCCGCGACTCCAAGGGTCGATTCGACATTCACCAACCAGGTTCAAGAGACGATGCGAAAGATGCCCATCGCCATTCCCGCCCCGCGCCGCCTGCTCGGCACCGCCCTGACCATGTCGGTGGCCGCGTCACTGGCCGTGCCGTTCGCCGGCGCGATGGCCGACGAGAAGACCATCACCGAGAACATCGAGAAGCACATGCCGGGCGTGCCGATCGACTCGCTCGAGGAGACGCCCGCCCAGGGCATCTACGAACTGGTCTCCAACGGCCAGGTGGCCTACGTGACCGCCGACGGCAAGTACCTGATCGCCGGCGACCTGATCGACGTCGAGCAGCGCCGCAACCTGACCCAGGCCAAGCAGGACGAGCAGCGCGTCGCCCGCCTGGCCGACATCCCGGACGACCGCAAGCTGGTCTACCCGGCCGAGGGCGAGACCAGGCACTCGATCACGGTGCTCACCGATCCGACCTGCCCGTTCTGCGACAAGCTGCACAAGGAAGTGCCCGCCCTGCAGGCGGCCGGCGTCGAGGTGAACTACATCCTCACCCCGCGCCAGGGCCCGGGCTCGAAGGGCTTCGAGATCTCCTCGCGCACGCTGTGCGCCGACGACCCGAAGCAGGCGCTCGACGGCGCGATGAAGGGCAAGTCGGTGGACGCGGATGCCTGCCGGGACGAGGTCGTCCAGGAAAACATGACGCTCTCCAGCGAGCTGGGCATGAGCGGCACGCCCTACACCATCCTCCCCAACGGCTCCGCCCTGCCCGGCTACCGTCCGGCGAAGGTGATGCTGGAGGCCATTCGCAAGGCCGAAGGCTGATCCCGCCACCACCATGGCATGACACGACACCCCGCCGGGCGACCGGCGGGGTGTCTCGTTTCCGGCATCGTGAAAGCAGTTCGGCGGCCAACGGGCTATCCTGCCGGGCAGTCCATCGATACCTCATCGCGGAGCCACAGTCATGAACCGCCGCCCACCCCCCATCGTGCTCATCGGTTACGGCGACATCTCCCGGCGGACCGCGGAGCGTCTCCCGGAACGGGACATCGTCGCCATCGCCCGCCACCGCACCGAGGCGCCCGCCGACCATCAAGGCCGCTGGACCGCGCTGGAGGTGGACCTCGATGACGAGCAGGCATTGCCCGACGCGGCCGCGCCCTCCGAAGCGATCTGGATATACCTCGCCCCGCCGCCCCGTCATGGCAGCACCGACCCGCGGGTAGCCCGCTGGCTCGACGAGGCCCGGCAAGTCCCGGCGGCCACGATCTACATCGGCACCACGGGGATCTACGGCGACCACCAGGGGGCCTGGGTCGACGAGACCACCCCGCCGAATCCCGGTCACGACCGCGGCCGGCGGCGTCTGGACGCCGAACGCCGCTTCGCGGACTGGTGCGGGGAGCGGGACATCCCGCTGACCTGCCTGCGCGTGACCGGCATCTACGCCTGCGACCGCCTGCCGGTCGAGCGCATCCGCGCCGGTACACCGGTGCCGCGCGGCGACCAGGCGCCCTGGTCCAACCGCATCCATGCCGAAGACCTGGCCGACATCCTCGTCCGCCTGGTCGAACGCATCGATGCCGGCATGCCGGTGCCCGGCACCTTCAACGTCTCCGACAACCACCCCGCGCCGATCAGCGAGATCTACCGGCAAACCGCCGAGCACTTCCACCTGCCGCCCCCGCCACAGGTCGACCTCGAGGAGGTCCTCGCCCAGGCCAGTCCCATGGCCCGCGAATTCCTCGGCGAGTCCCGCCGCATCGACGCCAGCGCCATCCAGCGGGCACTGGACTGGCGGCCCCGCTACCCGGACATCGCCGCGACGCTCGCCGCATGCGAGTAAGGGAATGGACGTTCCGTCCAGGGTCGCCTGTCCCGTAGCTCAATGCCGACAACGCCACCCACCGCGGCAATCTGCACCGTCACCGAAAAACAGGCCCGGCACCTGACACGTGCCGGGCCTTTCCA
>JAWLHL010000067.1:0-6128 GCA_041690375.1 Guyparkeria sp. | reverse complement strand
AACCCGCCCCGGGTGCGCTACGCCGCGCAGGAAGTCGGTCTGGAGGAAGGGGCGGTCCGCCAGTTATGCCGCCGCCTGGCGCGCGCCGGCGAGCTCTACCCGATCGCGCGGGACCACTATTTCATGCCCGAGGCGGTCGCCGAGCTGGCCGACATCGTGCGGGAACTGGCGGAAGAAGATGGAGCGGCCCGCGCCGCCCCCTTCCGCGACCGGATCTACCCGGACGGCAGCGGGGGCCGGAAGGTGGCGATCCAGATTCTCGAATTCTTCGACCGCGTCGGCTACACTCGCCGCGTCCATGACGACCACATTATTCGCCACGAGGCGACGAGTCGTACTGGACTCCCTGATCGACTTCGGAAGAGATCGTTCCCCGGTGGGGCGCCCGGTCTTCAAAACCGGGAGGGGCTGTCAAGCGGTCCCTGATAGGTTCGACTCCTATTCTCTTCCGCCAGACTCCCCTCGAACCAAGCGCCCCGGCTGGCCGCTCGACTCGCGAGCACGTCGTTGCCCTCACCGGGCAACCATCGTCCGCGGGCTATTCCCCGACACGCTGGCCGATTCGTCGTGGTTCATGATCGTTCTCTTCGGGCAACCCCCGCCCCGACGAGAAAGGCCCCGCCCCCGGCGCGGCCACTCCTTGCAAGTGAAGGAGCACAACCGACCGGAAGACGAGGCCTCCCTCATACCGCGAAACGAGCCGCACCATGTGCGACACAATTGATCCCGGGTGATACCCGTGACGGCTGTCTCTTTACGAAACCCCGGAATCAACGAGTTCTGGTGCCGGAGATAGGAGTCGAACCTACGACCTTGGCATTACGAATGCCCTGCTCTACCAACTGAGCTACTCCGGCACGGGACCGCGCATTCTTGTCGTTTTTCGACGGCCTGTCAATCCGACCCCGACGCGACCTTGCGCATGTCGGCGGCCAGCGTGTTCACCCCTCGCACCAGCCGCCCTTCCAGCGCCGGACGGGCGGCTTCCCAGTCCTTCCAGAGTGCATTCAGACGCGCATCCTGCCAGCCCGCCAGTCCGATGACCGCCGTTCTCGCCTCGGCGAAGGACTGCGTCACGGCTCGCGTCTGCTTGCCCGGGCGTTCCAGGGCTCCGGGAAGCGCCTCCTCGACCAGCCAGCCGGCCCAGCGAGGGATGTGCCCGCGGAAGACGACCACGTCGTGCACGTCGCCGAGCCGGTCCTGGATGGACTTGAGATCCTTTAGCAGGGGCACGACACCGGCGAACGGTTCGCTCATGGGTTCGACGAGGTAACGCAGGTACTTCACCTGAATCCGGGTGGCGTGAGCACCGGCCCGTCCCTCGTCCATGTCCCGCCGGATCAGGTCGAGCATCCCGTCGAGTTGCTCGGTGAACCAGTCCACGAACGGCGGCGTCTGATCGCGCGGGCGAGGCTTGAGGCCCGGCTTCGGTTCGAACGCCAGTCGCTGGCGGGACGGGGGGTCATGCTCGTCGGCCAGGCGAATCAGCCGCTCCCCCGCCTCACCGACGTCCGGGTCACGGGCGAGTTGCTCGAGCAGCGTCATCATCACCTCGCGATCCCGGGCCGGGCTGCTGGCCCGGGCGAGCGCCTTGAGTCGCTTGCGGGTGGACTTGCGCGTACGGATCACGTCGCGTGAAAGCTTGAGCCACACCCGCAGGCGCCTGAGCTCGACCCGCAGGTCGTGCAGGGCCTCGGGGTCATCGTCCGCGCACTGGCAGTAGTGCTCCCAGGCATTGCGGAACACCACTTCTTGCGCGGCCACCAGCGTGGAGGCCACCTCACCGGCCGGTCGGGACGGAAAGTCCGCGTCCAGCTTTCTTGCATGCTTCTTGGCCTTCCCCATGCCCCCCTCCACTGTCAGTGGAACCGCGTAGTGTCTATGATGGTCCACTAATCCGCATTCAGCAAAGACAGTTATCCAGCATGCGCCCTGCCCGACCGTCAGATTTCGCCCTGCTCGCCCTGAGCGCCTCCCTCGGCGGGCCACTGCTCGCCGCCGCGGCCATGCCTGCCGCTGCCCAGGACTGGGCCCACTGCGCGCAGATCGAGATCGATCACGAGCGCCTCGCCTGCTTCGATGCCATGGCCTCCCGCGAGCGCGATGCCTCCCGGCGGGACGCGATGCCCGACGTGAGCAGGCAGGCGGTGGTCGAGGACGCACCGATCGCCCGGCAGGACGAAGCGGTGCCCGCGGAGGCCGTCGCCCCCGTGGTCGAACGCCAGGCGGCGAATGACGATGCCCCGGTCATCCCGCTGCGGGCGATCTCCGACGCGGACGCGGTGGCGCTAGAGAAACGGCTGCGCTCGGAGCAAAGCGAAGAACACAACCCGTTCGTCATGCGCAGCTACAAACCCAACTACATTATGCCGGCCACCTACACGCCGACGGACCTTTCCCGAGACGTCTACGACTTCGAGCCGCAGCACGCGGAGACCAAGTTCCAGCTCTCCTTCCAGTTCGACTGGTTCAAGGAGCCGCTCGGCCCGGACACCTCGCTGTACTTCGGTTACACCCAGCTCTCCCTCTGGCAGACCTACAACACCGAGTGGCTCGGCCAGGAAGTGGACTACTCGTCGCCCTTCCGCGAAACCAACTACGAGCCGGAAACGGGCCTGACCGTCGACATGGACTACAGCCTCGGCGGCCTGACGTTCCGACGTTCGAGGCTGTCGCTCATCCACGCCTCCAACGGCCAGAGCGGGGACCGTTCCCGCAGTTGGAACCGGCTGGCGGCCAGCCTGGCTTTCGGCCGAGGCAACTTCGCCGGCCAGTTGCGGGGGTGGTACCGGATTCCCGAGCCGGACGACGACGACAACCCGGACATCACCGACTACATGGGACACGGGGACCTGCTGCTCGCCTACAAGTGGGGTGAGCAGACCATATCGGCCACCCTGCGCAACAACCTGGACTTCTCGGAGAACAAGGGCGCAATCCAGGTCGATTACAGCTTCCCGCTGAACAAGCGCGTGAAGGGCTACGTGCAGTACTTCAACGGCTACGGCGAGAGTCTCATCGATTACAATCGGTCCATCAGCCGCATCGGCGTGGGCATCGCCCTGACCGACTGGCTCTGACCCCAACCTCCTTCAACACGCTGCCACCTCATGCTGTCCACTGCCTTGCGATTCACCGCCGAGACCGCCATCAACCGGCTGATCCGCCGCGACCCGGCAGCCCGAGACCGGCTTGCCCGCCAGGCCGGGTTGGTGTTCACCGTGCTGATCGAGCATCCCGCCCTGTCACTCACGCTCACGCCGACCACCGACGGGCTGATGTGGCGGGCGCATGACAACCTGACGCCGGATGCGACCATCCACACCAGCGGGCCCGCCCTGCTGCTGGCCCTCCAGCGCAGTCACGACATGGACTCGCTGTTCGCCGGCGACATCGAGATCGAGGGCGACGAACAGGCAGCCACCGCTTTCTTGCGCACGCTGCGCGAGATGGACATCGACTGGGGCGACTGGCTGGCCGAGAGAGTAGGCACCTCGGCGGCCGGTGTGATCGAGCAGGCCGCTACCCGGGCTCGCCGCAGTGTCGAGGAATGGCGCGAGACCCGTCATATCGAGCAACACGACTACCTGGTCCACGAGGCGCGACTGGTGGTCGACGATATGGACCTGCCCGGATTTCTCGACGAAGTCGACGAGATCCGCACCGCGGTCGACCGGCTGGAACGCCGCCTCCGGGTGATCGAGACGCGCACCCACAGTGGCACCCCGAACCACGATCGGCAGGAGGCCTGAATGCGACCCAGACTGATCTGGCGACTGGTGGTAATCCAGTTCGTCCTGCTGCGCCACGGACTGGACGAGATCGTGCTGGCGCTGCGGATCTTCCGCCCCATCCGCTTTCTGAAGTTCTTCTCGCCCTGGTACTGGTTCTCCGACAACCGCAAGCGCAGCCGCGGCGAGCGGCTGGTCGCGGCGCTGGAGGATCTGGGTCCGATCTTCGTCAAGTTCGGCCAGATGCTGTCGACCCGACGCGACCTATTGCCGCCGGACCTCGCCGAGGCGCTGTCCGCCCTGCAGGACCGGGTACGTCCCTTCCCCGCGGAGATCGCCCGCCGACGCATCGAGGCTGCGCTGGGCGACTCGGTGACTGCCCACTTCGCGCGCTTCGAGGCCGAACCGCTGGCCTCGGCCTCCATCGCCCAGGTGCATGCCGCCACGCTCGACGACGGCCAGGAGGTGATCGTCAAGATCACCCGCCCGGGCATCCACCGGCGCATCCGCAGCGATCTGGAGATCCTCTACACCGTCGCCCGCCTGGCCGAGCGCTACTGGTCGGAAGGCCCGCGCCTGCACCCGGTGGAAGTGGTCACCGAGTTCGACAAGACCCTGATGAACGAGCTCGACCTGCAGCGCGAGGCGGCCAACGCCGCGGAGATCCGCCGGCAGTTCGGCGACTCGCCGCTGCTCTACGTCCCGGAGGTCTACTGGGACTGGTGTCGCACCGACGTGTTGGTCCAGGAACGCATCCACGGCATTCCCGTCGCCCGAACCGACCTGCTGCACGCCGCCGGCGTCGACATGAAGCGGCTCGCCGAGGCGGGCGTGGAGGTGTTCTTCACCCAGGTGTTCAAGCACAACTTCTTCCACGCCGACATGCACCCGGGCAACATCTTCGTCGATGCGACCGACCCGGCACGACCGCGCTACATGGCGGTGGACTTCGGCATCGTCGGTTCGCTGACCCACGAGGACCAGCGCTACCTCGCCGAGAACTTCCACGCCTTCTTCAACCGCGACTACCGCCGCGTGGCCGAGCTGCACGTCGAGTCTGGCTGGGTGCCGCAGACCACGCGGGTCGAGGAATTCGAGGCGGCCATCCGCACCGTCTGCGAGCCGATCTTCCAGAAGCCGCTGCGCGAGATCTCCTTCGGCCACTTCCTGCTGCGCCTGTTCCAGGTCGCGCGCCAGTTCAACATGGAAGTCCAGCCGCAACTGGTCCTCCTCCAGAAGACCCTGCTCGCCATCGAGGGCCTGGGCCGGGAGCTCTACCCGGACCTCGACCTCTGGCAGACGGCCAAGCCCTTCATCGAGCGCTGGATGCGCGACCGGATGGGACCGAAGGCCTTCCTGCGCCGCCTGCGCGACGAGGCGCCCTACCTCAACCAGCACCTCTCCGAACTGCCGCGCCTGTCCATCCAGGCCATGCAGCAGGTCCACCGGCAGTCCGAGATTCTCGAGGGACAGCAGCGCGAGCTCAGGGCCCTGCGCGACGAGGCCCGGCACGACCGGGCACGCAACCGCCTCACGCTGCTGGGCGGGCTGCTGCTGGCCGTCTTCGTCATGACCCAGGGCCGAGGTCTGGAGCTCCACGGCATCCAGGGGCTGTCATGGCTGGGCTGGGCCGAACTGGTGGCGGCCGCGGGACTGATCTGGGCCGGCCTGCGTCGCTGATCCGGAGTGCGTCATAGCGTGCTGATCATCGAGGCCACCCACCAGGCCAGTCCGCCGGCGATGCCCGCCGCCAGCAGGAAGGCGACCGGACCGGCGAACCGCAGCCTGGCGTTGAGCACGCGCACCGATGCGGGAATACGCATCCAGCCGGTGATCATCGCCCGCAGCAGGTCATGGCGCTTGATCAGCACATGGAACAGCACGGCCAGCACATGCAGGGCAATGAACCCCAGCAGCACGTAGAACAACTGCTTGTGCCTGGCCGTCAGCCAGTCGGCAATATCCCCGCTCACCAGGCTATTGAACGGCCCCTCGTTGAAGAGGTCATCGTGCGAGAACAGGCCGGTGCCCACCTGCGCGGCCAGCAGCACCAGCAGGACGACCACCGACAGCGCCCCGAGCGGATTGTGCCCGAGACGCCATCCGTCCCGGTCGCCGCGCCGAAGATAATTCCACAAGCGCCGCGGACCGGGCACGAATTGCGCGAACCGTGCCGTCTCGCTGCCCCAGATGCCCCACAGCACACGGAAGACCACCAACCCGCCGACCGTCACCCCCAGGTACATGTGCCAGTCGAGGTAGCCGTCAAACACCGCAGCGGTCAGGTAGAGCGCGACGATCAGCCCCACTAACGCCCAGTGGAAAACCCGGATCGGCAGATCCCAGACACGGACGCGACGGATGGACGGCTCGTCTTTCCCTGGCATGGATGTCTCC
>JAWLHL010000066.1:0-6163 GCA_041690375.1 Guyparkeria sp. | reverse complement strand
TCCTGATGCCGGTTGATGACAGGAATATGACTGTGTGACAACGGTTCGGTGACAGCCAAGCTGGAAGCTGGAAGCTGGAAGCTGGAAGCTGGAAGCTGGAAGCTGGAAGCTGGAAGCTGGAAGCTGGAAGCTGGAAGAGGATCGGCTCGGGATTTGCCGGCGTCAAGGCTGCGATCGCCCGATCGTTGCCCGCTCGTTTCTCACACGTATCGCGGTCAGCCCTGCCAGCCACGCCCCTCTTCCAGCTTCAAGCTGTCAGCTTCAAACTCCCGGCCGTCAGGCCGGGCTCGGCGGTTTGACCCGGAACCACACCGCGTACATCGCCGGCAGGAAGACGATGGTGAGGATGGTCCCGGCGGTCACCCCGCCGATCAGGGTGACGGCCAGCGGTCCCCAGAAGGTGGAGGTGGTCAGGGGCACGAAGGCGAGCACGGCGGCGAGCGCCGTGAGCACCACGGGCCGCGCACGGCGGATGGTCGCCTCGATCACCGCCGTGTGCCGGTCGTCGCCGGCGCGGCGGTTCTCGTCGATCTGCCCGACGAGTATCAGGGTGTTGCGCATGAGTATCCCGGCCAGCCCGATCAGCCCCAGCAGGGCGACGAAACCGAACGGCTTGCCGAACAGCGCCAGCGCGCCGGCCGCGCCGATCAGGCCCAGCGGGGCGGTCAGCAGCACCATGAACAGCCCGGGGAAGGAGCGCATGTTGAGCATGATCAGGGTGAGCATCAGCACCACCATCAGCGGCATGACCGCCTTGAGCGAGTCCTGCGCGCGACCGGACTGTTCCACCGTTCCGCCGATCTCGAGGCGGTAGCCGGCCGGCAGATCCTCGCGGATCTCGGCGAGATCCTCCCAGCTGGCGGAGGTGGCGTCCGGCGGCTGGGCCCCGCGGATTTCCGCGTTGACGTTGATGTAGGGCGTCTGGTTGCGGCGCTTGAATACCGGCAGTTCGTCCTCGACGACCATGCGGCCGAGCTGTGCCAGCGGCACGCTCTCGCCGGAGGCGGTGCGGATCGGCAGCGTCTCGAGGCGGGCCGGCTCGCGCGCGGTGGCCGGGTCGCCCATCACCACTACGTCGATGCCGCGGATGCCCTCGCGCAGCGGCGTGGCCACCTGGCCGTTGATCAGCCCGGCGAGCTGGCCCTGCACATCCGCCGGCGTGGCGCCCAGCTGGGCCAGCCGCACGGGGTCGAGCTCGACGCGCAGCGTGGGCACGGCGTCGCCCCATTCCAGGTGCGGGTCGACCAGGTGCGGGTTCTCCGCCATCACCGCGCGCACCCGCTCGCCGATCTCGGCCAGCCGCTCGACCTCCGGGCCCATGACGCGGAACTGCACCGGCCAGACCACCGGCGGGCCGTAGAGCAACGGATGCGGGCGCACGCGGGCCTCGGGGAAGGCGCCCTCGGCGATCATCTCGTCCAGCCGCTCCTTGAGCGCGGACCGCGCCTCGGCATCCTCGGTCACCGCGATGATCTTGGCGAAGCCCGGATCGGGCAGTTCGGGGTTGAGCGCGAGGAAGAAGCGCGGCGCGCCGCGGCCGATGTAGGTCGAGAGCGACTCCAGCGCCGGGTCGTCCTCGATCGCCGCGGCGACGCGCTCGGCCACGTCGCGGGTCGCGGTCACGGAACTGCCCTCGGGCAGCTGGATGTCGATCAGCAACTCGGGGCGGTCGGAGCTGGGGAAGAACTGCTTGGCCACGCCCTTGCCCATCAGCACGGCCGAGGCGGCGAACAGCACCAGCGTGCCGCCGATCACCCACCAGCGATGACGCACGCAGCCGGTGATCAGCCGGCGCAGGGCGCGGTAGGCGCGGGTGTCGTACATCTCGCCCGGCTGCGGTTTCACGCGCCCCAGCAGCTTGACGCCCAGATACGGCGTGAACACCACCGCGACGAGCCAGGAGGCGATCAGCGAGATGCCCAGGATCCAGAAGATGTTGCCGGCGTACTCGCCCACGTTCGACTGGGCGAACCCGATGGGCACGAAACCGACCACGGTGACCAACGTGCCCACCAGCATGGGCATGGCGGTGACCGTCCAGGCGTGCGCCGCGGCGGCAACACGGTCGGCGCCCTCCTCGAGCTTCACCAGCATCATCTCGATGGCGATGATCGCGTCGTCCACCAGCAGGCCCAGCGAGAGGATCAGCGCGCCCAGCGTGATGCGGTCGAGGTTCTTGCCGGTGACCTGCATGACGAGGAAGGTCATCGCGAGCGTCAGCGGCACGGCCAGCGCCACCACCAGCCCGGCACGCAGCCCCAGGGCGAGGAACCCCACCAGCATCACCACGCCGAGGGCGAGCAGGAACTTCACCTGGAAGGTATCCACCGCCAGGCGGATGGCGTCGGCCTGGTTGGTGACCTTCTCCAGCGACACCCCGGCGGGCAGCTGCCCCTGCACGCGCTCCTCGAAGTCGGCCAGCCGCTCGCCGAGCTCGAGCCCGTTGACGCTCTGCCCCATGATCACGCCCACCATCAGGGCGCGCTCGCCGTCGCTCTCCACCACGAAGGCCGGCGGGTCGGCGAGCTGGCGGGTGACCTCGGCCACGTCCGAGACCCGAACCACCCGTCCGTCGATGGTCAGCGGGGTGTTGCCGATGCGCTCGATCGAGGCCGTGCCGTCGCCGTCCAGGCCGGGGCCGACCCGCAGGAACAGCCGCGGGCCGTCGGTCTCGATCTGCCCGCGCGGCACCATGCGATTCTGCCCCTCGACCGCCTCGGCCACCGCGTCGAGCGAGAGACCCAGCGACTCGATGCGCGCCGGGTCGAGGCGGATCTCGACGCGGTCTTCCTGCTCGCCGATCAGGTGCGCCTTGTCCACGCCGTCGACGCGCAGCGCCTCGCGGCGGAGCATCTCGCCGGCCTCCACCATCTCGCGCTGGTCGACCCCCGGTGCGGTCAGGGCGTAGAGCGTGAAGTAGACGTCGGTGAAGTCGTCGTTGAAGTGCGGCCCGTCCACCCCGGGCGGCAGTTCCGGCTCGGCGTCGGAGAGCTGCTTTCTCACCTGGTAGAAGACGTCGTCCACCTGCCCGGGCGGGGTGAACTCCTCGAAGTTGATCCGCAGGTACACCGATCCCGGCCGGGACACGGTCTCGACGAAGTCGAAATACGGCACGTCGTCGAGCGCGCGCTCCAGCGGCTCGCCCACCTGCTCCTGCATCTCCTCGGCGGTCGCACCGGGCCAGTGCGCCTCGGCGAGCATCACCTTGAGGGTGAACACCGGGTCCTCGGCGCGCCCCAGGGAGACGAAGGCGTACAGCCCGGCGGCAGCCACCAGCAGGATGAGATACAGCGTGACCGCCCGCTCGCGTACCGCCAGGCGGGAGAGGTTGAAGCGGCCGACCACCGTGTCGCTCAAGGCCGCACCTCCGCCGCGCCCGCGGCCAGCTCCCCGGCGCGGCGGGGCGTGACGCGCTGGCCGTCATGCAGGCGATTGACGCCGGCGGCGACCACCAGCGCGCCCTCGGGCAGTTCGGCGCCGATCACCGCGTGGTCCGCCTCGATGGCGTGCACGGTCACCTCGACGGCCTCCACCCGGTCGCCGACCAGCCGGTAGACCCTGGGCGAGTCATCTCGGACGAACAGCGCACCCACCGGCACCCGCAACCGCGAAGTCTCGTCGGAGAAGGTCAGCGTCGCGGTCTGGCCGATCGACCAGGGTCTCTGGTCCTCGCGCTCGTCCAGGCGATAGCGCGCGGCGAAGGTGCGGCTGGCCGGGTCGGCCGCGCCACTGGTGGAATCGAGCTCGACAGTCTCGGAGGCATCGTCGGAGTCCAGGCGGGCGGTCGCCCTGGGGGGCAGGCGGGACACCCGCCGCTCGGGCACGGCCACCTCGACCAGCCGCCCGTCGTCCTCGGCGATACGGAACACCGCCTGGCCCGGCCCGACCACGTCGCCGACGTCGGCAAGGATCTCGACCACCACGCCGTCGAAGGGGGCGTCGAGCTCGGCGTAGTCGAGCGCGTTCTGCGCCTCCTCGAGGCGAGCGGCCGTGGAACGCACCGTCGAATTCGCGCTCCGCTCGCGGGAGACGGCCTGGTCGAGCTGTTGCCGACTGGCGACATTGCGTTCGTGCAGGTCGCGGGTTCGCGCCAGTTCCTGCTCGGCCAGCCGCGCCTCGGCCCGGGCGCGCTCCAGGTCCGAGCGCAGGGAATCCACCCGCGCGGCGAGATCGCGGTCGTCGAGTCGCGCCAGCGGCTCGCCGGCGGAGACGCGCTCGCCGAAGCGCACCAGACGCGCCTCGATGCGCCCCTCGGCCTGGAAGCCCACCCGGCTGACCGTCTCGGCGATCACCTCGCCCACCAGTGGCGGCGCGCTGGCAACGCCCGCGGTCACCGGGGCGACCAGCACCACCGGCGGCCCGTCGGCCGATCCGTCATCGCCCGCGGCCAGGGCGGCCGTGCCGATCGCCAGCAACAGCAGCGCCAGCGCGCCGCGAAAAATCCCTCCGGCATTTGCCATACTCACCGCGCCTTCCTCAACTCACGAACCCGTTCGCCATGTCCACCACCATCGTCTGGTTCCGCCAGGACCTGCGCCTCGCCGACAACCCCGCACTCGACCGGGCACTCGCCACCGGCGGCATCCTGCCCATTTATATTAAGGATTTCGAATATACCACCCACGCCGCTGGCGAACGAACCAACCGCCGCGACGGCTTCCTTGCCGGCGGCGCCACCCGCTGGTGGCTGCATCACAGCCTGTCGGCCCTGGATCGCTCACTGCGCGACAAGGGTAGTCGACTGATCGTACGCCACGGCGACCCGACCACGGTACTCCGGGAACTGGCCGAGCGGACCGGGGCGAGCCGCGTGCACTGGAACCGACGGGTCGAACCGGCCGGCATCGCCACCGACCGCGAGGTCAAGCGAACGCTCCGGGAGGCGGGGCTGGAGGCGCAGTCGTTCCCGGGCAACTACCTGCACGAGCCCTGGAACGTGCTCAACAAGCAGGGCGCGCCCTACAAGGTGTTCACCCCCTACTGGAAGGCGCTGCTGGCCGAGGGCATCGACCTGCCGGCCCTGCCCGAGCCCGAGCGACTGCCCGCGGTGGACCCGGCCATCGAGGGCGAGGCCATCGGCTCGCTCGGCCTCCTGCCGCAACTCGACTGGGCCGACGGCTTTGCCGACTGGTGGACGCCGGGCGAGGCGGGTGCCTGGGACCGTTTCGAGTCGTTCCTCGACCACGTCTCGCACTACCACGAGACCCGCAACCGGCTCGATATGGACGGCACCTCGCGGCTCTCGCCGCACCTGCACTTCGGCGAGATCAGCCCGCGGCAGGTCGTCGCGCGGGTGCGGAGCGAGTACCCGGATGCCCTCGACGACAAGGGCCCGGAACACTTCCTGCGCGAGGTGGGCTGGCGCGAGTTCGGCGCCAACCTGCTCTACCACTTCCCGCAGACGGAAACCGACAACCTCGACGCCCGCTTCGACCACCTGCCCTGGCGCAACGATCCCGATCACATCTCCGCCTGGCGACATGGCCAGACCGGCATCCCGGTGGTGGACGCCGCCATGCGCGCGCTGTGGACCACCGGCTGGATGCACAACCGCGCGCGGATGATCGTCGCCTCCTTCCTGACAAAGAACTGCCTGGTCGACTGGCGCATCGGCGCGGACTGGTTCATGGACACCCTGGTCGACGCCGACCTGCCCAGCAACACCGCCGGCTGGCAATGGGTGGCCGGCACCGGCGCGGACGCCGCCCCCTACTTCCGCATCTTCAACCCGGTCCTGCAGGGCGAGAAGTTCGACCCCGACGCTGCCTTCATCCGCCGCTGGGTACCGGAACTGGCCGACCTGCCCGACAAGGCGCTGTTCGCCCCCTGGGAGGCGAAACCGGAGATCCTGCGCGAAGCCGGGGTGACGCTGGGCGAGACCTACCCCGAGCCGATCGTCGATCTGAAGGCCTCGCGCGAACGGGCGCTGGAAGCCTTCCAGCAGATCAAGGACTACCAGCGCTGAAGCACGGCGGGATCGACGCGGTACCATGATGCTCTCGATCCCACCCGTTGCGACGCACATCATGTCGGTATATAGTTCGAAACATATCGGGGCCTTCATCGGCTCCCTCGGCCTGAAACTCGGCGAAGGCGAGGTCTCCGACCGGCGGCTGCGGCTGCTGGCCGCGCTGGACCGGAGCGGCTCGATCAGCGGCGCGGC
>JAWLHL010000065.1:0-6451 GCA_041690375.1 Guyparkeria sp. | reverse complement strand
ATGTCTTGACGTGGCCACCGGCACGCCGGCGTTCAAGCGCCTTGATCACGAACGACTCGCCAAGCCAGAGTGGCATGGCATTCGTGCAGAGTTTCCCTAAGGAAGGTCTGCACGGGAAGGCTCAGCCCGACAATCCAGCCGCACGGTCACCCGGACGCCCTGGGTGCCGCTACTCCCCGTCGAACCCCGCCAGCGTCAGCTTGCCGATCACGTGCCCGGCCTCCAGCCGGCGGTGCGCCTCGCGCAGGTTGTCGGCGTCTATGGGGCCCAGGGTCTCGGTACGGGTGCTGACCAGTGGCCCCTCGTCGACCATCACCGCGACCCGGTCGAGGATCTCGCCCTGGCGGTGCTTGTCGGCGGTGTCGAACCGCGGCCGGGTGAACATGTATTCCCAGAAGAAGCCCACGCTCTTGTCGCGCAGCGCGGCGAACGGCTGCGGCGACCTGTTGCCGACGATGCTCGCCAGCCGTCCCTGCGGTGCGACCAGCTCGGCCATGGCCGCGAAGTGGCGGTCGAGATCGTTGAAGCAGGCGATCGCCGGGATCTCGTGGATACCCTGCTCGCGCAGTTGCGACGGCAGGTCGCCGAAATGGTCGACCACCACGTCGGCGCCGAGGTCGAGGCACCACTGGCGCGACTCGGGCCGCGAGGCGGTGGCGATCACCTTGAGCCCGGCCGCGCGGGCCAGCTGGATCGCCATCGATCCGACCCCGCCGGCGCCGTTGATCAGCAGTATCGGGATGCCGGCGTCCCCACCGTCCGGGTCGAGGCCGAGCCGGTCGAACAGGGTCTCCCAGGCGGTCAGTGACGTCAGCGGCAGGGCCGCGGCGGCAGCCGGCTCGATGCGTCGCGGCGCGTGGCCGACGATCGCCTCGTCGACCAGCTGGAACTCGGCGTTGCTGCCGGGCCGACCGATATCCCCGGCGTAGAAGACCACGTCGCCGGGGCGGAAACGGGTGACCGCGCTGCCCACGGCGTCCACCACCCCGAGCGCGTCGAAGCCCAGCACCCGCGGGGCCGGCTCGGCGCGGTTGTCGGGATGGTCCGGGTCGGCGTGGCGCGGGGCGCGCACCTTGGTGTCGACGGGATTGACGGACACGGCCTCCACCGCCACGCGCAGGTCGTGCGGGCCGGGCTCGGGCACCGGCAGGTCGAAGGCGCGGAAGGCCTCCGCGTGGTCGACGGGCAGATGACGTTCGAATCCGATCGCTTTCATGCCGTTTCCTCCTTTTCCGATATCTCGAACACCGCCACGGGCGCGGCAATATCCACCACGCGCCAGCCGCGTCGGGCGGCCAGCCAGCGGAAGGTCTCGGCGCGAAACAGGATCACGTGGGTCGGGTCGCGCCAGTAGTGCCAGTCGGCGAAGGGCCGGTCGGCCGGGACGAAACCGGTCTGGACCACCAGCCGCCCGCCGGGGCGCAGCAGGCGCTCGAGCTGCGTGAACGTCGCCATGGGCCGGTGCAGGTGTTCGACCGTCTCGGTGCAGCTGACCAGATCGTAGTCGCCGTCACGCAGGACCGTCTCGTCGGGGTGGAACAGGGGGTCCCAGCAGGCCATGGACCCGCCGTGCTCGCGTACCTGCGCGGCGATCGCCGAATCCGGCCCGCAGCCGAAGTCCAGCAGGCGCGCTCCCGGCGTCAGGCCCGCGCGGACCTTCTCGAAGGCCGGGGCCAGAAAGCGGCGGTAGCCGGGATCGTCGGCGTCGTTCTCGTGCAACCGGTAGTAGGCATGCTCGGCGTCTCGTTCCGGCCAGGCGGCCGGGTCACGGACCACCAGCCGGCAGGTCGGGCAGTCGAGAAAGGCCAGCGGCCGACGACGGCGCTTCGGCCCGGTCGAGACGGTGGCGAAGGGCGCAAGCCGCGACTCGCACAGCGGGCAGGTCTCGTGCATGTCAGGCGGCGAAGGTCGTGCTCAGCAGGTAAGCGGTGTAACCGACGAACGCGGCAAGCAGCATGCCCCCCTCGATGCGGCTGATCCGCCCCGGTCCGCGAAAGCCGTAGGCGAAGAAGAACAGCGCCAGGGTGAGCGCGCCCATCACCGCCATGTCGCGGGTGAATACCGCCGGCTCGGCAGTCATGGGGTGGATCATGCCTGCCAGACCGACCACGCCGAGGGTGTTGAACAGGTTCGAGCCGATCACGTTTCCCAGCGCGAGATCGTGCTCGTTCTTGCGGATTGCGGCGATCGAGGAGGCCAGTTCCGGCAGGGAGGTGCCGATGGCGACCACCGTCAGGCCGATCACCAGGTCCGAGACGCCGAAGAACTGCGCGATGTCGACCGCGCCCCACACCAGCAACCGCGAGCTGGCCACGAGCAGGAGCAATCCCACCGCCAGCCAGATCATCGCCTTCCTCAACGGCATCGGATGGGCCACCAGCTCCTGCTCGACCTCGCCCCCGAGAGGGTCGATCTGGCCACGGCGTCCCTGGTAGATGTTCCAGCCGACCAGACCGACGAGCAGCAGGAGCAGCACGATCCCCTCGATCCGGGTCACCTGCCCATCATAAACCTGGACGGCCGCCACCGCCGTGACCGCCAGCAGGATCGGCATTTCCCGCCTGATCACCTGGGAATGGACGGCGATCGGCGCGATCACCGCCGTCAGGCCGAGGATCAGGGCGATATTGGCGATGTTCGAGCCATAGGCGTTGCCCAGGGCGATGCCGGGGCTGCCATCCATCGCCGCCATGACCGAGACCACCAGTTCCGGGGCCGACGTACCGAAACCGATCACCACCATCCCGATCAGCAACGGCGAAATGCCCAGGTGACGGGCCGTGGCCGCCGCGCCGTCGACAAAGCGATCGGCACTCCACACCAGAAGCAGCAATCCCGCCAGTACCGCCAACACAGGCATCGTCATCTCGGGCTCCTCTCCTCGACCCGTGCATCGAATCGAAAACTGTTCATGTAATGCCCGCCACTTTAACGCAGACGGACGCGTCGCATCAGTCACGGGCGAGCCCTTGCCAGACATGGTGTTGCGAATCATTCCGGTTTGCATCTGATTTTTTCTTTCACTACCCTGCCCGGGTCTGACCTGTTCTCGGAATCCCATGACAACTCCTGCCTCTCATCAGCCTACGCAGCGACCCGGCCGACATCTCTGGTTGGTCGGAACAGTCGTCAGCCTGGTCATCCACCTGGCCCTGGCCTGGGCGGGGCTGGCCTGGACGCGCCCCGAGCGGGTGATGAGCGCCGGCAACCGCGGGGGCGGCGAGCCGGTCGAGGCGCAGTGGGTGGACTTGAGCGAGACCGAGACGGGGGATCCGCCGGCGGACGAGGCGCCGGACAGACCGTCTGAACCTCCCAGCGAGGCACACAGTCCGCCCAACCATGTGCCGGAACCCGAACCGGAACCCGAACCGGAGCCCGAGCCGGAGCCCGAGCCGGAACCCGAGCCGGAACCCGAGCCGGAACCCGAGCCGGAGCCCGAGCCGGAGCCCGAGCCGGAGCCCGAGCCGGAGCCCGAACCGGAACCCGAGCCGGAACCCGAGCCGGAGCCCGAACCGGAGCCCGAGCCGGAGCCCGAACCGGAGCCCGAGCCGGAACCCGAACCGGAACCCGAACCGGAGCCGGAACCCGAGCCCGAGTCGAAACCTGCAGACGAGCCGAAATCGGAATCAGCGGAGGCGAGCGACCCAGCCGAGCAAGCCGAGCACGAATCCCGGGACGCAGCGGAAAGCGCATCGGCCGAGGAACAGGCTGACGAGGGCAAAGATGCGCCGGGGACGGAAAGCGAGGAAACGGCGACGGATCCCGGCTTCTCGGCCGGCTACCTGGACAATCCTCCACCGGCCTACCCGCGAGCGTCCCAGCGGCTACGCCAGGAAGGCACGGTGCGCCTGCGCGTGGTGGTCGACGCCGACGGCCGGCCGGTCGAATGGTCCGTGGACCGGTCCAGCGGGCACGAGCGGCTTGACCGCGCCGCGGAGAAAGCGGTCGCCGACTGGCGTTTCGAACCGGCCACCCGGGGTGGCCGGCCCGTCCGGGGCGAGGTGATCGTCCCGATGCAGTTCAAGCTGAGATGAACAAACAGGCTAATACGAACCGTTTGCATTTGCGTTGATAGTCGGTACCATCGTCTCGCCTCGGCATTCACCAACCATCTAACGGATCCCGCGAGGGCCACACCATGGATCTGCTTCTTGTCTTCAGCCACGGCGACGCCGTCCTTGTCGGGGTGTTCCTCACCCTGCTGGTCATGTCGATCGCCACCTGGGCGATGGCGGCCACCAAGCTGCTGGCGCTGATCGACCGTCGCCGCGCCACCCGGCAGAGCATGGACGCGATCGCCGCCAGCCACCGCGCCGCCGACCTCGAGGCAGGGCTGGAAGGCCGCAACGACCCGGCGGCGGCAATCGCCCGGGCCGGGCTGGCGACCGTCCGGGATTACCGCGGGCCGCTGGACGGCGAGACGCCGGAGCGCCAGCGGCTGGACGAAGCGCTGATCCGCGGCATCCGCCAGGCGCTCGACCGCCAGGAAACCCGCCTGCAGGCCGGCCAGCTGCTGTTCGCCACGGTCGGCTCGCTCGCCCCGTTCGTCGGCCTGTTCGGCACCGTCTGGGGGATTTACGGCGCGCTGATCGACCTGTCCTCGGCCGAGAGCGTTTCGATGGGGCTGGTCGCCGGGCCGCTGGGCGAGGCGCTGGTCGCCACCGCCGCCGGCCTCGCCGCCGCCATCCCCGCCGTGCTGTTCTTCAACCTGTTCAACCGCAGCCACCGCCTCTATCGCCAGACGCTGGACGCCGCCGCCTACGACGTCCACGCCCTCCTGATGCACGACAACACCCTGCCCCAGTGGGCGGGCAACCGGCGCGCCGCGGCTCACCGCGACCCTGTAACCACGGACAGTCGCACCGCGGAGGCCTGAGCCATGGCGTTCGGACGACTCGACGACCACGACGAGCCGATGGCGGAGATGAACGTCATCCCCCTGGTGGACGTGATGCTGGTGCTGCTGGTGGTGTTCATCGTCACCGCGCCGGTGATCACGCACTCGGTCACGCTCGACCTGCCCAAGGCGAGCAGCGAGCGGCAAGCGGAAGACCCCGAATCGGTCACCCTCTCGCTCGACGGCGAGGGGCAGCTGTACCTCGACGACAAGTCCGTTTCGGAGGCGCGTCTGGAGAGCGTGCTGGTCCAGGCCCGCCGCGACAACGACGAGCTGGTGGTCTACCTGCGCGCCGACGAGTCGGTGCCCTACCGGCTGGTCGCGCGGGCCATGGCCCGGGTCAAGACCGCGGGCATCGAACGACTGGGATTCGTCTCGGAGCCGGAAACGCCATGAACGAACAACCACAGCAAAAGCACAGCACGCCATCCTGCCCGCAGGCCGACACGCCCGGCCGCGACCGCGACGGCTGCATCGACAGCCGCTGCCTGCTCGCCGGCGGAAGGTGCTGGATCTGCCACGAGGGCCAGCGCTACCAGTTGCGGGTGACCGCGGCGAACAAGCTGATCCTGACCAAGTAGCACACAGAGGAACGAAAACCCACGCAAGCCAGCCAGACCGCGGCCACACCAGGTCATCAGGTCAAGCCAGCCAGCACTGCCAATCGGCCGGTCGACACCGGCGTTAGAAAAACGAAACGACAGGAGAGCTGACATGACCTATGGACTCACTCGGCGACGCGCTCTGGCCGCCGCCATCACCACCGCGCTGACCGCACCGGCCTTCGCCCAGCAGGCCGACGACGAAGCGACCCGGGCCGTGCCCGCCACGAGCAGCCCGGTACTCGACCGAATCTCGATCGTCGGCGGTTCCGAGGCGATCCGCGACGTCGCCGGCTCGGCGCATGTGCTCGGCCCGGAAACCCTGGAGACCATCCCCGGCAACGACCCGATGAAGGTGCTGCGCCAGGTGCCCGGCGTCTATGTCACCGAGGAGGAAGGCCACGGGCTGTTCCCGAACATCTCCATCCGCGGCGCGAACCAGGACCGCAACACCCGCATCACGGTGATGGAGGACGGCGTGATGATCGCGCCGGCACCCTATGCCGCACCCGCCGGCTACTACTTCCCCAACATCACCCGCATGGACTCGGTCGAGGTGCGCAAGGGCTCCTCGTCGATCGAGTACGGCCCCTACACCATCGGCGGCGCGCTCAACATGACATCGACCCCCATCCCGGGCGAGGCGCAGGGCCGCGTGCGCGTTTCCGCCGGCGAGCGCGACGGTCGCCGCCTGCACGCCTGGTACGGCGACAGCGAGGAAACCTTCGGCTACCTGCTCGAGACCTACCAGGACGCCACCGACGGCTTCCGCGACCTGGACACGCCGCAGCACGGCAGCGACAACCCCGGCTACGAGATCCAGAACTACCTGGGCAAGTTCCGCCTCAACACGCCGGCCAGCGCCGAGCGCTACCAGGAACTGGAACTCAAGCTCGCCCGCGACGAGAAGACCATCGACGAGACCTACCTCGGCCTGACCCGCGAGGACTAC
>JAWLHL010000064.1:0-6781 GCA_041690375.1 Guyparkeria sp. | reverse complement strand
GTGGTCGGCCGTGTAGGTCTCGCTGCCGACCTGCACGGACTTGTCGCCGGCCAGGCGACCGTGGCCCTCGATGACCGTCAGGCCGAGGTCACTGGCGTAGCCGTCCCAGAAGCGGTTGATGCCGGCGATGAACTCGCGGCGCTTTTTCGCCAGGGTGGCGAAGTCCACTGCGCCCGGGGCGTCCGAAAAGCCCCAGTCGGCGGCATCGTGGCGGTCGTGGGCCAGGTTGGCGGCGTACCACATGACCTTCTTCGGCACGCAGCCGACGTTGACGCAGGTGCCGCCCAGCGCGGTGGGCTCGACGACGGCGACGTCGCGGCCGTACTGCGCGGCGCGCTCGGCGACCGCCAGGCCGCCGGAACCGCCGCCGAGAACGATCATGTCGAAATGCTTGCCACTCATGCGTGCCTCCGGATGGTTGTCCGTCAATGGATTCGGGCTTTCGTGTGCCGTCCTGTCTGGCGGGCGGCAGGCGAAAGCCGGCCCGGGCGTTCCGGGCCGGTGATGTCGTGTCAGGCCGCGATCAGTAGCCGTTCTGCTTCAGCCAGGCCTCGACTTCCTCGCTGCCGCCGACGTGCTTGCCGTCGACGTAGACCTGCGGAACGGTCTCGGTCTGGGCGACGGCACGCAGGGCGCGCAGGTGCACTTCCTCGCCGACGACGACCTCGTCGAATTCCAGGTCCGCGTCGTGCAGCATGCCCTTGGCGCGGGCGCAGAACGGGCAGCCCTTGCGCGAGAACATCATGATCGAGTGCGGCTTCTTGGCGTTCGGCGCCAGCCAGTCGAGCATGGTGTCGGCGTCGGAGACCTCGTAGGGGTCGCCCGGCTTCTCCGGCTCGATGAACATCTTCTCGATGGTGCCGTCCTTGACCAGCATGGAGTAGCGCCAGGAACGCTTGCCGAAGCCCAGGTCGTCCTTGTCGACCAGCATGCCCATGCCCTCGGTGAAGTCACCGTTGCCGTCGGGCAGGAAGCGGATGCGGTCGGCGTTCTGGTCCTGGGCCCACTCGTTCATGACGAAGGCGTCGTTGACCGACACGCAGACGATCTCGTCGACGCCGTGCTTCTTGAACACGGGCGCGAGCTCGTTGAAGCGCGGCACGTGGCTCGACGAGCAGGTGGGCGTGAACGCGCCCGGCAGGGAGAAGACCGCCACGGTCTTGCCCTTGAAGATGTCGTCGGTGGTCACGTTGACCCACTCGTGGTCCTGGCGGGTGCGGAAGGTGACGTCGGGGACTTTTTGTCCTTCTCGGTTCTCGAGCATCGAGTTGTAGCTCCTTTGGTTATGGGCTTGAGTGAATTGCGTTCTTTTTTAAACGCGAAAAGTCGGGGGCGCGGATGTCGCGCCGGAACCGGGAATATAGGAACGATCCGTGAAAAGACAATCGGGTAACCGTGCCGCCCGGACCGGGAGGTTGGTGTCCGCCCCCGAGCCGCCGGCATTCTGGATCATGAATAAAGATAATGAAAATTGAATGTTTTCATTACCACGATAGCGAAAAACTATCGAATGGCG
Source organism: Guyparkeria sp. (assembly GCA_041690375.1). Classification (GTDB taxonomy): domain Bacteria; phylum Pseudomonadota; class Gammaproteobacteria; order Halothiobacillales; family Halothiobacillaceae; genus Guyparkeria. Next base: position 5,265 of record JAWLHL010000064.1, on the reverse strand, counting down.
GGATGTCGAAGGGCGTGATCAATCCCGATCGATGGCAGGCAGCCGTTCGAGCGCCCAGAGGGACGAGAGCGGCTCACGCTGCCGGATTTCGTGGCAGGCTCCGTCGTCGACGAGCACCTCGGCCGCCCGTGGGCGCGTGTTGTAGTTGGAGGCCATGGAAAAGCCGTAGGCGCCCGCGGCCAGCACGGCCAGCAGGTCGCCCTCGCCCAGCTCGAACGACCGTTCGTGGCCGAGAAAGTCGCCGGTCTCGCAGACCGGCCCGACGATCTCCCAGGTGCCTTTTGAACGGGCGCCCGGGCCTTGGGCGGCGGGGACGATGGCCATGTCGCTGCCGTACAGGGCCGGGCGCATCAGGTCGTTCATGGCCGCGTCGACGATGGCGAACGACTTGTGGCTGCCCGGCTTGAGGTATTCGACCCTCGTGATCAGCGCCCCGGCCGGTCCGACCAGGAAGCGGCCCGGCTCGATCCAGATCGGCAGCTCGCGGCCGAGCGGGTCGGCGTCCACTACCGAGCGCAGGGCCTCGACCCAGTCCGCCGCGGCCGGGGGCTGCTCGTCGGTGTAGCGGATGCCCAGGCCGCCGCCCAGGTCGAGGTGCCGAAGGCGGATGCCGCGCTCGGCGAGCTGGTGGGCCAGCTTCATCACCCGCTCGGCGGCCGCGGCGAAGGGCGAGACGGCCGTGAGTTGCGAGCCGATGTGGCAGTCGATGCCGATGACCTCGAGCGCCGGATGTTCATGGGCGCGGACGTAGAGGGGCAGCGCCTCGTCGATGGCGATGCCGAACTTGTTGTCCTTCAGCCCCGTGGAGATGTAGGGGTGGGTGCGGGCATCGACGTCCGGGTTCACTCGAAGGGAGATCGGGGCAGTTAGGCTCAGTTTTCCGGCGATGGATGCTATTCGTTCGAGTTCGGCCTCGGATTCGACGTTCAGGCAGCCGATGCCGGCCTCCAGTGCGCGCCGGATCTCGTCGGCCGACTTGCCCACGCCGGAGAAGACCGCCTTCGCCGGGTCGCCGCCGGCGGCCCGCACCCGTTCGAGTTCGCCGATCGAGACGATGTCGAACCCGGCGCCCAGGCGGGCAAGCAGGTTGAGGATGCCGATGTTGCTGTTCGCCTTCACCGCGTAGCAGATGCGGTGGGCCCGGTCGCCGAAGGCGTCGGTCAGGGCGCCGAACGCCGACTCGATGGCTGCGCGCGAGTAGACGTAGGTCGGCGTGCCGAAGCGTTCGGCCACCTCGGCGATGCGCACGCCCTCGATCATCAGTTCGCCGCTGTCGCCGCGAGAGAACGAGTCGGGAAGCATGGTCTGGGTCACGGGATTCCTCCGGGTCATTCCTGCGTGGCGCGGTCGGTGGCGTCGTCGTCCCCGGCCTGTGTCTCGTCGGCCGGGGTCGGCGCGTCTTCCGGCAGGTACAGCGGGCCCTTCTGGCCGCAGCCGGCCAGCGCCAGCGCGATGAGCAGCACGGCGGGGGCGCGCGGGACGAGCGTGGCGGGTGTTGTGGGCAGCATGCGTCCTCCGGACCGTTGGCGACGGGTTTGCAGGCGATTATGCCTGAGCGCCGGCGGGTTTTGGCACCCGGGTTGGCCGGTGCGGCTCAGTCCGGCGCGCGCAGGCAGGCGATGAAAAAGCCGTCGCAGCCGTGCCGGTCGGGCCGCAGGCGCACCATGCCGCGCTCGACCGCATCCGCGGGCAGGTCGGGGACGGCGGGGGCTTCGAGGCGCCAGTCCGGGTGGTCGGAGAGAAACGCCTCGACGATGTCCTCGTTTTCTTCCCGCCACAGGCTGCAGGTGGCGTAGACGAGCCATCCGCCGGGCCGGGTGGCCCGGGCGCCGTTCTCGATCAGTGCCCGCTGCGTGCGGGTCAGCGCCGCCCAGTCGATGTGCGCCCAGCGCAGCTCGGGGTGGCGGCGCCAGGTGCCCGAGCCGCTGCAGGGGGCGTCGATCAGCACCCGGTCGAAACGTCCCATGTCCGCCGGCAGCGCCGCGGTGGCGTCCAGCGCGCGCAACTCGACGTCGCGGTCACCGTGGCGCGCCGCCCGCCTGGCGAGCCGATCGAGGCGATCGGCGTGCAGGTCGCAGGCGGTCAGCGTGACGCGGCCGGCGGTCTCGTCGAGCATGCCGAGGGTCTTGCCGCCCGCCCCGGCGCAGAGATCGAGCACCCGCTCCCCGGGCCGGGCCGCCGTGGCCCGGACTACCCACTGGCTGCCCGCATCCTGCACCTCGAAGCCGCCGTCGCGGAAGGCGTCGAGGTGCGTGAGGCGTGCCGGCCGGTCGAGGCGCAGCGCGTGCGGCAGGCCGGGGATCGGCCGGGCATCGATGTCGGCGGCGGCCAGTTCGGCCCGCAGGGCTTCCCGGCCCTGGCGGCGCGGGTTGACGTGCAGGTCGACCGGGGCGCGGCCGTCCAGCGCGCGGGCCAGGGCTTCGGCGTCCGGCGGATCGAGGCGATCCCAGCGGGCCTGCGTCTCGGCCGAGAGGTTGAAGCGCACGGCGGCGGGAGCCGCTGTCTCGACGGGGCGTTTCGTCATGCTCGTGATGCGATCGAGGCGCCCGGGTTCAAGTCCGGCCGCCTCCGCCAGCACGGGGTCGATCTGTCCGGCCAGGGCAATGGCGACGCCGACGCGCGCGGCCATGGGCGGGTCGGCGACCTCGAGCAGCCAGTCGATCAGCCGGCGCTGGCGGAGCACGAACAGCACCAGCTCCCGGACCCGTTCGCGGTCGCGGCGACCCATCCGCCGGCGCGCGGCCAGCTCGCGCTGCAACGTACGGTCGGCGGGCAACCCCTCGATGGTGATCCGCTCGAGCAGCTCGGCGGCAAGCGTCAGCTGGGCCGGGAAGATCCGCCCCCGCGGCGGGGCGGGTGCGGGCCAGGTCGGGGGTTGGCTGCCGGGCAGATCGGTCATGGACACGCTCTCGGGGCGGTTTGATGTCGGTGGGGTCGTTGGAGGCCCTCGTCGAGTGCGGGGGCGATCCTTTGGTAGTATCTCACGATCAGACACGCGGCCCGGCCTGCCTTGCCGGGATATCGCCTGCCTCAAGGGAACCTTCAATGACGACGAACGACAACACGGCGGTCGACCTGCACTTCGAGGAACGAGGTGGCGGGCTGCCGGTGATCATCATGCACGGCCTGTTCGGCTCGCTGTCCAACTGGCGCGGCATCGCGCGCTCGCTGAGCGAGAACTACCGTGTCATCAATGTCGACCTGCGCAACCATGGCCGCTCGCCCCATGCCCCGGGGCTGGATTACGAGGCGATGGCGGCCGACATCATCGCGCTGATGGACCGGCTGGGCATCGAGCGGGCCCACCTGGTCGGCCATTCCCTGGGCGGCAAGCTGGGCATGGTGCTGGCCGACCGGCACCCGGAGCGGGTGGCGCGGCTGGTCGTGGTCGACATCGCGCCCAAGTGGTACCCGCCCTGGCACAAGGACGTGTTCGCCGCGCTGGACGCGGTCGACCTCGACCGGCTGGAATCGCGCGAGCAGGCGCGCCAGCAGATGGCGGCGCACGTCTTCGAACCGGAGGTGCGGGCCTTCCTCGCGGCGAACCTCGAGCAGGAAGACGGCCGCTGGCGCTGGCGGTTCAACCTGCCCGAACTCAAGGCGGCCTACGAGCACACCTCGGACATGCCGGCGCTGTCGGGTTTCTATCTCGGGCCGGCGCTGTTCATTCGCGGGGCGCAGTCCGCCTACATCGAGGTGGACGACGAGGAGCGCATCGCCCGCGACTTCCCGCAGAGCTGCGTCGTCACGCTGGAGCGCGCCCGCCACTGGCCGCACATCGAGGACACCCCGGGCTTCCTCGACGCGGTGAACCGCTTCTTCGTTCACGGCTGCCGCGCCTTTGCCGACGACCGCCCCTCCTCCTGAGAGCCCCGCCACCCGGGCGGATCTTCCCTTGTAGGAAAATTCCTACAAGACGAAGCGACATTTCCTACGAAACTTTTTGCCATTTCGGCTACACGTTCGCCCCCGACAAGCGCAACATGTATCCCGTGCTTGGATGCACACGGGCAGGAAGCCCGGCGGCCAGGAAGGCCGAGGGATCGGACTGGCATGAATGGATGCTTGCGCAGGAAGCAACGGGCAGAGGAACTGCCCGAAGATCGGGTTGCCGGGGATGCCCCGGCTCGCGCCAGGCGCTTGACTAAGGATTGCGCACCGTAAACAACCGTACTCGAGGAAGAGTCCGGGTTTTTTGCGGACCGCCACGGAGGCAGCGGCGCGATCGGCAGGGAAGCCGGGCCCGATCGAAGGATTGCCGAGCGCCCATGGACGGGTGCTGCCAGGGATGGCGCAGGACGATCCGCGCTGGATGCGTGAGGGTGCCGGACGCACCACGAACACCGACGGGATGTCGGCAACAACAAGAAGCCGCAGGGATGCAGCGGGCGAGCCAACAAGCAACAGGACGGGCAACGGATCGTGCCCGGATCTCAGGGAAGAGCTCTCGCCCGGCGCCCATGGAACGGGTCTACGACTCGGCGCAGGGAGCAGGCGCAGGAATCTGACGGCAGGCAAGCCTCTGTTCGTGGCCAGGACGGCCCCCCTCCTTTTTCCTTCCCCTTGCCTTACCTGTCTCGTCTCGAATCCATTCCCGGATTCGCATTTCGACCGCACCGCAATTCCACGACCGACCAGTCATGCTGGCATCGGTGCCTTCTCGTGTCCGGCGAGCGGGAAGGCGGTGGATCGGTGATGCGCCGACGGCGGGATGGTGGCTTGCTCTGCCGGGCCGGGGTAGACTGCGCCGGCCATGAAGCTCGACGCATTCGACTACGACCTGCCCCGCGAACGGATCGCGCACCGCCCGGCCGAGCCGCGCGAATCCGCGCGCATGCTCGTGCTGCCCGCCGTTGGCGGGATGCGGCACCGGCACATCGCGGACCTCCCCGGGGAGATCGGCGACGATGACCTGCTGATTCTCAACGATACCCGCGTGATCCCGGCACGGGCCTTCGGCCGGAAGGCCTCCGGCGGCAAGGTCGAGTTCCTGCTCGAGCGACTGCTGCATGCCGACCGGGCCCTGTGCCACATCCGCAGCAGCCGCTCGCCTCGCGTCGGCACGCGGCTGGTGATGGAGGGCGGCGCGATCCTCGAGGTGGTCGACCGCCAGGGCGCGCTGTTCGAGGTGGCGCTCTGCGATGAAAGCGACCACGAGAGCCTGCTGGCCTGGCTGGAGGCCCACGGGCACATGCCGCTGCCGACCTACATCGAGCGTCCAGACGACGACCGCGACCGCCACGACTACCAGACGGTGTTCGCCCG
>JAWLHL010000063.1:0-7007 GCA_041690375.1 Guyparkeria sp. | reverse complement strand
TCGAGCTCCTCGGCGAACAGCCGCTCGCGCTCGGCCCGGGCCTGTGGCCGGTACAGGTCGGCTTCGTCCAGTCCGTGTGCGGCGAGCTGATCGGCCGGCAGGTAGACCCGCCCGGCCCGCGCATGACGACCGAGCAGCCGGGCGCGTTCCAGCCGCCCGTGCCAGCGGCCGAGGGTCTGCGCGGCCCGCGTGGCGTCTTCGTCGGCCTCCAGCAGGCGGGCATAGAGCGAGAAGAGACTGCCGTAGCGGGCGTCGAGAAACGATCGCAGATCGTCCTCGGCGGCGAAGCCCTCGTACTCGAGTTCGACGCGGGTGGCCCCGAGCCGTTCCTCGAGACGCGCGACGAAGAAGGAGTCGGCCGACCGGACCTCTTCCGCGTATCCGAGCTCGTCGAGGGCGGCCAGCAGGGACCGGACCACGGGGTGTTCCGCCCGCCCCTCGGTCATGTCCAGAAGCGCCTGGCGCCACCAGTCGAGCTTCGACATGGCCACCTGCGGCTCGCTGATGGTCTCGCTGATCTCGGCGAGCGAGACATCCAGGGCACGCAGGGCGGTAACGGCCCGCTGGCGGACCGGCGGGAGCTTGAGACTGGCGAGGCGGAAGGGGCTGCCGACGGGCCTGGCCAGGCGCTCGCACTCGGCGTCGGGCAGGTGAGTATCGGCCGGCCGCGCCGGGGTTCCGGAAGCGGTGGCGTTCATGCCGGGCATGATATCAGGATTGCCCGGATCGGGCGGGGCGAGGATGGGCGTTCCGGGCGGTCAGCCGCGCCCGGTCAGCACCCGCCAGGTGATGCGGGCGGTGGCGACCAGCTGGGTCACCGCCGAGCGGGCAGGGCGCTCCTCGAACCACAGGGCCGGGTCGACCTGGCGTTCACGCAGGATCTGCTCGATGCGGGCGATGGCCAGCCGGTAGCGAAAGCCGCCGAACCAGGGGCGGCCCAGGGGGGCGGCGCCCTGGAGCACGCGGCGGATCTGCCCGGCGAAGCGTTCGTTGAAGCGTCGGAAGGCGAAGTCCACCCGCTTTTCCACGAAGTGGGCCTCCTCGACCCGGCAGTCGGTCAGTTCGTCGCTCGGCAGGCGCATGGGGTGGCCCTTGCGGCGATCCGCCGGTGCCTCAAGCCAGCCGTCGACCAGCAGGGCAGCGGTGATCAGGCCGTCGATGCGTGCCTGTGCCGTCCGGTCGAGCCGGTCGAAGAAGCTCGGGCGCAGGGCCGGCAGTCGGTCGCGGTAGTGGGCGATCAGGTCGGCCAGTGACGCCGGCTGGATCGACGGGCGCAGCTCGTGGGCCGGAAGGGAGGCCCGCGGCAGCCAGGTCAGCAGACGGTGAACTTGCGTGGGCATGGTGCGATGTCTCAGGCCGTCGCTGCCGACCGGCTGGCACCGTCCAGCAGTTCGGCGATCTGTGTCGGATGGTCGATCACCACGGTCGCACCCCACTCCTCGATGGGACGCTCGCCGTCGAGGTATCCCCAGCGACCGGCGACCGTCGGCATGTGGGCGGCGTTGCCGGCGATGATGTCCCGCTCGTGGTCGCCGATGTACCAGATGCTGTCCGGGGCGAGGCGCAACTTGCCCGCGGCGTACAGCAGCGGGTCGGGGTGGGGCTTGGCGCGGTTGAGGTCGTCGCCGCAGACCACCACCGCCGGGTTGAGCACCAGTGCCTCGAGAAGCCGCCGAGTCAGGCCGCCGGGCTTGTTGGTCACCACGCCCCAGGGCAGGGCGCGGGCGTCGAGCGCTTCCACCAGCCGGTCCAGGCCAGGAAACAACCGGGTATGGACGGCGAGGTTCTCCGCGTACAGGGCCAAAAAGCGCTCGCGCAGGGCATCGTAGCGTTCGTGGTCGGGCGTGATGCTCATGCCGATCGCCAGCAGGCCGCGTGCCCCGTTGGAGACGTGCGGACGGATCTCGGTCGGCGGCATCGGCTCGAGCCCCTCTTCCACGCGCAGGCGGTTGAGCGCCGCGGCCATGTCGGGCGCGGTGTCGAGGAGCGTGCCGTCGAGGTCGAACAGGATGGCTTGTGGCGTGGCGAGGGTCGGCATCGACATTATGAATCCTTCACGAAGGCCATCAGGTAGTTCACGTCGAGGTCGCGATCGTTCAGCGAAAACTCGCGGGTCAGCGGGTTGTAGACAATGCCCGTCGAGGCAATCGGGCGCAAGCCGGCGTGCCGGCCCATGCGGGCCAGTTCGCCCGGTCGGATGAACTGCCGGTGGTCGTGCGTCCCCTTCGGCACCATGCCGAGGATGTATTCCGCCGCCACGATGCCCAGCAGCCAGGACTTGGCGTTGCGGTTGAGCGTGGAGAGGAAGACGTGCCCGCCGGGCCGCACGGCCCTGGAGAGGGCGTCGATGATCGCCTGGGGCTGGTCGACGTGCTCGAGCATCTCCATGCAGGTGACCACGTCGAACTCTCCGGCGTGTTCCGTGGCGAAACGGGTGACGTCCGCGACCCGGTAGTCGATGTCCAGGTAATCCGGGGCGTGCTCGCGCGCGACGGCTATCACGTCCTCGGCGAGGTCGAGGGCCGTGACCCTCGCCCCGCTGCGCGCCAGCGATTCGGCGAGTATCCCGCCCCCGCAACCGACGTCGAGCGCGGCCTGGTCGCCGGGGTCGCTGTGCTGTTCGATGAAGGCCATGCGCAGGGGGTTGATGGCATGCAGCGAGGCGAACGGGCCGTCGCTGTCCCACCATTGCCGGGCAAGCCGGTTGAAGTGGTCAAGTTCCTCGGGCGAGGCACTGGAGGCCGAGGTGTCCTGTGATGTCGTACGGCTGTTCATTGCCTGGTGCTCCCGCGGGTGCATTACCGGTTCGTCCGGGCCCTGACGATCGGGTCGTGCCAGGTTCGGGCTCGCTCGATGATCGCGCGCGTATCGAGGTGGCGCAACCGCCCGCCGCTGAGCAGGGGCTTGCCGTCGACCCAGACGTGACTGACCTGCCGGCGCGAGGTGCTGTAGACCAACGTGGTGACGGGATCGTAGACGGGCTGTGTTTCCGGCTCGTCCAGGTTCACGGCGACGAGATCGGCGCGCTTGCCGGGCTCGATCGAGCCGATGCGGTCGTCGAGTCCGAACGCACGGGCGCTGCCCAGGGTGGCCATGTGCAGCGCCTCGTGGGCACTGACCACGGAGGCGTCCTCCGCCAGCGGCTTGGCGATCAGTGCGGCGGTGCGCATCTCGTCGAACATGTCCAGGTCATTGTTGCTCGCCGCGCCGTCGGTGCCGAGCCCGACGTTCACGCCGGCGTCGAGCAGACGGGCCACCGGGCAGAACCCCGAGGCGAGCTTGAGGTTCGACTGCGGCGAGTGGAGCACGTGCGTTCCGGCGCGGGCGATCTGGCGGATTTCCGTCTCCTCGAGTTGCGTCATGTGCACGGCCACCAAGTGCTCGTTGACCAGCCCGAGCCGGTCGAGCCGGGCAAGGGGGCGCTCCCCCGACGCGGCGATGGCCTGTTCCACTTCGTGGGCCGTCTCGTGGACGTGCATGTGAACCGGAAGGTCGAGCTGGTCGCTCAGCGTCCGCACGCGCTTGAGGGCCGCGTCGCCGACCGTGTAGGGCGCATGCGGGGCCAGCGCGAACTCCACGTGCGGGTGGTCGCGCCATTGATCGATCAGGTCGATGCCCTTCGACAGCGCCTCGTTCGGGCTGGCGGCCCAGGGGTTGGGCGCGTCGATCACCACGATGCCGAACACCCCGCGCAGGCCGGCCTCCAGGGTGGCCTCGATCGCCGCCTCGGGGAAGAAGTACATGTCGGCCATGCAGGTGGTGCCGCCGCGCAGCATCTCCAGCGCGGCGAGCATGGTGCCGTCGCGGACGAAATCCATGCCCAGCATCTGTCCTTCCACCGGCCAGATGTGATCCTCGAGCCAGGTCATCAGGGGAAGGTCACCGGCAATCCCCCGCATCAGGGTCATCGCTGCGTGGGTGTGTCCGTTGACCAGGCCCGGAATGAGCGCGTGTTCCGGCAGATCGGTCCACTCCGCCGTCTCGAAGCGGGCGCGCGCCTCGTCTCGGGGCAGGATGGCATCGATCTCGCCGTCGCGGATCACCACGGCATGGTCTTCGAGCACGAGGTCCTGCGGGGCGATGGGGATGAGCCAGCGGGGAGCGAGGATCCTGAGATGCGGGTGGTCGGCGGTCATGGTCGGGGGCAAGCCTGGCATTGAGGGGTGCTGAAACAGGCGCAAGACTAGCACGGGAAGCCCCCCGTGCCGGGGAGGCTACGGGGTGGATGGAAAACGTGCTATCCTCAAGCGCTTGCGTTTCCGGCCCACCGGCCGGTGTGAGGGGGCGGCCTCGTCCGGCCCCGGCAAGAAATCACGTAACGAATAGATAAACAAACGCGCTCGTCCGCAGGGGAGCGCGCTTTTTGGTTTTGACACATTCCAAACGTCGGGAATGGGATCGTCGAGGAATGCCGTGAGCGAATTTCTGTTGCCAACCTACAATCGCCAGCCGGTTCGCTTCGTCCGTGGGGAAGGCCCCTACCTCTGGGACGAGGCCGGCTTGCAGTACCTGGACGCCATTAGCGGCATCGCGGTGACCGGTCTCGGTCATGCCCAGCCGGACGTCGCCGAGGCGGTCTGCGATCAGGCGAAGACGCTCATCCATACCTCGAACCTCTACGGCATTCCCTGGCAGGAGCGCCTCGGCGAGCGGCTCGCCTCGCTGTCGGGCATGCAGAAGGTCTTCTTCGCCAACTCCGGCACCGAGGCCAACGAGGCGGCGATCAAGCTCGCCCGCCTGCACGGCCGTCGCCGGCAGGTGGCCACGCCGAAGATCGCCGTGATGGAACACAGCTTCCACGGTCGTACCCTGGCCGCACTCGCCGCCACCGGCAATGCCGCCATCCAGAAGGGCTTCGAGCCGCTGCTCGACGGTTTCGTCCGTTTGCCATTCGGTGATGCCGAAGCCCTGAGGCAGGCGGCCTCCGACGAGCAGATCGTCGCGGTACTGCTCGAACCGGTGCAGGGCGAGGGTGGTGTCCGCCCGGCCCCCGAGGGCTATCTCGCCGCCGTGCGCCAGATCTGCGACCAGCACGACTGGCTGATGATGGTGGACGAGGTGCAGACCGGCATCGGCCGTACCGGACGGTGGTTCGGCTTCCAGCACGAGGAGGTGCTCCCGGACGTCATGACTCTGGCCAAGGGACTGGGCAACGGCGTACCCATCGGTGCCTGCCTGACCGCCGGTCGGGCCACCGAGCTGTTCGGGCCGGGCAGTCACGGCTCGACCTTCGGCGGCAATCCGCTGGTCTGCCGGGTAGCCTGCACCGTGCTCGACGTGATCGAGCGCGACGGCCTGGTCACCCGGGCCCAGTCGCTGGGCAACCAGCTGGTCGAGCGCATCTCGGCGGGTCTGGCCGACGTGCCGGCTTGCCGCGACGTGCGCGGACGCGGCCTGATGGTGGGCATCGAGCTCGACCGCCCCTGCGGGGAGCTGGTGGGCCGTGCCCTGTCCGAGAACCTGCTGATCAACGTGACGGCCGGGTCGGTGATCCGCCTGCTGCCGCCGTTGATCCTGAGTGCCTCGCAGGCCGACCTGATCGCCGATCGCCTGGTCGCCCTGGTGCGAAACTGGCTCGACACGACCGAGCCCGCCGAATAAATCCGGCTAGGACCCTAGCGGGCCCGGCCGCCAATGGAAAGCGAGACCCATGTCGACACGTCACTTTCTCAGCCTGTTCGATCTCACCATCGACGAGTACCGCGCCCTGTTCGAACGCGCCGGCCAGATCCAGGCCGCCCGCGAGCGCGGCGAGCGTCCCAACACGCTCGAGCGCCGCGTGCTGGGCATGATCTTCGAGAAGGCTTCCACCCGTACGCGTCTGTCCTTCGAGTCGGGCATGGCCCAGCTCGGCGGTTCGGCGATCTTCCTGTCGCCGCGTGACACCCAGCTCGGGCGGGGCGAGCCGATCGAGGATTCCGCGCGCGTCATGTCGCGGATGGTCGACGCCATCATGATCCGCGCCAACGACCACGGCATGGTCGAGACCTTCGCCGCGAACAGCCGCGTGCCGGTGATCAACGCGCTCACCGACCTCAATCACCCCTGCCAGTTGCTGGCCGACGTGTATACCTACCAGCGCCACCGCGGTTCGATCGCCGGCAAGCGGGTCGCCTGGGTGGGTGACGGCTTCAACATGTGCCACTCCTACATCAACGCCGCGCGCGTGTTCGGCTTCGAGCTGACCGTGGCCGCGCCGAGTGGCTACGAGCCGGCAACCGAGGTGGTCGAGGCGGCCGGCGACCACGTGCGCCTGGTGGAAAGCGCCGAGGCGGCAGTCGAGGAAGCGGATCTCGTGGTCACCGACGTCTGGGCGTCGATGGGGCAGGAAGAGGAGCGCCTGCGCCGGCTGCGCGACTTCCAGAACTACCAGATCAACGACGAGATCATGGCCCGGGCGAACACCGATGCCCTGTTCATGCACTGCCTGCCGGCCCACCGGGGCGAGGAGGTCTCGGCCAGCGTCATCGACGGGCCGAAGAGCGTGGTCTGGGACGAGGCCGAGGCCCGCATGTACACCCAGCAGGCGCTGGTGGAGTTCCTGATTCTCGGCGAGTTTCCCGACGACGCTGGCTGATTCGCTTTCGGCCGGTGGCCGGGCGATGGGGGCATGACGAAACGGCGCGGTGTCTACCGCGCCGTTTTCTTTTGGTGGCAGGCGTTTTTGGCTTCAGCGCATGCGACGGGTCTTGTCGACCATGCGCAAGGTGGAGCGGCTGTTGTTGTAGCGGGCGACGAGGGGCAGGGGGATCCAGTGCAGGGCGAAGGATTCCTCGTTGCCGGGGACCGGGGTGCGGTCGTCGATCTCGACGAGGTAGCGGATGTCGATGTGCTCGTGGGGCTGGGCGTCCGGGTGCGGCTCCTGGGTGGAGTGGATGTCGACGTCGAAGATTCCCTCGTGGACCAGTCGGATGTGCTCGGGGGACACACCGGTCTCCTCGGCGCACTCCTGGAGGGCGACGGCGCGCATGTCGGTGGCGCCGTCGGCATGCCCGCCGGGCTGGAGC
>JAWLHL010000062.1:0-7032 GCA_041690375.1 Guyparkeria sp. | reverse complement strand
AGGCGCGCTCCATCGCCGGCCTGTTCATCGTGCGCGAGCACCTGCTCGGCCGGGGCCGCTGACCGGTCCGACGCACCAGGCCGGTGCGCTGATCCCGCCGGGTGCACCGTCACGGGGCAGCCCCCCTGATCGGACACGGTCCGGCGGCGCCCCCTTTCCCTGATTACCGTCTCCACACCCGGCCCCGCCACCGCGTGCCGTCACGGCTGGGCCACGGCTGGCACGCTTCCTGCTGCCACCTCCTTCGAGCACAACCTGCCGTCGTCCGGCGGGCACCGTCCAGTCAGCACGCGGCCGTTCTGCGTGCCCTGTGGGCGCGGCCGGGACGGAACCACCGGGCGCACCACCGAACCACCCGCCAACCTCAGGAGAACGCTGCATGATTCAGTCCCCCTGGCTCAGGGCCCTCCGCCTTTCGGGAATCACCCTCGCCCTGACCCTGTCCGCGGGCGCGGCACAGGCGGAAGATCCGATCAAGGTCGGCATCCTCCATTCGCTGTCGGGCACCATGGCGATCTCGGAGACCACCCTGAAGGACACGATGCTGATGCTGGTCGAGGAGCAGAACCGCAACGGCGGACTGCTCGGGCGTCCCCTCGAGCCAGTGGTGGTCGACCCGGCCTCTGACTGGCCGCTGTTCGCCGAGCGCACCCGGCAGTTGCTGGAACAGGATGAGGTGGACGTGATCTTCGGCGTCTGGACCTCGGTGGCACGGAAGTCGGTCCTGCCCGTGATGGAGGAGCTGAACGGCATCCTGTTCTATCCGGTGCAGTACGAGGGCGAGGAGTCCTCGCGCAACATCTTCTACACCGGCGCGGCACCCAACCAGCAGGCCATTCCCGCGGTCGACTACCTGATGAACGACTACGGCATCGAGCGCTGGGTACTGGCCGGCACCGACTACGTCTATCCGCGCACGGCCAACCGCATCGTCGAGGCCTATCTGAAGGCCAATGGCGTGGCCGATGAAGACATCATGATCAACTACACGCCGTTCGGGCACTCCGACTGGCAGAGCATCGTGGCCGAGATCAAGCGCTTCGGAGAGCAGGGCAAGCCGACGGCCGTGGTCTCGACCATCAATGGCGACGCCAACGTCCCCTTCTATCGCGAGCTCGCCAACCAGGACGTGTCGGCCACGGACATCCCGGTGATCGCCTTCTCGGTGGGCGAGGAGGAACTCTCCGGCATGGACACCCGGCCGCTGGTGGGCCACCTCGCGGCCTGGAACTACTTCATGAGCGTGGACACACCGGAGAACGAGGCCTTCATCGCGGACTGGCACGAGTTCATCGGCGACGACAGCCGGGTCACCAATGATCCGATGGAGGCCCACTACATCGGCTTCCACATGTGGACACAGGCGGTCGAGAATGCCGGCACCACGGATGTGGACACGGTGATCGATGCCCTGAAGGGCGTGCAGGTCCCGAACCTCACCGGCGGCACCGCCGAGATGCTCGTGAACCACCACATCACCAAGCCCGTGCTGATCGGCGAGATCCAGGAGGACGGCCAGTTCCTCGTGGTCTGGCAAACGGACGACCTAGTCCCCGGTGATGCCTGGTCGTCGCACCTCGAGGGGAGCCGCGACATCATCGCGGACTGGACCCCGCCGATCTCCTGCGGCAACTACAACACCGTGACCGAGGAGTGCGGGGGCCAGAACTACTGAGCCACCCTGGGGGCGGCGGGCACGCCGCCGCCCCGTTTCCGACAATCGCACCCTCCACCACCCCGGAGATCGCGGTGATTCGCAGCGACACGTCACCCCTGCGCCAATGGCTCCGGCGAACCCTGAGCCTGCTGACTGGCGTCCTCCTCCTGCTCGCCCTGCCGACAGTCGCCGCGGATGCACCGGGCGAATCACCAGACCAGGCACCTGGCGCACCGTACGCGGATACCACCGACGGCCCCTCCGTGGACACCCTGATCAGGGAGCTGCCGGCCGGCAACTTCAACGACCGACGCCGCGTTGCCGCGGCCCTGGCCGCGGCCGGGGATCCCAGGGTCGCGGACATCCTGGCTGCGCTGGCCGACGGCCGGCTGCTCGCCACCGGGGACGGCCCGCCCCGGATCCTGATCCGCGACGCCGACGATCGCGAGGCCGGAACCGACGCCATCAGCGGCGAGGCCGTCGCCGCGGACGTCTTGGCCGAGGCCCGACGTATCCCCGTGCACAACCCGCTGCGCAACGCCCTACGCAGTCTCGTGGCCGTAGCCGGCGTGGCCGACGCGCGTCCGGAGCGCCGCATCCGGTCCCTGTCGCGGCTCATCCGCGACGGGGGCAATCCCGACCTCGTGCCCTTTCTCGAGGAACGGCTCGATACCGAGGACGATCAACGGGCCTCCGATCTGCTGAAGACCCTGCTGGCCCTCGCCCACCTCGACACCGGTGATGAGGCGGCGCGAATCGAGGCAGTGGCCACGCTGCGCGGCTCGCTGCTGCCCGAGGCCCGGCGTGCACTGGCGGCCACTGCCGCGGAAGACCCGGACGAACGCGTTCGCGAGGCCGCGATGGAGGCAGTCGAGCACGCGGAGTCCCGGATCCGCTTCTTCCGCTTCAGCGAGAACCTCTTCTTCGGTCTGAGCGCCGGGTCGGTATTGCTGCTTGCGGCGATCGGCCTGGCGATCACCTTCGGCGTGATGGGCGTGATCAACATGGCCCACGGCGAGCTGATCATGATCGGGGCCTACACCACCTGGTTCATCCAGACGCTGATACCCGGTACGCTCAGCACCGGCATTCTGCTGGCGATACCGGCGGCCTTTGTCGTGGCCGGACTGGTTGGCATCGCGATGGAGCGTGGCGTGATCCAGTTCCTGTACGGACGGCCGCTGGAGACGCTGCTGGCCACCTTCGGCATCAGCCTGATCCTGCAGCAGGCGGTGCGCACCCTGTTCTCGCCGCTGAACCGGCCGGTCGCCTCTCCCGAATGGCTGAGCGGGTCGCTGAACATCAACCCGGTGCTGTCCCTGACCTGGAGCCGCATCTACATCTTCGTCTTCGCGATCATGGTCTTCGTCGCGCTGATCCTGGTGATGAAGAAGACCAGCCTGGGGCTGAAGGTACGCGCCGTCGCACAGAACCGGCCGATGGCCCGGGCCCTCGGCGTACGCACCGGCTGGGTGGATGCCCTGACCTTCGGGCTTGGGGCGGGACTGGCGGGCGTTGCCGGCGTGGCGCTCTCGCAGCTGACCAACGTCGGTCCGAACATGGGACAGGCCTATATCATCGACTCCTTCATGGTGGTCGTCTTCGGCGGCGTCGGGAACCTCTGGGGCACCTTCGTCGGAGCGATGGGCCTCGGGGTCATGACCAAGTTCATCGAGCCTCACGTCGGGGCGGTGCTGGCCAAGATCATCGTGCTGATCTTCATCATCCTGTTCATCCAGAAACGGCCCCGCGGACTCTTCCCGAAGAAGGGCCGGGCCGCGGAGAACTGACGCCATGCTGACGCGACGCCTGCTGACCAGCGACTGGGGCGGCACCTTCGTGCTCGGTCTGCTCGTGGCGATGCTGATCGCCGTGCCCATCGCCAACCTGATGGTGCCACCGGATTCGCCCTACTACCTGTCGAGCTACTGGGTAGCCCTGCTCGGGAAGTTCCTGACCTTCGCACTGCTGGCACTGGCGATCGACCTGATCTGGGGCTACGCCGGGATCCTCTCCCTCGGGCACGGGGCCTTCTTCGGTCTGGGTGGCTACGCGATGGGCATGTACCTCACCCGCCAGATCGGCGAGCAGGGCGTGTACGGCCATCCGGTGCTGCCGGACTTCATGGTCTTCCTGAGCTACGAGGAGCTGCCCTGGTTCTGGCTCGGCTTCGACATGTTCTGGTTCGCGCTGCTGATGGCGATGCTGGTGCCGGGGCTGCTGGCGCTGGTCTTCGGCTGGCTGGCCTTCCGCTCCCGCGTGAGCGGCGTGTACTTCGCGATCATCACCCAGGCCCTGGTCTTCGCGTTGATGCTCGCCTTCTTCCGCAACGAGATGGGCTTTGGCGGCAATAATGGCCTGACCGACTTCAAGGAGATCCTCGGCTTCTCGGTCCAGGCGCGCGAGACCCGCGTCGCACTGTTCCTGGCCTCGGGCATCGCGGTGATCCTCGGGTACCTCGCCTGCCGCTACATCGTCACCTCGCGCTTCGGCCGCGTGCTGATCGCGGTCCGCGACGCCGAGGACCGCACCCGGTTTTCGGGCTACAGAGTGGACCACTACAAGCTGTGGGTCTTCGTATTCTCCGCGGTGCTGGCCGGCATCGCGGGCGCGCTGTACGTGCCCCAGGTGGGCATCATCAATCCGGGCGAGTTCTCGCCGATCCGTTCCATCGAGGCCGTGCTCTGGGTTGCGGTGGGTGGGCGTGGCAGCCTGTTCGGGGCGATCGTCGGCGCCTTCGCGGTGAACGGCGCGAAGACCTGGTTCACCGTCGCCTACCCGATGTTCTGGCTGTTCGCGCTCGGGGCGCTGTTCGTGCTGGTGACGCTGTTCCTGCCCCGCGGTCTCGTAGGACTGTTCCGCCGTCGCCGGGAGGGTGAATCGTGAGTCTCGCGCCCTATCGCCAGCCGATCCGGCGGGACCGTGTGTTCCGGCTGCTGCAGTCCGAACCGGACTTCAGCGGCACCAGCCATGGCGTGATCCTCTACATCGACGACGTCAGCGTCAGCTTCGACGGATTCAAGGCCCTCGACCACCTGAGCCTTGCAGTCGACGAAGGCGAGCTGCGCTGCATCATCGGCCCCAACGGTGCGGGAAAGACCACGATGATGGACGTGATCACCGGCAAGACCCGGCCGGACTCGGGACGGGTCTACTTCGGCCGCGACATCGATCTGCTGGACCTCGACGAGTACCAGATCGCCCGCGGCGGGATCGGCCGCAAGTTTCAGAAACCGACCGTCTTCGAGGCCCTGACCGTCCTGGAGAACATCGAGCTGTCCCTCGCCTCCAGCAAGGGCACGTGGAAGACCCTCTTTGCAAAGGTGGACCCGGCCCAGGCCCGCCGCATCGACGAAGTGCTGGTCACCATCGGCATGCAGGATCAGCGCCGCACGGCCGCCGGCGCCCTCTCCCACGGACAGAAGCAGTGGCTCGAGATCGGCATGCTGCTGATGCAAAACCCGCGCGTGCTGCTGGTGGACGAGCCCGTCGCCGGAATGACCGGGAACGAGACCGAGCGCACCGCCGAGCTTTTGACCTCGCTGGCCGGGGACCACACGGTGATCGTGGTGGAACACGACATGGCCTTCGTGCGGTCGATCGCCCGGCGCGTCACGGTGCTGCACCAGGGCAGCGTCCTCGCCGAAGGCAGCATGAACCAGATACAGGCCGACCCGGGCGTGGTCGAGGTCTACCTCGGAGAGGAGGAATGATCCAGGTCAGCGGACTGAACCAGTACTATCGCCAGAGCCACATCCTGAGGGACCTGGAGCTGCGGGCCGAGCCCGGCCGCTGCACCTGCGTAATGGGCCGCAACGGCGTCGGCAAGACCACGCTGCTGAAGTGCATCATGGGCCTGCTGCCGGTGCGCAGCGGCCGAATCCTGCTCGGGGATCGCGACATCACCCGCCTGTCGCCGGACGCCCGCGCCCGAGGCGGCATCGGTTACGTGCCACAGGGCCGCGAGATCTTTCCGGAGCTCACCGTCGAGGAGAACCTGCGGGTACCGCTCTCCTCGCGCGCGGACCGTGCGCGACAGATCCCGGGCTCGGTCTACCAGCTGTTCCCGGTGCTGAAGGAGATGCGCCGGCGCCGCGGTGGCGACCTGTCCGGCGGCCAGCAGCAGCAGCTCGCGGTCGCCCGCGCGCTGGTCCTGGACCCCCGGGTGCTGATCCTCGACGAGCCCGGCGAGGGTATCCAGCCCAACATCGTGCGCCAGATCGGCGACGTGATCCGTCAGCTGAATACCGAGATGGGGCTGTCAGTGCTACTGGTGGAACAGAAACTCCCCTTCGCCCGCCGCGTCGCCGACGACTTCCACATCATGGAAAGGGGCTCCGTCGTCGCCCACGGCCCCATCGACGCCCTCACCGACGAACTGGTCAACGAACACCTGAGCGTGTGACGCCCGTTGGCCGGCCTGGAGCAGGCCACCCGAGGATGACCCCCTGCCCCCGCTTGCGTGGGCGGGGGCGTACTGACCCGCGTTGGTATTACTACCCCTTTCTTCAGGCGCCAGGGCTTCCTAGGGTTTGAGGAAGCAGCCGGTTCGTTTCCGTGCGCGCGAACGAGGCTAGTGGGCCATGCGGGAAGTTCGGTAACTAAGGAACACAGCCCGATCCGTCAGATCAAGGCGGGCAACTGCAGGGATAGCCACCCCTATTTCAAACTTGCCCAACACGGCGCCGGCGCATCTGGCGCAGCAGTCTGCAGGGTTGCAATACCCTTCACGGAGAAAAGGAGTCACCATGACTCGCGTTCATCGCGCGGATGCCCAGGGCCTCCGCGAACACGCCACACAACTGAGTCACGGGCCTTCGTCGCTGGACGCGGTCTTCGAGACGATCGGCGATGCGTCGCTGGTGCTTCTGGGAGAGGCATCGCACGGCTCGCATGAGTTTTATGATATCCGCGCGCACATCACCCGGCGGCTGATTGAAGAGAAGGGGTTTGACGCCGTCGCCGTCGAGGCCGACTGGCCGGACGCCTATCGTGTCAATCGGTACGTGCGCGGCCAGGGAGAAGACGATTCCGCGATCGAGGCCCTGGCCAGCTTCCAGCGCTTCCCCCAGTGGATGTGGCGGAACACCGTCGTCGTGGACTTCGTGGAGTGGCTGGCGGCCTTCAACAAACCGCGCGGCGCGGCCGACCGCGCGGGTTTCTATGGCCTGGATCTGTACAGCCTCTACCGCTCGGCGGACGCGGTCATCCACTATCTCGACGAGGTCGACCCCGAGGCCGGCCGTCGTGCCCGAGCACGATACGGCTGCTTTGACCATTCGCTGGGAAACCCGCAGGACTATGGCTACCAGGCAGGACTCGGCCTGCGCGAGGACTGCAGTGAACAGGCCGTCCGGCAGTTGATGGAACTCGAG
>JAWLHL010000061.1:0-7516 GCA_041690375.1 Guyparkeria sp. | reverse complement strand
CTCGTGCTGATGATCCACACCCCGCCGGCGGACACCGACGAGGCGCGCCTCTTCTACGAGCGCATGCGCGACGAAATGCCCTTCGACCCGCGCCACTGAAGGCCCGCCGGGGCGACCGCGTGATGGCAGCGTCATGCGGAGGGTCTAAGCTCAAGGACAGAGCATCTTCTTCACCCCAAGTTCACCCCAAGGAGGAAACCGGGATGAGCGCTTCCGCCCTCAGCAAGCTGCACGAATCGCAGGGTCAGAGTCTCTGGCTGGACAATCTATCGCGCGCGCTGCTCGAGGACGACGGCCTGCCGCGGCTGATCCGCGATTACGGCATTCGCGGCGTGACATCCAACCCCACCATCTTCAAGAAGGCGATCGTCGGCAGCGACTACTACAGCGACGACATCGCCGCCCTCAAGCGGCAGTACGATCATATCGAGTCGGTCTACGAGCACCTGGTGGTCTCGGACATCCAACAGGCCTGCGACATGCTGCGCCCCGTCTGGGAACAGTCCCATGGCGAGGACGGCTGGGTGTCCTGGGAGGAGTCGCCGAGCATCGCCCACGACGCCGCCGAATCGGTCCGTGCCGCCCATCGCCTGCGCGAACTGGTCGACCGCCCCAACGTGCTGATCAAGGTGCCCGGGACGGTCGAGGGCATCGAGGCCTTCGAGACCCTGATCTCCCAGGGGGTCAGCATCAACGTCACCCTGCTGTTCTCGCTCGACCAGGTCCGGCGCGTGTTCGCGGCCTACCTTCGCGGGTTGGCGGCGCTGGAGGCCAGCGGCGGGCACGTTCACGACGTGCGCGCGGTGGCCAGCCTCTTTCTCAGCCGCGTGGACACGCTGGTCGACCGGCAGCTCGACGAGATCGGCGGGGAGCGGGCCGAATCGCTCAAGGGGCGCTCGGCCCTGGCGCTGGCCGGCATGGCATACGCGCATTTCCGCGAGCTCTTCGAGGGCGAGGAGTTCGAGCGTTTCGAGCAGAAGGGCGCCTTTCCGCAGACGCCGCTGTGGGCCAGTACCGGCACCAAGAACCCGGCCTACTCCGACCTGCTCTACGTGGAGAACATGATCGCCCCGCGGACCATCAACACCCTGCCGGACAAGACGCTGGAGGCCTTCGCCGATCACGGCAAGATCGCCTCGACCCTCAAGCCGAGATACGAGGAAGACCGGCGCGTATGGGCCGAGCTCGCGGACCTGGGCATCGACATGGACGGCGCGGTGCGCGACCAGTTGCTCGACGAGGGCGTCGAGCAGTTCCAGACCTCGTTCGACGAGCTGCTCGAGGCGATCGAACAGGCCTGACGTGTCCCTGAGTCAGTCGTCGTCCGCGGCGCGGTTCATCCACCACATGCGCAGGCGCACGCCCCAGGGGCTGGTCAGCCCGGTGGTCGAATGGGCCACCCGTCCAGTCTGGTCGAAGAACAGGAAGGTGGGCGTGACGTTCACGCCCAGGCTTGCCGCGATCCGCCCCTCGGGGTCGTTGACCACCGGCAGCTTTTCGAGGTCGTTTTCCCGCATGTGGGCACGCACGGTGGCCTCATCGCCCGACTGCATCGCCACGGTGATCACGCGGTGATCGTCGACGAGATCGACCAGCCAGGGCATCTCCAGGTCGCAGTAGCCGCACCAGGTGGCCCAGAAGACCACCACGGTCGGCTCGTCGGCCGGCCCGCCGAGGGTCAGCTCCCGGCCGTCGAGATCCGATACCGCCATGCCGGGGATCTCCCCTTCCGGCAGGTCCGGCCCCATCCAGGCCTGCACTGCCAGCAGGGCGGCAATGAAAACCAGCGCCTCCAGTGGCCAGCGCACCCAGCGCGGCCAGCGGCGTTTCGGCTTGTCGTTCGGGCGGTCGTCGTTCGGGCGGTTCGTCATCGCTGGTCTCGTTGTCGGATCAAGTTCGGACGCCACTCGGCCGCGCTCGGGTCCTTCCGTGCGACAGGGTCGTCCTCCATTCGCAGCGCGGCGCTGTCCGCGCTGGTAAACTGCGTGCCATGAGTCACGCGTCCCAGCAACCTGCCCGCATCCTCGTCGGCGTCTCCGGCGGCATCGCGGCCTACAAGGCCGTGGTGCTGGTGCGTCGCCTGGTGGAGGCCGGCGTCGAGGTGCGCGTGGTGATGACCGAGGCGGCCACGCATTTCGTCACGCCGCTGTCCTTCCAGGCGGTCAGCGGTCATCCGGTGCGCATCACCCTGCTGGATGCCGAGGCGGAATCCGGCATGGATCATATCGCGTTGGCCCGCTGGGCCGATGCGGTGGTGATCGCTCCGGCCAGCGCGGACCTGATGGCGCGGCTGGCCGCCGGCATGGCCGATGATCTCCTGACCACCCTTTGTCTCGCTACCGAGGCGCCGGTTCACCTGGCTCCGGCCATGAACCGGCAGATGTGGGCGCATCCGGCAACGCAGGCCAACCGCGACACGCTGCTCGCGCGCGGCGTGACCCTCCTGGGGCCGGACGCCGGCGCGCAGGCCTGCGGGGAGACCGGGGCGGGGCGCATGTTGGAGCCCGAGGCGATCGCCGCGGCCCTGCTGGCGGGGCGGCCGCGACAGGACCTTGCCGGGCGCCACGTGGTGGTCACGGCCGGGGGCACGCGCGAGCCGATCGACCCGGTGCGCTTCATCGCCAACCGCTCCTCCGGGCGCATGGGATTCGCCATCGCCGCCGAGGCCGCCCGCCGCGGCGCGGTCGTGACGCTGATCGCCGGCCCCTCGTCGCTCTCCACCCCGGTGGGTGTGAGGCACGTCGAGGTGGAGACGGCCGCCGAGATGCAGGCGGCGGTCGAGTCGATCGCGTCGATGGACATCTTCGTCGGCGCCGCCGCCGTGGCCGACTACCGCGTGGCCGAGCCGGCGGGCCACAAGCTCAAGAAGCGCGGCGAGGCCCTCACCCTCGAACTGGTCCCCAACCCGGACATCATCGCCGGCGTGGCCGCGCGTGCCGACCGGCCCTTCGTCATCGGCTTCGCCGCGGAGACCGGCCATTTGCGTGACTACGCGGATGCCAAGCGGCGCGCCAAGGGCATGGACCTGGTCTGCGCCAACGAGGTCGGTGACGGCAGGGGCTTCGATCGACCCGACAATGCCCTGCTCCTGCTGTGGGACGGCGGCGAGCGCGATCTGCCGCGGGCGGAAAAGGAGCGGCTGGCGGCCCAGATCTTCGATACCTACCACGAGATACGGAAGGAACGAGAGCATGCATCGAGTTGAGGTCAAATGGCTCGACCCCCGGCTGGGCAACGAGATTCCGCGCCCGGACTACGCCACCGACGGTTCGGCAGGCCTCGACCTGCGCGCCTGCCTGGACGAGCCGCTGACGCTCGCGCCCGGCCAGACCGAGCTGGTGCCCACCGGCATGGCAATCCACCTCGGTGACCCGGAACTCGCCGCGATGATCCTGCCGCGCTCGGGACTGGGCCACAAGCACGGCATCGTGCTGGGCAACCTGGTCGGGCTGATCGACTCCGACTACCAGGGCCAGCTGTTCGTCTCGACGTGGAATCGCGGCGACAGCCCGTTCACCGTCGAGGTGGGCGAGCGCATCGCCCAGCTGGTGGTCGTGCCGGTGGTGCAGGTGGCCTTCGAGGCGGTCGAGGAATTCGGCGAGACCGAGCGCGGCACCGGCGGCTTCGGCCACACCGGTCGCAGTTGAGGGTCGCGACCAGCGACGCGTTCGGCCCAATCCAACGTTCAACTTCAGGAAGTTAACCAATGCCCCGATTCGACCCCGCCCTGACCGCCGACGTGCTGATGGAGGCGCTGCCCTATATCCAGCGCCTGTTCGACAAGACCGTGGTGATCAAGTTTGGCGGCAACGCCATGGTCGACGAGGACCTCAAGGACGCCTTCGCCCGCAACATCGTGCTCTTGAAGCAGGTGGGCGTGAACCCGGTCATCGTCCACGGCGGCGGGCCGCAGATCAACCAGGTGCTGGAAAAGCTCGGCAAGCAGGGCGAGTTCGTCGAGGGAATGAGGGTGACCGACCGCGAGACCATGGACGTGGTGCAGATGGTGCTCGGCGGACTGGTCAACAAGGACATCGTCGCGCTGATCAACCGCCACGGCGGCCGCGCCGTGGGCCTGACCGGCCGCGACGCCGGGCTGGTGCGCGCGCGCAAGCTCAAGGTCACGCGCAAGAACCCGGAATTCGACGAGCCGGAGATCATCGACATCGGCCACGTCGGCGAAGTGGCCTCCATCGACGCGGGCATCCTGCGCACGCTGGACGCCTCGGACGTGATTCCCGTGATCGCGCCGATCGGCGTGGGCGAGGACGGCGAGGCCTACAACATCAACGCCGACGTGGTGGCGAGCAAGGTCGCGCAGGTGCTGGAAGCGGAGAAGCTCCTGCTGCTGACCAACATTGCCGGCGTGCTGGACAAGGAAGGCAAGTTGCTGACCGGCCTGACCGCCGACGACGTCGAGGCCCTGATCGAGGACGGCACGATCTACGGCGGCATGCTGCCCAAGATCAATTTCGCCCTGGATGCCGTGCGCGGCGGGGTCAAGACGGTGCAGATCATCGACGGGCGCGTGCCGCACGCCGTGCTGCTCGAGCTGCTCACCGACCAGGGGGTCGGTACCCTGATCCGGGGTTGAGCCCCGGGGCGCCTCCCTGGGCCGAATAGCTCAGCCGTTGGCCTTCAGGCTCCGGAAGCGCCGGATGTCTTCTTCGAAGCGTCGTTCGACCTTCTGTCGATCGGCCCGGGCACTCTCCAGCGAGGCCTTCAGGTTTTCCAGGTCGCGGGCATAGCTTTCGTCGTTGGGGTTGGTTCGCGCCTTCTCTTGCATGCGGGTCGCCGAGGCCTCGAGCTGACGGACGCGCGCGTCGAGGCGTTCGAGCCGCGAATCGCGGGCCTGCTCGATCTCCTCGACACTGCCGTACAGGGCCAGCAGGACCTGGTTGTGCTTGCGCTCGGCGTCCTCGGCCAGCCGGGCTTCTTCCTCGGCACGGCGCTGCGCTTCCTCTCGGGCCTTCTCTTCCGCCGTCTTGCGCGGGGCCACCTCGCGGATGACCTGCCCCGTGCCCGAGTCGATCACCTTGTAGCCGTTGGCCGCCGCCCCCGATGGCAGGGTGTCGCTGAACTGAAGCTGGCCATCGGAGTCGACCCAGCGGTAGGTGGCGGCATTCGCCGCCTGGGTCGCGAGCAGTGGCAGGATGAAGGCAATGACGCCGGCAAGGGCTTGTCGGTAGCGCATCTGCATTAGATTCTCCCAGTGTCCATATCGTGACCATCGGGGGAGAGCCCCTTGGTCAACTGTTGACATCACGTCACGGTCGGGCCGTGTTTCTTGTTGTGTCGAGGGGAGATATTGCAATCATGATGCCAATTTGATCGTAGGGCTTGCGGCGACCGCCCGGGTCTGGCGCTACGACGTCCGGGGTTCGAGGCCGACGGCGACCCACAGGCCCGAGGCCAGCATGGCGATGCCGACGAACCAGAAGCCCGCCTCGATGCCGCCGGTCAGGCTGGCCACCAGCCCGAGCGCCAGCGCCCCCACGGCATAGCCGAAATCGCGCCAGAAGCGGTACACGCCCAGGATGCCCGCGCGCTCGACCGGCGCGCAGTGATCGGCCACCGCCGCGCCCAGCGTGGGGTAGAGCATCGCCATGCCCATGCCGGTGACCGCCAGCGCGAGCCCCCAGATCCAGGCCGAGTGGGACAGCACGACCGCGACGATCCCCGCCCCGCAGAGCCACATGCCCCAGGTGATCAGACCACGTCGACCGAGCTTGTCCGAGGCCGGGCCGGTGATCAGCTGCCCGGCGCCCCAGACCACGCCGTAGATGCCGACCAGAAACCCGGCGGTCACGAGGTCCGCGCCGCGGGTGACCAGCAGGATGGGCACGAACAGCCAGATGATGGTGTCGGTGAACTTCTCCACCAGTCCCGCCTGGTTGATGGCCAGCAGGCTGCGATTGCCCCAGGTGGCATGCAGGAAGAAGCCCGGCCCGGAGCGAAGCGCCGGGACCTTGCCGTTCCCATGGGCCTTCTGCTGGGCATGTGCCCAGGGCAGGGTGTCGCGGGCCATCCAGACGGCCAGCGCCAGCGCCAGGGCGATCACGCCCAGGCCGAACCAGAACAGGCCCTCGCGCGCCCCGAGCTGTTCGGCGGCAATCGCGGCGAGATAGCCCGCCACCGCCACGCCTCCATAGCCGGCGAACTCGTTCGCGCCGTTGACCAGCCCGCGCTGGTGGGCGTGGGTAAGGTCCAGCTTGCTGTTGAGCGCCATCGACCAGGCCAGGCCCTGGTTGATGCCCAAAAAGACCGTGGCCAGCAGCACCCAGCCCCAGGAATCGGCGATCAGCAGCAGGAACGGCACGGGAATCGCGAACAGCCACCCGGCGACCAGCACCCGCTTGCGCCCGTAACGGTCGGAAAAGCGCCCGGCCAGCAGGTTGAGCGTGGCCTTGATCACGCCGAAGATCACCACGAAGCTCGCCAACGTGGTGAACGCGCCGGCGGCCAGGCCGAAGTCCGACTCCGAGAGCACCGGCAGCACCGTGCGGGTCATGCCCACCAGCGCGCCGACGAAGAAGACCTGCAGCAGAAACTGAATGAACTGACCGCGGTTGGCGGCAATGCCGTGAGTGAGATCCCGGTGAGTGATATCCATGGGTTACCTCGTGTCCCTTGCGGGTGACTGGGTTTACACGTCTTGCCGGATGCGGCCCGCTCATATGGGCCGAATCGGGCAAGACGCCCCGCGCGAAGGCGGGGCGTGGTGGGACGAGTTACTCGCCCGCGTCCTCGGCCTCTTCCTGGGCCCGGGCGTTCGCCTCGAAGCCACCGGCCTTTTGGAAGCCGGTGAAGCCGTCCTGGAGGATGCGGATGTTGTCCATCCCCGTCAGGCGCAGCATCAGGCCGGCCTGCGCCGACAGCGTGCCGGTGTTGCAGTAGACCAGCACCATCTCGTCGCGCGGCAACTCGTCGCGGCGCTCGAGGATCTGGCGCCACTCGATGTTGATGGCGCCGGGGATGTGGTCCTCCTCGTACTGGCCCGCATCACGGGTGTCGACGACGGTCATCTCTTCCCACTGTTCCGCCGGGATCTGCTCGGGCCGGATGGTTGCGCCCTGGTAGTCGGCGAACATCACGTAGCCCTCCATGGCCTCGATGAGTTCCTCGTTCTCCGCCATGACCGGTGAGGTGGCGCCGAGGATCAGGCCGCAGGCTATCGCGCCGGCGATCAGGCCGGATTTGTGTGTCGGTGTGATTTTCATGCTCTGTCCCTGCTCCGGTGCGGCGTCAGTTGCCGGTGTTGAATGTGTAGAACGCCTTGATTTCCTCGACCGGCGGCAGCTCGATCGAGGCGATGGTCTCGACGAAATTGCCGCGCTCGCGGATCAGCCCGTTGTTGTGACGCTTCTCGAAGCCCAGCGTGGACATGGGCTTGCCGCTGATGCCGCCACCGCAGACGCTGCCGGCCTGCGCGCCGGCCAGGATCTCGATGTGATCCGGCAGGGAGAGGATCGGGCCGTACAGCGAGTCGTAGAGCTTTTCCGCCATCTCGCGTTCG
>JAWLHL010000060.1:0-7710 GCA_041690375.1 Guyparkeria sp. | reverse complement strand
CGCCGGGCGCTTCCTCGGCCTGGCGGCGGTCGTCGCCGTGCTGCTCGCCGGCGCGGCCCTGGTGATCGCCGCGCGCCACTACAACCGCGTCCAGCAGGATGCCGCCGCCCTGATGCGGGCGCTGGGGGCTTCCTCGCGCAGCATCGGGCGGATCTACCGGCTGCGGCTGCTGATGCTGGCCGTGCTCGCCGCCGTCCCTGGGATCGCCGTCGGGGCGCTCACGCAGCTGCTGCTGGCCGACCTGATGGCCTCGATGCTGGACGTCGACCTGCCCGCCCCGGGGCTGGGACCGGTGGGGCTGGGGCTGGCCGTGGCGCTGGTCGCCCTGTTCGGTTTCGCCCTCCCCAGCCTTGTCCGGCTGCGGCACACCCCGCCGCTGCGGGTGCTCAACCACCAGGCCCAGGCCCCCAGCCCTGCCGCCGCGCTGCTGTTCGGTGCCGGCATCGCGGCCATCGCGCTGCTGGTGTGGTTCCAGGCGCGCGACACGACGCTGACCCTGTACGTGCTGGCCGGGCTGGCAGCCAGCGTGGCGGTGTTCCTGGCGGTGGCCGCCGTGATGGTCACGCTGCTGCGCCGCTGGCCCGCGCGGGGCGTGGCGCGGTTCGGGCTGGCGCGCATGGCGCGCGCCCGATGGGTGTCGTCCACCCAGATCGCTGCGCTCGCGCTGGGCGTGACCGCCGTGCTGCTGCTGTCCGTGGTGCGCGCCGACCTCGTCGAGGCCTGGGAGCGCCAGATCCCCGCCGACGCGCCCAACGTCTTCGCCATCAACATCCAGCCGGACGAGGTCGCCCCGGTGCGGGAGTTCCTCGCCGACAACGGCATCGAGGACGCCGGACTCTACCCGATGATCCGCGCACGCTGGAGCGAGATCGACGGCGAGCCGGTGGCATTCGACCGCTACGAGGGCCGGGCCTACAACCTCGCCACACGCGAGTTCAACCTCTCCTACGCCGACGAACTCCCTTCGGACAACCGCGTGGTCGCCGGGAGCTTTCCCGCCGAGGGCCTGTCCGTGGAACGCGAGTTCGCGGAGACGCTCGGCTGGTCGATCGGCGACGAGCTGACCTTCCGCATCGACGGGCGGCACGTCACCGCCCCGGTCACCAGCCTGCGCACGGTCGAATGGGACACCATGCGACCGAACTTCTTCGTCATCGCCTCGCCGGGCCTGCTCGAGTCCATCCCGGCGCAGTACGTGACCAGCTTCCACCTCGCGGAGAACCGCGACCGCCAGCAGGCCGAGATGCTGCGCGAGTTCCCGACGCTGACGCTGTTCGACATCTCGCGCATCCTCGACGAGGTGCGCACGCTGATCGCCCGCGCCAGCCAGGCGGTGGAGTACGTGTTCGCGTTCACGGTGGCGGCGGGAATCGTGGTGCTGCTGGCCGCCTTCGGCGCCAGCGAGCGCCAGCGCATCCACGACGCGGCCGTGCTGCGGGTGATGGGCGCCAGCCGGCGCATGGTCTTCCGGGCCCTGTGGATCGAGTTCCTGGCACTCGGCCTGCTGGTGGGACTGCTGGCGGCCATCGCGGCCACGGGGGTGGGGATGCTGCTGTCGGCGAAGGTCTTCGACCTGCCCGCGGCCGCGAACCCCTGGCTGCTCGCCTGGGGGCTGGCGACCGGCGTGGTGCTGGCGGCGCTGGTCACCCCGCTGCTGGGGCGGCGCATGACGCGCATCGCCCCGGCGCGCGCCCTGCGCGGCTGAAAATCGGAGAAGGTCTGCACAAAGCGCAGTGAAGCCCTGTGGGAGCGGGCCTTGCCCGCGAATCGCGCGGCACGCGCGAGTGTCGGAGATCCGACTTGTCAGGTGGCGATTCGACCGACATCGGGATGGCCGCCGAGGCTGCCTTCGCGGGCCGGGCCCACTCCCACAATGGTGTCGCGATCAGCGATCAGCCGAACAGCGCGTCGATCTCGTCCCAGAGCGAGCGATAGGCCCGGTTGGCCGGGTGACGGGGCTCGCGACAGACGGAAGGCTGCTGGTCGTCGCCCATCTGTTCGATCACCGAGGCGTAGGGGATCTGCGTCTCGAGCAGCTCGGGCATGTCGTGGCGATGGCGCTCGGCGAAGTCGCGGTGCAGGGTGCGACGGCGGTCGACCATGCTCAGGAAGGCGCGCAGCTGGCCGGGATGGATGCCGTGGTCGCGCAGGTGGCCCTTGAGCTGGAACCAGGTCCGCTCGGAGAGGTGCGAGGGCACCATCGGCACCAGCACCATGTCGGCCGCGCGCAGGACGTTGTCGGCCAGCAGCGACAGCCCGGGCGGCGCGTCGATCCAGATCTCGTCGAACTGCTCTGCCAGCGGGTCGATCAGCTTGGCCAGCCGGTAGCCGGCATCCTTCCTGTCGGCCAGGTGATGCTCGATCGCCTGCTGGCCCGGCAGGGCGGGGAGGATCCAGAGATGGTTGTGCATGGTGGGCCGCACGGAGGCCGCCACGCCCTTGGGCTTGAGGAGCTTCTTGACCGGGCGCTCCGCGCCGGCCTCGGTCTGCAGGTACCAGGAGGCGGCGCTCTGCGGGTCGAGATCCCAGACCAGCACATTCCGCCCGGCTGCGGCCGACAGGGCCGCGAGATTCACCGCCGAGGCGGTCTTGCCCACCCCGCCCTTGACCGAATAAAGCGCCACCGTCTGGGCCATGCCGATTTCCCGCTCCTGCCGTCCGTGAACCTCCATTCCAGCATAGCACCGGGCAGGGGCGAATCCCGTGACAGCCGGGCGGTGCGCGAACGATCCGGCCTCAGTGCTCGCCCAGTTCCTTGAGCTTGCGGGTGACGGTATTGCGCCCCCAGCCGATCAGGGCGGCGGCCTTCTGCTTGTGGCCGCCGGTGTGGGCCAGCGCGGCCTGCAGCAGGGTGCGTTCGAAGGCCGGGCCGGCCGTGGCCAGCAGGTCCTGGTCGCCGGCCTTCAGGCGGGCCTCGGCCCAGCGGGCGAGATCCCCGGTCCAGCGCGACAGCAGCTGGTCCTCGGCCTCGCCGGCCTCGCCACCCGCCGCGCCCTGCCGGACGGTGTCGGGCAGGTCGTCGACGCCGATCTCGTTGCCCGGCGCCATCACCGTCAGCCAGCGCGCGATGTTCTCCAGCTCGCGCACGTTGCCCGGCCAGGGGTATTCGCAGAGCCGCGCCTCGGCCTTCGGCGTGAGCGCCTTGGCCGGCACGCCCAGCTCCTCGGCCGCGCGAGCGAGAAAGAAGCGCATCAGCTGCGGGATGTCCTCGACCCGCTCGCGTAGGGCCGGCAACTGCAGGCGAATGACGTTGAGCCGGTGGAACAGGTCCTCGCGGAACCGCCCTTCCTTGACGAGATCCTCGAGGCGCTGGTGGGTGGCGGCGATCACGCGCACGTCGCTCTTGATCAGCGAGGTACCGCCCACCCGGTAGAAATGCCCGTCGGAGAGCACCCGCAACAGCCGCGTCTGCAGCTCCAGCGGCATGTCGCCGATCTCGTCGAGGAACAGCGTGCCGCCCTGGGCCTGCTCGAAGCGGCCGCGTCGCTGGGCGGCCGCGCCGGTGAACGCGCCCTTCTCGTGGCCGAAGAGCTCGGACTCGAGCAGGTCCTTGGGGATGGCGGCGGTGTTCAGGGCGACGAAGGGCCCGTCGCGGCGCTGGCTGTGGCGGTGCAGCGCCCGGGCGACCAGCTCCTTGCCGGTCCCGGACTCGCCGTTGATCAGCACGGTCACCGACGAGCGCGCCAGACGCCCGATGGCGCGGAAGATCTCCTGCATGGCCGGGGCGTTGCCGATCAGTTCGGAGGTCGGCTCGCCGCCCGCCTCGGCGCCGGCCGCCCGCGACGAGCGCTCGCGCGAGGCATCGAAGGCCCGCTCGGCGAGTCGGACGGCCTCGTCGATGTCGAAGGGCTTGGCGAGATAGTCGAAGGCGCCCTTCTCGAAGGCGCCGACGGCGCTCTCGAGGTCGGAGTGCGCGGTCATGATCACGACCGGGATCTCGGGGTGTTCCTCGGCCAGCCGGGTGAGGAAGGTCAGGCCGTCCTCGCCGGGCATGCGGATGTCGGAGAAGATCACGTCCGGGCGGTCGCCGCGGTCCAGGCGCCCCTGGGCCGAGGCGACCTCCGCGAACGACTCGACCTGGAACGGGGTACTGGCCAGGGCGCGCTCGAGCACCCAGCGGATCGCCTGGTCGTCGTCGATCACCCACAGGCGGGGGGCGGTATTTCCCGGGTTGCTGAGGTCGTTGGCGGAAACGTTCATGCGCGAATCACTCGCTGACGTCGGTCGACGGCGGGCCGGAGACCCCGTCGGGATGGATGGGCAGGATCACGGAAAAGCGGGTCACGCCCCGCCTGGGCACGAACTCGATCATGCCCTGGTGGCGCTCGACGATCGTCTGCGCCAGCGACAGCCCCAGCCCGCTGCCACCGGCCCGGCCGCTGACCATGGGCAGGAACAGCGTCTCGACCAGCTCCTCGGGCACGCCCGGGCCGTTGTCCTCGACATCGACGCGCACCGCCAGCCGGTGGCGCTTGCCGTGGACGGTGAACTGGCGCAGCACGCGGGTGCGGAAGGTCAGCCGGGGTGACTCGACGTCGCCCTCGCGCATGGCCTGGACGGCGTTGCGCGCCAGGTTGAGCAGCACCTGGACCAGCTGGTCGCGGTCGGCCCAGACCTCCGGCAGGCTGGGATCGTAGTCCAGTTGCCAGTCGAGCCGCTCGCCGCCGGCCTCGACGCGCAGCAGCTGGCGCACCTGCTCGAGCGGCTCGTGGATGTTCACCCAGCGGCAGTGCAGGCGGTCGCTTGGACCGAGCATGCGGTCGATCAGGACACGCAGGCGATCGGTCTCCTGCAGGATGATGCGGGTGTACTCGGTCAGGGAGGGGTCGGGGAGCTCGCGTTCGAGCAGTTGCGCGGCGCCGCGCAGCCCGCCGAGCGGATTCTTCAGTTCGTGCGCCAGCCCGCGCATCATCTGCCGAGTGGTCATCTGCAGCGAATTGATGCGCGCGTCCCGCGAGATGCGCAGGTGGCGCTCGATGTCGTTGAACTCCAGCATCACCCGCGCGCCGGGGAAATCGGGCCGCGGGGTGATGGCGCAGTCGGCCACCCGGGTGAGTTCGTGGGCCAGGGCGAGCTCGACCTCGCGCAGGGTCATCACCTGCTGGCTGGCGAGCGCCTCGTCGATGGCCTCGGCAAGCAGCGGGTTGGCCGCCAGCACCGTGTCGAATCCCGACTTGAGCGCCGCGCTGTAGCTCGTGCCGAGGAACTGCTCGGCCGCGGAGTTGAGGTAGATGGGGCGGTTGCGATCGTCCAGCACCACGATCGCGGTATTGAGCGTGTCGGCCAGCCGGGGTTCGGATCTCGGGTTCATGTCGCCTCCACCGGGTGCGGAATCGACGGAGACACCGCCCCGCCGCTCAGGTGGCTATTTTGGTGCAATTAGCGTGCCGAGGCTGCATTCGCACCATGAGACGGCAGGAAAGCGTCACGACCGGTCTTTACCCGCCGGGCGCGCCGGGTCGATCACCCAGCGGTTGCACCATTGCAGTGCATGAGAATAGACGACTGCCCCATCATTGTTCAGGCGCGTGGAAGGTGAATCGCACCGGCTGGGCCTCGCGGATGACCTCGTCGTCCCGCCGGATCTGGGCGGTGAGTTCGTGCTTGCCGGACGTCAGGCCGTTGACGAGATGCCGGCGTCCGCCCGAATCCTTCACCTTCGGCTCACCGTCCAGCAGTATCCATACCCGGTCGCCATCGCGCAGCGTCGGCTGGAGGGCAAGCTCCACGGTGATCGTGCCCTTCAGGCGGCTGGCCGCCTCGCCGTCCGCCGGATCGACGATCGCGAAATGGTCGTAATATTGCCCCGGATCCTCGGACTCTTCGGGACTTTCGCTGTTGTCGGCCTGTTCGGGTTCTTCAGGCGCCGCCCCGGAAGCCTCGCCCGCCGGGGCGGCCTCCATGTCGGATGGCTGCGCCGCCGGTTTCGACCGGTTCCGCTCGGCGCTTTCCTCGGCCGGTTGCGACCGGTGCAGGTCGTCCGCCGTGAGCACTTCGGGGGCCTCCACCGGTTCCATGGGAATCACCGGTGCCGATTCGACATCATGCACCTCCGCCCCATCGACGGGCTCGTCGGTAAACACCGTCTCGCCGTCGCCGTTGGTGTACTGGTAGATCTTGGCGGCGGACAGCGGAGCGGTCCACAGCAGGGACAGGCCGGCCGCGGCAAGGCAGGCCTGCACGAGACGTGGGTTCGGGGTAATCATGTGTCGCTCACCTCCTGTTGACACTCGATTTCCTCGATCGGCCGTTCACCCCGCATCCGGCGGCGTGATCACGGCCCTGAGGCGGTCGAGACGCGACTCGAGCGTGATGTGATCGGGCGCGGTTACCGTGACGTGGCCGAGCTTGCGTCCAGCTCGAGGCGCCTTGCCGTAGTCGTGCAGGGACGAGCCGGGCACGACGAGCACGGCCTCGGGTTCCGGCATCCGTCCGACCAGGTTGAGCATTGCCACCGCCCCGGCCGGAGCGGTGTCGCCCAGCGGCCAGCCGAGGATGGCGCGAATGTGGTTCTCGAACTGGGACGTACGCGCTCCGCCCCCGCTCCAGTGCCCGCTGTTGTGCACCCGCGGAGCCATCTCGTTGATGACCAGGTGACCGTCGCGGACGAAGAACTCGATCGCCAGCACGCCGACGTAGTCGAGCTTCTCCAGCACCAGCCGGGCGGCGGCTTCCGCCTCGTGCTGCAGGGGCTCGTCGTCGGCGATCACGGTCTGCCAGAGTATCCCGGCGCGATGCTCGTTGGTGGCCAGCGGGTAGAACCGGATCTCGCCGGTCCGGCTGCGCGCGGCGACGATCGACACCTCGCGTTCGAACTCGATCATCTGCTCGAGCACGGCCGGAGCACCGCCGAGGGCTTCCCAGGCCGACGCCGCCTCCCCCGGGTTGCCGGGGCTGCCCTCGTGGGCGGCATGGGCCGGGTCGGCCATGCGCACCTGGCCCTTTCCGTCGTAGCCGAAGCGACGCGTCTTGAGGATCGAGGCGCCACCCAGGTGCACCACGCCCTGGACGATATCGCGCACCGAGTCGACCTGGACCCAGGGGGCGACATCGAGCCCCAGCCCCTCGAAGAACTGCTTCTCCTCGAGACGGTCCTGGGCGACGGCCAGCGCCTGCGGGCCGGGCATCAGGCAGTTGCGCTCGGCCACGGCCGCGGCGCTGGCCAGGGGCACGTTCTCGAATTCGAGGGTGACCACGTCGCATTCCACGGCGAGCTGCTCGAGGGCCTCGGCATCGTCGAGTTCGGCCTGGATGTGGCGCCCCACGGAGGCCGCCGGCGGCTCGTGGGCCGGGTCGAGGAAGGTGAAGCGGTGTCCCATGGCCACGCCGGCGAGTCCCAGCATCTGTCCCAGCTGGCCGCCGCCGATGACGCCGATGTGCACCCCGCCCGGCTCACCCTTGGCCCGGGGGAGATCGCAGTTGTCGTTCATCGCACTCACGTCTCAGGCCTCTCCCGGCTCCGGCCGGTCCAGCACCGCCTGCGTCTGGCGTTCGCGCCAGTCATCCAGCCGCTCGGCCAGCGCGGCGTCCTCGTTCGCCAGCGTGGCCGCGGCGAACAGGGCGGCGTTGACGGCCCCCGACCGGCCGATGGCCAGCGTGCCCACCGGCACCCCGGCGGGCATCTGCACGATGGAGAGCAGCGAGTCCATGCCGGACAGGGCCTTGGACTGCACGGGCACGCCCAGCACCGGCAGGCGGGTCTTGGCCGCG
>JAWLHL010000059.1:0-7988 GCA_041690375.1 Guyparkeria sp. | reverse complement strand
CGGCGGATTTTGAATCCGCTGCGTCTACCAATTCCGCCACCCCGGCAGGGACGCGAAAGTTAGCGTACTTGTGGTACAAAGGCAAGCTGCTCGCAGGGCCCGAGCGCCGCCGCCGGGCGGCCGAATGGGCCTGCCGCCATGAACGCCCGGACTCCGGATCGCCGGGGTCATTTCTGCCTCGAGGATCAAACACCGCATGTGGACGCTCGGTGACCTGTTCATACTCATCCTGGTCGTGGCCGTCGTCGGTCTGTGGATCCAGCACGACCGGTTTCGTCGCCGGGCCCTGTCGCTGGCCAAGCAGGCGACCATGAAGGCCGAGGTGCAATTGCTCGACCAGAGCGTGAGCCTGCGCAAGGTCTCCCTGCGGCGGGACGATCGTGGCTGGCCGCGGCTGGTGCGCCGCTTCGGCTTCGAGTTCAGTGGCACCGGTTTCGATCGCTACCGGGGCCACGTCGAGTTCTTCGGCGAGCAGGTCGCCGCGGTGGAACTGGACCTCGGTGACCCCCACTGGCAGCACGACAAGAACTGACCGAGGAGCACCATGGCCCTGCCCGAACTGGACCAACGGCGCGTCGAGAAGCAGGTCGGCGAGTTCGTCGAGGCCCGGCGCCCGCCGCTGGAGATCCGTTCGCAGCTCGACATCGGCTTCCGGCTGGAGAAGCAGACCGTCGAGCTCTTCGAGCTGCGCCGCTCGATGCGCGGCCACCGGATCGAGGAGGAGTTCGCCCGGCTGGTCTACGTCAAGTCGCGCGATGTCTGGAAACTCTACTGGAAACGCGCCGACCTCAAGTGGCACCGCTACCACCCGCTGCCGGAGTCCGCGCGGCTGGACGTGTTGCTGTGCGAGATCGACGAGGACCCGAACGCCTGCTTCTTTGGGTGAGACCGGATTTGTCGAAACCGTGGGAGCGCCTTCAGGCGCGATGCCCAATCTTCGGCACTATCGCCGACCCATCGCCGACCCATCGCGGCTAAAGCCGCTCCTACGGCAAACCGTCGGGCGAATCGTGACGACCCAGACGTGAAATGGCCGCCCCGAGGGCGGCCATTGTTCTTATCGACGGTCGAAGTTGCGACGCGGCGGACGTCCCTTGCCGGGACGGCCACCGGGGCCGCCCGGACCGCGGGACTTGCGCCGCGGGCGGCCCTGCGGCGCCGGCCCCATGTTCTGCAACGCCAGCTTGATGCCGAACAGGTGGATGTTCGAGAGCTGCTGGATCAGGCGGTCGGGCAGTCCGGCGGGCAGGTCGACGAAGCTGTGGTCGTCCTCGATGTCGATCGCGCCGATCTGCCGGCCGTTGATGCCGCCTTCGTTCGTCAGCGCGCCGACGATGTTGCCCGGCGTGACGCCATGCTCGCGGCCGACGGCGATCCGGTAACGGATCTTGTCGCTGTCGTCGCGCGGGCCACGGTCTCGCTCCTGCATCGCCGGCGGCGGGGCCATCTCCTTGATGTGCTCGGCGATCACCGGGCGGTCCTTCTGCAGCAGGAAGGCGAGGGCGGCGGCTACCTCGGCCATCTCGATGTCGTGCTCGTTCTGGTAGTCGTTCAACATCTCGACGAACGGCGTCAGTTCCTCGGCCTCGCGCACGGCGGTGATCTGGTCCTTCAGTTGCGCGCTGCGCTTGCTCGCGATATCGGTCGCGCTCGGCAGACGCATCTGCTCGATCGGCTGGCGGGTGGCCCGCTCGATGGCCTTGAGCATGCGCTTCTCGCGCGGGGTGACGAACAGGATCGCCTCGCCCGAGCGCCCGGCTCGGCCGGTGCGGCCGATGCGGTGGACGTAGGCCTCGGTGTCGTAGGGGATGTCGTAGTTGATGACGTGGCTGATGCGCGGCACGTCCAGGCCACGGGCGGCGACGTCGGTGGCCACGACCAGGTCGATCTGACCGTTCTTGAGCTTCTCGATGGTCTTCTCGCGCTCGGCCTGGCCCATCTCGCCGGAAAGGGCGGCGGCACTGTAACCGCGGGCGGCCAGCCGTTCGGCCAGTTCGTTGGTGGCCTGGCGGGTGCGCACGAAGATGATGCCGGCGTCGAAGTCCTCGACCTCGAGGATGCGGGTCAGTGCATCGGGCTTGTGCATGCCCGAGACCGGCCAGAACCGCTGGCGGATCGCCGAGACGGTGCTGGTGGTCGCCTTGATCTTGATTTCCAGCGGGTCACGCAGGTGGCGCTGGGCGATGCGGCGGATCGGCTCGGGCATGGTCGCCGAGAACAGCGCGACCTGGCGCTCCGGCGGTACCTCGCCGAGGATCGCGTCGACGTCGTCGATGAAGCCCATGCGCAGCATCTCGTCGGCCTCGTCGAGGACGACCATGCGGATCTGGTCGAAACGCAGCGTGCCGCGGCGCAGGTGATCCTGGATGCGGCCCGGGGTGCCGACGACCACGTGCACGCCGCGGTCGAGCAGCTTGCGCTGCTGGAACATGGCCTGGCCGCCGTAGATCGGGGCGATGTGGAAGTCGGGCAGGTGGCGGGCGTAGTTGGCCATCGCCTCGGCGACCTGGATGGCCAGTTCGCGGGTCGGGGCGAGGACCAGCATCTGCGGCGCACGCACGCTGGTATCGATGCGGCTCAGCAGCGGCAGCGCGAACGCGGCGGTCTTGCCGGTGCCCGTCTGGGCCATGCCGATCAGGTCGCGGCCTTCCAGCAGCGGCGGGATGCTCTGCGCCTGGATCGGGGAGGGGGTTTCGTAGCCGACGTCTTCGATGGCCTGCTGGATGGCAGGGTTAAGATCGAGATCGGCAAAGCGGACCGAGGATTGCTCGGTGGCAGGAGTATCGGACATGGATATCTCAACAACAGGCGGCGGGGTGCCGCGGGGACAGGCGACGGGCGCGGGGCCCTGACAACGCAAATACCTGGTAGAACAGGCATTTTGAAGGCGGGCTCGTGGCTCGGCGGAAATTCAGGCGACGGAGTATAGCCTCTTTCGAGGCCGTTGTCGCGTTAAATCGTTGAAAGTCCGGAATTCAAACGAAACGGCCCGGCAAAAGCCGGGCCCGGGACAAGGCAAGGCGAGTTCGGGTCACTCGCCCGGCTTTTCCTCTTCGGCCTTGGCGACGGCCTCTTCGAACAGCGGCTTGAGTTCGCCGCGCTCGTACATCTC
This sequence comes from Guyparkeria sp., assembly GCA_041690375.1. GTDB lineage: Bacteria > Pseudomonadota > Gammaproteobacteria > Halothiobacillales > Halothiobacillaceae > Guyparkeria. Next base: position 4,876 of record JAWLHL010000059.1, on the reverse strand, counting down.
GATGGTGATGTCCGCGCCGCCGATCAGCTCGCTGTTGACGTAGACCTGGGGAAAGGTCGGCCAGTCGCGGTAGGCGGGCAGCGCCTGCATGATCTCCGGGTCGGCCATGACGTTGACGTAGCCGAACGGTACGCCGCAGGCCTTCATCGCCTCGGCGGTCCGGCTGGAGAAGCCGCAGGTCGGGAACTGCGGGGTGCCCTTCATGAAGATCAGGATCGGGTTTTCCTTGACGAACTGGTCAATGCGCTCGAGAGCATCCATGGGTGATGGCCTCCACTGGAATTCGTTGAGTCGGCTGCTTGCCGAACGGATTCATATGGGACCAAATTCGTACCGATTTGGCAAGCATGGACCCGCGACTTATCCCGGATCCCGTGTCGTCACCCGGTTCCGGCCGGCCTGCTTGGCGGCGTAGAGCGCCTCGTCGGCGGCGTTGATCAGTTCCTGCGGGGTGACGTGGGCCGGGTAGCCGGCCACCCCCGCACTGAAGCGGCAGGCGATTTCGCCGCCGTCGTCGGTCTCGAAGCGCTCGGCGGCGAACTGCGTACGCAGCCGGTCGATCAGCTTGACGGCGTTCTCCGGCGTGGTGGCCGGCAGGACCACCATGAACTCCTCGCCCCCGTAGCGACCGACGCCGTCGTACTTGCGCAGCCGGGTGTTGAGCAGGGTGGACAGCCCGCGGATCACGCGGTCGCCGGTGGGGTGGCCGTGGCTGTCGTTGACCTGCTTGAAGTGGTCGATGTCGATCATCACCACCGACAGCGGTTGTCCCTGCCGGATGGAGCGGTCGAGCTCGTTGTCCACCATCTGGGTGATCGCGCGGTGGTTCATCAGCCCGGTGAGCGAGTCGGTGATCCGCTCGGCGCGCGCCTGCCGGTAGCGCTGTGCCCGGTAGCGCACCATGCGGATCAGGTCCTCGGCGGGGATCGACTTGTTGAGGAAGTCGTCGCCGCCCTTGAGCTTGGCCTCCAGCCGGTACTGGTCGCGCTCCTCGGTGGACATGAACAGGATCGGCACGTCGGAGAGCTGCGGGTGCTCGCGGAAGATGCGCGCGAGATCCATGCCGTCCATCTCGGGCATGTACAGGTCCAGCAGGATCACGTCGGGGAATTCGTTCAGCGCGGTCTCGAAGGCCGCCTCGGGGCGGGTCTGGAACAGCAGGCGCACGTTCTCGCGGGCGAACTGCTTGCGCCAGTAGATGCCGGCGGTCGCCATGTCGTCGACCAGCAGCACGGTGATCGGCTCGTCGTCGTGTTCGGTCACCCGGGCGCCGCTGAGCAGGGTGTTGAGGCGCGCGGAGTCGATCGGGTGGGTGATCACGTGGTCGATCTCGGCCCGCACGGCGGCGGCCCGCATGGCGAAGTCGTCGCGCCGGCTGATCATCAGGGTCTGGGCGCAGGCCGACATGCGGTTCTTGAGCTCGGTCAGTTGCGCGAACTTGCGATCCTGGTCCGGCTCGTCGCCGGCCAGGTAGATCAGGATGCCGGTGTGCTCGAGCAGGCCCGGATCGGGGTTTTCCAGGTCGATCGGGTAGGCGCCGAAGCCGTTGCGGCGCAGCGAGTCGGCCAGCACCTCGGGCAGTTCGCTGCTGCCGGTATAGAGCGCGATCACCTCGGGGGCGGGTTCCTGGGTGGTCTCGAGGTGGCGGGCGAGCCGCTCGAGGTAGCGGATCAGCCGGCTCAGGCGCGAGAGGTCGGCGGAAGGCTGTTCCTGTTCGCGCTCGATTTCCTGCTCGATGCGATTGAGCACGCCCAGCAGCACGCGCTGCCTGTCGCGTCGAGCGACCCGGACAAGCCCCGTTACCTGGCTGCGCATGTCGGCCAGGCGCGTGCTCCGCCGGGCGGTCGTGTCGTTTATCGAGGCCCGCAGCGAGGCGGCGGCCAGAGACCAGTCGACCTTGTCCCCGCCCCAGTCCTCGTAGGGAAGGGGGTCGGATTCGCTGCTGAAATCCACGGTCATAGCGGTACTCGTTCCCATGAGTCTGTCGATTTCCTTATGTCCGGACTCTAGCGCATTTTCCCGGCCGTCGGCGCACCGGGCGACCTGCTGGAAGACATCGACCGGCCGTGCAAGTTCACTCGGGAAGGTCCGCACGAATCCGATACCGATCTGCGCGCCTTGAGCCGGGCGGATGCAAGGCGTTCGTCCGCCGTGGAAGGGTCGTTCCCTTTCCAAGGACGACAACGCAGCAGATGCCCGGCTCAAGGCGCGCCCTGCGGGGCCTGGCGAGTCGCCCCTGCTCCGCGCGTTGCGATGTCTTGACGTGGCCACCGGCACGCCGGCGACATCGCGCCTTGATCACGAACGACTCGCCAGGCCAGAGTGGCATCGGATTCGTGCAGACCTTCCCTTGCCGCTTGTCGTCAGCCGATGCCCTGTTCCTGCAGCCACAGCTCGAACACCGCCAGGTGCCAGATCTTCGCTCCCTGCAGGCGGGTGAAATGGCGATCGGGTTCGGCGAGCAGCTTCTCGACGTAGGCCGGCTCGAACAGTCCGCGGGCGCGTGCGGTGTCCGAGGTGAGGATCTCGCGCATGAACTCGAGGAACGGCCCGCGGACGAACTTCAGCGCCGGGACCGGGAAGTAGCCCTTGGGCCGGTCGATCACCGCGTCGGGAATGCGCCCGCGTGCGATGCTCTTGAGGATGCCCTTGCCGCCCTGGGCCAGCTTGTGTTCCGCCGGCACGCGCATGGCCGCCTCGACCAGCCCCGTGTCGAGGAAGGGCACGCGCGCCTCGAGTCCCCAGGCCATGGTCATGTTGTCGACCCGCTTGACCGGATCGTCGACGATCAGGGTGCTGGCATCGAAACCCAGCACGCGGTTGGCGAACGAGCCGCGGCCGGCTCCCGCCAGTCCCTTCTTCACCAGTTCGCTGGTGGCATCCGGCCCGCGAAAAGGCTCGGTGACCATCGCCATCAGTTCCTCGTGGCTGCGATCGAAGTAGTACGGCGCGAAGCGCTCGAGGTCAGAGCCTTCCGTTTCCGCCATCTTCGGGTACCAGAAGTAGCCGCCGAAGACCTCGTCGGCGCCCTGGCCGGAAAGCACCACCTTCACCTCGCGCGAGACCTGTTCGGAGAGCAGGTAGAAGGCCACCGCGTCCTGGCCGAACATCGGCTCGTTCATCTCGCGCACCGCCTCGGGCAGGCGGGTGAGTACCTGCTCGTTGGGCACGTGGAAGCGGAAGTGCTCGGTGGCATAGCGCTCGGCGACCGGGTCGGCGTACTCGAACTCGCTGCCTTTCTCTTCCGGCTGGTCCTCGAAGCCGATGGTGAAGGTCTTCGGTGTGACACCCGCCTCGTGGGCCAGCGCGACGATCAGCGAGGAATCCAGCCCGCCGGAGAGCAGCACGCCCACGGGTACGTCGCTGATGGCAAGGCGCTTTTTCACCGCCTCGAGCAGGCGTTCGTGGATGATCTCGGGCCATTCGTGGGCCGGGACGTCGTGGTCCTCGGCGGTATCGATGGACCAGTAGCGCTCGATCGTCCGGTTGCCGTTGCGATCGACGCGCATCCAGTGGCCGGGGGGGAGCTTGTTCACCCCGCGGAAGATGGTGCGCGGCGCCGGGACCACCGCGTGCAGGGTGAACTGGTGGTGCAGGGCGGCGGGGTCGAAGTCGGTGTCGACGTTGCCGGCGGCCAGAAGCGCCGGGATGCTCGAGGCGAAGCGGAACGGCCCGTCGCCGACGGTGTGGTAGAGCGGCTTGATGCCCTGGCGGTCGCGGAACAGGAAGAGCGACTGGTCGCGCATGTCCCAGATGGCGAAGGCGAACATGCCGTCGAGGCGCGAGACGCAGTCCGGACCCCATTCGCGAAAGGCCGTCAAGATGACCTCGGTGTCGCCGGTGGAGGCGAAGCGGTGCCCGAGAGACTGCAACTCCTCGCGCAGTTGCGGGTGGTTGTAGATGGTGCCGTTGAAGACGATCGCCAGCCCGCGCTCGCGGTCGATCATCGGCTGGTGCCCGTGGAAGGAGAGATCCAGTATCGACAGCCGGCGGTGGCCGAAGGCCAGCGGGCCGTCGGAAAAACTCCCTTCGTGGTCCGGCCCGCGCCGTTCCAGCCGGCTCGTCATCCGCCGTACCGCGGTCAGGTTGCCGTCACGCCCGCCGGTTTCCAGCCATCCGCAAATACCACACATCGAATCGCTCGCTTCTCGTTGAGTTGTCCTGGGGAGTGGGAGTCTAGCGCAAGCAGGGGGCTTGCATGCCGATGACAGGGGAGCCGGCCGGCGCGGCATCCGCCTCGTCGGCCACGTCGCGCAGGGTTTCTGCCGGTTGTCGGCGCCGGGTCTCGCCGCCCGAAAACGGGTTGCTCGGGGTTTCCCGGCAGGTTTTCACGCATCGGACCCGTATTTTCGAGTGGGTCGGGCGCCTGCCCCTATTCACATGGTTGTGCCGTAACCCGCGGTCTCGCTCGGTGGATCGCTGACCGGTTGCCTGGGGCGGTTTCCACCGTAAAGGAATCCTCACCGTAGATTTTCCTCTCGGATCACGGCGGCGTCCCCCTGCGGGTTTCAAGCCCGGATTCGCCTGCATGCCGGCCGTGTCGCCGGGCGGATACGCCACGGGTGGCCCGATCGAACGCGAACGCTTTCCGGTCGCGTTGCCGCGGTCGGATTCCGGTCATCCGCCCCGTACTAATGGACTAGTGCGTCCCTCGTGTCGGCGGTTCTAGGATCGCTCCCCGATGGATTCGACAACAACTAGCCATCAGGCAGGGATTCTTGGGCAGTGTCACTGCGAGCTTCCCTGGTTCGTTGAGCTGACGAAGGAGCAAAAAGCAATGTCTCAACCAAAACGTTTTCTGGCGCCCCTCACGGCCGTGGCCTATGCACTGGTACTTGCCGGGTGTGCAGGATCCGGGGGGAGTTCACTGGCCGAC
>JAWLHL010000058.1:3752-8454 GCA_041690375.1 Guyparkeria sp. | reverse complement strand
AGCGACAGCACCACGTCGCTGATGGCCATGATTTCACGCAGGTCGCTGCGCGGGCCGAGCCAGGTGATGTCGTTGGCCAGGCCCTTTTCCTCGATGGCTCTCTGGACGCGGTGCCAGTAGTCCTGCCGGCGCGGATGCACGCCGCCGACCAGCAGGGCGTGGACCGGCACGCCGCGAGCCTTGAGCCCGGCGACGATCTCGATCAGGTCCATCTGCCCCTTGATCTGGGTGATGCGACCGGGCAGGGTCAGCAGCCAGCGCCCCTTCACCTGCGGATGCTCGGCGAAGAAGCGGGTCGCCCACTCGCCATCGGGACGAAAACCGGGATGATACCGCTCGGGGTCGATGCCGCGGTAGATGCGCACGATTCGCGCGGGGTCGACCTTCGGATAGTGCTCGCGGATGTAGTCGACAATGCTGTCGGAGACGGCGATCACGCGCTCGCCCTTGGTCATCACGGCGCTGTACCAGCCGGGCGAATAGGCCCCGTGGACGGTGGTGACGAGATGCGGGCGGGACCCGCTCGGCATCCCCTTCCAGGCGAGGTACCCGATCCACGCCGGCAGCCGCGAGCGCAGGTGGAGAATGTCGACGGCCTCGTCGCGCAGCAGGCGACGGATCACGGGGATGTAGCGCAGCGTGGTCAGAGACTTGCGACCGACGGGCAGGGTGATGTGCTCGCCACCGATCGCCTCGAGTTCGTCGACCAGTCGCCCGCCCTCGGAGACGACGATGGCACGGTGACCGGCGGCCACCAGCGCCTCGACGATCTCGAGCGTGCCGCGCTCGACACCGCCGCCCTCGAGGGCCGGCAGCATCTGAACCACGGTCAGGCGGCGCACCGGGCCGTCTTCCTTGCCTTCGCTCCCTGTCATCCCGTCCTCTCCCAGTGGCCCCCGGCAATCTGCCGAAAGGCTATCATGTCCGCATGCATGACACCCCCGAGACCGTCAACGAGATCTGGGCCCTGACCACCGGCGAGGCGGGCATGGCCAACCAGGCCCGCGGGCTGGCCGAAGCCGTCGCCGAACGCACCGGCTGGCCGGTCGTGCAGAAGACCATCGGCATGCGCCGACCCTGGCGCGCCCTGCCCATGCACTGGGTGCCTCGTCCGCTGACGAAGCTCACCCCCGACTCGGACGAGGTGTCCCCGCCCTGGCCGCGGGTACTGATCACCTGCGGCCGGCGCAGCGCCGCGGTCTCGATTGCCGTCCGACGCGCCAGCCAAGGGCAGTGCCTTACCGTGCACGTACAGGACCCGTTGATCCCGCCCCGGCATTTCGACCTGGTCGCGCCCCCGCGCCACGACGGATTGACCGGGCCGAACGTGCTGCCCACGCGCGGAGCGATCCACCATGTCAGCCGCGCGAAACTCGATGAAGCGGCCGGACAGTTCCGGGAGCACTTCACCCACCTGCCCCGCCCGTGGATCGGCGTGTTGCTGGGCGGCTCGAACCGGACCATGAGGCTGACGCCCGAAAAAGCGCGCCGGATCGGGGAGCAACTGGCCGCCGCGGCGCGAACGCACGGCGGCAGCCTGCTGGTCACGCCGTCCCGGCGCACCGGCGATGAGAACACCCGGGCGCTCGCAGATGCGATCGCCGAGGTCCCGCATCTACTGTGGAACCGCGAGGGGCCGAACCCCTATTTCGGCATCCTGGGGCTGGCCGACCATCTGGTGGTCACCGGCGATTCGGCCTCGATGGTCTCGGAGGCCGCCTCGACGGGCAAGCCGCTCTACGTAATCGACTTTGGCCGCTACTCGAAGCGGCTGGAACGGTTCCACGGTGCATTGCGCGAGGAAGGCGTGACCCGCAGGTTCGACGGCACTCTGGCCGAATGGGAATACGATCCCGTCGACGACACCGGCATGGTGGCCGATGCGATCGTCGAGCGGCTGGGCATCACGCCGGGCTGAGCGGGGCGCAAGCCCACTCGCGTCCGGCCGGGCAAGATCGGGCGGGTGCCCGGGTGCCTGTCAGTCGACCAGCTTGTACAACGTGCTGCAGTAGATGCAGCGTGCCTCGTCGCCCTTGTGCTCGAGGTGGATGTAGACGCGCGGATGCGAATTCCAGAGGGCTTCGTCCTCGGGCGGGCAGTAGATCGGCAGGTCCGCCTGGGTGACCTCGACCACCCGATCGGCGTTGGGGGTCTCGAAATCGTCCGGGTGCGACGCGGTATCCGGGTTCATGCTTTCGCCTCCACGTAGTCCAGCCAGTTGTCCGCCAGCGGCGGGTAGCGGCCCTCGACCAGATCGAAATAGGTACTCTGCAGCCGCTCGGTGATCGGTCCGCGCACGCCGTTGCCGATCGGCCGGTCGTCGACCTCGCGGATCGGGGTGACCTCGGCGGCGGTGCCGGTGAAGAAGGCCTCGTCGGCGATGTAGACCTCGTCACGGGTGATGCGCTTTTCCACTACCGGGATACCGAACTTGTTCGCCAGCGAGATGATCGTCCGGCGGGTAATCCCGTCGAGCGCCGCGGTCAGGTCCGGCGTGAAGAGCACGCCGTCACGCACGATGAAGATGTTCTCGCCCGAGCCTTCGGCGACGAAGCCCTGGGTGTCGAGCAGCATCGCCTCGTCGTAGCCCGCCGCGGTGGCCTCGCGCAGCGCCAGCATGGAGTTCATGTAGGCGCCGTTGGCCTTGGCCTTGCACATGGTCACGTTGACGTGATGACGCGAGTAGCTGGAGGTACGGATGCGGATGCCCTTCTCGATGTTCTCCGCGCCGAGGTAGGCGCCCCAGTGCCAGGCGGCGACCATCACGTGCACCTTGAGGTTGTCGGCACGCAGGCCCATGCCCTCGGAGCCGTAGAAGGCCATCGGGCGGATATAGGCGCTCTCCAGGTTGTTCTCGCGCACGACCTGACGCTGGACCTCGTTGAGCTCGCTCTCGGCGTAGGGCAGCGCCATGCCGAGGATCTTGGCCGAATTGTGCAGCCGGCGGGTGTGGTCCTCGAGGCGGAAGATGGCGGTACCCCGGTCGGTCCTGTAGGCCCGCACGCCCTCGAACACGCCCATGCCGTAATGCAGGGTGTGGGTGAGCACGTGGGTCTTGGCCTCGCGCCATTCGACCATCTCGCCGTCAAGCCAGATCAGGCCATCGCGATCTTCCATCGACATCTTCAAACGCCTCGCAGAGCAGTGAACCGTGTTGTGCGCCGGCGCCCGGCATGGCGGGCGGTTCGGGATTCGCAAACACGCTAGTCTATCACCCTCGCCGCGTTTCGGGCAGGCGGGCAAGCGGCCCGTTCGACACGGTCACGCCCCAGTTCCTTGGCCCGGTAGAGAGCGGCGTCTCCGCGCGCCAGCAAGGTTGCCGGCGTGTCTTCCTCGCAACACTGGGCCACACCGATACTCACCGTGCAGCCCGGACCGTGATTCGAGGACGAATTTCGCTGGAACACATCCCGAATGCGCTCGGCAATCAGGGTGGCCTGCTCGAGTGTCTTTCCGGGCAGCAGGATGACGAATTCCTCGCCACCGTAACGGAAACAGCAGTCCTCGCGACGGACGTTGTTGCTCATCACCCGGGCTAGACAACGCAGGATGTCGTCGCCCGCGAGGTGTCCGTAACTGTCGTTGTAGGCCTTGAAGTGGTCGGCATCCAGCACGATCACCGACAACGGATCGCCCACCCTCTGCGCGTCACCGATGGATTTCTCGAGTTGCCGGTCCAGTGCCCGGCGATTGAACAGTCCGGTCAGGCCATCCTGCTCGCTCAGAGAGCGATAGCGGTCCCGCTCACGAACGACCATGGCCTCCTCGTGCTGCTTGTGGCGAATGCGATTGCCCAGCGCGAAGGCCAGGAGCAGTGCTTCGGCGAGCGACCCGACCGGCAATGCCGCCAACAGCCAGTACGCGTAGGGCAGCACGCCGGCCAGCAGCCCCAAGTGCAGCAGCACGGCCAGCGAGAACACCGTCCACCCCATCAGCAGGAAGCGCGCCGGCCCGAAGCCCCTGCGTATGGCCCGGATCGACGCCCAGATGATCGCGGCAACGGCGATCATCCCGCTACCGGCGACGGCAGCGAAAGGCAACATCCCGTGCCACGTCAGCGAAACGGGCACGGCGAACAGGGCCACGGCGGTAACCGCCAGCAGCACACGATCCAGCAGGCGATCATCCCTCTCGGTGCGAAGGAATCGCCGTACGAACCAGATGGCGGTCACCACCATGACGACCACCGCCACTTGCGCCCGGTCGACCGGGGAGAATGCCTGGATCAGGTCCGGGAGAAACGGGGTGAGGATGTTGTGCTGCAGCCCCACATAGAGGACCGTACTGGCCAGGAAGGCGGCGTAGCTGAGATAGGTGCGTTCCCGTACCGCGACCATCAAAAAGAGGCTGTAGACCGCCATTCCCAGCATCGCACCCAGGTAGACCCCGAACAGGGAGTAGCGGATCAGGTTGCGCTGGCGCTCGGCCTCGAGCGTCCCCAGGCTCAGTGCAAGGGCCGCCGGCCCATCGGACTTCACGTCCATCAACAGCAGCCGCTCGCCGGTGAATTCGGGCAACTCGCGCCCCGGATCCCTGGGCAGAACAAGCCGGTGCGTGCCGTCCTGCCCGACCCACACTTCAACCGGCTCCGCGGACGCCGACGGATCGAGCAGATAGAGGTGCACTTCCTCGAAATAGGGCCAGTGCAGGCTCAACCAGCGTCCGTGGACACGCAGGTCGGTCTCGTCGAGCACGAGGCGCA
>JAWLHL010000058.1:0-3652 GCA_041690375.1 Guyparkeria sp. | reverse complement strand
ACATCGGCCTTCTCGACCCGGCTCTGGAATCCCATCAAGGCCAGCTCGGCCTTGCGGGCCTCGGCATCCCGGCTGGTGCGGAAGGAACCCACCTGGATCAGGTAGCTGCCGTCGGCAGACACCTGCGGCTTGGCGTCTGCCTCGGGAGCCTTCGCGACATCCTCGGCCGGCTCGTCCTCCCGCGCGGGGGGCGGGCGATTGCCCTGCTCCGGCAACAGCGTGTAGAACTCGAATTCCGGCGAGACCGGCGGCTTGTCGGCGGGCTTTTCCACGCTCCGGGTGTCGACGCGGGCCTCCCGGGATTCGGGCGGCGGGGCCGGCTGGCTATTCTTCTCCGCTGTCAGCCGCGAGAGCAGAACCACCAGCAGGACCACCGCCAGAACGGCAACCAGCAGCACCCACTTTGCCGCCCGCTGGCTACCGGCAGATCGGGGACGATTCATTCCCTTGCGACGCTTGCTGCTCACTAGACTGCTCTCCCCTGTTCCGCCTTGAAATTACATCTCGTCCGGAGCATTGACACCGAGCAGCCCCAGCCCGTTCGCCAGCACCTGGCGGGTGGCGGCGACCAGGTTCAACCGGGCGTTACGCAATGCGGCGTCCTCACCCAGCAGGAAGGCGTGGGCGTTGTAGTAGCTGTGGAAGTCCTGGGCGAGGTCCCGCAGGTAATGGACCAGCTGGTGGGGCTCGTGCGCCGTCGCCGCCCGCTCGATCAAGGCCGGGTACTGGGCCAGTCGCTTGAACAGTGCCTGCTCGTGCGCCTCGGTGAGCCGCTCGTAGGCCTCCCGACCCATCTCGGGTTCGTGCTCGAAGCCGCGCAGCGGCAACTGACGGAAGACCGAGGCCACCCGCGCATGCGCGTACTGGATGTAGTAGAGCGGGTTCTCGTTGCTCTGGCTCTTGGCCAGGTCCAGATCGAAGTCCAGGTGCTGGTTGGCCGCGCGCATGACGTAGAAGAAGCGGGCGGCGTCGCTGCCGACCTCCTCGCGCAACTCGCGCAGGGTGACGAAGCTGCCCGAGCGGGTGGACATCGGCACCCGCTCGCCACCGCGGTAGAGGATGGCGAACTGCACCAGCGAGACCGTCAGCCGGTCCGCGGACTGGCCCAATGCGGTCAGGGCCGCCTTGACCCGCGGGACGTAGCCATGATGGTCCGCACCCCAGATGTCGATCACCCGGTCGAAGCCACGGTCGAACTTGTCGAGGTGATAGGCGATGTCGGAGGCGAAATAGGTAGTCTGGCCGTTCTCTCGGCGGACCACGCGATCCTTGTCGTCACCGAAGTCCGTGGCACGGAACCACAGTGCCCCGTCTCGCTCGTAGACGTGCCGCGCCTCGTGGAGCCGCTCGATCGCGCGGCCCACCAGCCCCCGGTCGGCCAGGCTCTGCTCGGAGTACCAGTTGTCGTAGGTCACGCCGAACTCGGCCAGATCCGAGCGGATGTCGTCGAGGATCGAGTCGAGCGCGGCCCGGAAGACCACCTGGTAGCCATTCTCGCCGAGCAGCTCGCGCATGCGGTCGATGAGCGCGTCGATGTGCCGCTCCTTGTCGCCGACCGGCGCGTCCTCGGGCAGATCGGCGAATACCTTGCCCGATTCGACCAGCAGCTGGCGGCCGTGCTCGTCGGCCAGTGAACGGGCGATGTCGAGGATGTAGCCCTCGGAACGGTAACCGTTGGAGGGAAACTGGATCACCTCGCCCAGGTGCTCGAGATAGCGCAGCCAGACACTGGCCGCGAGGATGTGCATCTGCCGGCCGGCGTCGTTGACGTAGTACTCGCGCTCGACCGAGCAGCCGACTGCCTCGAGCAGGTTTGCCACCACCGACCCATAAGCCGCGCCGCGCCCGTGCCCGACGTGCAGCGGGCCGGTGGGGTTGGCCGAAACGAACTCCACCTGAACCTTCTCGCCCTTGCCGACCGTCGACCGACCGAAGCGCTCACCTGCCTCGAGGATGGTGTCGATCAGCGCGAAGGCGGCCCCGGCCTCGACGAAGAAGTTCATGAACCCCGGGCCGGCGATCTCGACCTTCGCCAGGCCGTCCGTGTCCGCCAGTCGCTCGATGATCAGCTCGGCCACCGCGCGCGGCGCGCGGCGCATCGGCTTGGCCAGCTGCATGGCCAGGTTGCTGGCAAAGTCCCCGTGCGCCGGGTCCTTCGGCACGGTCAGCACCGGCTTGATGGAGATATCCTCGGGCAGCTCGCCGTCGGACGCGAGCTGCTTGCAGATTGCCTGGAGACGTTCTTCGATTACGGCCTTCACGAGCAGTGAAACCCCTTGCGCTTGAGTGGCGCCTGAATTGGCGGTTTGGAAACGGAAAGAACGCGACAGTTTATCCTGTGCCGGCCCTCCGACCAACCGCCGGCGGAACGCCCGACCGGGGACAGCCCCACCGCCGACCTGCTAAAGTTCACGCCAAAGCCAATTGAGCGAAACACCCGGAGATCCCCAGACGATGTCAGCCCTGCACGAGGACGACTTTCCCGAACCGGTCGCCGCCGACGAGAAGCGCGTCGATACCATCGCCAAGGCCGTGCGGACCATACTGGCCGAGCTGGGCGAGGACCCCGACCGCGAGGGACTGGCCGACACGCCGACGCGCGTGGCCAAGGCGCTGATGTACCTCACCCAGGGGCTGGACCAGCGCCTGGAGTCCGCCATCGGCAACGCCCTGTTCGAGTCGGACAACGACGAGATGGTGGTGGTGCGCAACATCGAGTTCTACAGCCTCTGCGAACATCACATGCTGCCGATCATCGGCCACGTCGACATCGGCTACATCCCGCAGGGCAAGGTCATCGGGCTGTCCAAGCTCGCGCGCATCACCGACCTGTTCGCCCGGCGCCTGCAGATCCAGGAGAACATGACCCAGCAGATCGCCGAGGCGGTGGAATCGGCCACCGGCGCGGCCGGCGTGGCCGTGCAGGTGCGCGCCGCCCACATGTGCATGGCGATGCGCGGAGTGGAGAAGGTGGAATCCGAGACGATCACTTCGCGGATGACCGGCCAGTTCCGCGAGAGCGCCGCCACCCGCAACGAGTTCCTGCAACTGATCGGTCGCCGAGGCTGATCGCATGACCAGCCGACCGCAGACCGTCCTGATTACCGGGGTGACCCGCCGCGTGGGCGCCGACCTCGCCGGCCACCTGCTCGAGGCCGGCCATCGGGTCATCGGCAGCTACCGTCGCGAGACCGACGTGTTGCACGCCCTGATCGACCGAGGCCTGATCGCCCTGCCGCTGGACCTGCTCGAGCGCGAGCGCATCGAGCCCTTCGCCCGCGAGGTGGCCGAACGCGTCGATCGACTGGACCTGGTGGTGCACAACGCCTCGATCTGGCACCGGGACGAGGACTGCGCGGCCGATCCCGGGCTGGCCACGGCAATGTACACCGTGCATGTCACCGCGCCGATCGAGCTGACCGAAGCGCTGCAACGCGCCCTGCCCGCCCGGGAACGCGACGACGGCCAGGCCGACCGGCAGATCGTCTTCCTCACCGACGCACACATCCACGAGGGCGAGCCGAACCACATCCATTACATCGCCTCGAAGGCCGCGATCGAGGGCTCGATCCGCTCGCTGGCCCTGCGCTACGCCCCGCACACCCGGGTGAACGCCATCGCCCCGGGCCTGCTGATGTTCCACCCCGGGGAC
>JAWLHL010000057.1:0-8742 GCA_041690375.1 Guyparkeria sp. | reverse complement strand
CCCGACATCTGGGAGTTGAAACATGGCACATAAAAAAGCAGCAGGCTCTACCCGAAACGGTCGCGACAGTGAAAGCAAGCGCCTCGGCGTGAAGCGCTTCGGCGGCGAAGCCGTCTCCGCGGGCAGCATCATCGTGCGCCAGCGTGGCACCAAGTTCCACGCCGGTACCAACGTGGGCGTCGGCCGCGACTACACCCTGTTCGCCCTGACCGACGGCCAGGTGAAGTTCGAGACCAAGGGTCCGAAGAGCCGCCGTTTCGTCAGCATCGACCCGGCGTAAACCGGATCGAGACGATGCCGCGGGCCCGAGCAGGGTCCGCTGATCGTGAGCTGAGCCCCGCCCGAGTGCGGGGCTTTCGTGTTTGTGAATCGTCCGCGAGCCGGGCGGAATCTGCGGGGATCCTGTCGTGAAGTTTGTCGATGAAGCCACCATCAAGGTCAAGGCCGGCGACGGCGGCAATGGCGTGGTGAGCTTTCGCCGCGAGAAGTACATCCCATACGGCGGCCCGGACGGCGGCGATGGCGGCGACGGCGGGTCCGTGTACCTGGTCGGCGACCAGAACCTCAACACGCTGGCCGACTTCCGCTTCCAGCGCCACTACGAGGCCGAGCGCGGCAGGAACGGCGCCGGGCGCAACATGACCGGCAGGAAGGGCCAGGATCTCCATGTGCACGTGCCGCTGGGCACCGTGGTTGTTGACGAGGACACCGGCGAGACCATCGGCGAGGTGGTCGAGGCCGGCGCCGAGTTGCTGGTGGCCAAGGGCGGCTGGCACGGGCTGGGCAACACCCGCTTCAAGAGCTCGGTCAACCGCGCTCCCAGGCAGAAGACCGACGGCACGCCGGGCGACGAGCGCCGCCTGCGCCTGGAACTGCGGGTGCTGGCGGACGTCGGCCTGCTCGGCCAGCCGAACGCCGGCAAGTCCACCCTGATCCGCGCCATCTCGCACGCCCGCCCCAAGGTGGCCAACTACCCGTTCACCACCCTGTATCCGAACCTGGGCGTGGTCGCGCCGGAACCGCACCGCAGCTTCGTCGTCGCCGACATCCCCGGACTGATCGAGGGCGCGGCCGAGGGCGCGGGCCTCGGGATCCGTTTTCTCAAGCACCTGGCGCGCACCAACCTGCTGCTGCACGTCGTCGACGTGGCGCCCTTTGATGAGGTCGATCCGGTCGAGAGCGTCGCGGCGATCGAGGCCGAGCTCGAGAAGTACGACCAGACGCTGGCCGACCGGCCGCGCTGGCTGGTGCTCAACAAGATCGACATCTGGCCGGAGGACGAGCGCGAGGCGAACATCCAGGCCCTCGAGCAGCGCTTCCGCGAGGAACTCGGCCTGACCGGGCCGGTGTTCGCCATCAGCGCGATCGACGGGACGGGCACCCAGCCGCTGGTCTGGGCCATCCTCGAGCACCTCGAGGCCGAGTGGGCCCGTGAGCGCCAGGAGGCGACCCGGTCGCCCGGGACGCAGGCGGAGGACTAGCCGTGCGAGATAAGGTGAGGGCGCATCAGCGCTGGGTGATCAAGATCGGCTCGGCGATGGTCACCGGCGACGGCCGGGGTCTCGACCGCGCCGCCATCGCCGCCTGGGCGCGGCAGATCGCCGAGCTGCGCGCCGAGGGCCGCGAAGTCGTGATCGTCACCTCCGGGGCGGTGGCCGAAGGCATGGCCCGGCTGGGCTGGAGCGAGCGGCCGGAGTCACTGCCGAAGCTGCAGGCCGCGGCGGCCGTGGGACAGATGGGGCTGGTGGAGGCCTATGCCGAAGGGATGGCCCGGCACGGTGCGCAGTCGGCGCAGATCCTGCTGACTCACGAGGACCTGGTCGATCGCTCGCGCTATCTCAACGCCCGCAGCACGCTGCGCACCCTGCTCGGTCTGGCCGTGGTGCCGGTGGTCAACGAGAACGACACGGTGGCCACCGACGAGATCCGCTTCGGCGACAACGACACGCTCGCCGCGCTGGTCGCCAACCTGGTCGAGGCCGACGTGCTGGTGATCCTCACCGACCAGCCGGGCCTGTTCGACTCCGACCCGCGCAAGCACCCGGATGCCCGGCTGCTCGACGAGGTCGAGGCCGGCGATCCGCGCCTCGAGAGCATGGCCTCCCCCGAGGGTGGCCGGCTGGGGCGCGGCGGCATGTACACCAAGGTGCTCGCCGCCAAGCGGGCCGCCCGCTCCGGCGCGGCTACCATCGTGGCCGCCGGCAGCGAGGCGGACGTGCTCTGCCGTCTGGCGGCCGGCGAATCGCTGGGTACCCATTTTCGCCCGGCCAGCAACCGGCTGGCCGCGCGCAAGCAGTGGCTGGCGGGGCACTTGCGCGTGCAGGGGCGGCTGGAGGTGGATGCCGGTGCGCTGCGTGCGCTGGCGGAGCAGGGCCGTTCGCTGCTGCCCGCCGGGGTCACGGCGGTCTCGGGCGAGTTCGACCGCGGCGAGCTGGTCTCCATCGCCGGCCCGGACGGGCGCGAATTCGCCCGCGGGCTGGTCAACTACCCCAGCAGTGATGCCGCCCGCCTGGTCGGCCGCTCCAGTCGCGAGATCGCCGAGATCATCGGTTACCGCGAGGAGAACGAGCTGGTCCACCGGGACAACCTCGTCCTGCTCTGAATGCCGCCGGGCGCAGCAGGCGTCCGCCCGATTCGCACGGCGAGGGCGGGTCAGCCGCCGGTTCGCGCGGCCTTGTCCAGTTCCTCCAGCACTCGTTCGTAGATCGACGACAGGGTGACCAGGTGGTCCACGGCGACGTGTTCGTCGATCTGGTGGATCGTGGCGTTGAGCGGTCCCAGCTCGATCACCTGGGCCCCGGTGGGCGCGATGAAGCGGCCGTCGGAGGTGCCGCCGGCCGTCGATGGCGTGGGCCGCTCTCCGACCACGGCTTCCACGGCGTTCTCCACGGCGGTTGCCATCGGCCCGTCGTCGCGGGTCAGGAAGGGCTCGCCGGACAGGTGCCAGTCGATCCGGTAGGACAGGCCGTGGCGCTTGAGCCGTTCCTCGACCGTCGCCTTGATCGTCTCCACCGACGTTTCCGTGTTGAAGCGCAGGTTGAACTGCACGCTCAGTTCCCCGGGGATGACGTTGTTCGCCCCGGTGCCGGCGTGGATGTTGGCGATCTGCAGCGTGGAGGGCGGGAAGTGGGCGTTTCCCTGGTCCCATTCGATGTCGACCAGCTCGGCGAGGAACGGGGCGGCGCGATGGACCGGGTTGTCCGCCAGGTGCGGGTAGGCCACGTGCCCCTGCCGTCCCTCGATGACGAGCTCGGCGGTGATCGAGCCGCGACGGCCGATCTTGTACTCGTCGGCCAGACGCTGCCGGCTGGAGGGTTCGCCCACCAGGCACCAGTCGATCCGGGTGCCCCGTTCGCGCAGCCACTGCATCACGCGCTTCGTCCCGTGCTGTGCCGGGCCTTCCTCGTCGCTGGTGATGAGGAACCCCAGGCGGTAGGACGGCGCGGGGTGACGGGCGAGGAAACGCTCCACCGCCGTGACGAAGGCGGCGACCGATCCCTTCATGTCGGCCGCGCCGCGACCGAACAGTCGGCCGCCGTGGATCTCGGCGCCGAAGGGCGGGTGAGTCCACCGGCGTTCGTCGCCGGTCGGCACCACGTCGGTATGCCCGGCGAAGACGAACAGCGGGCCGGTCTCGCCGTGGACGGCCCACAGGTTGTCGACTTCCTCGAAGCGCAGCGCCTCGATCGTGAACCCCAGCGGAGCGATGCGCTCGGCGATCAGGGGCTGGCAGCCCCGGTCGTCCGGCGTGACCGATGCCCGCCGGATCAGTTCGCGGGCCAGTTCGATGGTGGCGTCCGTCATGCCAGCGCCTCCTGCCATTCCTCCGCATCGAAGCCGACCAGCGTACTGCCCTCATGTTCGACGATCGGTCGCCGGATCAAGCTGGGGTTTGCCTCGGCCGCCGCCCGGGCCCCGTTCGTGTCCATGGACTGCCTCTGTTCCTCGGGCAGGCGCCGCCAGGTCATGCCGCGCCGGTTGATCACCGTTTCCCAGCCGAACCGGTCGAGCCAGCTGTCCAGCCGGTCGGCGGGCACGCCTTCCTTCCTGTAGTCGTGGAAACGATATTCCAGCCCGCGTGCGTCCAGCCATGCGCGGGCCTTGCGGACGCTGTCGCAGTTCCTGATGCCGTAGACGGTGATCATCGAATAGCCCTTATGTAAGAGATTTATGTTGTTCCAGATAGGAAAAATTGATTTCCGTATCAACGGCGCCGGCCTACACTCCGGGAATGCTCGGTCCCGCGCCAAGGGTCCGAAATTCCAGCAGAAAAGGAGCGACATTGCCATGCAGAACAGGATCACGTCTCCCGCGACACGAAAACCGAGCCGGATGCTGGGGCTCTGTCTGGGCCTTGCCGCCGGCCTGGCGCTGACCGTTCCCGTGCAGGCCGAGGAGCCCGACATCTCCTGGGGCGAGGAGCTGTTTGCCGAGAACTGCGCCGAATGCCACATGGTCCCGCACGACGAAGACTGGTTCCAGGCCCGCGCCGAGGCCGGCAAGATGGACAGCTACGACAGCCTCCGCACCATGGTCCAGGCCTGCGCGAACAACTTCAACGCGCCCTGGTTCGACGAGGAAGTCGAAGCGGTCACGGCCTACCTGAACCAGAAGTACTACGACTTCGACTGAGCCGCGATCCCGACAGCCGGGCGGTGTCCGCGGGCAGGAGCCCCCGGATATCAGTCGATGAACCGCATCGACAGGTCGACGGCGCGCACGTGCTTGGTGAGCGCGCCGATGGATATGTAGTCCACGCCGGTTTCCGCGACCTCGCGGATCGTTTCCAGGGTCACGTTCCCCGAGGATTCGAGCTTCGCTCGTCCAGCGTTCAGGTGCACGGCCTCCCGGAGCAGTGGTGGATCGAAGTTGTCCAGCAGGAGGCGTTGGACTCCGGCGGCGAGCGCCTCTTCCATCTGTTCCAGATTCTCAACTTCCACCTCGAGCGGCAGGTCGCGGGCGACGACCCCGGCGGCGCGCACGGCTTCGGTGATCGAGCCGGCCGCCTGGATGTGGTTCTCCTTGAGCATCACCATGTCGTGCAGTCCCATGCGGTGATTCATTCCGCCGCCGTCCACCACGGCCTTCTTCTGCGCATGACGCAGCCCGGGCAGGGTCTTGCGCGTGTCCAGGATGACGGCCCCGGTGCCCTTGACGGCATCGACGTACTGGCGCGTGACGGTGGCCGTGGCGCTGAGCGTCTGCAGGAAGTTCAGGGCGACGCGCTCGGCGGTGAGCATGGCGCGCGCCGGACCGCTGATCAGGCACAGGCTCTGCTCGGGGAAAAGCGAGTCGCCGTCGTCCACGGCCCACTCGACATGCACGGCGGGGGAGACCCGGCGGAAGGCGGCGTCCGCCCATTCGCTGCCCGACAGGACGCCGGTCTCGCGGCTGACGATCCGGGCGTGGGCCTTTCGATCCGCGGGGATCAGCTGGGCGGAGACGTCACCGCTGCCGACGTCCTCGGCAAGGGCCCTGGCGACGTCGAGGGCGACGATGTCGGGATCGGCTTTCTTCATGGGCTGGATGCTCCCGGGTAGTGGGTCGGTCGGTTGTCACCGCGATTATGGCCCAAGCGGCCTGTCTTTCGCAGGCGAACCATGCTGTCATCTTGTCATGCTGCTGTCATCGCGCCGACTTCATAATGCCGTCGAACGAACCCACCGCGAGGCCCGGTGATGACCGGGGAACGATCGATGCAGAAGACCATACTGATTGTCGAGGACGAAAAGCCGATCCGGGAGATGGTCGCCTTCGCGCTCGGGCGGGCGGGCTACCAGCTCGTCGAGGCCGGCGACATCGTCGAGGCCTACGAGCGTATCGCGGAGAAGATGCCCGACCTGGTGCTGCTCGACTGGATGCTCCCCGGGGCCAGCGGCATCGAGTTCGCCCGGCGTCTCAAGCGTGACGAACTGACCCGAGACGTGCCGATCGTGATGCTGACCGCCCGCGGCGAGGAGGAGGACAAGGTCAGCGGGCTGGAGGCCGGCGCGGACGACTACGTCACCAAGCCCTTCTCGCCCCGCGAACTGCTCGCCCGCATCAAGGCGGTGCTGCGCCGCAGCGCGCCTGAAACCGAGAGCGCGGTGCTCGACATCGCCGGTCTCCAGCTCGACCAGGAAAGCTATCGAGTCACGGCCGCCGACGAGCCGGTGGACATGGGACCGACCGAGTTCCGCCTGCTGGCCTTCTTCATGCGCCACCCGGACCGGGTTTTCACCCGGACGCAACTGCTCGACCGGGTCTGGGGGCAGAATGCCTACGTCGAGGAGCGCACCGTGGACGTCCACATCCTGCGCCTGCGCAAGGCCCTTGCCCCCAGCGGGTATGATGGCCTGATCCAGACCGTCCGCGGGGTCGGGTACCGGATGTCCGCCCATTGACCCCGGGCGTATGCCGGTCCCGTCCATCGAGGTGACATGAGCGAACCCGACGATCCCCGATCCTCCACCCTTGGCCGTCCCGACGAGGCCGATTCCGCCGATCGCCGGCATCGTGCCCGCCTTGCCCGCGGTGCGCGGATGCGTGCCCGCGCGTGGCGAGAGGAGTTCCTGCTGCTGGCGGGTTCCATGCTGGTCGGTGTGCTGTTCGGTCTCTGGGCGACGGGAGCCGGCATCGCCGGCGCCTGGGGCTGGGCCGCGGGCCTGGCGGGCCTGCTCTACGCCGGCTCGCTGCTCCTGCGCGTCGCCTTTCTGGCTCGCAGCCTGCCGATCGCCTGGACGCGCCGGAGGGTATGGGGCCTGCCGGGGCTCGTTCAGGCCCGGCAGCGCCGCCTGCGGCGGGCGTGGCATCGGCGTCAGCGCCGGCTGGTGCGCCTGCTCAAGCGTTACCACCGCTCGGCGATGTCGGTGCCGGACGCGATGGTCGTGCTGACGGAGGACCGGGAGATCGAGTGGCTCAACGATGCCGCTGCCGACATGCTGGGGCTGAATCCCGCCGACCAGGGGCTGCGCATCGACAACCTGCTGCGTGCCCCGGCATTCGTCGACTGGCTGGACCACGGCGCCGACCAGGCCCCGCTCGAGATCGAGGCGCCCGGCGACGAGAGCCGGGCGCTTTCGCTGCGGGTCGAACCCTACGGCTCGGACCGCTTGCTCCTGATCGGGAGGGACATCACCGCACTGCATCGCCTGCAGGGCGTGCGCCAGGACTTCGTCGCCAACGTCTCCCACGAGCTGCGCACGCCGCTTACCGTGCTGGTCGGATACGTCGAGACGCTCCTGGACACGGACGAGGAAATGGATCCGCAGATGCAGCGCATCCTCGGGAACATGCACCAGCAGGCCGACCGCATGCGGCGGATCGTCGAGGACCTGCTCCTGCTCTCCCGCCTGGAGACCTCCCAGCCCGACGAGGAACTGTTCGAGGACGTCGACGTCGATCGGCTCCTGCGCCCCATTCTCGCCGACGCTCGCCTGCTCTCCGGCGACGAGGGCCACCGGATCGAGGCGGAGATCGATCCCGGCCTCCATTTGCGGGGTGTGCCGCGCGAACTGCAGTCGGCCTTTTCCAATCTTGTCTTCAACGCCGTCAAGTACACGCCGGCCGGCGGGCGGGTCTCGGTCTCCTGGTCGCTCGACGGCAAGGGGCGGCCGGTCTGCACGGTCGCGGATACCGGCATCGGCATCGAACCCAGGCACATTCCCCGGCTGACCGAACGTTTCTACCGCATCGACGTGGGGCGTTCCCGTTCGCGGGGAGGAACCGGCCTCGGGCTGGCCATCGTCAAGCACGTCGCGCTTCGTCACGGCGCCCGCCTCAAGATCGAAAGCACGCCGGGCGAGGGCAGCCGCTTCTGCATGGTCTTCCCGGCGGAACGTGCGATCCGGAGGACGGACGGTCAGGCCGCAGGAGCGAACGATGACGCCGGCCGAATTGGTTTAGACTGACGCCCATTCGCAAACAGGGGCACGAGCCGAACGATGTCGGAATTCTGGAACGATAAGTACGGGCAGGTCGACTTTCTCTACGGGACGCACCCCAACGAATTCCTGCTGAGCCAGGTCTACCGGCTGCCGCCGGGGGCGCGCGTGCTGGTGCTCGGGGACGGCGAGGGCCGCAACGGGGTATGGCTGGCCGAGGAGGGCTTCGAGGTCACCAGCATCGACTACTCCGCCGTGGGCTGCGGGAAGGCGCGACAGCTCGCCGACGAGCGCGACGTGACCCTGAGCGTCCACTGCGCTGATCTCACCGAGTGGGACTGGCAGGAAGACGAATTCGACGCCGTGGTGCTGGTCTACCTGCACTTCGAGCCGAGCGCTCGCCGCGAGGTATACCGGCGTGCCGTCGGAGCCCTGCGTCCGGGAGGGCTGCTGATCGTCGAGCTGTTCCATCCGCGCCAGCTGGCGTACCAGAGCGGTGGGCCGAAGCGTGCCGACATGCTGGTACGGGCCAGCGATCTCTCCCAGGATCTGTCGGGCCTGGACTGGCTGATCCTCGCCGAGGGCAAGGTGCTGCTCGACGAAGGGCCGGGGCACCAGGGGCCCGGTTTCGTCACCCATGGGGTGGGGCGCCGCCAGGCCTGAGCCCGCCACGTGAAAAGGCCCGAAGGGAGATCAATCCCTTCGGGCCTTTTTCCTGTCTTTCCGATTGCCGGCGAGGTGCCCGCCGACACGACGTGGATCACACGTCGCGCAGCAGCTCGTTGATGCCGACCTTGGAACGGGTCTTCTCGTCGACCTTCTTGACGATCACCGCGCAGTAGAGGCTGTACTTGCCGTCCTTCGAGGGCAGGTTGCCGGA
>JAWLHL010000056.1:0-9308 GCA_041690375.1 Guyparkeria sp. | reverse complement strand
GTCAAGCTGATCGACATGCTCGAGGACCTCGACGACGTCCAGGAGGTCTACCACAACGCCGAGATCCCGGACGAGGTCTATGCCTGATTCGCCACAAGCGAATCGTCCCGCGCGCCGGGTGCTGGGCATCGACCCCGGCTCGCGCGTGCTGGGGCTGGCGGTGATCGAGTTCTCCGCCGGCCGGGCGCGCTGCCTGGGGCTGGAAAGCCTGTCGCTGCAGTCCCGTGGTGACTTCGCCGCCCGCATGGGCGGCGTTTTCGATGCCGTGAGCGAGTGGATCGAGACCCATGATCCGACCGAGTGCGCCATCGAGCAGATCTTCATGTACCGCAGCGAATCCTCGTCGCTCAAGCTCGCCCAGGCGCGCGGGGCGGCGCTGGCCGCCGTG
The DNA here is from genome assembly GCA_041690375.1 of Guyparkeria sp. Lineage (GTDB taxonomy): Bacteria > Pseudomonadota > Gammaproteobacteria > Halothiobacillales > Halothiobacillaceae > Guyparkeria. The sequence continues at coordinate 8,920 of JAWLHL010000056.1, read as the reverse complement.
GTGCGCCACGGGCTGCCTGTCGAGGAATACATGCCGGCGACCGTCAAGCAGGCGGTGGTCGGCAGCGGCCGGGCCGACAAGACCCAGGTGGCGCACATGATCCAGAGGCTGGCTGGGCTGGATGCGCTTCCGTCGGCCGACGGCGCGGACGCCGCGGCGGTCGCGCTGTGCCATTGCTACCGCAGCAATGCCTTCGGCGGCGTGGCCGCCGGCGGGGGCGGCGAGGCACGCGAGATCCTGCGCGAGGCCTCCCAGCGCCGTTACCGCCGCCGCAGCGATTCGCGCGGCTGGCGCGACATGGATGCCGCGACACTCATGGCCCGCGCGGCGGGCAAGGCCGGAGGTAAGAAATGATTGGTCGTCTGGCCGGACGGGTGCTCTCCCGCAAGCCGCCGTTCCTGCTGGTGGACGTGCACGGGATCGGCTACGAGGTCGAGGCACCGATGTCGACCTTCTTCGCCACCCAGGGCGAGGACGACATCGTCCTGCACACCCACCTGGTGGTCCGCGAGGACGCGCAACTGCTGTACGGCTTTGCCACCACGCGTGAACGCGACCTGTTCCGCGCCCTGATCAAGGTCTCCGGCATCGGCCCGCGGATGGCGGTCGCCGTGCTTTCGGGCATGTCGGAGGCCCAGTTCCGCGACTGCGTGATGAACGACGACGTCACCGCCCTGACCAAGGTGCCGGGCATCGGCAAGAAGACCGCCGAGCGGCTGATCATCGAGATGCGCGACCGGCTCGACAAGCAGCCGGGCGGCGCCGCACCCAGGATTGCCGGCGGCGAGCCCGTCGCCGACAGCCCGCGCGACGAGGCGACCAGTGCGCTGGAGGCGCTGGGCTACAAGCCGGCCGAGGCGAACCGCATGATCACCCGGGCCGAGAAGGAAGGCGCGGACAACGCCGAATCCCTGATTCGCCTCGCCCTGCGCCAGACGGTCAAGTAAGCCATGAGTGAAGGAATGGAAGACGCCCGTTTCGTCAGCTCCGAACACCGCCCCGACGAGGAGGCCCTCGAGCGCGCCCTGCGCCCGCGCCGGCTGGCCGACTACATCGGCCAGCCGGCGGTGGTCGAGCAGATGGAGATCTTCGTCCCTGCCGCGCGCAACCGGGGCGAGCCGCTCGATCACGTGCTGATCTTCGGCCCGCCGGGGCTGGGCAAGACCACGCTCGCGCACATCATCGCCAACGAGATGGGCGTGAGCCTCAAGCAGACCTCCGGCCCCGTGCTCGAGCGCCCGGGCGATCTCGCCGCGCTCCTGACCAACCTCGAGCCGGGCGACGTGCTGTTCATCGACGAGATCCATCGCCTGTCGGCCGTGGTCGAGGAGATCCTCTACCCGGCGATGGAGGATTACCAGATCGACATCATGATCGGCGAGGGGCCGGCGGCGCGCTCGATCAAGCTCGACCTGCCGCCGTTCACCCTGGTGGGTGCGACCACCCGCGCCGGCATGCTCACCAACCCGCTGCGCGACCGCTTCGGCATCATCCAGCGCCTGGAGTTCTACGCCGTCGAGCACCTGGTCCACATCGTCGAACGCTCGGCCCGCCTGACGCAGCTGGACATGGACGCGGAGGGCGCGCGCGAGATCGCCGCCCGCTCGCGCGGCACCCCGCGCATCGCCAACCGCCTGCTGCGCCGGGTGCGCGACTACGCCGACGTCAAGAGCGGCGGCCGGGTCGACCGCGACATCGCCAGTGCGGCGCTCGACATGCTCAAGGTCGACCGGCGCGGCTTCGACCACCAGGACCGTCGCCTGCTCGAGACCCTGCTGGAGAAATTCGACGGCGGCCCGGTGGGCCTCGACAATCTCGCGGCGGCCATCGGCGAATCGCGCGATACCATCGAGGACGTCCTCGAGCCCTACCTGATCCAGCAGGGCTTTCTCGTGCGCACGCCGCGCGGGCGCATGGCCACCCGCCAGACCTGGGCGCATTTCGGCTTCTCGCCGCCGGCGCAGTGGGACGGCGGCCAGCCCGACCTGCTGGCGGGGGAGTCGTCGTGAGCCCATCGCTCGAAGTGTTCCGTTGGCCGGTGCGCGTCTACTACGAGGACACGGACGCCGGCGGGGTGGTCTACCACGCCCGTTACCTCAACTTCTGCGAGCGTGCCCGGACCGAGTGGCTGCGCGCCCGCGGATGGGAGCAGGACGCGCTTCGGGACGACCATCGCCTGCTTTTCGTCGTCTCCCGGGTGTCGGTTGAATATCGCCGGCCGGCACGATTTAATGACGCGCTGAACGTCACCTGCGAGGTGGACCGTCTGCGCGGGGCGTCCATCGACTTCGTCCAGCGCGTGGAACATTCGGCCGATTCAGAGGTCTTGTGTGAAGTCGTGGCACGCGCGGTCTGTGTCGACAGCGACACGATGCGTCCCAAACCAATCCCCGAGGCGATCCTGGAGTCTTTTGCGTGAATTCCGAGCCATCCGTTGTCGAACTCATCACCGGCGCCAGCCTGCCGGTTCAACTTGTCCTGATCATCCTCGTGCTGGCCTCGATCGGCTCCTGGGCCCTGATCATCCACAAGGCCCGGGTCTACAAGCGCGCCGTGGGCCGCGTGCGCCAGTTCGAGGGAAGCTTCTGGGCCGGCGGCAGCCTCAGCGAATTCTATGACCGCCTCTCCCGCGGGGGGCAGCCGCGCGAGGGCCACGAGGCGGTCTTCGAGGCCGGTTTCCGCGAGTTCCAGCGGTTGCGGGCGGTCGAGGGGCGCAGCCAGGCGCAGATCATCGACGGCGTCGAGCGGGCCATGAACGTGGCCCAGAACCGCCAGATCGACCAGCTCGAGGAAGGCGTGTCCTTCCTGGCCACCGTTGGCTCGGTCAGCCCCTACGTCGGCCTGTTCGGCACGGTCTGGGGCATCATGAGCGCGTTCATGAACCTCGGCACCATGCAGAGCGCGACGCTCGCGGCTGTCGCGCCACCGATCGCCGAAGCGCTGATCGCGACCGCCATGGGCCTGTTCGCCGCCATCCCGGCGGTCATCGCCTACAACCGCTACACGCAGCGGGTCGACTGGCTCTCCGGTCGTTACGACAACTTCATCGACGAGTTCCTGGGACTCCTGCAACGCCAGCTGGGAGGCAAGTGACCCATGGCGCGGCGTACGCGACGGGCACGACGCATGGTCGCCGAGATCAATGTCGTTCCCTACATCGACGTCATGCTGGTGCTGCTGGTCATCTTCATGGTGACCGCGCCGATGCTGCAGCAGGGTGTCGAGGTCGAACCCCCCAAGGCCGCGGCCACCCCGCTCGAGGAACAGGACGAGCCGCCGCTGCTGATCATCGTCGATAGCGAGGGCGAGTACTACGTCAACCAGGCGGAGAACCCGGACGCCCCGGTTAGCCTGGCGACCGTCACCGAGCTCGTGGCCGCCGCCCGGTCCGTGGACCCGGAGATCCCGATCCTGGTCAAGGGTGACCGCTCGTCGAACTACGAGGCCGTCATGCGCGCCATGGTCGCCGCCCAGCAGGGCGGGGCGGCCAAGGTCGGGCTGGTCACCGACTCCGACCCGGCGGCGCCCGACGAGGAGGGGCAGTAGGCCATGCTGCGAATGATCGCCCGCATGCCGATCGCCGTGCTCGTGGCCGTGCTGTTGCACGTGCTGCTGGCGCTGGCCGTGGTCTTCCACGAGCTCTGGGAGCCGGAGAAGGTCAAGCCCGCCGGCGAGGCGGAGAGCGTGCCCACCCCGAACATCGAGGCCGAGTCGGTTTCTTCCGAGTCCGTCGAGCGGCAGGCCGAGCGCATGCGCGAGCAGCGCGAGGCACGCGAGCGCGAGCGGGCGGAGGCGGAGAAGGCTGTCGAGGAGGCGGCCGCCGCCCGCCGCGCCGAGGAGGCCCGGTCAGAGCAGATGCAGAAGCTGCGCGAGGAGCGCGAACAGGCCGCCGCCGAGGAAGAACAGCGCCTCGCGGAACTGGCCAAGGCGCGCGAGGAGGCCGAAGCCGCCCGAGAGGCCGCCCGCAAGGAAGCCGAGGCGGCCCGCAAGGAGGCCGAGGAGGCCGCCAAGCGCCGCGAGGCCGAGGAGCAGGCCCGCAAGGAGGCCGAGGAAAAGGCGCGTCGCGAGGCGGAAGAGAAAGCTCGCAAGGAAGCCGAGGAACAGGCCCGCAAGGAGGCCGAAGAAAAGGCTCGCAAGGAGGCGGAAGAGAAGGCCCGCCAGGAAGCCGAGGAGCAGGCCCGCAAGGAGGCCGAAGAGAAGGCGCGCAAGGAAGCCGAGGAAAAGGCGCGCCGCGAGGCCGAAGAGAAAGCGCGCAAGGAGGCGGAGGAGCAGGCTCGTAAAGAGGCCGAGGAGCAGGCGCGCAAGGAAGCGGAGGAAAAGGCACGCCGCGAGGCCGAGGAACAGGCGGCACGCGAGCGCGCCGAGCGCGAGGCTGCCGAACGCGCCCTCCGGGAGCAGCTCGCCGCCGAGGCAGACGCCAGCGCCCGGGAGGACGCGCTGGCACGCTGGGCCGCCGCCATCCAGGCGAAGGTGCGTGACAACTGGCAGCGTCCGCGGGGCGCCAAGATCGGCTGGGAGTGCACGGTCACGGTGCGTCAGGATGCCGACGGCCGCGTCCAGAACGTGACCATCAACAACTGCGACGGGGACCGCCTGTTCGAGCGTTCGGTCGAGCGGGCCATCCGCGCCGCCTCTCCGCTGCCCCAGCCGGAGATGCAGGAGATCTTCCAGGAAGAGCTCCGATTCAATTTCAGGCCGCAATAACCGGGTTCTCCCGAGGTGATCGACATGAAGACTCTGGCAGCTAGGCGATTTTCGTTCGGTGCGCTCCTTCCGCGGTGGGTGGCGCGCAGGCGCGGTCGCGGGACGGCCATGCTGCTTGCACTGGTTGCCGCGTTCGTGGTCGCCACGCCCGCGCGGGCCGCGCTGGAAATCGACATCAGCGGCGGTACCGAGACCGGCGTGCCCGTCGCCGTGGTGCCCTTCGACCAGCCCGGGGACATCGATGACCTCGCCCGCATCATCGGCGACGACCTGGCGCGATCGGGCCTGTTCGCGCCGATCGCCCGCGACGCCATGCCCGGCCGCCCGACGAGCCCCGGCGACATGCGTGTCGACGACTGGCGTGCCGGCAAGGCGAGCTACGTCGTGATGGGGTCGGTCGAATCCGAAGGCGACCGCCTGCGTGCCAGCTTCTACCTCGTCGACGTGAGCAACGGCGACCGGCTGATCGGTAGCCGGATCACGGGGAGTGCCTCCAACGATCGCAGCATCGCCCACCGCATCAGTGACCTGGTCTACGAGGAACTGACCGGCGACCGCGGCGCCTTCTCCACGCGCCTGGCCTACGTCACCGAGCGCGGCCGGGACGACGACAAGACCTATACCCTGCAGATCGCCGACTCGGACGGCGCCAACCCGCGCACGGTGCTCGAGTCGCCGTACCCGATCATGTCGCCGAGCTGGTCGCCCGACGGTGGGCAGCTGGCCTACGTGTCCTTCGAGGGCAACCGCTCGGCCATCTGGGTGCAGGACCTGGGGACCGGCGAGCGCTACCAGCTGACCGACTTCCCCGGCATCAACGGGGCGCCGGCCTGGTCGCCGCGCGGCGACAAGATCGCCGTGACGCTGTCCAAGGGCGGCAACCCGGACATCTACGTCATCGACCTGGGCACGCGGCGCTCGACGCAGATGACCCGCAGCGGCGCGATCGACACCGAGCCGACCTGGTACCCGGACAACCGCAGCATCGCCTTCACCTCCGACCGCTTCGGCCAGCCGCAGGTGTTCCGCAAGTCCAGCCCGGACGACCGGGCGCGGCGGCTGACCTTCGACACGCCCTACGCGGCCGGTCCGCGCATCTCGCCCGACGGCGAGCGACTGGCCTTCGTCAGCCGCCAGGACGGCGGCTTCCACGTGGCCGAGCAGGAACTGGCGGACGGCGAACGCCGCCTGCTCAGCCGCGGCGGCTCCGAGGAGCGGCCCAGCTACGCCCCGAACGGGGCGATGGTCGTCTATGCTGCCCAGTCGGGCAGCGGGTCGGTGCTCAAGATCTCTCCCGTCATCGGGGGCGAACCGCAGACTCTCAGCTACGACCGGGGCAAGGTACGCGACCCGGTCTGGGGCCCGTTCACTGACTGACAGGTTTCACGCCATGGATTCCATTGCACGTTCTACCCATTTCGCGCTCCGGCCGCTGGCCGCCGCCGTGCTGGCCGTTTCCTTCGCCGGGCCGGTGGCGGCCCAGGAGTCGGCTCCCGGCTGGCTCAACTGGGGTGGAGACTCCGCCGACGCCGAGTCGAGCGAGGACCGGGAAGCCGAGCAGACAGAAGCGCGCACCACGCCGATGGCCGGCAGCGGCGCGTCGGTGGCCGACATCGACGCCGGCTCCGGCCAGGCGGCCCTGCTGCAGCGCATGATGCAGCGCATGGACAGCCTGGAGCGCCAGGTCCGCGAGCTCCAGGGGCAGGTCTCCGAGCAGGAGCGGGCATTGGAGCGCCAGGCGCGCCGCCATGAAGAGGCCATCAAGAAACTCGAACAGCGTCAGACGCCCGTCGCGGGGATGATGAGCGAGACGGGTCCGGCCGGCCAGGAACTGCCCGAGGGGGCGTCCGTGGCCGCCACGGATGCGGAAGGAACGGCCGCGGACAAGAGCGATTCGTCGGAATCCTCGGGCGCGGCCGGCGGCGGGCAGGCCGGCAACGAGGAACAGCAGGCGCTCTACAACGAGGCCTTCGAGGTCCTCAAGGCCGGCGAGTACGACAAGGCCGTGGGCGCCTTCCAGAAGGTGATCGACGCCAACCCGCGCGGCAGCTGGGCCTCGAGCGCCTTCTTCTGGCAGGGCGAGACCTACTACGTCCAGCGAGACTACGATTCCGCCCACGAGGCCTACAGCGAGCTGATCGAGACCTATCCCGACAGCAACCGCGTGCCGGACGCCATGCTCAAGCTGGGCTACATCGCCCAGGAGAACGACGACGTCGACGGGGCGAAGCAGCACTTCAACGCCGTTATCGAGCAGTACCCGGACTCGCAGGCCGCCGGCCTGGCCAAGCAGCGACTGGACCGTATCGGCGGATGAACTCCTTCGAGGCCGCCATGCCGCTCGACACGGTGGAAGCATCGGGCGGGCAGAACCTGCGCATCACCGAGATCTTCCGCTCCCTCCAGGGCGAGTCCGACCACGTCGGCTGGCCGACGGTGTTCGTCCGCCTGACCGGCTGCCCGCTGCGCTGCGTCTACTGCGACACGGCCTACGCGTTCACCGGGGGCGAGCGCATGACGCTCGAGACCATCCTCGAGCAGGTTCGCGCGCTGCAGACCCGGCACGTCTGCGTCACCGGCGGCGAGCCGCTGGCTCAGCCCGCCTGTCCGACGCTGCTCGCACGGCTGGCCGACGCCGGCCACGTGGTCAGCCTGGAGACCAGCGGGGCGCTGGACATCGCCGCCGTCGACCCGCGCGTGCACGTGGTCATGGACCTCAAGACGCCCAGTTCGGGCGAGGTCGACCGCAACCGCTGGGAGAACCTAGACAGCCTCAAGCCCGCCGACGAGATCAAGGTGGTGATCGGCAGCCGCGAGGATTTCGACTGGGCGCTCGCCCGGGTCGACGAGCACCGCCTCGACCGGCGCTTCCCCGTCCTGTTCTCGCCGGTGCACGGCGGGATCACGCCCACCGAGCTGGCCGAGTGGATCCTGGAAAGCGGCCGCGAGATCCGCTTCCAGATGCAGTTGCACAAGCTGGTCTGGGGCGACGAGCCGGGTCGCTGAGCATGAATGAGCGGGGAGAGCAGCAGAACGAGCCGGCCGTCGTGCTGGTCTCCGGCGGCCTCGATTCGGCCACGCTGGCCTGGCAGGCCCGGGCCGACGGGTTCGCCGTCCACGCCCTGAGTTTCGACTACGGCCAGCGCCACCGCGCCGAGCTGGACGCCGCCGCCCGGGTGGCCGGGGCCGTCGGCGCGGCCGACCACCGCACCATCCGCATCGACATGGACGGCATCGGCGGCTCGTCCCTGACCGACATGAGCCGGTCCGTGCCGGACTACGACCCGGCCAGCGACGCGATCCCCAGCACCTACGTGCCGGCGCGCAACCTCACCTTCCTCTCCTTCGCCCTCGGCTGGGCCGAGGTGCTTGGGGCCACGCGCATCTACATCGGGGTCAACGCGGTCGACTATTCCGGCTACCCCGACTGCCGCCCGGCCTTCATCGAGCAGTTCGAGCGCCTGGCCAACATCGCCACGGCCGCCGACCACCCCTTCGAGATCCACGCGCCATTGCTGCAACTGACCAAGGCGGAGATCATCGAAAAGGGCACGGCGCTGGGCGTCGACTACGGCCTGACGGTCTCCTGCTACCGGGCGGACGACGCCGGGCGCGCCTGCGGCCAGTGCGACTCCTGCCACTACCGCCGACAGGGTTTCCTCGAGGCCGGCATCCCCGACCCCACCCGGTACGTTTGACCGCACCCCTGCCGGATCTTCTATGGTAGTGCCCCCAGTGGGTTGGGCTTCAGCCCAACGTCGGTCGCAAGACCGACTTCCCATAAGTCTTCGGACCGGCACAGCGAAGGACTCTCTAGCCGCCGTAGGAGCGGCTTTAGCCGCGATGCCGCAAGGCAAACCTCCCCCGCCTGGTCGCTCCGCCGCGCCCGCCGCCCTTCGGCAACCCGGCCCTGCCGCGGCGCAAGCAAAAAATTGCAACAAAGGGGTTGTCAGCCCCGAGAAGCTGTGTAAAATGCGCAGTCCTCGACACGGGGTCGTTAGCTCAGTTGGTAGAGCAGTTGGCTTTTAACCAATTGGTCGTAGGTTCGAATCCTACACGACCCACCAGATTCTTCCTCGAAAGGGGTTGAAAGCGCGAATCGGTCCTGTATCATTCGCGCTCCTTTCCGGCACGAGGGGCTGACCAGAAGCCCGCCGGGGAGTCGCCAGAAAGTTCGAAATCAGGGCTTGACAGGCGACGGGGCGAGCGTAGAATG
>JAWLHL010000055.1:0-9414 GCA_041690375.1 Guyparkeria sp. | reverse complement strand
CGCAGCATCATCTGGTAGTACTGCTCCAGCGCGCCCTCGATGTCGTTGCGCATGGCGAGCTTGGCGGCCAGCGCCTCGCGGGCCTCGCAATCCTTGGGATCCTTCTCGATGCGTGCGCGCAGCTCGTCCTCGGGCGGGCCGGACTGCGCCGAGCGCGCCACGCCGATGCGGGCCTTGAACGCCTTGACGTCTTCGCGGGTGGCCGCGTCCACCGGCAGCGATTCGAGGATCTCCCAGGCCTGGTCGAGGTCGCCCTGTTCGGCGATCAGGTCGGCGATGTCCAGCAGCACCTCGACGTTGCCCGGCTCCTGCTGGTTTGCCTTCTTGAGCAGGTCCATCGCCTGGTCCAGGGCCCCCGCGGCGCGCAGCTGCTGCGCCTCGCGACGGATCTTGTCGATCTCGGAGAGCACGTGCCGGCTGATGAATTCGCGGATCTGGCCTTCGGGCAGGGCGCCCTGGAACTGGTCGACCGGGCGGCCGCCGACGAACAGCATCACCGTCGGCAGGCTGCGCACGCCGATCTGTGCGGCGAGTTCCTGCTCCTCCTCGGTATTGACCTTGGCCAGCTTCACCTGACCGCCCATCTCCTCGACGATCCGCGAGAGCAACGGCATCAGCTGGCGGCAGGGACCGCACCATTCGGCCCAGAAGTCCACCAGTACCGGGGTTTCCCGGGAGGCCTCGATCACCTTGTCGTGGAATTCCGGGGTGGTGACGGGAAAGACGTGTTCGCTGTCGCTCATGGTCTGGCTGTCCTCGATCGATTGACGGTATCGCTGGGTGATTCTCGAAAAATGAGACCGGACCCTGCGCGGACATGGTGGCAGCAGGCGTCCGTTTCAAGGGCAACGGCCGCCGGGGCGTGTACACTTTCTGCTGATGCGCGTTTGCGGCCACGGCCGCGTCCGCGTCGTTCCCACTTCATGCAACCGTTGATTATGGCTGAAAGATCCGATTACACCGCCGGCTCGATCGAGGTGCTCACCGGGCTCGATCCGGTGAAGAAGCGCCCGGGGATGTACACCGACACCACGCGGCCCAATCACCTCGCGCAGGAGGTGATCGACAACAGCGTCGACGAGGCCATCAGCGGGCATGCCGGGCGGATCGACGTGACGGTGCACGCCGACGGCGCGTTGACGGTGGCCGACGACGGCCGCGGCATGCCGGTGGACGTGCATCCCGAACATGGCATCTCCGGGGTGGAGCTGATCCTCACGCGCCTGCACGCCGGCGGCAAGTTCTCGGACAAGTCCTACCAGTTCTCCGGCGGCCTGCACGGGGTGGGCGTCTCGGTGGTCAACGCCCTCTCGAACCGCCTGGTGGTGGACATCAAGCGCGACGGCCAGCTGCACCGGATCGAGTTCGCCCACGGCGATGTCACCCGTCCGCTGGAGGTGATCGACACGGTCGGCAAGCGCAACACCGGCACCACGCTGACCTTCTGGCCGGACACCAGCTACTTCGACCAGCCGCGCTTCAACATGGCCCGCCTGCGTCACGTGCTGCGCGCCAAGGCGGTGCTCTGCCCGGGTCTCCAGGTCAGCCTGACCGACGAGGCCTCCGGCGAGCGCGAGGACTGGTGCTACGCCGACGGCCTGCGTGACTACCTGCTCGAGAGCGTCGCCGGCCAGGAGGTTCTGCCACCCGGGGGCTTCGTCGGCCACATGAAGGCCCCGGACGGCGGGCGCGCGCAGGAAGTCGCCTGGGCCGTGGTCTGGGCGACCGAGCCGGGCGATGGGCTGACCGAGAGCTACGTCAACCTGATCCCGACCCTGCAGGGCGGCACCCACGTCAACGGCCTGCGCCAGGGACTCACCGAGGCGATCCGCGAGTTCTGCGAGTTCCGCAACCTGCTGCCGCGCGGCGTGCGCCTGTCGCCCGAGGACGTCTTCGAACGGGTGCGCTTCGTGCTCTCGGCCAAGCTGCACGACCCGCAGTTCGCCGGCCAGACCAAGGAGCGCCTGTCCTCGCGCGAGTCGGCCAGTTTCATCGGCGGGGTGGTCAAGGACGCGCTCTCGCTCTACCTCAACCAGCACGCGGACATGGGCGAGAAGATCGCCGCCATCGCGATCGAATCGGCCCAGAATCGCATCAAGAGCGAGAAGAAGGTGGCGCGCAAGCGCGTCACCAGCGGTCCGGCGCTGCCCGGCAAGCTGGCCGACTGCGCCTCGACCGACCTCTCGCGCACCGAGCTTTTTCTCGTGGAAGGGGACTCGGCCGGCGGGTCGGCCAAGCAGGCACGCGACCGCGACTTCCAGGCGATCATGCCGCTGCGCGGCAAGATCCTGAACACCTGGGAGACCGATCCCGCCCAGGTGCTCGCCAGCCAGGAGGTGCATGACATCGCCGTGGCCCTGGGCCTCGAGCCCGGCTCGGACGACCTTTCCAAGCTGCGCTACGGCAAGGTCTGCATCCTGGCCGATGCCGACTCCGACGGCCTGCACATCGCCACCCTGCTCTCGGCGCTGTTCCTGCGTCACTTCCCCGCGCTGGTGGATGCCGGCCACGTCTTCGTCGCCATGCCGCCGCTGTATCGCATCGACATCGGCAAGGAGACCTTCTACGCGCTGGACGAGCACGAACGTGACGGCATCATCGATCGCATCGAGGCGGAAAAGCGCCGCGGCAAGATCCAGGTCACCCGCTTCAAGGGCCTGGGCGAGATGAACCCGGTGCAATTGCGCGAATCGACCCTGGCCCCGGCCACCCGCCGGCTGGTGCAGCTGAAGGTGGAGGGCGACGACACCATAGAGGTCTTCGACATGCTGCTGGCCAAGAAGCGCGCCGCCGACCGACGAGCCTGGCTGGAGCGCAACGGCGACCTCGCCGAGGTGGTGTAGTTGTCCCTGGCGGGCCGGTCCCCATGGTGCCGGACCGTCGCCGGGTGGTGGTTGGCCGCCCTGCTGTTCGCCGGGTTCTGGTCGTCCGCGCACGCCGCCCCGAACCTCCAGCTCACCGGGCTCGACGAAGTCGACCTGATCACCAACGTGGGCCTGTCCGTTCCCCGGGTCACGTTCTCCTGCAATGCCAGCACCGCCCAGATCCGCCGGTACCTGGAAGCGGCCGCGGAGGCCGCCGAGGAGGCGTTGCAGGCCTTCGGCTACTTCAATGCCCGTATCGAAAGGGACATCGTTTCCCGTGACGAATGTCGCGATCCGGCGCTGCACGTCGACAAGGGGCCGGTGACGACCGTCCGCTCCGTGGACATCGACCTGACCGACCGCATCGCCGCGATCGAATCGATCGACGCCTTCGTCGAGCAGAACCGTCCGGAGGTCGGCAAGCCACTCGATCAAGCCGGCTACGACACGCTTCGCGACGGCCTGTTCTCCCGTGTCCAGCGCCTGGGCTACCTCGATGCCCGGTTCACCCGCCGCGAGATCCGTGTGGATCCGGAGCGGCAGGCCGCCGACATCGCGCTCGCCCTGGAGCCAGGGCCTCGCTACCGGCTCGGCGAGTTGAGCATCGAGCAGACGGTCCTGCGCCCGGAGCTGGCCCAGAAACTGGCGGGGGTGGAGCGGGGCGATCCCTATACCAGCGGCAACCTGCTGGCGATCAACCGGAACCTCAGTGGCACCGAGTACTTCGACTCGGTCTCGGTGAAGCCCGATCTCGACCGCCGGGACGATCTCGAGGTGCCCGTGGAGGTCGTCGCCCGGCGCAGCCCGCGGACTTCCTACGAGCTGCGCGCGGGCTACGCCACCGATGTCGGCCCGCGGGTGGGGGCCCAGGTCAAGCGCCGCTTCGTCAACAAGCGGGGGCACCGCTGGGCCGCGCGCACGGAGCTTTCCGCCATCGAGCAGCGGCTCGACACCAGCTACAGCATTCCCCGCTCGGCGGATCCCCTCCACGAACGCTACGACATCTATGCGCGCGTCACGCGCGAGGACAACAACGACATCGTCACCACCGCGGCGGCGAGCGGGGTGCAGTGGGTGCGCGAGACGGACCGCTGGACACGATCGCTTTTCACGGAGTACCTGCTCGACCGGACGCGCTACGGCGACGACCCCGCGGAATCCAACACCTTCGCGATCCTCGGCGGCCGGCTGGGATACGACGGGCTGGACGATGCGCTCTTCCCGACCCGGGGCGTGGTGTTCGACGTGTCGTTGCAGGGCGCCGCGGAGCCGGTGCTTTCCGCCGCGAGCTTCGTCCGCGGCCGGGTGTTCGTCGGCGGTTACCACCCGGTCGGACGCTGGATCTTCGCCGGGCGGGCCGAGGCCGGGATGATCGGCACCGACGACTTCGACTCGATGCCGCGCTCGCTGCGCTTCTTCACCGGCGGCGATCGTTCCGTGCGCGGCTACGGTTACGAATCGCTCTCGCCAAGGGACGAGGACGGCACCCGGACCGGGGGGCAGTACCTCCTCGCCGGCAGCCTCGAGGCGATGTATCCCGTGGTCGGTGACGACTGGTACCTCGCCGGATTCGTCGATACCGGCAATGCCTACACGGATCCCGAGGCGGAGCTGAAGACCGGGGCCGGGGTGGGGCTGCGCTGGCGCTCGCCGGTAGGCATGCTACGCGTCGACATCGCCCAGCCGCTCGACGGTTCGGATGACCTGCCACGGCTGCACCTGGGGCTGGGGGCCGCGTTCTGATGGTCGGCCGCCTCCTTCACGACGGACTCGTCTGGCTCCGGCGCGTGGTGCTGGTCGGCGGGTGGCTGGTGTTGATCATCTTCATGCTGGCGGCCACGGCGTTGTGGTGGCTGACGGGCACCCCGGCCGGCGTCCAGTGGTCGTTCGACCGCGCCGAGCGTTTTCTCCCGGCCCTGGCGGTCGACCGGGTCGAGGGCACTCCCTGGCGCGGCCTGCGCATCGAGGGGCTGAGCTGGCGGCCCGAGGACGGCGTGCGCGTCGAGTTGGACGAAGCGCGGCTCGAGATCGAGCCGTCGGGGCTCTGGCGCGGGCAGCTGCGGCTGCCCGATCTTTTCGTCCGCGACCTGCGCGTCGACCTGCCGGTGGGCGAAACGGCGGGCAGCGAACCGGGCGAGGCGTTCCGACCGGACGATCTGCCATTGCCGCCCTGGCTGTTAGAGGTCAAGTCCCTGCGTGCCGAATCGATCGAGATCCGGCAGGGTGGCGAGATGCTGGCGCGCGTCCCCGCCCTGCAATTGGCGGCCCTGCTGGACGCCCGGGTCGACCGACCCCGAGGCGAGCTCGACCTTGCCGGGCTTGCGCTGGAACTCCCCGATGCCGTCCGCGTGGATGGCGAAGGCGAACTCGCCGTGGAACTGGCCGAAGCGATGACCATGCAGGCCGGGCTCGAACTGCTGGTCGATCACCCGCTCGGCTGGCTCTCGGGCACTGTCGATGTCGACGGGGAGGCGCTGGGCGCGCTTGCCATCCGGCCGACGCTCGACTGGGTCGGCGCCGACGGCCTGCCGGCTGCCGCCTGCGGGACGCTGACGCTCGACGGCCCGGATCTGGCCGTGTCGGATCTCGTCGTCGACGCACTCGGTGGAAGGCTCGGGCTGGGCGGGGACCTGCGCCTGGCCGGCGACTGGTCGGCCCGCCTGGCGGGCGAGGCGGAATCCCTCGATCCCTCGTGGGTCTTCCCCGAGCTGCCCGGCGACCTGTCCTTCGGCGTCTCGGTCGACCTGGCGTCCGCCGAGGGATGGCTCCCCGCGGCGGGGCGAGTATCCATCGACGCGCTCGATGGCGACCTGGCGGGGGAGCGGCTGGAGTCGATCGGCATTGCAGGCGACCTCGCGCCCGAGCAGGCCACGCTTCGCGTGGACGGCCGCACGGGAGGCGGGGAGACGCGTCTCGACGCGCGTCTCGATGCCGAGCGCGCCTTCGAGGTTGACTGGCGGGTCGAGGCGCTGCCCGTCGCGGCGGGATTCGTCGACGGGCAGGGGCCGTCGCTGAGCTTGTCCAGCGATGGCCGGGTGCATGGTCGGCTGCCGGACTGGGCGCAGCCGCTGTCGGCGAGCGACTGGCTGGAACAGAGCCGGGTCGAGCTGGAGCGCTTGCAGGCGGCCCTGACCGAGTCGGATGCCGGGGGCGAGCCGCGACGGCTGACGCTCGATGCCAGCGGCAGCCTGGCGGAAGGGGTCGCCAGCCTGTCGCGCGCCGAACTGGCCATGCCGGGGGCAGGGTTCGAGGCCGGCGGCCGGCTGGCTACAGCCGCCCGACTCGAGGACTGGCGCATTGACGACGCTGGGGTGGCGGTTTCGGTGCCGGATCTCGCCGGGCTGCCCTGGGACATGATCGGCCGCCTGCCGGGCATCGATCTCGCCGCGCTCGGAGTCGATGACGCCCGTGGGCAGGTGACCGCCGACCTGACACTCAACGGTGCACTGGTCGCCCCGCGTGGCCGGCTGCAGCTGTCCGCCCGCTCCCTGGCGCTCGCCGGATACTCGCTCGGCGGGCTTTCCGCCAATGGCCGGCTCGACGGGCCGGAGGACGGTGACCGGCTGAGCCTGTCCCTCGACGCGACGGATCTGCGTACCGCCGGGTCCGAGGACAGTCTTGTCGACCGCCTGTCCCTGCGGGGTGACGGCACGGCGGAGGAGCACCGGATCTCGGTCGATGCCGATGCCGTGGTCGGGCTGGCGCTGGCCGCCGATGGCGGCTGGGACGGAAAGCAGTGGCGGGGACGGCTGGACCGCCTCGATCTCTCGGCTCCCGAGGCGGGTGACTGGGCGCTGACCGAACCGGCGCAGCTGCGCCTGGATGCCGAGCGCCAGACGCTCGAGGCGCTCTGCCTGCAGCCGGCCAGTGCCGGCATGCCGGTGGCCGAGAGCGGGCGTCTCTGCCTGGATGCCGACCGGGATGCCGAAGTCCTGGCCGCGACGCTCCGGGGCGATCTGTCGCTGATGGCGCTCTGGCAGCAATGGCCGGGCGGCGACCCGGATACCCTGCGGCTGCCGGGGCGGTTGCGTATCGACGGCTCGGCCCGGCTGGCGTCGGGGCGGCCTTCCGTCGAGCTCGAACTCGACCTGCCGGCCAGCGAGATCCGGCTTGCCGGGAATGCCTTCACGCAGGACGCGGCAGACGACGGCTTCGAGGTGATCGGCTATTCCCCGGCCCGGCTGGAGGCGCGACTCGACGGCGACCGGGCCGAAGGGGAGCTCCGGGCCGGGCTGGAGGACTCGCTCGACCTGCGCGCGACGGGCAGCGCGGACCTGGCGGATCGACAGGTCGAGGGTGAGGTGGATCTGGCCCGCGCCGAACTCGAGCGCCTCGTCGACCTGGCCGAACGCCTGCTCGGGCCGGCGAATCTGCCGGTGGGCGAGATCCGGGGCGATCTCCGGGGACAGGCGTCGCTGAGCGGGGACTGGTCGGACCCCCGGGTGGCCGGTCGCCTGCGGCTGCGTGACTTCGGGCTGGCCGCCTTCGCCGCCGGGACCGAGTACCACGACGGCCGGATCGACGCCGAACTGGACGCGGATGGCCGGATCACGCTCGATGGCTCCCTGGTGGGCGAGGCGGACACGCCGCCACGCCCGGTATTCCGGGAGGCGCGCATCACGGAAACCGAGTCCCCTCGCACGCGCGGGCAGCTGACCCTTGCCGGCGAAGGTCGATTCGACGCACCGGGCGACTGGCGTCTGGCCATGGAGGTCGGCGGCGAGGCGGTGCCGGTGCTGCGCCTGCCGACGATGACGGTCGACGCCCGCCCGGATCTGCAGGTCGATCTGACACCGACCGGCGGACGCCTGGACGGCGCGATCCACGTGCCGCTGGTGATCGCCAATATCGAGGAGTTGCCGGAAAGTGCACGTCGCAACTCCGAAGACCTGGTGATCGTCGGCATGGAGGAGCCGGAAGAGGGGGACGTCTACCCGATCGAGGGCGACGTCGACGTGATCCTCGGCGAGGATGTCAGCCTGCGCGGCCACGGCTTCGCCACCCGGCTGGCCGGGGGGCTGGAGCTGCGGATCCGGCCGGACCAGCCCGTCGGCGGCTTCGGCGAGGTGCGTCTCGAGGATGGTCGCTACCAGGCCTACGGACAGGATCTGCAGATCGAGCGCGGCCGGCTGATCTTCAACGGGCCGCTGAATGCCCCCGGTCTCGACGTCGTTGCCAGCCGCCGGATCGACGATGCCGAGGACACGGTGGTGGGGCTGTCGATCCAGGGCGAACTGGAATCCCCCGAATCCGAGATATTCTCGCGGCCGGCCACCTCGCAGAGCGATGCCCTGTCGCTGCTGCTCACCGGGCGCCGGCTCTCGGAGGGTTCCGAGGGGGACGCTTCCCTGATGATGGCGGCGATCACGGGGCTGGGCGTGCGCCAGGGGGATTCGCTCGCCCAGCAGATCAACGCCACCCTGGGCTTCGACGAGATCGGCCTGGAGTCGGGGGGTGGCGTGGAAGGCACGCGCTTGAGCCTCGGCAAGCGTATCGGGGAGAATCTGCTGGTCCGTTACGCCGTGGGCGTGTTCGATGGAGTCGGGGAAGTGATCACACGCTATCGCATCAACAGGTTCCTGCACCTGGAACTCAGCAGCAGCGCCGAGGCGCAGTCGGGCGACCTGATCTACCAGATCGACACCGGGCGCCGGGAGGACTGATGGGGATCGGTCTGCTGATCGGCCTGGGCCTGATGGCCGCGCTGTCCTACCTGCCGGGGTGGTGGGTAGGGCAGGTGATGCGGCGTCACAGCGAGCCGGCCGACCGCTTTCCCTTCAGCGGGGCGGACCTGGCCCGCTACCTGCTCGACCGGCATCACCTCGAGTACGTCAAGGTGGAAAAGACTGAGGCCGGCGACCATTACGACCCGGCGGATCGCGCCGTGCGACTGTCCCCCGCGCATTTCGCCGGGCATTCGCTGACCGCGATCACCGTCGCCGCGCACGAGGTGGGACACGCGCTGCAGGATGCCGAACAATACCCGCCGTTCCAGCGTCGCCAGGAGGTGGTCGAACGCACCCGGTGGGCGCAGCGCATCGCCGGCTGGATACTCATCGCCATCCCCGTGGTCTCGGTGATCCAGAAGGGGCCACTGGCCGGACTGGTCATGTTCGCCGCCGGCGTGATGACCATGGCCGTGCCCGTCTTCGCCCATCTGGCCACCCTGCCCACCGAGCTCGACGCGAGCTTCAACCGTGCCCTGCCCATGCTCGAGGAAGGCGGCTGGCTGAAGAAGGCCGACCGCCGGCCGGCCCGGCGCATCCTCCGCGCCGCCGCGCTCACCTACGTCGCCCAGGCCTTGTCGTCGCTGATCAACGTCTTCCGCTGGCTGCGCGGCATGCGGATGTGACCGGGTAGCGGGGTCCTAGTCGCCCGCGCCTCGGTTACAATGCCGGCCACCGCGCCGTGAAGACGGCCCCGAATCCAGACAAATTCAGGAAGACGCGCAATGCAGAGCCAATACCTCGAAACCGCGCTGGCTGCCGCCCGCGCCGCCGAAGCCGTCGTTCGCCGCTACTGGCAGCAGAACGTCGAGATCGAGATCAAG
>JAWLHL010000054.1:0-9516 GCA_041690375.1 Guyparkeria sp. | reverse complement strand
GCTTGTGGCGAATCAGGCATAGACCTCGTCCGGGATCTCGGCGTTGTGGTAGACCTCCTGGACGTCGTCGAGGTCCTCGAGCATGTCGATCAGCTTGACTACCTTCTCGGCGGTCTCGCCCTCGACCGGGGCCGTGGTCGAGGCGCGCATGGTGACCTCGCTTTCCTCCGGCGGCAGCCCGGCGTCGATCATCGCCTGCTTGACGTCGCTGTAGGTCTCCGGCGTGGTGATCACCTCGATGGCGTTGTCGTCGAACACCTCGATGTCCTCGGCGCCGGCCTCCATGGCCGCCTCCATGATCGGGTCCTCGTCGCTGCCCGGCGGGTAGTAGAGCACGCCGATGCGCGAGAACAGGAAGGAGACCGAACCGTCGGTGCCAAGGTTGCCGCCGTTCTTGGAGAAGGCGTGACGCACGTCGGCGACCGTGCGGGTGTTGTTGTCGGTCATGCCGGTGACGTACACCGCCACCCCGCCGGGGCCGTAGCCCTCGAAGGTGACCTCGACGAAGTCCTGCCCCTCGAGATCACCGGCGCCGCGCTTGGCGGCGCGCTCGATGGTGTCCTTGGGCATGTTCGCCCCCAGCGCCTTGTCCCAGGCCAGGCGCAGGCGCGGGTTGGCCGACGGATCGGCATTGCCACCGGTGCGCGCCGCGACCGTGATCTCGCGGATGATCTTGGTCCAGAGCTTGCCGCGCTTCTTGTCCTGCGCGGCCTTGCGATGCTTGATGTTCGCCCACTTGCTGTGACCGGCCATTCTCCACCTTTTCTGTTGCTGTCACGGCCCGTGGTTCCACGAGGATCCCGCGAGCCGTTTCACCGGTTGACTGACATGATGTCGGGGATTCTATCACCGCCGTCCGACATGCCGAGGAAACACCCGCCTCCGAATCGCCCCGGAAAAATTTGAAACCTTCAGGAACTCTCGGGCCAACTCGTTGACACACGACCAGCGAGCGACATTCCCGCTCGCGCTTCGGCAAGAAGCCGAAACATTCACGAACGACCTGAAAAGGTGTCTTTATGAAACTCGAAGCCAAAACCATCGCTACACTCATCAGCAGCACGGCATTGGCGACGATGATCGGCATGGGCAGTGCTCATGCCCAGAGCTCCGGCCAGGGCGGCGGCGGTGCCGCGCCGCAGGAACAGCCGCAAGGCGGTGGCGGTGCACCGCCCGTGGAGCAGGGTGGTGGCGGCGCTCCGCCCGCCGAGCAGGGTGGCGCCGGCGCACCGCCTGCCGAGCAAGGTGGTCAGGGCGCCGCCCCGCCGCCGACCGCCGGAGACAAGGACGAGAAGAAGGACGACGAGGAAGAGAAGGAAGACGGCATCATCGGCATGTAGGGCTTCCAGCCTTCCGGTGAGATGTCCGTCAAGGGCCCGCTCCTCAGGGAAGCGGGCCTTTTTCGTGTTGACGTCGCCGCTGCGCCCCGACCAGCCAGCGCAGCCACAGGGCGAGCGCGGCCAGGTACAGCACGGCCATGCCGACGGCCAGGGCGAACAGCGAGCCGGCCAGCCAGGCCACCATCACCCCGGACACCAGGCCGGCGAAGGCCATCTGCGTCGCGCCCTGCAGGGCGGAGGCCAGCCCGCGCTGTTCGGGCCAGTAGTCGAGCGCGACGAGATTGAGCGCGGGCATGGTGGTCGCCATGCCCATGACGTACAGGGTGATCGGGGTGACCGTCAGCCACACCCCGTGGACCACGTCGGGCGGCTGCAGCGCGGCCTGCACCAGGTTGTAAACCACGGCCAGCCCGGTCAGCGCGAGGCCGAGTCCCATGGTGGCGGTCATGCTCATCCGCCCGGCGAGCCACCGGGTCAGGCGGCTGCCCAGGATCAGGCCGGTGACCAGCGGGACGAAGAACTTCCAGAAGTCGGTCTCTTCCTGGCCGAGGTGGTCGATCAGGATGGCCGGGGCGGCGGCCACGTACAGGAACATGCCGCCGAACAGCAGGGCGAAGACGACGATCAGCTGCATGTAGCGCGGATGCGACAGCGCTTTCGCGTAGCTTTTCAGGACGAAGGCCGGGGCGAAGGACTGGCGGTGTCGAGCCTCGACCGTCTCGGGCAGCAGCCGCCAGACCGCCAGCCCCAGCAGCAGGGAAAAGCCCAGCAGGAACCAGAACACCGAGCGCCAGCCGAACCACTCGTGCAGCCAGCCGCCGATGATCGGCGCGGCCGCGGGCGCGGCGGCGAAGACAAGCATGATGTTCGCCATGACGCGCTGGGCATCGGCCCCGGCGAACAGGTCGCGCACCAGCGCCCGGCCGATCACCACCCCCGCGCCGGCGGCCAGTCCCTGCCCTACCCGCGCGGCGACCAGTTGACCGATGCTCTGCGAGAGCGCCGCGAGAATGGTCATCAGCGCATAGGCAAGGAGGGCGAGCAGGATCACGCGCTTGCGGCCGAAGCTGTCGGAGGCCGGTCCGTAGAACAGCATCATCGAGGCGAAGGCGACCAGGTAGAGGCTCAGTGTCTGCTGGACGGCCGCCTGCCCCACGCCGAACTCGTCGCCGATGGCATGAAACGACGGCAGGTAGGCATCGACGGTGAACGGCGCGAGCATCAGGAGCCCGGCGATCACCAGCACCAGGACGGCCGCGCGCCGTCCGCGCGGGGAGCCGCCGCGTGACGCCAGGGAGTCGTCGGCCGGCCCGGTCACGCCGGCCCGGTCACGCCGGCAATGCTTCGCGCACGCCGGAACGGTAGCGCAGGAAGCTCTTGAGCTGCTGGTGGCCGTGCTGGGTGAGGATCGACTCGGGGTGGAACTGGACGCCCTCGATGGCGTACTCGCGGTGACGGAAGCCCATGACCTCGTCGACCGAGCCGTCCTCGTTCTGCGTCCAGGCAGTGATCTCCAGCACCTCGGGAATGCTGTCGCGGGCGACGACCAGCGAGTGGTAGCGGGTCGCCTCGAAGGGGTTGGGCAGGCCCTCGAACACGCCCACGCCGGTGTGGTAGACGGGCGAGACCTTGCCGTGCATGACCTCGCGGGCCCGCACCACCTTGCCGCCGAAGACCTGGCCGATCGCCTGGTGGCCGAGGCACACGCCCAGGATGGGCAGCTTGCCGGCGAAGTGGCGGATCACCTCCAGCGAGATGCCGGCCTGGTCCGGGTCACAGGGCCCGGGGGAGACCACGATGTGGCTCGGCGCGCGCGCCTCGATCTCCTCGATGGTGACCTGGTCGTTGCGCGCCACCCAGACCTCTTCACCCAGCTCGCCGAGGTACTGGACGAGGTTGTAGGTGAACGAATCGTAGTTGTCGAGCATCAGCACCATTGCGGTCGCCACTCCAGGGTTCCAGGGGATCTGGCCGGCCGTAACGCGAAAAAGCGCGGTCGGCATTGACCTTCCAGTATAGGGAAGCTCTCGACTCAGTGGTACTTCTCGACCGTGATGTGGCCGGGCTCCCGCCGACGATGGCGGCGCAGCCCGCGCGATTGGAGCAGTTGGCGGACCTCCTCGATCATTTCCGAGTTCCCGCAGAGCATGACGTGGGCGTCCTCCGGACGCAGCTCGAGCTCGACATGCCGCTCGAGATCGCCGGATGCCAGCGCCGCCTGGATCCGCTCGCGCAGGGCAGCCGGGCAGGCCTCCCGCGTGACCAGCGGCACGAAGTCGAACCGGTCACCGTGCTGCATTTCCAGTTGGCGGATGGTCTCGCCGTACGCCATGTCCGCCACGTGCCGGACCGAGTGGCACAGCACCACGCGCTCGGCCCGCTCCCAGGGCGCGTCGGTCTTGAGCATGGACAGGAAAGGCCCCAGCGCGGTGCCCGTGGCGAACAGCCACAGGTGGCGATGCTCGGGCGTGCGTTCCATGGTCATGGTGCCGGTGACCGAGGAATGCACGAACAGGGAATCCCCGACATCAAGGCGAGCCAGCCTCGGCGAGAGCGGCCCTTCGGGCACGACGTTGAAGAAGATCTCGTGCGGCTTCTCGCCCGGCGCGTTGACCAGCGAGTAAGGCCGCGCGACCCGCTCCCCGTCGATGTCGAGGCCGACGCGGACGAACTGGCCCGCCTTGAAGGCCGGCAACGGGGCCCGGAACCGCAGCGAGTAGAGCCCTTCGTTCCAGCGGATCCTCTCGGCCACCGTCACTTTCAGCCATTCGCCCATGATTCACCTCGTCTCGATTCGTGCAGGAACTCCCTCGCCCGCTGTCTTGGCGCAGTTCGCCATGCTCCAGCATGGCATGATTCACGGGCGGCTGCCGTCATCCCGCAGCACAGGGTCAGCGGCGCGCCCGTCGACGGGCATGGTGCCGCTGGCGACGCTGGTAGAGCGTGATGATCAGCAGCGCCGACAGGATCAGGCCGATGCCGACCTGCTTGACCGGACCCGGCGTCTCGCCCAGCACCAGCCACGCGCTCAACACGCCGATGCCGGGCACCAGCAGCACGCCGAATCCGGCCACCCAGGTGGGCAAGTGATGCAGTGAATAGACCCAGAGCAACCAGCCCAACGCCCCGGCGAGCAGCACGTTGTAGATCAGCGCCCAGAAGAAGTTGGGCGTGGGATCGAAGGCGAAGGGCTCGACCCAGAGCGCGATGCCGGCCAGCAAAAGGCCACCGTAGAGCATCTGCCAGGCGGTCAGGTTGAGCAGGTCCGGCTGGTAGCGATGGTAGTAGCGTTTCTGCCAGATCGCCCCCAGCGCCCAGCCGATCCCCGAGGCGAAGGCGAGGAACACGGCCCCTGGCAGCAGCGTCTCCTCCCACGGCGAGATCAGCAGCACCAGGCCCGGCACCGAGACCGCGATGGCCAGCAGCTGCACCGGCGTGATCCGCTCGTGGAGCGCGAAGTGCGCCATCAGCGTCAGCCACAGCGGCATGGTGAAGACGATCACCGCGGTCTCGCCGGCGCCGCCCCCCGACTCCAGCGCCCACATCATGAAGCCGACGAAGCCGGCGGTCTGGAACACCCCGATCGGCAGGGCATAGAACAGCGCCGGCGGACGGAACCGCTTGCCCGCCAGCGGCAGGATCGCGATCAGCAGCAGGGCCGGCAGCACGGTGCGCAGCGCGGCGAACCAGGCGGCCGACACGTCCGGCAACACCGCCTTCATCACCACCCAGTTGTAGCCCCAAAGCAGGCCGAGCAGCAGCAGGGCCAGGACCGGCAGCAACGTGATCGGTGCGGTCTCGGGAATCTCGCGGTCCTCGACGGGACCCGGGGTTGGCTCGGTCATGCGCTCACCGGCAATGGATAGGGAAACTCTGCACGATCATCCGGGAATTCATGCAACACCACTCGAACCAACCTATCGTAATGAAACACGCCGGCCGCTCGGCGGCCGGCAGCAACCCGTGCCGGCACCCTGTCGGCAACCGATGTCTTGCCCATGGTCACCAGACCATGCGGGGCGAGGCAAAGAAGGAGGTGGCAACATGCTTTCCTGGGCATTGATCTTTCTCATCGTGGGCATTGTCGCCGGGGTGCTCGGATTCAGCGGCATTGCCGGCGCCGCCACGCAGATCGCCTGGATCCTGTTCGTGGTCGGACTGGTCCTTGCGCTGGTGTTCTTCGTGATGGGCCGACGACCGCCTCTCTGACAGGCCTCGTCTCACGCGACTGAACAAGCCCCGGTCTTGCCGGGGTCTTGCGTTCCGGGCATTCCGTCCCGGGAGAACCCGCCAGGGGCCGCCTGCCCGCCGGCAAACGACATCGGTCGAGGCTTTCGCTACCATCGACCACTGTCGGGCGACCGACACCACAGGAAACAACGACTCAAAACCGGAAAAGGAGCCATTCCACATGGAAAACCAGGTCACCACCCAGTCGATCATCGAGCCGCTCTATCGCGGCAAGATCTGGATGCAGATCCTCGGCATCGCCTCGATCATCTCGGGCGTACTCACGGCACTGAGCATCATCGGCATCATCATCGCCTGGCTGCCCATCTGGGCGGGCGTGGTACTGATGCAGGCCGCCGGCGCCACTCACCGTGCCTACCACAACGACGAGGGCAGCGAAGCGAACTACGCCATGGGCAAGCTCAAGCTCTACTTCCTGCTCATGGGCGTGACGATCATCGTCGGCTTCGCCTTCGGCCTGATCGGCGGGATCCTGGGCATCGGCGCGAGCATGGCGGGCATGGGCGGCATGTAAACGGCCATCGCAACCATGAACGAAAAAGCCCCGGTCGAGAAGGCCGGGGCTTTCTGCGTTCAGGGTGTCGGCCAAGGCCGGACGATCAGATCCGCCCGTAGACCTCGCCGCCCTTCTCGACGAACTCGATCGACTTCTCCTTCATGCCCTGCTTGAGGGCCTCCTCCTCGTCGACGCCCAGCTGGTCGGCGTACTCGCGCACCTCCTGGGTGATCTTCATCGAGCAGAAGTGCGGGCCGCACATGGAGCAGAAGTGCGCCACCTGGTGGGCCTCCTTGGGCAGGGTCGCGTCGTGGTATTCACGCGCCCGCTCCGGGTCGAGCGACAGGTGGTACTGGTCGAGCCAGCGGAACTCGAAACGGGCCTTGGACAGGGCGTTGTCGCGGACCTGCGTGCCGGGGAAGCCCTTGGCCAGATCCGAGGCGTGGGCGGCGATCTTGTAGGTGATCACCCCTTCGCGCACGTCGTCCTTGTCCGGCAGGCCGAGGTGCTCCTTGGGAGTCACGTAGCAGAGCATGGCGGTACCGTACCAGCCGATGTTGGCCGCGCCGATGCCGCTGGTGATGTGGTCGTAGGCCGGGGCGATGTCGGTGACCAGGGGCCCGAGGGTGTAGAACGGCGCCTCGAAGCAGTCCTCGAGCTCCTTGTCCATGTTCTCCTTGACCATGTGCAGCGGCACGTGACCCGGGCCCTCGATCATCACCTGCACGTCGTGCTTCCAGGCGATCTGGGTCAGCTCGCCCAGGGTCTGCAATTCGGCGAACTGCGCCTCGTCGTTGGCATCCGCCAGGCAGCCCGGGCGCAGGCCGTCGCCCAGCGAGAAGCTGACGTCGTAGGCCTTCATGATCTCGCAGATCTCGTTGAAGTGCGTGTAGAGGAACGACTCCTCGTGGTGGGCCAGGCACCACTTGGCCATGATCGAGCCGCCGCGCGAGACGATGCCGGTGACGCGGTCGGCGGTCATCGGCACGTAGGCCAGGCGCACGCCGGCGTGGATGGTGAAGTAGTCGACGCCCTGCTCGGCCTGCTCGATCAGGGTGTCGCGGTAGATCTCCCAGGTCAGGTCCTCGGCCTTGCCGTCCACTTTTTCCAGCGCCTGGTAGAGCGGCACGGTGCCGATCGGCACCGGCGAGTTGCGCAGGATCCACTCGCGGGTCTCGTGGATGTGCTTGCCGGTGGACAGGTCCATGATGGTGTCGCCGCCCCAGCGGATGCCCCAGACCATCTTCTCGACTTCCTCGGCGATGCCGGAGGTGACCGCGGAATTGCCGAGGTTGCCGTTGATCTTGGTGCGGAAGTTCCGGCCGATGATCATCGGCTCGATTTCCGGGTGGTTGATGTTCGCCGGGATGATGGCGCGGCCGCGGGCGATCTCGTCACGAACGAACTCGGGCGTGATCTCGTCGGGGATCGACGCGCCGAAGGATTCGCCCGGGTGCTGGCGCAGGAGCTTCGCGTAGCGCGGATCGGCACGCATTTCCTGGAGACGGTTGTTCTCGCGGATTGCGACGTATTCCATCTCGGGGGTGATGACCCCCTTGCGGGCGTAGTGCATCTGCGTGACGTTGGCGCCGGCCTTGGCGCGACGCGGCGGGCGGATGTGCGAGAAGCGCAGGTTCTCGGTCTTCTCGTCGGTCAGGCGCTCCTGACCGAAACGGGAGGTCGGGCCGTCGAGCTGCTCGGTGTCACCGCGCTCCTCGATCCATTGCTGCCGCAGCGGCTCGAGCCCCTTGAGCAGGTCGATCTCCACGTCCGGGTCGGTGTAGGGGCCGGAGGTGTCGTAGACCGGGATCGGCGGGTTGGAGACGATGCCGGAGTCGTTCTGCGTCGCGGTCTGGGCGATCTCGCGGTAGGGGACGCGGATGTCCGGGCGCGAGCCGACCGTGTAGCGCTTGTGGCTGGCCGGGAACGGGGCGATGACCGTCTCGGAGAGTTTCGCGGTCTTCTGCAGGAAATCGCTGGGGATTGCGCTCATGGTTATGCCACCTGTGCATCGATTGGGGGCATGCATGACGAGCGCCGGACTGGCAGGGGAGACGTGTCCCCGTGCGCCAGACAGACTTCCCTACGCCGATGCAAGCCGGATCAGGTTCCAAGGGTCTTTCTCAGCCGCCTACCCGCTCGAGGACGGACGGGCGGCACCCCTAGTCTGTTGGTGACGGCTGACCGAACAACCGTCGTTACGTGGCGTGACGCTACCCCAGGGCGGGAGAAATGACAAGCGCAAGCACCGGCTTTCAACCACTTGCGCGACCACCGCCGGGCCGCTGGACGGCGATGGTCCGCACCACCCCGTGCGGCAGGCCAGTCCGTCGCACCGCGGCAGGCAAGTTGCCCGCGATGCGCAAAACCCGTAAATTACCGCGCACTTGAGCCCATATCCCACACCGACAGAGCCGAACCATGCCCACCGACATCGAACTGGCCCGCTTCAACATGGTCGAGCAGCAGATCCGCCCCTGGGACGTGCTCGACAAGCGCGTTCTGGAGGTGTTCTTCAATGTCCCGCGCGAACGGTTCGTCCCGGAAGACCAGCAGAGCCACGCCTTCGCGGACGTGGCGGTGCCGCTCGGCCATGGCCAGACCATGCTCCCGCCGGTAGTCGAGGGCCGCATCCTGCAGCACCTGCAGGTCCAGCCGAACGAGCGGGTACTGGAGATCGGCACGGGCAGCGGCTTCTTCACGGCGGCCCTGGCGTCGCTGGGCAACAGCGTCCGCTCGGTGGACATCTTCAAGGACTTCACGGAACGGGCCGGCGGCCTGCTCTCGGAGCTGGGCTTCGAGCGCGTGGTCCTGGAAACGGGCGACGCGCATGACGGCTGGGCGCCCGAGGAACGCTTCGACGTGATCGTTTACACCGGGGCGCGTGCCGACATGCCGGAGTCGAACTACCGCCAGCTCAACATCGGCGGGCGCCTGCTGGCCATCACGGGCACCGGGCCGATCCAGACCGTCTCCATGGTCACCCGGGAATCCGAAACCGGCTTCAGCACCGATTCCCTGTTCGAGACCCGCACGGCCTATCTCATTGGCGCCGAGCCGCAGGCCCGGTTCTCGCTCTGAACCTAGGCCGACGGCGGACCGTTTTCTCGATCCGGCGGCATCCGGGTCCGACCCCGCGAGCGCCCGCGGCCGGCCGGCTGATACGCTAAGCTTTTCATGTCCGTTCGCGTACCGTTCCCCGGTGCGCGACAATGCGTCGTGTCGCTTGTATGCGCGCCTGCCGCTAGGGTAAGGTTCGAAAACATTAACAGGCTATCTAATTCCATCCAGGGGTTCTCGATCATGTCAGCCAGCCGCCGATCCCACTCTTCCCCGACCTCTCGCGGGCAGACGGCACTCCGCCGGGCCACGCTGTCACTGGCCATCGGCCTCGGGCTCTCGTTGCATGCCGGCCAGGCGGCCGCGATC
>JAWLHL010000053.1:0-9546 GCA_041690375.1 Guyparkeria sp. | reverse complement strand
CGCACCCGCAGCACCGCGCCTTCCATCAGGGCGTCCCTGAGGTCGGCGCGGGTGTTGAACCGGCCTTCCTCCTGGCGGCGCTTGATGGCCTGGTCGAGGTAGATCAGCATCACCACCCCGAACTCGGCGGCCACGCCGGCCAGCGCGATCAGCCCCACCGCCACGGCGATCGAGATGTTGTACTCCAGCGCCCACAGCAGCCAGAAACTGCCGATCAGCGCGAACGGCAGGCTGCCCATGATCATCACCGCCTTGCCGCCGTGGCGGAAGGCCAGGTACAGCAGGATGAAGATGATCGCGAGCGTCAGCGGCACGACCTGTTCGAGCTTCTCGGCAGCGCGCTCCATGTAGCGGTACTGGCCGGCCCATTCGATCGCGTAGCCCGGCGGCAGGTCGACCTCCTCGCGCAGCACGTCCTTGGCCCGGTCGACGTAGCCGCCGAGGTCCACGCCGCGGGTGGTGACGAAGACGAAGCCGGCCGGCCGACTGTTTTCCGACTTGATCACCGGCGGACCGGATTCCACCTCGACGCTCGCGACCTGGCCCAGGGCGACGGTCGCGCCGGTGGCCGTGACGATCGGCAGGTCGCGCAGCTTCTCCACCGAATCGCGGTCGGCCTGCGGGTAGCGCAGGCTGACCGGGAAGCGCTCCAGCCCCTCGACCGTGTCGGTCACCTTGACCCCGCCGACGGCCAGGCTGATCACCCGCTGGATCTCGCCGATGTTCAGGCCCACGCGCGCGGCCTTGGCGCGGTCGGGGGTGATGACCACGTAGCGCCCGTCCGAGGTGCGGTCGGCGAACGCGGTGCGCGTGCCCGGCAGCCCCTTGAGCGCCGTTTCCACGTCCTTGCCGATCGCCTCGATCTCGTCGAGATCCGGCCCGGTGATCTTGATGCCGATGGGCGTCTGGATGCCGGTGGTCTGCATGTCGATGCGGGTCTTGATCGGCATCACCCAGGCGTTGTTCAGGCTGGGGAAGTCGACCTTCTCGTCGAGCCGTTCGATCAGGTCCTCGAGCGTCACGCCCTCGTCCCACTCGTCACGCGGTTTGAGCGTGATGCTGGTCTCGATCATGGTCAGCGGGGCGGGATCGGTGGCCGTGTCAGCCCGGCCGATCTTGCCGAACACGCGCTCGACTTCCGGTTCTTCGGCGATCAGGGCGTCGACCTGCTGCATCAGCAGGCGCGCCTCGCCCACCGACAGCCCCGGCAGGGTGGTGGGCATGTAGAGCAGATCGCCCTCGTCGAGTCGCGGCATGAACTCGCTGCCCAGCCCGCTGCCCAGCGAGGCGAGTCGCGGCGAGTCGTCGAACCACGAATTCCACTGACGCTCGAACCCGTTCTGCCAGTCGGCGACCTGTGCCTGCCAGTCGGTATCCCCGGCCCACTTGAGCGGCGCGAGAAACCCGGAGGCCCCCGCGAACGGCAGGACGGCCGTGAGCAGGAGCAGCATGGCGGCGACCAGCACGGTCTTCGGGAAGCGCAGGGCACCGGCGAGCAGCGGTCGATAGCCCCAGATGAGAAAACGGTTGAGCGGGTTGCTTTCCTCCTTCGGAATCCGTCCGCGGATGAAGTAGCCCATCAGCACCGGCACCAGCGTCACGGCCAGCCCCGCGGCGGCCGCCATGGCGTAGGTCTTGGTGTAGGCCAGTGGCGCGAACAGCCGGCCTTCCTGCGCCTCGAGGGCGAACACCGGCAGGAAGGAGAGCGTGATGATCAGCAGCGAGAAGAACAGCGCCGGGCCGACCTCGCCGGCCGCGCGGCCGATCAGCTGCCAGTGCGCCTCGCCCCTGGGCGCCTCGCCGTGTTCCTCCCGGTAGCGGGCCAGGTGCTTGTGGGCGTTCTCGATCATCACGATCGCGGCATCCACCATCGCGCCGATGGCGATCGCGATGCCGCCCAGCGACATGATGTTGGCGTTGATGCCCTGCCAGTGCATGACGATGAACGCGGCGAGAATGCCCAGCGGCAGGCTGACGATGGCGACCAGCGCCGAGCGCAGGTGGAACAGGAACAGCAGCGTGACCAGCGCCACCACGAGCAGCTCCTGGACCAGCTTCTTCTCGAGGAAGGCCACGGCCCGCTCGATCACGTTGCTGCGGTCGTAGGTGGTCAGCACCTCCACGCCCTCGGGCAGGCCGGATTTCACGTCCTCGAGCTTGTCCTTGACCCGGGAGATCACCTCGCGGGCGTTCTCGCCGTGGCGCATCACCACGATGCCGCCGACTACCTCGCCCTTGCCGTCGAGATCGGCGATGCCGCGCCGCTCGGCCGGACCGACGCGGACCTCGCCGAGGTCGCGCACGGTGATCGGCGTGCCGGAATCCGAGACGCCAACCGGGATCTGCTCGATGTCCTCGACCGAGGCGAGGTAGCCGCGGCTGGTGATCATGTACTCGGCGCCGCCGCGCTCCATCACCCCGCCGCCGACCTCGCGGTTGGCCTCGGCGATGGCGTCGCGCAGCCGGTCGATGGGGATGTCGAATGCCCGCAGGCGCTGCGGGTCCACCTCGATCTGGTACTCGCGCACCATGCCGCCGACCGTGGCCACCTCGGAGACCCCCTCCACCGATTCGAGCTGGAACTTCAGGAACCAGTTCTGCAGCGTGGTCAGCTCGGAGAGATCGTGCTTTCCAGTCGGGTCGTTGAGCGCGTACTGGAACACCCACCCCACGCCCGTGGCGTCGGGCCCGAGCGAGGGGGTGACGCCCTCGGGCAGGTCCTCGCTGGCCTGGTTGAGGTACTCGAGCACCCGCGAGCGGGCCCAGTAGAGGTCGGTGCCCTCCTCGAAGGTGACGTAGGTGTAGGAGTCGCCGAAGAACGAGTAGCCGCGCACGGCCGTCGAGCCGGGCACGGCCAGCAGGCGCGTGGTCAGCGGGTAGGTGACCTGGTCCTGCACCACCTGCGGCGACTGGCCCGGGTAGCTGGTCTTGACGATCACCTGCGTGTCGGAGAGATCCGGAATCGCGTCCAGCGGGGTGGCCTTCCAGCTTGCCCAGCCGGCCACGGCCAGCAGGGCGGCGAGCAGGACGACCAGCACGCGCAGGCGGATGCAGGCATGGATGAGTCGTTCGATCATGTCGGCCTCCGCTTAGTGCTGGTGTCCGGACTGCCCGTCTTTCGACGAATCGTCGTCCGGGTTCTTGTCCTGTCCATCACCGTTCGAGCTCTTGTCAGAACCCTTGCTCGAACCGGAGAGGCGCGAGAAGGCGGCCTGGGTGCTGGATTCGGAATCGATCAGGAACTGGCCGGAGGCGACCACCTGGTCGCCGGGCTCCAGCCCTGAGACGATCTCGGTGTAGCCGCCGGCCTCGACGCCGGTCTCAACGGCCACCGGCCGGAAGCGACCCTCGCCGGTGCGCACCACCACGCGGGCGCCGCCCGGGGCGGGGATGATCGCCGTCGACGGCACGGCGAGCACCTCGGGGGCGTTCGCCGGGCTCAGGGTGACCTCGGCGAACTGGTTGGGGCGCAGCAGGCCGTCCTCGTTGTCGAAGACCAGGCGGACGCGCAGCGTGCGCGACTGCGGGTCGAGTTCCGGGTAGACGAAGTCCACTTCGCCCTCGAACTTTTGCCCGGGGATGCCGTCGACGCGCATGCGCGCGGTCTGTCCCTCGCCCACCGACTGCATGCGCCGCTCGAGCACGTCGACGTTCACCCAGACGCGGTCGCGCCGGGCGATGGTGTAGAGCTCCATGTCGGGGCGGATGTACATGCCCTCGCGCAGGTCGAGCTCGGCGACGTAGCCGTCCTGCGGGGCGAGCAGCGGGATGCGGCGCTGCACCTTGCGCTCACTGCGGATGCGCTCGATGGTCGACTCGGGCACGTTCAGCAGCTCCAGCCGGGCGCGGCTGGAGTCGATCAGGTCGTCCATGCCGCGGCGCAGGGCGACCAGGTAGTCCTGCTGGGCGGCGACGATGTCCGGGGAGTAGACCTCGAGCAGGACGTCGCCCTTTTTCACGTTCGCGCCGACCGAGCCGACCTTCAGCGACTCCACCCAGCCCTCGGCGCGCGGGTGGACGTGGGCGAGCCGGTCCTCGTCGTAGCCGACGGTGCCCACCGTGCGGATCTCGCCGGCGAGCCGACGTTCGGTCGCCTCCTCGATCACGACGTTCATGTGCTGCACGGTGATCGGGTCGACCGACACGCTGGGGAAGCGGTCGGGCTGGCCCCGCGCCGCCGATCCGCCGTCTTCCTCGACCTCCTCGGCGGGGTACTCCTTCTCGACGAGATCCATGCCGCAGATCGGGCAGGAGCCGGGTTCCTCCTCGACGATCTGCGGGTGCATCGGGCAGGTCCAGCGGGTGACGGTCTCGTCGCCGTCCTCGGCGTCGTCGGCATGGTCATCGTCTTCGGTTTCGCCACGGCTCTCCTGCTCGCCGTCGTCCGTCCGTTCGCCCTCGGCGGCCTGCTCGGCCTGCCGGGCCGACATCTCCTTCTCGACCAGGTCCATGCCGCAGATCGGGCAGGAGCCGGGTTCTTCCTCGACGATCTGCGGGTGCATGGGGCAGGTCCAGCGGGTGACGGTGTCGTCGCCTCCGCTGGACGAGTCGGCGTGGTCGTGACCTTCGTGGTCTTTCTGGTCGCCGTTGTCGGCGGCCATCACCGAGGTGATGACCGGGTTGACGCCCATCAGCACCGCCGGGGTGACCAGGGCCGAGCCCAGCAGGGTGACGCGGGTAAGTCGCTTGATGCGAAAAGCGGGGGTGCGTTGCTTGCGGGTGTTCATGCAGTCGGCTCCAGCAGGTAGCGCAGGTCGATGAGTTGGTCGGCGCGGTCGAGGCGCAGGGTGAGCAGTTCCTGGCGGGCCTCTATGACGGTGCGCTCGGCCTCGATCAGGGCGTCGAACTCGCCCCGGCCGGAGCCGATCTCGCCGCGGATCATCTCGGCGACCTGTTGCAGTTCGGGAATGATGTCGTTGCGGTAGCGGGCGACGCGCCGGTCCAGGGCGGCCAGGCGCGCGCGGATGCCCTCGGCCTCGGCGGCGAGGTCGCGGGCGCGCTTGGACAGCTCCAGCTGGGCGGCCTGGGCGGACTGCTGCGCGCCGCGCAGCCGGGGCGACTGGCGGCGTTCATGGAAGATCGGCAGGCTCACGCTCACGCCGGCGGACAGGGTATTGGGCTCGCTGCCGGCACGCAGTCCGTAGCCGAGCTGCACCCCGATCTCGGGGGCGAACTGTTCCTCGGCCTCGCCGACCCGGGCGCGCGCGGCCTCGAGGTCGGCACGCAGGCGGTCGATCTCGGGCTGGCCGTCGATCTCGCCCCTTGGGAGGTCGGTCAGGTGCGCGGGCAGGTCTTCCGGCAGGGGCAGGCGCGCGGCATCCCCCACCCAGCGCGCCAGTTGCGCCCGGGCGGCCTCGGCCTCGCCGTGGCGGCGGTCGAGGGCGTCGCCGAGCCGCGACAGGCGGGCCTGCAGGGTGACAAGATCACTGCCGCTGGCCTCGTTGACCTGGTGGGCGGTGCGCGCGCTGTCGAGCAGTTCCCGGTAGAGCTCGCGCTCGTTCTCGAGCAGGCGGGCGAGCGCCTCCTCGCGGTAGACGGCCAGCCACAGGCGGCGCACCTGGCGCCTGAGTTCCCGGTCGGAGGTGGCCAGGGCGGCCGACGCCCCGGCGACCCGGGCCCTGGCCTCTTCGCCGCGGAAGGCGAGCGTGTCGCCGGGCGGCAGGCTCTGCGAGAGCGTGACCACCGTCTGGGTCATCGGCGAGTCGCTCAGGCTGTAATTGTCGGTCGGCACGTTCTGCAGCGCGACGGACAGCCGCGGGTCGGGCAGTTCGTCGGCGGCCTCGGCGCTGGCGGCCTCGCCGGCACGGCGGCGCTCGGCGGCCTGCAGGCCCTCGTCGGACTGCACGGCGGCCCGTTCGGCGGCATCGAGCGTCAGGTAGCCACCGGTTTCGGCCTGCGCCGGAGCGAACAGGCCAAGCAGGGCGAGCAGAGTCAGCGATGCCACGGCGGCCCGCGGCCGGTCGAGAATCGGGTTGTTCATGGGAATTCCTCGGTGAAAGACGATCAGCGGAAAGCTGGGTCAGCCGAGGGGTGGCGGGACGCATGTCCCGCGTGTCTCGGCCGCGTCAGGCCGAGAGGGGAGGACGGAAGGGGGTGCTGGGCACGCCAGCCGGGACCGCGTCGGTCAGCGAGGTGTCGAGGGTGCCGTTGGGCAGGTGGACGGCGGCGGGCGTGGACTGGGCCGGCAGGGAGAAGCCGCCCAGCAGCACGCAGTTGCCGCAATGGTCGCAGCCCGTCGAGGCGGTGGGTTCCTCGGGAGCCTCGTTCATGCTCGGGCAGTCGGCCGGGTGCTCGGATGCCTCGTTCATCGGGCAATCGAGCATGGTCACGCCGGCGGTCACCGCGTTGAGCGGTGCCCAGAAGGCGAGCAGCAGGGTGACCAGGCGCATGAATTTCATGATGGACGAACTATAGAGACCGATGATTGCGCTCGCAAGCCGTGGATCAGTCCGGTGTCAGTCGGAGCAGGCGGCCGTCGGAGTGATCGGTCAGCAGCCAGATCGCCCCGTCGGGTCCCGACTCGACATCGCGGATACGCCAGCCTCGGTCCTGAAGCCATTGATCTTCCGAGACCACGGTTTCGCCGTCGAGTTCCAGCCGGGCCAGGTGTCGCTTGACCAGCGCGCCGACGAACAGGGTGATTTCTCCGTCCCGTTCGTGGAACGCCATCCCCGAGGGCGCGATCGACGGGGTCCAGTGGTGGATCGGGCCGGTCACGCCCTCGACCTCGCCCGGGGCGATTTCCGGGCCGTGGTACTCGCGCCCGTAGGTCTGGATCGGCCAGCCGAAGTTCTCGCCGGCGGCCGGGATGTTGATCTCGTCGCCGCCGCGCGGGCCGTGCTCGTGAATCCACAGCCGCCCGCTTCGCGGGTGAATCGCCGCACCCTGCGGATTGCGATGGCCGTAGCTGTATATCGCCGGCTCGGCGTCGTCCCGGTCGACAAAGGGATTGTCGTCCGGGATGCGCCCGTCCTCGTGCAGCCGGAGCACGGAGCCGTTGTGATCGGCCAGGTCCTGGGCGCGCTCGCGCTCGCCCCGGTCACCCACCGTGACGAACAGGAAGCCGTCGCGGTCGAAGGCCAGCCGCGAGCCGAAGTGGATGCCGGAGTCCACGCAGGGCGTGGCGACGAACAGTGTCTCGAAGTCGATCAGGCGCTCGTCGTCCAGCCGGCCCCGCCCGACATGGGTGGCGTTGCCCCCGTCGCAGCGACCCGCCCAGGTGAGGTAGACGAAGCGGTTTTCCGTGAACTCCGGGTGCAGGGCGACGTCCAGAAGCCCGCCCTGGTTGCGGTGATCCACCTCGGGTACGCCGGGGATCTCGCGGGGCTCGCCGTCGGCCGGGTCCAGCCGCAGCAGCCGGCCGCGTCGTTCGGTGACCAGCAGCTCGCCGTCGGGAAGGAAGGCCATGCCCCAGGGGTGGTGCAGTCCCTCGACGAGGGTCTCGACCCGGGAGTCGCCCGAGTCCCCGTTCGCATCGGCGCCCGTCTCCGGCGAACAGGCGGTGGCGACCAGGACGATGGCGATCAGCAGGGCAGCGGATGGTGGCGTCATGATGGCATCTCCACGGTCTTTGCCGGGCGGACCCCGAGCATAGACGAGGCGCCGCGTCCCGGCCGCCTGGGCCGGCATGCCGGTGGGGTCGATCCGGTCCGCCACATGGGTTGTGGCGAGGCCTGCTCAGGGTGGGCGAGGGCCAGGAGCCGGTGGCGGCAGCCGGGCACCGGGCGTCGGTCTTCGACACCGCCAGGTTGGCGAGCCTTTCCGGCTTTTTGGTCCGCCGCCGCCGGGTGGGGTTGCATAAGCGGTTGTTTTTATCAGGAAATGGGCTAGAATCCGCCCCCATTCGGTCGCTCCGGCCGGGACCCCCATGCGCACCAGACGAGGTTTTATGACGACTGTTGCCAAACGCAAGATTCCCGACACGGCAGCCATGGAGGCGCCCAAGTTTCAGGTCTTTACCGAGCGCCATCTCGACAAGATCGAGCCGCTCAAGCGCCTTGGCGAGGAAGCGCTCTTCGAGATGAAGGTGGTCGCGAGCGTGCTGCCGTTTCGCGTCAACAACCATGTCATCGACAACCTGATCGACTGGGACCGGGCCCCGGAAGACCCGATCTTCGCCCTGACCTTTCCGCAGCGCGACATGCTCAGCCCCGAGATGTTCGAGCAGATGGCCGAGCTGCACCGCCGCGAAGCGCCGAAGGAAGAGATCACCGCCCTGGCCTGGAAGCTGCGCCACCAGCTCAATCCGCACCCGGCCGGGCAGATGGAGATGAACCTGCCCGAAGTCAACGGCGAGACGGTCGAGGGCGTGCAGCACAAGTACCGCGAGACCGCGCTGTTCTTCCCCACCCAGGGGCAGACCTGTCACAGCTACTGCACCTTCTGCTTCCGCTGGGCGCAGTTCGTCGGCGACAAGGATCTCAAGATCGCCTCCAAGGAGGCCGGTCAGCTGCTCGACTACCTCGCCCAGCACCCCGACCTGTCCGATCTCCTGATGACCGGCGGCGACCCGATGGTGATGAAGACCAAGCACCTCGCGCCGTACCTCGAGGGGCTGCTCGATCCGCGCCTCGATCACGTGCAGACCGTGCGCATCGGCACCAAGGCGCTGTCGTTCTGGCCCTACCGCTTCGTCACCGACGCCGATGCCGACGAACTGCTCTCGCTGTTCGAGCGGCTGGTCGCCTCCGGCAAGCACGTGGCGGTCATGGCGCACATCAACCACTGGCAGGAGATGGAAAACCCCGTCTTCCGCGAGGCGGTCCGGCGCATCCGGGCGACCGGCGCGGAGATCCGCACCCAGAGCCCGCTGATCAAGCACATCAACGACTCGGGCGACGTCTGGGCGCGGATGTGGCGCGAGCAGGTACGCCTGGGGATGATCCCCTACTACATGTTCGTCGAGCGCGACACCGGCGCGAAGTACCGCTTCGAGGTGCCGCTGGCCGAGGCGCATCGCGTCTACCGCGACGCGATGAAGCGGGTCTCGGGACTGGCACGCACCGCGCGCGGGCCGTCCATGTCGGCCGGTCCCGGCAAGGTCGAGATCCAGGGCGTGGCGGAGATCAACGGGGAGCAGGTCTTCGTGCTGCGCTTCATCCAGGGGCGCAACCCGGACTGGGTCCAGCGACCGTTCTTCGCGAAGTACGACGAGACTTCCACCTGGCTCAACGAACTGACGCCGGCCTTCGGCGAGGAGAAGTTCTTCTTCGAGGAGGAGTACGAGGGCATGCAACAGCAGGCCGGGCTGAAGATCATCGACGCGGGCGAGGCCGAGGCCTAGTCCCGGAGGGGCGCAGATCTCCCTTGACGAACGGGGCGCCGGTCGCTAGACTTGCGCGCCTTCAAGAAATCACTTGCCGATGGTGCGTCGCGCCGTCGGCTCCATTACGCAGAACATTCGGGTTTTACAGCATGTACGCAGTGGTCGTTACCGGCGGTAAGCAGTACCGCGTCGAGCAAGGCAGCAAGGTGCGTGTCGAGAAGCTTTCGGGCGAGACAGGCAACACCGTAACGCTGGATCAGGTTTTGATGGTCGGCGACGGC
>JAWLHL010000052.1:0-9930 GCA_041690375.1 Guyparkeria sp. | reverse complement strand
CTGGACACGGCCATCCGCGACGAAGCGGCCTTTCCGGCCCGCTGGTTCTTCACCGCCAAGCTCGACGAGCAGCGCGACCGCTACGAGTCCCATGACAACGTGGGCACCAAGATCGAGCCCCACATCAAGGAGGGGCCCGGTGGGCTGCGGGACCTCCACACCATTCGCTGGCTGGCCAACCGCATCGACGGCGCACCCACCCTCGCGGCCATGCACCGAGCGGGGCTGCTGCGCGACGACGAGTACCGGGCGCTCGAGGCGGCCGAGATCCTGCTCTCCCAGATCCGCATCGGCCTGCACGGCCTGGCCGAACGCGCCGAGGAACGGCTGCTGCTCACCCACCAGAAGACCCTGGCGACCACGTTCGGCTACGAGGGCGAACAGGACGGCAACCTCGCCGTCGAGCGGTTCATGCAGCACTTCTTCCGCGCCACCATCGAGGTCGAGCGGCTGTCGCGACTGCTGATCCAGCAGTGGCGAGAGCGTCTTTACCCCGAGACCCTCGAGCCGGTCGAGCGGCTCAACCCGCGCTTCATCAAGCGCGGACAGCTGATCGAGACACGGGACGCCCAGGTGTTCATGCGTTCCCCCACGGCGATCCTCGAGCTGTTCCTGCTGCTCGCCGAGCACCCGGAGCTCGAGGGCATGACCGCGGCGACCGCCCGCCAGCTGCGGGCCAACCTATCGGTGATCGACGCCGGATTCCGGGCCAACCGCCAGGCCAAGCATTTGTTCATGCGCCTGCTGCGCGCCGAGCGAGGCGTCTACCTCGCCTTGCGCAACATGAACCTCACCGGCGTGCTGGCCGCCTACATCCCGGCGTTCGCCCCGATCGTCGGCCTGATGCAGTTCGACCTGTTCCACGCCTACACGGTCGACACCCACACCCTGCTGGTGATCCGCAACCTGCGCCGACCCGCCCTGCCGGAATACCGCGACGAGAACCCCACGGCGGCAGCGGCGTTCAGCCGCATTCCCCGGCCGCAGGTGCTCTACCTCGCCGGGCTGTTCCACGATATCGCCAAGGGGCGCGGCGGCGACCACGCCATGCTCGGGGCGGTGGACTCCCGCGAGTTCGCCCGCAATCACGGCCTGCCCCGCGAGGACGTCGACCTGGTCGGCTGGCTGGTCGAGCAGCACCTGACCCTGTCGTTCACCGCCCAGCGGCAGGACATCGAGGACCCCGAGGTCATCCGCCGCTTCGCCGGGCTGGTCGGCAGCCCCGAGCGGCTCGACTACCTGTACCTGCTGACCGTCGCCGACATCCGCGCGACCAACCCGCAGCTGTGGAACTCCTGGCGCGACTCGCTGCTTCGCCGGCTGTTCGACCTCACCCACCAGCACTTCGCCGAGGGGGTGCGCTCCTCGGCGCAGATCGTCCGGGAAACCCGGCGAGACGCCAACCGCCAGGGCTCGAGCGAAGGGATGGACGCCGCCAAGCTCGCCGCCTGGCTGTCGGGCATGCCGGAGGAATACTTCCTCCGCAACGAGATCGACAACATCCTGCGGCACTCGCGCGTGGCCATCGACGCCGACCTGCCGGCCCTGACCATCAACGACGACCCCGACCACCAGGCCACCCAGATCCTGATCCTCGCGCAGAACCACCCGGCGCTGTTCGCGCACGTGGTCGCCGGCATCGACCGCGAGGGGCTCAACGTGCAGTCGGCCAACATCACGGTCATCCCGCGACCGCTGGTGACCGAGAGCGGGCTCAACGCCGTCGATTTCGCCGGCAACCGCGAGCAGCTGCCCGAGTCGGAGCTGATCCTGCTCGAGTTCTTCGTCCTCGACCGCCAGGGCCGGCCGGTGAGCGATCCCGGCGCGATCGAGGCCCTGCACGACCGGCTCAGGGAGGTGATCCACCACCCCGATCGCGCCCTGTCGGTCACCCGACGCCGGACACCGGCACAGCTCTCCAGCCTCGACGTCGACACCGAGGTGGAATTCGCTCCCGACGTGGCCCGCGCGCGCACCATGATCCAGGTATTGACCAAGGACCGGCCCGGCCTGCTGGCCGACCTGTCGGACACCCTGTGGCGGATGGGAGCGATCCTCCTGCACGCGCGCATCGCCACGCTGGGCGAACGGGCCGAGGACGCCTTCTTCGTCGTCGATCAGAACGGCCACCCGATCAACGACCGCGAGCACCAGCAGGCCATCGCCGAGGCGCTGATCCGGGCGGCCAAGGGCAACAGCGACGAGGAAGGGGCATGAGCCCGATCGACCACAGCCTGCCCGCCAACCAGCCGCCCGGGGACTGGGCGCTGATCGAGGAACGGCGCGACTTCCTGGTCGTCTCCAAGCCCGAACGGATGCTCTCGGTGCCCGGCATCGGACCGGACAAGCAGGACTGCCTGATCACGCGCGTGCAGATGGAATTTCCCGAGGCGCGCATCGTGCATCGACTGGACTGGGACACCTCGGGCCTGCTGGTGCTGGCGCGCAACGCCCGGGCGCACTCGTTCCTGTCGAAGGCCTTCGCCGCACGCGACGTGGACAAGACCTACGAGGCGCTCATCGACGCCCCGCTCGACCCGGCCGAGGGACTGATCGACCTGCCGATCGGCAAGGATCACGAACGCCGGCCGCGCTACCGCGTCGACCCGGAGACGGGGCGACCGTCGCAGACCCGCTACCGGCTGGACGAACCGGTGGAAGACGGCGTCCGCGTGATCCTCGAGCCGATCACGGGCCGCTCGCACCAGCTGCGCGTCCACCTGCTGGCCCTGGGACGGCCCATCCAGGGCGACTCGCTCTACCATCCCGCGGCCGATCGCCACGCGCGCCTGATGCTGCACGCGGCACGACTCGTCTTTCCCGACCCCGAGCGCCCGGACGGCCCCAGGGTCGAATACCACTGCCGCACGCCGTTCTAGGACAGGGCGCCCCGGGGCCGTCCCGGCTAGGGCATTCCCCGGTCGAGGGCCTATAGTTTTACTAGGGAAGGTCTGCATCGGCCGCCGCTCACGGACAAGGACAAAGGACAGGGCAACCGCGCCATGCCGCACAGGGACAAAAAGACCACAGCCAAACGCCCGGTCTTCCTCGACCTGCGCCGGATCCGTCTGCCGCCGCAGGCGATCTCCTCGATCACCCATCGCGTCACCGGCCTCGGCATGCTCCTCGCGATCCCGCCGGCCGCCTGGCTGTTCGCCCTGAGCCTTTCCGGCCCCGAGGGCTTCGCCCGGGCCGGCGACCTGCTGACCGGGCTGCCGGCGCGGATCGTCGGCCTGCTGCTCTGCCTGGCGCTCGCCCTGCATCTGCTCGCCGGCATCCGCTACCTGCTGCTCGACGTCGACATCGGCATCACGCGGCTGGCGGCGCGTCGCAGCGCCCTGCTCGTGATGGGAGCGGGCCTGGTTGTCGGGCTGGGACTCTGGTGGGGGCTGTGGGCATGAGCGGGCTGTCCGCCTGGCTGGTCCAGCGGCTCTCGTCGCTGTACCTGGCCGCGTTCACCCTCTACGCCGTCGTTCGCCTGTCGATGGCCGAGGCCTGGTCGCACGCGGCCTGGAGCGGCTGGCTCGCCGCGCCGTCCAATGCCGTGATGCTCTGGCTCGCCGCGCTGGCCGTGCTGCTGCACGCCTGGGTGGGCGGGCGCGACGTGCTGCTCGACTATGTCCATCCGCTCGGACTGCGCATCGCCATGCTGGCCGGGCTGGCCGGCTGGCTGCTGGGGTCGGGCATCTGGTTCACCGCAACCCTGCTGGAGGCCTTGTGAACAGGACACGACGAGTCGACGCACTGGTCATCGGCGCCGGGGGCGGCGGACTGCGCGCCGCTCTGCAACTGGCCCGCGGCGAGGCGAGCGTGGCGGTGGTCTCCAAGGTGTTTCCCACCCGATCGCATACCGTCGCCGCGCAGGGCGGCGTCAACGCCTCGCTGGCCAACGTCCTGCCCGACGACTGGCACTGGCACATGTTCGACACGGTCAAGGGCAGCGACTACCTGGGCGACCAGGACGCGATCGAGTACATGTGCCGCGCCGCGCCGAAGGCCGTCCGGGAACTCGAGCACCTCGGGGTGCCGTTCTCGCGCCTGCCCGACGGACGCATCTACCAGCGCGCCTTCGGTGGCCAGAGCCAGCACTTCGGCGAGGATCAGGCCGCACGCACCTGCGCCGCCGCCGACCGCACCGGGCACGCGATCCTGCATTCCCTCTACCAGCAGAACCTCGCCGCCGGCACGCACTTCTTCGACGAGCATTTCGCGCTCGACCTGCTCGTCGACGAGGACGGCGCGGTGCTCGGCGCACAAGTCCTCGACATCGCCAGCGGCGAGGCGAGCACCATCGAGGCGCGCACCACCCTGCTGGCCACCGGCGGGGCGGCGCAGGCCTACCGCACCAACACCAACGCGCTGATCAACACCGGCGACGGCATGGCCATGGCGCTGCGCGCCGGGATCCCGCTGCAGGACATGGAGTTCGTCCAGTTCCACCCCACCGGCATCGCCGGCAAGGGCATGCTGATCACCGAGGGAGTGCGCGGCGAGGGCGGCTACCTGGTCAATGCCGACGGGGAACGCTTCATGGAACGCTACGCCCCGCATGCAAAAGACCTTGCCAGCCGTGACGTGGTCAGCCGGGCGATCGTCACCGAGATTCGCGAGGGGCGCGGCTGCGGCCCGAACCGCGACCACGTCCTGCTCAAGCTCGACCACCTCGGCGAGTCGGTGATCGGCGAACGACTGCCGGCGATCCGCGAGACCGCGAAGACCTTCGTCAACGTCGACCCCGTCCGGGATCCCATCCCGGTGTTCCCCACCGCGCACTACACCATGGGCGGCATCCCCACCAACCGCCACGGCCAGGTGGTCCGTCCCGGCAAGGACGGTGCCGACGAGCCGGTCGAGGGCCTGTATGCGGCGGGCGAATGCGCCTGCGTCTCCGTGCACGGCGCCAACCGGCTGGGCGGCAACTCCCTGCTCGACATCGTGGTCTTCGGCCGGGCCGCGGCGCGCCACATGCTCGAGCACCTCGCCGCGCACCGCTACCACCGCCCCCTGCCGGCACGTGCCGGGGATCGGGCGCGCGCCCATTGCGAAGCCATCGACGCCCGCCGGTCCGGCGAGCCGGTGGCCGCCCTGCGCCGCGAACTGCAGCAGACCATGGAAGACCACGCCGGCGTGTTCCGGCGCCAGGACCAGCTCGACGAAGGGCTCGAGCGCATCCGCGACCTGCACGCCCGCAGCCGGGGGCTCGCCATCGGCGATCACGGGCGCGTGTTCAATACCGCGAGAATCGAGGCGCTGGAACTGCTCAATCTCGCCGACGTGGCACTGGCGATGATCAGTGCCGCGGCCGCTCGGACGGAAAGCCGGGGCGCGCATTCGCGGGTCGATCATCCCGACCGCGACGACGAGCGCTGGCTGGTGCACAGCCTGTTCTCTCTCGAGACCGGCATGCACTACAAGCCGGTGCGGACCACGCCCCTGACGGTGGCATCGTTCCCGCCCAGACCGAGGGTCTACTGATGGGCTCACCCCGCGAATGGCGACCGATCCGCTTCATGCAACGCCCCGGACCGCGCGACGGGCGCATGCGCTTTTCCATCTACCGCTACGACCCGGAAAGCGACGAGGCGCCCCGCCAGCAGGAATACGTCCTCGACGGACTGTCCCCGGACGACATGCTGCTCGACGCCCTGCTGCACCTGCGCGAGCTCGACGAGACGCTCGGCTTCCGGCGCTCCTGCGGCGAGGGCGTCTGCGGCTCGGACGCGATGAACATCAACGGGCGCAACGGCCTGGCCTGCATCACCCGGCTGGGCAGCCTGGTCGAGCCGGTGGAAATCCGCCCGCTGCCGGGCATGCCGGTAATCCGCGACCTGATCGTCGACATGGACAACTTCCACCACCAGTACCGGCGCGTGGAACCCTGGCTGCAGGCGGACGCCCCGCCACCGGACCGCGAGCGCGAACAGGTCCCGGCCGAGCGCGAGCGCCTCGACGGCCTGTACGAATGCATCCTCTGCGGCTGCTGCTCGGCCGCCTGCCCCTCGTACTGGTGGAACCCGGAACGGTTCCTCGGGCCGGCGGCCCTGCTGCAGGCCGCCCGCTTCATCGAGGACAGCCGCGACACGGCCACCGAGACGCGGCTCGAACAGCTCGACGACGCCTACAAGCTGTTCCGCTGCCACACCATCATGAATTGCGCCGAAGTCTGCCCGAAGGGGTTGAACCCCACCGAGGCGATCGGCCGCATCCGGCGGCGCATGCTGGGCCGGCATGTCTGACGAGGCACTCCGCGCCCGCCTGCGCTGGCGCTGCCGACGCGGCATGCGCGAGCTCGACCTGCTGCTCGCCCCCTTCGCCGAGCGGGAGCTGCCCCGGCTCGCGCCGGGCGAGCTCGATACCCTCGACCGCCTGCTGACCGCGTCCGACCAGGACCTGCAGGCCTGGCTGCTCGGCCGGGAACGCCCGCCGGACGACGCCCTGGCCGACCTGCTGGAACGGATACGGCAAAAGGCGCGCCTGTCCGAGTGACGCTAGCGGGGCCACGGCCTTAGCCCTCCCCGACTCCCAGCAGTTCCACGGCATTGCCGTCCGGATCGCGGAAGAACAGCGCGTCCCGGCCGGAACGCGAGCGGGTGAAGGCAATGCCCATCGCCTCGAGCCGCTCGGCGAAGCCAACGGTGTCCGTCACCCGCAGGGCGAAATGCCGATCGCGCCCGCCGTGGGCCGGCCGGCCGTCCTTCGGGTCGGGATCGGGCAGTTCGAGCAGATGCAGGGCCTGCCCGCCGCCCAGGTCCAGCCAGGCGCCCGGGAACCCCAGGTCCGGACGAGGCAGGGGCGACAGCCCCAGCGCCTCGCGATAGAAGCGCTCGGCCCGCGCGGTGTCGCTCACCAAGAGGCTGACGTGATCGACGCCAAGAACGTCGCTTGCGGACATGGCCTTTCCTCCCGACTCCGGTGCCCCGTACGGGGCGCGTATAATCGCGCCCCATTCTAGGCAAACGAACGCGATTCCCGGCATGAACTCCGATCTCGACCGACTGCACCCCTACCCCTTCGAGAAGCTCGCCGAACTGAAAGCCGGCGCCGAGCCACCCTCCGACCGCGCGCACATCCCGCTGTCGATCGGCGAGCCGCGGCACGCCCCGCCGGCGATCGTGCTCGACACGCTGCGCGAGGCCCTGCCCGAGATCGCCCGCTACCCGGCGACGAAAGGGGAATCCGTCCTGCGCGAGGCGCTGGCCGGCTGGCTCACCCGCCGCTTCGATCTCCCCCCCGAGGCGCTCGATCCGGAGGCCAACGTCCTGCCGGTCTCGGGTACCCGCGAGGCGCTGTTCGCCATCGCCCAGGCGGTGGTCGACCGCGACACGGGCGACGGCCAGCCGCCGGTCGTGCTGATGCCCAACCCCTTCTACCAGATCTACGAGGGCGCGGCCCTGCTGGCCGGGGCCGAACCCTACTACTACCCGACGCTGGAAGAGAATGGCTTTCTGCCGGACTTC
This sequence comes from Guyparkeria sp., assembly GCA_041690375.1. Lineage (GTDB taxonomy): Bacteria > Pseudomonadota > Gammaproteobacteria > Halothiobacillales > Halothiobacillaceae > Guyparkeria. Next base: position 2,473 of record JAWLHL010000052.1, on the reverse strand, counting down.
GACGCTATCCCCGAAACAATCTGGCAGCGCGCGCAACTGCTCTACGTCTGCTCGCCGGGCAACCCCAGCGGCGCGGTCATCGACGCCCGCCGCTACCGCGACCTGCTGGCGACCGCCCGCCGCCACGACGTGGTCGTCGCCGCCGACGAGTGCTACTCCGAGATCTACTTCGACGAGGCGCAACCTCCGGTCGGGCTGCTGGAAGTGGCCAGCCAGAACGGTGGCGACGAGCCCTTCGGCAACGTCATCGTCTTCCACAGCCTGTCCAAGCGCTCCAACCTGCCGGGCCTGCGCTCGGGGCTGGTCGCCGGTGACGCCGCACTCCTCAAGCGCTTCCTGCGCTATCGCACCTACCAGGGCTGCGCCCTGCCCCTGCCGACCCAGCGCGCGTCGATCACCGCCTGGAACGACGAGGACCACGTGCGTGCCAACCGCGCCTTCTACCGCGAGAAGTTCGACGCCGTACTCGAGATCCTCGAGCCGGTCGCCGGCATCGACGTGCGCCGCCCGGACGCCGGCTTCTACCTCTGGGCCGGAGTGGAAGGCGACGAGCGCGACTTCGCCCGCCAGTTGTTCGCCGAGCAGAACGTCACCGTCCTGCCGGGGCGGTTCCTCTCGCGCGAGGTCGACGGGGTGAATCCCGGGGCGGGGTTCGTGCGGATGGCGTTGGTCGCCGAGCTGGACGACTGCGTCGAGGCGGCGGAGCGGATTCGGGCGATGCTTTCCTGAGACGCGAAGCTCGCGTGACAGTGAGGCTGTGACTGACCACTACTGGGTCTTCGCACGCCTGTTACCCCAGCGGGCACGCATGCACTGCCGTGCAAGGCGCGCGAGCCCCTTTTCTTGCTTGCCCAAGCCAAGTTATGGCTCCGGGGGCGAAAAGAAGGGCACCCCGGCGTCCTGGCCCTGCGGGCCTTCGAGCACGGACTTCGTCCGCACTCGAAGCCTCGCGACCGGCGGCTGGCTTCGGGGCCGGCTCGACGTGACGGTCCGGCTCCGCAAGCTACGCGCTCGTCGGGCTGCGGTGTGCCACTGGCACACCGTTCCGGACTCGCCCTGTCACGGCGAGCCTCGGAGCGACGTCCCTGTCGCTCCGACCCCGAGCCCCCACCGGCCGCGAGGCAGGACGCAAGGGGATACGGTTTCCAACCATCAGGTGGCGTGACTCCAATCTCCAAGTGAACTGCTGCTCCGAGATCGTGTTCTCGGCTTAATCGAAGGTCGAGTCCCCTTGTGCCTTGCCTCGCGGGCGAGGGGTTGCAGGGTCGGGCTCGCATGGACGCGAGCCCGAGGTTCGCCGAGACAGGATGTCGCGTCGAACCGACCCGTCCGCAATCCCTCGTTCGCGAGGCTGATCGGCGCGGATGCAATCCGCGGCGATCAGGCCCGAAGGGCCAAGGCACCGGGGTGTCCTTCTTTTCGTCGGTTTTCTTGGACAAGCAAGAAAACCGACTCGCGCGCCCGGCACCCGGGCTCTTCAAGACCCCGTCCGCGAAATCGGCGCGCGAAAACCCTGACGATTGTTCTACGGACATCCCACACCCCGCGAGACAAACGCCATCAACGATCTGTTGTTACAATAACCACCAGTTGATTACCCCGTTTCCCGGCCGACCCACAGAGGTCGGCCGCTCGTTTTTCCATATCATTTCAGGAGCATCCGATGGACATCTCTTCCATTCGCGACACCATCGAATCGGCCTTCGAGCGCCGCGCCGAGATCAACCCGTCCAACGCCCCGCGTGAGGTCGTCGAAGCGGTCGAGACCGCGCTGGCCGGCCTGGACGACGGCTCGCTGCGCGTCGCCGAGCGCCGCGGCGTGGGCGACTGGCAGGTCAACGAGTGGCTCAAGAAGGCCGTGCTGCTCTCGTTCCGCCTGCGCAACAACGAGGTGGTCTCCGGCGGCGACGTGAACTACTTCGACAAGGTGCCGACCAAGTTCGCCGACTGGGACCAGGCCCGCTTCGAGGCCGCCGGCATGCGCGTGGTGCCCAACGCCGTCGCCCGTCGCGGCAGCTTCATCGCCAAGAACACCGTGCTGATGCCGTCCTACACCAACATCGGCGCCTTTGTTGACGAGGGCACCATGGTCGACACCTGGGCGACGGTGGGCTCCTGCGCCCAGATCGGCAAGAACGTCCACCTCTCCGGCGGCGTGGGCATCGGCGGCGTGCTCGAGCCGCTGCAGGCCGCCCCGACCATCATCGAGGACAACTGCTTCATCGGCGCGCGTTCCGAGGTGGTCGAGGGCGTGATCGTCGAGGAAGGCTCGGTGATCTCGATGGGCGTCTACATCGGTCAGTCGACCAAGATCTACGATCGCGAGACCGGCGAGATCCACTTCGGCCGCGTCCCGGCCGGCTCGGTGGTCGTATCCGGCAACCTGCCCTCGAAGGACGGCAAGTACAGCCTCTACTGCGCGGTGATCGTCAAGAAGGTCGACGAGAAGACCCGTTCCAAGGTCGGCATCAAC
>JAWLHL010000051.1:0-10337 GCA_041690375.1 Guyparkeria sp. | reverse complement strand
CGTTCGTGCTCAAGGCGCTTGAACGCCGGCGTGCCGGGGGCCACGTCAAGACATCGCAACGCGGAGCACGGGCGACTCGCCAAGCCCCGCAGGGCGCGCCTTGAGCCGGGCATCTGCTGCGTTGTCGTCCGAGGATGCGGGAATCACCCTTCCACAGCGGACGAGCGCCTTGCATCTGCCCGGCTCAAGGCGCGCTTCAGCGGTATGGCATTCGTGCAGAGTTTCCCTAAGGCTTTATAAGCAATACCTGATCAAGGCGGGAGCCTCCACGAGGGAAGCACATGGACGAGTTCGCCCCCTCCCTGCTCGACGAGCTGGCCGACGCGGTCTACCTGATCGACCCGGCCACCTCGCGCATCATCGGTTGCAACCGGGCCGCTCACGAAGACCTGCTGCTCGAGCGCGACGAAGTGCTGCAGCACTCCGTGCTGTCCCTGCAGACGCAGGTCCACGGCATGCCGGCATGGACGCAGATAGCCGAGGCCATCCGCGAGCAGTCCCCCTATCGCTTCATCGGCGCCCACCGGCGCGCCGACGGCAGCCAGTTCCCGGTGGAAGTGATCACCCACGTCACGGAAATCGACGGGCAGGAAGTGTTCGTCTCGGTGGCACGGGACATCAGCCGGCGTCGTGCGCTCGTCGCCAGCGGCGAGGACCGCTGGGACATCCTGCATGACCTGGCCGACGGCGTCTGGGACTGGTACCCGCAGGAGCAGCGGCTGGTGTTCAGTCCGCGGCTCCACAGCCTGCTCGGCTACGGCCCGGACGAGATGCCCGAGGTGATCGAGACCTGGAAGGACAATGTCCACCCCGAGGACCTGCCCATGGTGCTCACCGCGCTGCGCGACCACCTCGAGGGCACGCGCGACCGGTTCGAGGCCGTCTACCGCCTGCGCAACCGCAACGGGCACTTCATCTGGGTGCACGACCGCGGCATGGTGGTGGAGTGGGACGAGCACGGGCAGCCCCAGCGGGTCACCGGTCTGGTGCACGACGAGACCGACACCCGGTCGGTGGAGATGCGCCTGCAGCGAATGGCGGATCACGACGGCCTGACCGGGCTGCTCAACCGCCGCCGCGGCATGGAACGGCTGGAACAGTTGTTCCGCGATGCCCGGGCCGCCGGTGCAGAACTGGCCCTGGTGGCCCTCGACATCGACCACTTCAAGCCGATCAACGACCGCTTCGGCCACCTGGTGGGGGACGACGTCCTTGCCAGGGTGGGCGAGGTCATCGCCCGGTCGGTGCCCGAGCGGGCCGTGGCCATGCGCTGGGGAGGCGAGGAATTCCTCGTCGGCATGCGCGCAGAGCCCGACATGCCCGCGTGCCGGATCGCCGGGACGATCCTCGACGCACTGCCCGAGATGGTCTGGGCATCGCCGCTGCAGGATGAGATCATTACCGCCAGCGCCGGGGTGGCGCGCAGCGATCGCGACACCGATTCGATCAACGAGCTGATCGCCTCGGCGGACCGCGCCCTCTACCGAGCCAAGCGGCGCGGGCGCAACCAGATCGCCGAAAGCGAAAGCCATCCACCCTGCGACGACTTCCCCGCCATTCCCGAGGAGGTACGGACATGAGCACGAGCGCGCTGATCACGGGCAACAGCAGCGGGCTGGGGCTGGCCCTCAGCCAGGCCCTGCTCGAACGCGGCTACGGGATCTACGGCTGCAGCCGGCGTGGCTGCAACGAGCTCGCTCCCCGAGTGGCGGACGTGCGCTGCGACCTGTCGGACATGGATGCCATCGCCCCGGCGCTCGACAGGCTGCTCGAGGGAGTGGGCCGACTGGACCTGGTGGTGCTCAACGCCGGCATCCTCGGGGACATCGAGGACATGAGCCGGCTGTCGCTCGACCGGTTGCGCGAGATCATGGACATCAACGTCTGGTCGAACAAGGTGATCCTGGACTGGCTGCTGGCCTCGGGGATCGAGATCGACCAGATCGTGGCCGTTTCCTCGGGGGCGGCCGTGCTCGGCAACCGCGGCTGGGGAGGCTATGCCCTGTCCAAGGCCGGGCTGAACATGCTCTGCCGTCTCTACGCGCACGAGTTCGAGAACACGCACGTCGCCGCCGTGGCGCCGGGACTGGTGGACACGCACATCATCGACAGCCTGCTCGAACAGGCCGACGCCGACCGCTTCCCCGCCCTCCAGCGCATCCAGGCCGCCCGCGGGACGGACACGCTGCTCTCGCCGGAACGGGCCGCCCAGCGCCTGCTCGAGGCTCTGCCCGCGCTCAAGGACCACGTGTCCGGCAGCTTCGTCGACCTGCGGCAGATCCTCGCCCCGGAGGAATACGCGGAGCTGATGGCGGCGAGGAACCGGCCGGGCAGCTGACCACCGCCTTTCCGACACCATGGCCCGACGACAAAAAGCCCCGCCCGGGAGTCCCGGACGGGGCTTTTCAGCATGTGGCGGAGAGAGAGGGATTCGAACCCTCGAAGGGGCTATAAACCCCTTACTCCCTTAGCAGGGGAGCGCCTTCAGCCACTCGGCCACCTCTCCAACAAGCGCCGCATGGTAGCGGCTTTGACGGCAAGAATCAACGCCCTTCCGGCGCGCTCATGCCCGCGCATCCCGCCCCGACTCGGGCCGGGAACGGCACACACACCACCCTGTCACGCCGGCAGACGGCGCGATTCATCGGGTGATGGAAACGTGAGAAAACTCAGGCCGACTCGTTGCTCTCGCCTTCGTCGGTTTCGCTCTTGATGCGCTGGTAGATTTCCTCGCGATGCACGGCGACATCCTTGGGCGCATCAATACCGATTCGGACCTGGTTTCCCTTGATGCCAAGCACGGTGATGGCGACATCGTCACCGATGCGGAGCACCTCACCAATTCGGCGGGTCAAAATCAACATAACTCGTCAGCCTCTGTGGTAATGGGTCCGTCGACTTCTCCGTTCGGACCCTGACTTTCTGATCTTAGCCCTTCAACCGGATCAACTCAGGGAAATCTCGGGAGTGTCCAGCTCGAAGGCATCGTGCAGCGCGCGAACGGCCAGCTCCAGGTACTTGTCGTCGATCACCACCGAGATCTTGATCTCGGAGGTGGCGATCATGCGGATGTTGATCTTTTCCTCGGCCAGCACCCGGAACATCTTCGAGGCAATCCCGGCATGCGAACGCATGCCGACACCGACCAGCGAGATCTTGACGATGTTGTGGTTGCCGGAAACCTCGCGCGCGCCGAGTTCCTCGGCAGTCTTGCGCATCAGGTCCAGCGCCCTGTCGAAGTCGTTGCGGTGCACCGTGAAGGTCAGATCGGTGGTCTCGTCGGCACCGATGTTCTGCAGGATCATGTCGACCTCGATGTTGGCTTCACCGATCGGGCCGAGGATCTTGTAGGCGATGCCCGGGCTGTCCGGCACGCCCTTGATGGTCAGCTGGGCTTCGTCCTTGTGGAACGCGATCCCGGAAATTACTGGTTCTTCCACGCCGTCTTCCTCCAGGGTAATCAGGGTGCCGGGGCCGTCCTGGAAGGAGGACAGCACCCGCAGGGGCACGTTGTACTTGCCGGCGAACTCCACCGAGCGGATCTGCAGGACCTTCGAGCCCAGGCTGGCCATCTCCAGCATTTCCTCGAACGTGATCCGGTCGAGGCGGCGCGCCTTGGGCACGACCCGCGGGTCGGTGGTGTAGACACCGTCGACGTCGGTGTAGATCTGGCACTCGTCGGCATGCAGCGCCGCGGCCAGCGCCACGGCGGAGGTGTCCGAACCACCGCGACCCAGCGTGGTGATCTGGCCGTGCTCGTCGACGCCCTGGAAGCCGGCGACCACGACCACCCGGCCGGCATCGAGATCCGACCGGATGGTGTCGGTATCGATCGACTGGATGCGCGCCTTGGTGTGGGTGCTGTCGGTCAGGATGCGCACCTGGGCGCCGGTGTAGGAGCGCGCGTCCTGGCCGCGGGCCTGGAGCGCCATGGACAGCAGCGCGATGGTGACCTGCTCGCCGGTGGCCACCAGCGTGTCGAGCTCGCGCGGGGTGGGCTCGGACTGGATCTCTCTGGCCATGCCGATCAGCCGGTTGGTCTCGCCACTCATCGCCGAGACCACGACCACGACGGAGTCGCCGTTGGCCACCGAACGCTGCACGCGCTCGGCCACGGCCTGGATTCGGTCGACGCTGCCGACCGAAGTACCGCCGTATTTCTGAACGATTAACGCCATAGGGTTTCCTTGAGCTTCAAGCGTCGGGTAGAGATTCGTTTCGTTGACGTGAAAAGGTCAAAGCAGCCGGACAGTATAAACCTCCTGCTTGACTTTTTCATCCACCCCGGGCGCTCAGCCCAGTTGTTCGGCGACCCACCGACGGGCGGCTTCCAGTGCGCGGGGAAGGTTTTCGGGCTGGCTGCCTCCCGCCTGCGCCATGTCCGGCCGACCACCGCCCTTGCCGCCGACCTCGGCGGCCGCGACGTTGACCCAGTCCCCGGCCTTGAAGGTCTTGGTCAGGTCCCTGGACAGCCCGGCGATCAGGCGCACCTTGCCCTCGTCGACCGTGCCCAGCAGGATCGCAGCGGTGCCGAGCTTGTCACGCAGCTTGTCCATGCTCTCGCGCATGGCCGCCGCGTCCGCGCCGGGCAGTTCGGCGACCACCACCTTCGCCGGGCCGACGGTCTCGGCGCTGTCGGCCAGTTCGTCGCCGCTGGCCGAGGCCAGTTCGGCCTTGAGCTTTGCCAGCTCACGCTCGAGCTGCCGGGAACGTTCCAGCATCTGCGCGACCCGCTCGGCGGCCTCGGTCTTCGGCCCGCGCAGCAGCTCGGCGATCTCGCCGACCGTCTCGTCGGCGCGCTCGGCCTCGGCCAGCGCCGCCGCGCCGGTGACCGCCTCGATGCGGCGCACGCCCGAGGCCACGCCCGACTCGGCCAGGATCTTGAACAGGCCGATGTCGCCGCCGCGTTGGGCATGGGTGCCGCCGCAGAGCTCCATGGAGAACGGCCCCATGGTCACCACGCGCACGACATCGCCGTACTTCTCGCCGAACAGGGCCATCGCCCCGGCGGCGCGCGCCTCGTCGATCGCCATCTCGCGGGTCTCGACCGCGTGGTTCTCGCGGATCTGGGCGTTGACCAGCCGCTCGATCTCGCGCAGTTGCTCGCGGGTGACCGGCTTGTCGTGGGAAAAGTCGAAGCGCAGGGTCTCGGGACCGACGCGCGAACCCTTCTGCTGGACGTGGTCGCCGAGGACCTCGCGCAGCGCGGCGTGCAGGAGGTGCGTGGCCGAGTGGTTGAGGCGGATCGCGGCGCGGCGATCGGCGTCGATGCGCGCGGTGACCGCGTCGCCCGGCACCATCCGCCCGTCGGTGAGCCGGCCGTGGTGCAGGAAGACCCCGCCCTGCTTCTGCGTGTCGTGCACGACGAAGCGGCCATGGGCCGACTCGATCACGCCGGTGTCGCCCACCTGGCCGCCGGACTCGGCGTAGAACGGCGTGCGGTCGAGCGCGATCACGCCGTCCTGGCCGGCCTCGATCGCCTCGGCCTGGCTGCCTTCGCGGGCGACGGCCACCACCTGCGCCTCGAGGCTCTCCTCCTCGTAGCCCTCGAAGGCGGTGGCCTCGTCGACACCGATCTTGATGGTCTCGGCGGTGAAGTGGCTGGCCGCTCGCGACTGGGCGCGGCGCTCGGCCATCTCGCGCTCGAAGCCGGCCTCGTCCACGGACAACCCGCGCTCACGGGCGATGTCGGCGGTCAGGTCCAGCGGGAAGCCGTGGGTGTCGTAGAGCCTGAAGGCGGTCTCGCCGTCGATGGTTCCGCCCGCGGGCAGCCCGGCGACGGCCTGCTCGAGCACCTGCATGCCGGAGGCGAGCGTCTGCAGGAAGCGCTCCTCCTCGGCCAGCAGGACACGCTCGACCTCGTCGGCCGCCTTGGCCAGCTCCGGGTAGGCCTCGCCCATCTCGCGCACCAGCGGGGCGACCAGCTTGTGGAAGAACGGCGCGTCCTGGCCGAGCTTGTGGCCGTGCCGGGCGGCGCGGCGGATGATCCGGCGCAGGACGTAGTCGCGCCCCTCGTTGCCCGGCCGCACGCCGTCGACGACCAGGAAGGCGCAGGAGCGGATGTGGTCGGCGATGACCTTGAGTGACGCGGACTCACGATCCGTCGCGCCGGTCGCCTCGACGGCCGCGTCGATCAGGTGGCGGAACAGGTCGATCTGGTAGTTCGAGTGCACGCCCTGCAGCACCGCGGCGAGGCGCTCGAGGCCCATGCCGGTGTCCACCGAGGGCTTGGGCAGGTCGCTGAGCGTGCCGTCGGCCGCCCGGTCGTACTGCATGAAGACGATGTTCCAGATCTCGATGAAGCGATCGCCGTCCTCGTCCGGCGAGCCCGGCGGGCCGCCGGGGATCTCCGGGCCGTGGTCCCAGAAGATCTCGGAGCAGGGACCGCAGGGGCCGGTGTCGCCCATCTGCCAGAAGTTGTCCGAGCCGCCGCCCGGCTTGTCGCCGATGCGCAGGATGCGGTCTTCCGGCAGGCCGATGTCGTCACGCCAGTGGGCGTAGGCCTCGTCGTCGGTCTCGTAGACGGTCACCAGCAGGCGCTCGGCGGGCAGGCCGAGGGTGTCGGTGAGAAAGTCCCAGCCGTAGCGGATCGCCTCGCGCTTGAAGTAGTCGCCGAAGCTGAAGTTGCCCAGCATCTCGAAGAAGGTGTGGTGCCGGGCGGTGTAGCCGACGTTCTCCAGGTCGTTGTGCTTGCCGCCGGCGCGCACGCAGCGCTGCACGGAGACCGCACGCGGGTTGGCGCGCTTCTCCTGGCCGAGGAAGGCCTCCTTGAAGGGCACCATGCCGGCGTTGGTGAACAGGAGCGTCGGGTCATTGGCCGGAATCAGCGAGGCGGAGGGCACGACCTCGTGCCCCCGCTCGGCGAAGAAATCCAGAAAGGCTTGACGAATCTCGGCGCTGGTCTTCATGCACGAACCATCTCGAAAAAATGCGGGCGGACAAAGCGCGGATTGTAGCCCAGGGAGGGCCTGCGCCGATAGGAATAGCGGTCGAAACGCCCTGAAACGGGCCGATCCGCGGGACTGCGCCTACAGGGAGTCCGATTCCGTCTCGTGCGAGTCGGGCCACCAGCCGGCCAGTTCGTGGGAAAGTTCGGGCGGGAAGCCGCGCCGGACCAGGTGACGGTGACGACGGGCGCGATCGGGGAAATCGACCGGGGGCTCGCGGAAACGCGCGAGCAGTTGCCCGCGCGCCAGTTCGGTCCAGTCCTGGGGTTCGGCCTCGAACGCCTCGCTCACCACGCCCTCGTCGACCCCCTGCCGGGCGAGCTCGTCGGCGATCCGGTCAGGGCCGTAGCGCCGGGCGGCGCGTGCCCGGATCAGGCTCTCGGCATAACGGCGATCCGACTGCCAGCCCTCCTCGACCAGCCGGTCGAGCACCGGCTCGACCTCGTCGGCCGAGAAACCTCGGTCGGACAGTTTGCGCGCAAGCTCCAGCCGGCTGTGCTCGCGGCGGGCGAGCAGGCCTACCGCCCGCTTCTCGCAATCGAGCAGGCGTCGCTTTCGCTCGTCGTCCATGCCCGTTCCGCGATCAGGCGTTCTCGTCGACGGGCGCCTCGCTGGCCTCGGCCGTCTCGGCCGGGACCGGCTTGGGCATCATGATCTCGCGGATCTGTGCCTCGATCTCCTCGGCGATCTCCGGGTTCTCGGCGAGGAACTGGCGGGCGTTGTCCTTGCCCTGGCCGATGCGGGTGTCACCGTAGGAGTACCAGGCGCCGGCCTTCTGGATGATGCCGTGCTTGGCGCCCAGGTCGACCAGCTCGAGCAGGTGCGAGATGCCCTCCCCGTAGAGGATGTCGCAGTCGACCACCTTGAAAGGCGGCGCCATCTTGTTCTTGACCACCTTGATGCGGGTCTGGTTGCCGATGACTTCCTCGCCCTTCTTCACCGCGCCGACACGGCGGATGTCGAGGCGCACGGAGGAGTAGAACTTGAGCGCGTTGCCGCCGGTGGTGGTCTCGGGGCTGCCGTAGGTGACGCCGATCTTCATCCGGATCTGGTTGATGAACATCACCATGCAGTTGGTGCGCTTGATGTTGCCGGTCAGCTTGCGCAACGCCTGGCTCATCAGGCGGGCCTGCAGGCCGACGTGGCTGTCACCCATCTCGCCCTCGATCTCGGCCTTGGGCACCAGCGCGGCGACCGAGTCGACCACCACGGCGTCGACCGCGCCGGAGCGCACCAGCATGTCGGCGATCTCGAGCGCCTGCTCGCCGGTGTCCGGCTGGCTGACCAGCAGGTCGTCGACGTTGACGCCCAGCTTTTCGGCGTAGCCCGGGTCAAGCGCGTGCTCGGCATCGATGAACGCGCAGGTGCCACCGGCCTTCTGCGCCTGGGCGAGCACCTGGAGGGTCAGCGTGGTCTTGCCCGATGACTCCGGGCCGTAGATCTCGACCACGCGCCCGCGCGGCAGGCCGCCGATGCCGAGCGCGGCATCCAGCGAGATCGAGCCGGTGCTGATCGCCGGGACATTCCGTCGTCCCTCGTCGTTCATGCGCATCACCGCCCCCTTGCCGAACTGGCGTTCGATCTGGGACAGGGCGGCGCTCAGGGCCTTCTTGCGGTTCTCATCCATCAATCAACTCCCAACCCTTCGGGCTTGAAATGCAGGCAGTGGAATGCGGCCGACTTCCCTGCCGGTCGCAATAGGAAAAACGGGTTCAGGCCGCCGGCAGGATCGCGCGGATCCGATCGATGGCCTCGCGCAGCGCGTCCAGGCTGGTCGCGTAACTCAGGCGGACGTGGCCGGGCGCACCGAAGGCCGAGCCCGGCACCACCGCCACGCCGGCCTCCTCGAGCAGGTGCTCGGAGAAGGCGACGTCGTCCTTGAGGTCGAGGGCGCGCATCGCTTCGGAGACATCGGGGAAGCTGTAGAACGCCCCCTGCCCCGGCAGGCAGGAAAAGCCCGGCAGCTCGTTGAGCGCCTCGACCACGTAGTCGTGCCGCTCGCGGAAGGCGCGCACCATCGCGTCGATCTCCGACTGGTCGCCGGCGATGGCCTCCTGCGCGGCCTTCTGCGCGATCGAGCAGGGCCCGGAGGTGCTCTGCGACTGGATCACCTTCATCGCCTTGATCAGGTCCGCCGGGCCGGCGGCATAGCCGATCCGCCAGCCGGTCATCGCGTAGGCCTTGCTCACCCCGTTGAGCACCACGGTGCGCGGGATCAGATCCGGGGCCACCATTACGATATTCGAGAACGGCTCGTCGGCCCAGAGGATCTTCTCGTACATGTCGTCGGTGGCGACCATGATCTCGGGATGGGCGCGCAGCACCTCGGCCAGCGCCTCCCAGTCCTCGCGGGTGTAGGCCACGCCGGTCGGGTTGGAGGGGCTGTTGAGCATCACCAGCCGGGTCTTGTCGGTGATCGCCGCCTCCAGCTGGCGCGGCGTCATCTTGAAGCCCTGCGACTGGCCGGCCGACACGATCACCGGCTCGCCCCCGGCCAGGCGCACCATGTCCGGGTAGGAAACCCAGTAGGGCGCGGTGACGATCACCTCGTCGCCGGGGTTGAGCAGGGCCTGGCAAAGGTTGTAGATGCTCTGCTTGCCGCCGGTGGAGACGATGATCTGGTCGAGACCGTACTCCAGCCCCTGGTCCTGTTTCAGCTTGTCCGCGATCGCCTGGCGCAACTCGACGATGCCCTCGACCGCGGTGTACCGGGTGAAGCCGTCGCGGATGGCCTGGATGCCGGCCTCGCCGATGTGCTTCGGGGTGTCGAAGTCCGGCTCGCCGGCACCGAGACTGATGATGTCCCGGCCCGCGGCGCGCAGCTCGGCGGCCTTGGCGGTAACGGCGAGAGTGGGCGACGGACGGACCCGGCGGACCCGATCGGAAAGGTTCATGACGGCAAATGACTCCCTGGTAGGCGCTCGCTCGCGAGGCGAAAACACCGGACCACTGTGAAATGTAGTGACCGGTATTTTAACGGAAACGCGAAACGGTTTCGAAGGCCGGCGTCCGCCGGACGGTCAGGCACCGACCAGGCGCTGCCGACGGAACTCGAACAGGCAGACGGCCGAGGCCACCGATACGTTGAGACTCTCCACCCCGGGGGCCATGGGTATGTGGATCAGCTGATCGCAGCGATCCTGTGTCAGCCGCCGCAGGCCGCTGCCTTCGGCCCCCATCACCAGGGCCAGGGGCTCGCGGGCAAGGTCGCATTCGTAGAGCGACAGCGGCCCGCCGCCGGCGGCGCCCACGATCCAAAGCCCCTGCCGATTGAGGTCCGCCAGCGTGCGGGCGAGATTGGTGACCTGGATGAACGGGAGGCGCTCGGAGGAACCGGCCGAGGTCTTGCGCGCCGCCGGCGTCAGGCCGCAGGCCCGGTCCTTCGGCGCG
>JAWLHL010000050.1:0-10502 GCA_041690375.1 Guyparkeria sp. | reverse complement strand
CTTGCAGCCGGCGGCCACGTCGCTGATCAGGCCGACGAAGTCGGCGTCGACGCGGCCCTGGCGCTGGTGCTCGGCCAGGTACTGCGAAAGTCGCTTGGCATCAGACATGAAAAGGTCCTCTGTGTCAGTCGAAGGGTGTGAAAACTGCGCCTATGGTAACCGATACCCCTCGGCATTCGAATTCCGCCCACGCGTCGACGCCCGACATGCCGCCGGGGCGGGTCGGGGCGTCGGGTCGGACCGCGCGGTGACCGGGCCGCCGCGCGGTGCGCGGATCAGGTGCGCAGCACCCCGTTGTCGCCCGTGCCGAAGGGATTGGACACGTAGAGGTCGGCCGCCTCGTCGTTGTCCCAGTGCTCGCCGTCGACGAGGTAGCGGAATGCGTACTCGCCGTCGCGCGGCAGGTTCACGGTGACGCGGTAGCTGCCGTCACGCTGACGCTTGAGCGGGAGGTCGTCACGCCACTCGTTGAAATCGCCGCGCAGCTCGACGCGCTGCGCCGTGCCGTTCGGCGGCATGTAGGAAAAGGTCACCTTGCACTCGGGACGGACCTTGAGCGGCTTCTTCGTGATCGACATGGCGTGGTATCTCCTGGGTTGGCCCGGGGCGGTGCCGGCGACGGCGCTTCCCGCCCGATATGCGCTTTCCGGCCGCCGGGCCGGGAAACATCAGTCAGATCCGAGGTTTACCGTGTCGATTTGACGACCGCGTGACAGCCGCGTCAAGCAAAATCGCGGGTCACCGGTGAAGGTTCTTCTCCAGGATGCGCATCAGGCGTCCCTCGCTGATCAGGCCGGCGGTCACGAACGCCAGCAGCAGCAGGATCAGCAGGCCGACGACCAGGAACAGCATCGGCGCGGTGACGGCCAGCAGGGCCTGGGTCGCGGAGTCGAGGTTGCCGCTCTGCATCAGCTCGAGCACGTGCAGCGGGTTGACCAGGATGGGGCGCTGGAAGAAGGCCCAGGCATAGAAGCCGACCGTGATCACGGCCAGTGCCAGCGCGACGGCCGGCCAGATGCGGATCAGGCGACGCCGACGGGAAATGATCTGGCGCATCTCGTTTGCCTTGCTCATGCTCAGCCTCCGGTAACCGGCGGGAAGAAGGCGACCTCGTCACCCTCGGCCAGGGGGTGGTCGAGATCGACGTATTCGTGGTTCACGGCCGCCAGGGTATTGCCGGGGCGCTCGATGTCCGTGACCGCCTTCCAGGCGTCGGCCACGGTGGCCGGCGTTTCGGCCAGGCGGGTTTCGTCGATGCCGACGCGCTCGCGCAGGCCGGCGAACATTCTTACGGTGATGGTCATGATCGGTTCGGGGTTCTCTCGAGTTCGGTGGCCCGCGGGCGGGCCATGGAATGCGCCTATTGTCTGCTAAAGTCTGCTTCAATCCAATCGGCCGGGCCGGGTTCGCCGACCGCGCCCCCCGGCCACGCCCCGCTGGAACGGGGCGACAACGTTTTTCGAGGATGTCCGCATGAAATGGATCAAGCGTCTGGGCCTGCTTTTCATCGCCATCGTGCTGGTCGCGATCCTGGCCGTGATCGCCTTCGCGCTGACCTTCGATCCCAACGACTACAAGGAACAGATCGCCTCCCAGGTCGAGAAACAGACCGGGCGCAGCATCCAGTTCAACGGTGATCTCTCGGTAACGCTGTTCCCCTGGCTCGGGGCGGCCACCGAGGACGTGGAACTGGCCAACGCCGAGGGCTTCGACCCCGAATCCATGGTCCGGGTTCAGCGGCTGGAGGCCCAGGCGGCCCTGCTGCCCCTGCTGCGCGGGGAATTCGAGGTCGGCACCCTGCTGCTCGAGGGCGCGGAGATCCACCTCGCGCGGGATGCCGAGGGGCGCAGCAACTGGGACGACCTGATCGAGCACCAGGCCGGGCGGTCGGGCGAACCCGACGAGGCCGCAGGGCCGGCGAGGGAGGCCCCGGCGGGCGAGGCCCGGCCGCTGACCATCGGCGGGGTCGACATTCGCGAGGCGACCGTGCACTGGCGCGACGAGCAGGCCGGGCAGGACGTCACCGTCGACGGGCTGAACCTGCAGACCGGGGCGCTGGCCGACGGGGAACCCACCCGCGTCGAGCTGTCCTCCGGCTTCCGCTTCGCCCTGCCCGACATGCCGGCGATGGAGGGCAGTGTCGACCTGGCCGCCGACGTGCAGGCCTGGCTGGATCGCCGTGATGCCGAGATCAGCGACCTCGAGGTCAACCTTTCCGCGAGCAGCGAGGCGGACCCGGCCGATGCGGCTGCGCTTCCCAGGCAGGTCGATCTCGCCCTGCAGGCCGAGCGGACCGACGTCCGCGGTGGCGATTCCCAGGTGCGCATCGAGGGACTGACGCTGGATCTCAAGGCCAACGAGGCCGGCCCGATGACCTACCTGGAAAGCCGGATCGAGGCGGTGCTCGAGGCCGACTGGTCACGGGGGCGCTACGAGCTGCCCAGCCTCTCGTTCGAGGCCGACATGAAAGGTCTGCCGGAGGTGCGGGAAACCCTCTCCGTGGCCGGCAGCGCCGTCGTCTCCGCCGACATGGAAGCGGGCACCGGCAGCATCGACGACCTGGTGCTGTCCTCCGATCCGGTCCGCATGAACGCTGACCTGTCCCTGGCCGGCCTAGATACCGGCGAGCTGACGGCCACGGGCCCGATGGCGATCGAGTCCTTCAGCCCGCGCGAACTGGCCGACCGCCTCGGGTTCACGCTGCCCGAGATGCGCGGCGACGAGGCGCTGACCCGCCTGGCCGTCAACGGCGAGGTGGACGTCACGCCCACCCGGGCGATGCTCGAGGGGCTCACGCTCACGCTCGACGGGACCGAGATCGGCGGCCGGGCCGGCATCGACAATCTCGAGTCCGGACGGCTTTTCGCGCGACTCGAGGGCGGCGAGCTCGACGTCAACCCCTACCTCGCCCCGAAGGTGGCCGGCGAGGAATCGTCGGAATCCAACGGCAATGGCGGTGGCTCCGGGCAGGCGTCTTCCGCGGCCGAGAACGCCGAGATCGAACTGCCGACGGAGACCCTGCGCGGGCTCAACCTCGACGCCCGCCTGCAGCTGGCGCGCCTGGTCTTCGAGGAATACCGCATCGGCAACCCCGTGGTGCACGTCACGGCCGCCGGGGGGCAGCTGCGCCTGGCCGAGCTGGACGCCCAGGCCTTCGACGGCCGCATTGCCGGCACCGGCGGGCTGGACGTCCGCGGCGAGGTGCCGAGCTACAACGGCAACGTCGACGTCTCCGGGGTCTCCCTGCAGCCGTTGCTCACGGCGGTGATGGACGAGGATCGACTCCTCGGCAAGGGCAACGTCTCTGCCAACCTTTCCACCCAGGGCAAGCGGGTCGACCAGCTCAAGTCCGCGCTCGACGGCAATGCCGAGTTCGCCCTGCGCGACGGCAAGATCAAGGGCTTCGACATCGGCTACCTGCTGCGCCGGGCGCAGGCCCGCCTCGAGGGCAGGACCGAGCCCGAGCCGAAGGAACTGTCGACGGACTTCACCGCCATCACCGGCACGGCCACCATTCGCAACGGCGTGGTGCGGAACGACGACCTGGCCGGCGCCTCCCCGCTGTTGCGGGTCTCCGGCAAGGGCGAGGTCGACCTGCCCCGCGAGACCATCGACTACCGGGCGACCGCCACCGTGGTCAACACCGCCACCGGGCAGGACGGCAAGGCGCTCGAGCAGCTCAAGAGCATCCCCGTGCCGATCCGCATCAAGGGGGCGCTCAGCGACCCGTCGATCTCGCTCGACCTCGAGTCCCTGGCGGAGGAGGCAGCCAAGGGCGAGGCGAAAAAGCGTATCGAGGAAGAGGTCGACAAGCGCCTGAAGGACGAGGGCGGCGAGAAGGTGAAGGAACTGTTGAAGGGCTTCGGGCTGTAATGGTGCCGAGGAACGGAACGGCGGGCCGCCGGCTGCGGCAGTGACGGCGGATTTCGCCACGCGCCTGCTGTCGTGGTTCGACCGGCACGGCCGGCATGACCTGCCCTGGCAGCACCCGCGCACGCCCTACAGGGTCTGGGTGTCGGAGATCATGCTCCAGCAGACCCAGGTGGCGACCGTCATCCCCTACTTCGAGCGCTTCATGGTGCGCTTTCCCACGCTCGGGGACCTTGCCGCCGCCGAGACGGACGAGGTGCTGTCGCTGTGGACCGGGCTGGGCTACTACGCCCGGGCGCGCAACCTGCACCGGGCGGCCATGGCCATGGCCGAAGAGGGCGTGCCGGAGACCGTCGAGGGCTGGGCCGCGCTGCCCGGCGTGGGGCCGTCCACGGCCGCGGCGATCGTCGCCCAGGCCTTCGATCGCCGGGCGGTGATCCTCGACGGCAACGTCAAGCGCGTGCTCGCTCGCCATGCCGCGGTCGACAGCCCCCAGGAAGCCGCCGCCACGCAGCGTGAGCTCTGGGCGCTGGCCGAGGCGCGCACCCCGCCGAAGAGGGCCGCGGACTATACCCAGGCGATCATGGATCTCGGCGCGACGGTCTGCCGCCGCGGCCGGCCCCTCTGCGAGACCTGCCCGGTCGCCGGCGACTGCCGGGCGCGCATCGAGGGCCGTGCCACCGAACTCCCCGTGCGCCGGCGGCGCAAGCCCAGGCCGGTGCGCGAGCGGGTGCTGCTGTGGCTGGAGGACAGCGACGGGCGGCTGTTTCTCGAGAAGCGCCCGCCCGCCGGAATCTGGGGCGGGCTGGCCTGCCTGCCGGTCAACGATGATGTCGAGTCGGTCGACGATCGGCTCGCCGAACTCGGCCTGCAACGCGACGGGGACTGGCGGACGCTGGGCCGCTTGCGCCACGTATTCAGCCACTTCGAGCTCGACGCCTCGGTGCTGGCCGCCCGCGCCGGGCACCGCGGCGTGGCCGAACCTGCGGGCGAGTGGCACGGCATCGAACGCCTGGCCCACGACCCGCCCGTGGGCCTGCCCGGCCCGGTTCACCGGCTGATCCGCGAGCGCGTCGATAGCGGCTGGTCGTTCTCCCCGGGTCGGGGCTGAAGCCGGGCAATACGCCCGGGAGGGTGGCATGGATATGCCGGGTATCTGCACTCGCCGTCCCGCCTCCTGCCGCGACCGCGCAAGGCGCTGTTATCATCGACGCACACGACGAATCGACGCCCAACGAGGTTTTCATGAGCGAACGCACCGTCTTCTGCCAGCGCCTGCAGTGCGAGGCCGAGGCCCTGCCCAAGCCGCCCTATCCGGGCGAGCTGGGCGAGCGCATCTACAACAACATCTCCAAGGCGGCCTGGCAGCAGTGGCTGGCCCACCAGACCATGCTGATCAACGAGTACCGCCTGACGCCCATCGACCCCAAGGCGCGCGAATTCCTCGTGCGCGAGATGGAGAAGTTCCTGTTCGAGGGTCACGAGGACAAGCCGGAAGGCTACGTTCCGCCGAGCGCGGGCGAGTAGTAGGAGCGAGCGGCTTCTGCGGCGAGATGGCCACTGGTGTCGGTGGCACTACCGTGGTGCCAGGCTGGCCATCGCCGCGAGGAAATCGTCCAGCGGCTCGAACGGCGCGGTGTCCATGGGCTCGCCGCGGCTGTCCGGGCGGCTGACCGCGCGCAGGTGGCGGATGCCGAAACCGCTCGCGGCCCGGAGGGCGGCCAGGTTGTCGTCGACCAGCAGCGTGCGGTCGGGGTCGAAGGCGAGCTGTCCGGCCAGTCGCTCCCAGAAGTCGGCCGCCTCCTTGGCCGCGCCGAGCAGGTGGGCGTTGAATATCCGGTCGAGCCGGGTCTCCAGGTCGACGTGCTCGAACTTGAGATCGACGCTGGCCGGGTGGGCGTTGGTGACCAGCACGCGCTGCTTGCCGGCGTGGGCGAGCGCGTCGAGGAACTCGGGCACGCCCTCGCGGTAGCCGATGTGGTGGGCGACCTCGCGCTTGAGCTCGACGAGGTCCAGCTCCCCGCCGCAGTCCGGGGCCAGCGCCCGGCACCAGTCGTCCAGGCAGTACCAGGCCAGCTGGCCGCGCAGCCCCTCGAAGCGGGCCATCAGGCGGGCGCCGGCCTCGTCCTCGGACAGGCCGCTGAGCTCCCGGTAGCGCCGCGGGAAGTGCTCCTTCCAGAAGCGCGCGTCGAAATGCAGGTCCAGCAGGGTGCCGTCCATGTCCAGCAGGACGGTGTCGATCTCCTGCCAGGGCAGGTCGTGAGCGTCGGCCATGGGTGTCGACTCGCAAGGACAAGGGCGGTATCGGCCGGCTGGCGGCCGGTGTCGGATTCTATCAGGATACCCCGGGCTCCCGGCCCGGCATGAGGTGAAGGTGATGGCAGAAGAGGCGATCCGCATAACGCTCAATGGCGAGGCCCGCGAGGTGGCGCCGGGCACCACGCTCGAGGAGCTGGTCGGGCTGGCCGGTATCCGCGGTCGGCGCTACGCCGTCGAGGTCAACGGCGAGATCCGTCCGCGGGCCGAGCACGCGCAGACAGCCGTCGAGGCGGGCGACCACGTCGAGGTCGTCCAGGCGATCGGCGGGGGCTGAGCCGGCATGGACGTCCGACCGATTCGCAGCGCGGTCCTGCTGCTCGTCCTGCTCCTTCCGGGCTGGGGCGCGCAGGCCTCCGACACGCCGGGTCGGGCGGCCGTGGCCAGCGCCTCGCCGGTGGCCACGGCGGCCGGCCGCGAGGTGCTCGAGGCCGGGGGCAACGCCTTCGACGCCGCCGTGGCGATCACCGCCGCGCTGGCGGTTGCCGAGCCCTACGGCTCGGGCCTCGGCGGGGGCGGCTTCTACCTGCTGCACGACGCGGCGACCGGGCGCGACGTGATGCTCGACGCCCGCGAGCGCGCCCCGGGCCAGGCGCACCGCGACATGTACCTCGACGACGAGGGTGACGCGCAGCCCGAGCTGTCCGTCGACGGCGCGCTGGCCGCCGGCATTCCCGGCATCCCGGCGGCGCTCGACCACCTGGCCGGGCAATACGGTCGGCTGGCGCTGGACGAGACCCTGCGCCCGGCGATCACCGCCGCCCGCGAGGGCGTCGAGGTCACGCCGATGTACCGACGCCTGGCCGGATTTCGCCGGGAAGTCCTGGCCGCCGACCCGGTCAGCCGCGAGATCTTCCTCGCCGACGGCGAGCTGCCCGACGAGGGCGCGACCATCCGTCAGCCGGAACTGGCCGACACCCTCGAGCGCATCGCCGCCGAGGGAGGCGACGGCTTCTACCGGGGCGAGCTGGCCGGCAGGCTTGTCGACGGGGTGCGCAAGGCCGGCGGCATCTGGAGCCGTTCGGATCTCGCCGGCTACCGAGTGGTCGAGCGCGAGCCGGTGGTCAGCCGTTTCCGCGGCTTCGAGGTGGTCTCCGCGGCACCGCCGTCCTCCGGCGGTGTCGCCATCGCGCAGATCCTCAACACCTACGGCGTGCTCGAGGAGCGTGCCGGCGGTCTCGACGATCTCTCCGTGGCTGGCCTGCACTACCGGGTCGAGGCCATGCGTCGGGCCTACCGCGATCGCGCCGAGTACCTCGGCGACCCGGATCACGTCGACATGCCGCTCGAACGACTCACCAGCGCGGATTACGCCGCGGGGCTGGCGGTGGGCGTCTCGCCCACCGATGCCACCCCCTCGGGCAGCCTCGCGCCGGTGGTCACCGAGCCCGAGGGGCCGCACACCACGCATTTCTCGGTGATCGACGCGGACGGCAACTACGTCGCCGCGACCCTCTCGATCAACTACCCCTTCGGCGCCGGGGTGACCGTCCCCGGTACCGGCGTGCTGCTGAACGACGAGATGGACGACTTCTCTCAGAAGCCGGGCGTGCCCAACGTCTACGGGCTGGTCGGTGCCGAGGCCAACGCCATCGCGCCGGGCAAGCGGCCGCTGTCCTCGATGTCGCCCACTTTTGTCCGCAGCGACGAGCTTGTCGGCGTGCTCGGCACCCCGGGCGGCTCGCGCATCATCACGATGGTGGCAGGCGGCGTGCTCGCGGCAACCCGCGGCGAGCCGGTGGCCGACTGGGTCGCCGCGCCGCGTATTCACCACCAGTACCTTCCCGATCGGATCGAGGTCGAGCCCGGGCTGTTGAATGACGAGCAGCGCGCCGAGCTCGAGCTGATGGGGCATCGCGTCGAGGAAGAGGACAGCTTCGGCAACATGCAGGCGGTCGCCTGGTGGCGCGACGGCGACCGGGTGGAGGCGGCCAGCGACCCGCGCGGCGAGGGCGAGGCCGTGGTCTTCGACCTCCCCGAGGCGCCGTGAGCGGCGACCGGCGTTTCGTCCTGGGCTGCTTCCGCGCCGGTAGCGCGCCGTCCGGCGTGGAGGCCCTGTTCGGCCTGCCGGCCGATCTCCGGCGGCTGGCGGGGACCGCCGGGTCCTTCACCCGGGCGCTGGAGCGGCATACCGGCCGGCCGGTGACGGTACGTCGCCTGGCCGAGGGCTGGCGCGATCAGCATCCCGGTCGCTGGCCCGCACCCAGGGTGACAAGGGTCTGGGAGCGGCGGGTGCGTCTGGAAAGCGGCGCGCTCCGGGTCGAGGCGCTGACCGAGGTGGCCGGCCCGCTCACCCCGCGCCTGCAGCGGGCGATCACCGGCTTGGCCGACGCGCCGCTGATGGCCGTGCTGGCCCGGCAGTCCTGTTGTCAGCGCCAGCTGTTCGAGGTCCGCCGGGAGGGTGGCCGGATCACCCGCACGAGTGTCTACCGCATCCACCTCGCCCGGGTGCGGGTCACCGAGTGGTTCGACGTCGACCTGCGGTGAGAGACGCCCAGCATGCCCCACTGTGGGAGCGAGCCTCGCTCGCGAAAGCCGCGACAGCGGCTGTCCCCGCCTGAGTCGGCAAAGCGTTTGCCGGGAAGGCTCGCGTTCGACGGGGACTCGCGCCTTTGGCGCGATTCGCGAGCAGGGCTCGCTCCCACGGTGGGGTTTCCTTCAGGCATGAAAAAGCCGCGCCGGGATTCGCTCCGGGCGCGGCTTGTTTGGGAAGGTCTGCACGAATCCGATGCCACTCTGGCCTGGCGAGTCGTTCGTGATCAAGGCGCGCAGAGCGGTATCGGGTTCGCGCAGACCTTCCCTGAGGCTGACGGCTCGGACTCAGCCGAATTCCATGCTCCGGGTATCGCCGCCCAGCGCGCGCAGGATCTTCTTGACCTGCTGGGCGAACGCCGGCGGGCCGCAGACGTAGAACTCCTCGTTCATGTCGCGGATGTGCTCGCGGAGGTAGGCCTCGTCGACGTGCCCGTAGTGGCTGCATGCCGGCGAGCTCTCGCGGGTGCAGACGAAGTGGGCGTTGTCGCCGAAGGCGGCCTTGAGCTCGCGCTGCTGGATGATGTCGTCGGCGGTCTTGTTGCTGTAGATCAGCTTCTGCCGGCCCAGCTCTCCGCGGTCGGCCAGGTCGCGGATGATGGCGAGAAACGGCGTGATGCCGGCGCCGGCGGCGATGAACCAGCCCGGCCCCTCGTAGCTGAAGCTGTCGAACGGTTTGGAGACCAGCAGTTTCGTGCCGGGTCGGGCCTGGGCCAGGTGCCGGGTCACGCCGTCGTGGCTGCCGTAGCTCTTGATCATCAGCTCGAGCACGCGGTCGTCGACGCGGTTGGTCAGCGAGAACGGCCGGGCCTGGGTGCGCCATTCCGGCTCGTCGACGGCCAGCTCGATCGCCTGGCCCGGCGTGAAGGCAAAGCCGTCGGGCTTGGCGAGGATGTAGCGTTGCACGTCGTGGGTGACGAATTCGCGGAGCAGCAGTTCGGTGGAGAGCATGGGCACGTGGTCCCGTCTTTGAGTTGAAATGTCGCGGGATTCTAGCCGATTTGGCGCTGGCACGCCGATTCCGCCCCGGAACGAATCGGCCGCGACCCCGGGTGCGGCCTGCATGCACGACGAAAACCCGCCCTTGTGCGAGCTTGCCCTGCAAGCGAAACGCGCCGCCGGCGCGTGTCCCGGCCTCGTCCGGGCACGGTGCGTGATCCATGCGGGGACGGCGGCTGGTCGCCGCCTTCGCGGGCGAGGCCCGCTCGCACAGGAAACGCGGCCCTTGTGCGAGCTTGCCCCGCAAGCGAAACGCGCCGCCGGCGCGTGTTCCGGCCTCGTCCGGGCACGGTGCGTGATCCATGCGGGGACGGCGGCTGGTCGCCGCCTTCGCGGGCGAGGCCCGCTCGCACAGGGAAAACGCGGCCCTTGTGCGAGCTTGCCCTGCAAGTGACACGCGCCGCCGGCGCGTGTCCCGGCCTCGTCCGGGCACGGTGCGTGATCCATGCGGGGACGGCGGCTGGTCGCCGCCTTCGCGGGCGAGGCCCGCTCGCACAGGGAAAACGCGGCCCTTGTGCGAGCTTGCCCCGCAAGCGAATCGCGCCACGGGCGCGAGTGCCCGCCGGATCGCGTCCTTGAGTCCCGCTGCCTTCTTCCTTAAAAACCGAACCGAAATCCGGTACATTGACCACCAGTATCCTGCGCCATTCCTGTCCCGTCATCGCGCGCGATGGACGGCAGGGGATGGCGCGGCCCCCATCTTTGCGTCTATCCGAGGAGCCTTTTTCGATGAGCGACTACATCATTGCCCCGAGCATCCTGTCCGCCGACTTCGCCCGCCTGGG
>JAWLHL010000049.1:0-10981 GCA_041690375.1 Guyparkeria sp. | reverse complement strand
AAAAAAGCCCCTCGATCGAGGGGCTTTCTCGTCTCGGGCTGTACGCGTCGTCCGCTCAGTGGCGGAAGTGGCGCATCCCGGTGAACACCATGGCGATGTCGTGCTCGTCGGCCGCGTCGATCACTTCCTGGTCGCGCATCGAGCCGCCCGGCTGGATGACCGCCCGGATGCCCGCCTCGGCGGCGGCATCGATGCCGTCGCGGAAGGGGAAGAAGGCGTCCGAGGCCATCACCGAGCCCTCGACCGGCAGGCCGGCGTCGGCCGCCTTGATGCCGGCGATGCGCGCGGAATAGACCCGGCTCATCTGCCCGGCGCCCACGCCGATGGTCTGCTGGCCGCTGGCGTAGACGATGGCGTTGGACTTGACGAACTTGGCCACCTGCCAGGCGAACAGCAGGTCGCGGATCTCCGCCTCGTCGGGGGTGCGCTTGGTGACGATCTTGAGGTCGTCCGCGCCGACCACGCCGTGGTCGAAGTCCTGCACCAGGAGCCCGCCGCCGATGCGCTTGAAGTCCTTGCCCGGTGCCGGCTTGACCGACCAGTCGTCGATGGCCAGCGCGCGCACGTTGGGCTTGGCGGCGAGCTCGGAGGCGGCCTCGTTGCCGATTTCGGGGGCGATGATCACCTCGACGAACTGTCGCTCGACGATGGTGCGGGCGGTGTGCGCGTCCAGCGGCCGGTTGAAGGCGATGATGCCGCCGAAGGCCGAGGTGGGGTCGGTGGCGAAGGCGCGGTCGTAGGCGGTGGTGATGTCCTCGCCGGTGGCCACGCCGCAGGGGTTGGCGTGCTTGACGATCACGCAGGCCGGGCGGTCGAACTGCTTGACGCACTCGAGCGCGGCGTCGGCGTCGGCGAGGTTGTTGTACGACAGCGGCTTGCCCTGGACGATGCGCGCGCGGGCCAGCGTGCCGGGCGCGGCGTCCGGTTCGACGTAGAAGGCCGCGTTCTGGTGCGGGTTCTCGCCGTAGCGCAGGTCCATGGACTTGTTCAGCGGCAGGTGCCAGGTCGGCGCGAACTCGCTTTCCTCGAACTGGCGGCCCAGGTAGTCGGCGATCATGCCGTCGTACTGGGCGGTGTGGCTGAACGCCGCTCCCGCCAGGCGCTGGCGGGTGGCCATGGAGATGCCCTCGGCCTCGATCTCGTCGAGCACGACCTCGTAGTCGCTCGGGTTGACCACGATGGCCACGTCGTTGTGGTTCTTGGCCGCCGCGCGGACCATCGCCGGGCCGCCGATGTCGATGTTCTCGATCGCCGTGGGCAGGTCGCAGCCCGGGTCGGCGACGGTGCGGGCGAACGGGTAGAGGTTGACCACCACGAGATCGATCGGCGTGATGCCGTGGGTGGCCATCACTTCGTCGTCGGTGCCGCGACGGCCGAGGATGCCGCCGTGGATCAGCGGGTTGAGCGTCTTGACCCGCCCGGCCATGATCTCGGGGAAGCCGGTCACGTCGCTGACCTCGCGTACCGGCACGTCGTTCTCGCGCAGCAGTCGGGCGGTCCCGCCGGTGGAGAGCAGTTCCACTCCGGCGGCGTGAAGGCGCTGGGCGAGGCCCAGGATCCCGGTCTTGTCGGAGACGCTCAGCAGCGCGCGGCGGGGCTTGACGGCATGATGGCTCATGGGATGTCCGGTGTCCTGCGATTGGATTCGATGGAGCGGGCCGGGCCGTCGAACGGTCCCGACCGGAAACCGTCTATTGTACCTCCTGGCAGGCCGCTTGTTGAGCCGGGGCGCCGGTGACTCAGTGCGTGCCGCGCTGGCGGACGATGTTCTCGTAGAGCGCCGAGTAGTCGTGGTTGGCGTGCCCGGCGCAGATGCCCTCCTCGAGCACGTGCTGCAGGCCGATCAGCAGGTGGGTATCGATGTCACGGCCGGCCGCGCTGCGGGTGAACAGGCGGATGTCCTTGAGCAGGTGCTTGAGCGGGAAGTTGGCCTTGCCGAAGGAGTGGTCGAGCATGTTGGCCAGCTTCTTGTCGAAGGTGGGGGCGTAGAGGGCCGACTCGCGCAGGGTGTCCATGAACTTGTCCACGTCCACGCCCTCGCGCTGCACCAGGCCGAGGCTCATGGAGAAGGCGGCGGTCAGCGAACCGATCAGCTGGTTGAACGCCAGCTTGGCCGCCGCCCCGCTGCGGATCTCGCCGAAATGCGTCGGCGTGCCCAGGGACCGCAGCAGGTCGTCGTGGCGCTCTACCAGCTCGTCCGGCCCGCCGAGCAACAGCTGCAGGGTGCCGCTTTTCGCCTGCGGGATCGAGCCGAGCACGGGCGCCTCGAGATAGTTCCCGCCCAGCGCCGAGACGCGTCGCGCGAGGGCGGACGATTCGTCCGGGGCGATGGTGGAACTGTTGATCACGTCGTGATCGCGGATGCCTTCCTCGCCCAGCGACTCGATCACTTGCCGGCAGGCGGCCTCGTCGCTGACCATCAGCCACAGCGTGTCGGCGCGCCGCGCAAGCTCGGGAAGCTCGGAAAGCGTCTCTATGCCCTCGACCTCCAGCGGTGTCCGGTTGTAGCCGAGCACCGACCAGCCCGCCTCGGCCAGTCGCCGAGCCATCGCCGCACCCATCAGCCCCAGGCCGATGACCCCGATCGTGGTATTCATGGTGTATTGCCCTCGCTGGAATATCGGTATGTGTGACCGCCGCCCCAGAGAATCCCGGGATCGGGCCCGATCGATTGCGGCGGGTATAGGGTTGTGGTTCTCTATTCCGTATCGTGCCGGGCAGATCGCGCCCGCCGGCCCCCGGTCGGGCCCCGGGAACCTCAGAAGGCTAGCAGAAGGGCCGGGCTATTTCCGGAGACGGTTCAGGGCGTGATGCAATCCCCGAGATTCCCCGCGAGGAAGAGATGATTCAGGATCTGGACGAACACTGGCGCCGCTGGCTGAACCCGGAACGTCGCCGGCCCGGGAGCGGCAAGGCGACGGCCGTGGGTAGCCAGCAGCGCACCGCCATCGAGCGCGACTACGACCGCGTGCTGTTCTCCACGCCCGTGCGGCGCATGGCCGACAAGACGCAGGTGTTTCCCCTCGACCGGTCGGACAGCGTCCGCACCCGCCTGACCCATTCCCACGAGGTGGCCAACCTGGCCCGCTCGGTCGGCATCGACCTGGTGTTCAATCGCCGGGTTGCCGCCGGTCTGCCCGAGGCACTGCGTGATGTCCCCGCCCTGCTGGCGACCATCGGCCTGGCGCATGACCTGGGCAATCCGCCCTTCGGCCACCAGGGCGAGGACGCGATCGCCCGCTGGTTCGCCATCAACCGCAAGCAGGTGCTCGACGGCGACGGCGAGCTGACCCCGGCGATGAAGGAGGATTTCCTGCGCTTCGAGGGCAATGCCCAGACCCTGCGGCTGCTGACCAAGCTGCAGCTGATCAACGACGACTTCGGCCTGAACCTGACCCTGGCCACGCTCGCCGCGCTGGTGAAGTACCCGACCGCCAGCGACCGCATCGACCGCTCTCGCGTCACGAGCAAGAAGCACGGCTACTTCCAGTCCGAGTCGGCGCTCATGGACGAGGTCTGGGCCGGGACCGGGCTCGCCGCCGGGCAGCGGCACCCGCTGACCTGGATCATGGAGGCCTGCGACGACATCGCCTACTCCGTGCTTGACGCCGAGGACGCGGTCAAGAAGGGGCTGCTGTCGTTCTCCGACACCATCGCCTTCCTGCAGCACGAGGCCCCCGAGGACCCGGTGGTGCGGGCGGTCTGCGAGTCGGCGATGGCCGAGCACCGCGCCTACCGACACGAGCGGCTTTCCCCCGACGAACTCAACGACATCTCCATGCAGACCTTCCGCATCCGCGCGATCGGCGCGCTGATGGAGGCGATCGGCGAGGTGTTCCTCGACTCGCTGCCGGCGATGGCGGAGGGACGCTTCGAGGACGAGCTGGTGGCCGCCTCGCGGGGCGGGCCGCTGCTGGCGGCACTCAAGGCCTGCAACTGGCAGCATGCCTACCGCCACAAGTCCGTGCTGCGCGTGGAACTGACCGGTTTCACCGTCATCCACGGCCTGATGGACGCCTTCTGGTACGCGATCACCGAGCGCAGCGACCCGGCCGACCCGGCCAGCGAGCGGACCACGCCGCTGGCCGGCTACCTCTACCAGCGCATCTCCGAGAATTACCGCCGGGTGTTCGAGTCGCCCGACAACCCGATGCCGCTGCGCTACCGCGAGGCGCAGCTCCTGACCGACATGATCTCGGGCATGACCGACAGCTTCGCCGTCGCCCTGTTCGAGGAGTTCCGCGAGGTCGGTTTCCGGCCCGTGACCCGCGCCTGACCCGCGGTATCCCATCCACCAACCGGAAGACACCTTTCTGCCAATGAGCGATTCCGACCAGAGCCATTTCTTCGCCTACCTCTCGCGCATGAAGTACATCTACCGCTGGGGGCTGATGCGCAACACGAGGAGCGAGAACGTCCAGGAACACAGCCTGCAGGTGGCCATGATCGCCCATGCCCTGGCGGTGATCGGCAACGAGCGGTTCGGCGAGACCAACGACGTCGGCCGGGTGGTGAGCGTGGCGCTCTACCACGACGCCTCGGAGATCATCACCGGCGACCTGCCCACGCCGGTGAAGTACTTCCGCGACGACATCCGCGATTCCTACAAGGCGCTCGAGGCGCATGCCGAGCGCAAGATCGTCGGCCTGCTGCCCGAGTCGTTGCGCGAGTCCTTCGCCGAGGTGATCGAGAGTGAACGCATCGAGCCGGAGGTGCTGCGCCTGGTCAAGGCGGCCGACTCGCTGTCGGCCTACCTCAAGTGCATCGAGGAGCGAGCCGCGGGCAACCAGGAGTTCCGGCGGGCCGAGGAATTCCTCCACGGCAGGCTCGAGGAGATGACGGACCTGCCCGCGGTGGGCTATTTCCGCGAGTGCTTCGTCGACGCCTTCGAGCTGACCCTGGACGACCTCAGCCACGACTGAGCGCCTGCGGGGGCGGTCAGCCCGCCGAAGGCTTCGCTTCGTCCTCTTCCCGGTCGGCGGCGGCGTCCTCGGTCTCGTCGGCGTAGAAGGTGCGCCGGCTGATCTGGCAGAAGGCGCCGTTGCGCTTGATGAAGTGGATCGACCCGGCCACCACCAGGCCGCCGATCACCAGCAGCAGGAGACTGCTCTGCACGTAGCCCAGGGTGATGATGGCCAGCCCCAGCCAGCCGACGTGCCGTGCCTGGACGTGAACCAGGTCCTCGTGGCGTTGCTGCAGCGCCGCGAGCGCCGCCCACTCGATGGCCAGCACGATCATGAGGACCAGCGGGGCGGTGGCGGCCCGCGGGTAGATGACCGCGATCGCGCCGAGGACCAGGATGATCGCCAGCACCGCCCACTGGGCCAGGCGCTGGTTGCGCGAACCGCGTCGGGACGCCTTGACGGTTCCCTTGAGCCGCAGCCAGTGGATCAGACCCGCCACGGCGCTCCACACGCCGATGAAGATGCCGATCAGGGCCGCGAGCCTCAGATCCCAGGCGTGGACGTACAGGGTGGTCTGGTCCCAGCCGATCAGGCCGAGCATGCTCAGGGTCACGCCGCTGCCGATCAGCACGATCGAGACGCCCCGGACCAGGTCGATCAGGCGCGTTTCCTGGTCGCGGCTGCCGCTGTACCAGGGGGCGGCCGCCACGCCGAAGGCAAGCACCGCGATCACCAGCCAGGCCTTCCAGCCCACGCCGTCCATCTGTCCGCTCACGGCCGGGAAGAGCACCCCGCCGAGCACGATGAGCAGGGCGACCGGCAGGGCCCATATCCAGAAACGTCGGCGTTCGGGGTGGGTCAGCGCCGAGAGCGCGACCAGGACGAGCCCCAGCGCGAACCAGCCGGCATTGTCGATCAGCAGTCCGATGCCCATCAGCCTTTCTCCCGCCGAGTGCTGTGTGGATGCGCCAGAGCGCGGGCCTGCTCGTCCTCGTCGAGCATTTCCTGCTCGTCGAGTTCGTCGGCCGGTTCGGACTGAACCTCCTGGCGAAGCAGCAGGAAGGCGGTGGCCGCCGACTGGGCGCCGAAGAACACCGCGATGGTGGACAGCACCAGTTCCAGCGCGCTCTGGGCGGAGAGCAGCGCGCTCACGGCGGCGACCACGAGGAACCCGGCCAGGGTGGTGACGATCAGGACTCCGCGTCCGCAGTGTTCCCGTTCGGCCCGCAGTGCCCCGGTCAGTCCCAGCGCCAGCGCCAGGACGACCACGTAGGCAGCGATGGTTGGGTCCATGTCGGCCCCCTTGTGTCTTGTCTGGTGGGCGCATCCCGTCCGGATGCGCCGGGAGGAATCAGCCTTCCAGCTTCTCGAGGTAGGCCTTGGCGTCCAGTGCCGCCATGCAGCCGGTGCCGGCGGAGGTGATGGCCTGGCGATAGACATGGTCCATGACGTCGCCCGCGGCGAAGACGCCGTCCACGGATGTCGCCATCGCGTTGCCCTCGGTACCGCTGTTGACCTTGATGTAGCCGCCGGCCATGTCGAGCTGGCCCTCGAAGATGCCGGTGTTGGGCGAGTGGCCGATGGCGATGAACACGCCGGAGAGTTCGAGGTCGGTGGTCTCGCCGCTCTTGTCCTTGATGCGCAGGCCGTTGACGCCCATCTGGTCGCCGAGCACCTCGTCGACCTCGTGGTTCCAGTGGATCTCGACGTTGCCTTCCTCGGCCTTCTTCATCAGGCGGTCGATGAGGATGTCCTCGGCGCGGAAGCGGTCGCGGCGGTGCACCACGTGCACCTTGGAGGCGATGTTGGACAGGTACAGCGCCTCCTCGACGGCGGTGTTGCCGCCGCCGACCACGGCCACGGTCTGATTCTTGTAGAAGAAGCCGTCGCAGGTGGCGCAGGCGGATACGCCCTTGCCGCGGAAGGCCTGCTCGGACTCGATTCCGAGGTACTTGGCCGAGGCGCCGGTGGCGATGATCAGGGCGTCGCAGGTGTAGGTCGCCGAATCACCCTGCAGCGTGAAGGGGCGCTTGCTCAGGTCCGTCGTGTGGATGTGATCGATGACGATCTCGGTGTCGAACTTCTCGGCATGCGCCTTCATCCGCTCCATCAGGGCCGGGCCGGTCAGGTCTTCCGGATCGCCGGGCCAGTTTTCCACCTCGGTGGTGGTGGTCAGCTGCCCGCCCATTTCCATCCCGGTGATCAGGACCGGGTCGAGGTTGGCTCGGGCCGCGTAGACGGCGGCGCTGTAGCCGGCGGGTCCGGAACCCAGGATGAGCAGCTTGCTGTGACGGGTGTTGCTTTCGGACATGCTGGCGAGAACTCCTTGAGTCTGCGATTGTACGTGAGAGATGGAAAACGGCAGGTCGCATCAAGACCCGGTCGGCTCGGCAAGCGGCCGCGGCTTTGCCTAAAATGCCCCGGGCCGTCGGTCGGCGAGGTTCTGCGGGAGCCTTCCTCGTCCGACGAACGTCCATCAGACTGTAGGATACTCGTCGACAAATTTTGAGGCCATCAAATGAACTATCAAGGTGAACCGGATTATCGTCACGGCAGCCAGGAGCGGCTGGGGGTCCTTCTCCTCAACCTGGGCACGCCGGACGCGCCGGACACGCCGTCGCTGCGACGCTACCTGAAGCAGTTCCTCTCCGACCCGCGCGTGATCGAGCTTCCCAAGTGGAAATGGTGGCCGATCCTGCACGGTATCGTGCTGCGCACGCGTCCGGCGAAATCCGCCGAGGCCTACCGTTCCGTCTGGGATCACCATGCCGAGGGCGCGCCGCTGCTGACCATCGCCCGCGAGCAGCAGCGTGGCATCGCCAAACGCCTCGAGGAGCAGATGGCCGGCCCGGTCAGCGTGGCGCTTGGCATGCGCTACGGCAACCCGTCGGTGGCCTCGGCCCTGCACGAGCTGCGCGAGGCCGGCGCCCGCCGCGTGGTGGTGCTGCCGCTCTATCCGCAGTACGCCGGGGCGACCACCGCCTCGACGCTGGACGCGGTGTTCGACGAGTTCATGCACTGGCGCTGGGTGCCGGAGCTGCGCACCATCAACCAGTATCACCGCGACCCGGGCTACCTCGACGCGCTGGCCAACAGCATCCGCGAGCACATCGACGAGCACGGCAAGCCCGACAAGCTGATCATGAGCTACCACGGCGAGCCCAAGCGCTACCTGCTCAATGGCGACCCCTACCACTGCCAGTGCTACGTCACCTCAAGGCTGGTCGCCGAGCGTCTGGGGCTTTCCGAGGACGACTACATGGTCACCTTCCAGTCGCGTTTCGGCCCCGAGGAATGGCTCAAGCCCTACACCGACGAGACCCTGAAGGCGCTGCCCGGCCAGGGGGTCAAGCACGTGGCCGTAATCTGCCCGGGCTTCTCCGCCGACTGCCTGGAGACCATCGAGGAAATCGGCGACGAGAACCGCGAGTACTTCGAGGAGGCCGGTGGCGAGACCTACCACTACATCCCGGCGCTCAACGAACGCGACGACCACCTCGACGCGCTCGCCCGCCTGATCCGCCAGCATACCCAGGGCTGGGTGGAGCACTCGGACTTCGACGCGGTCGAGGACAAGCGCGAGCGCGAGCGGGTGCACCACAACGCGCTCAAGATCGGCGCGAAGCGGTGAGATGAGCGATCCGGGTTCCAGCGCGCCGCTCGCCGGCATCGGCGTGCTGGTCATCGGCGACGAGATCCTCTCGGGCCGTCGTCGCGACCGGCACCTGCAGGCGGTGATCGATCGGCTGGCCCCGCGCGGGCTGGTGCCTTCCTGGGCGCAGTTTTTGCCCGACCGGGAAGAGACGATCGTCGACCTCCTGCAGCGGTCTCGCCGGGACGGGGCGACGGTGTTCTGCTTCGGCGGCATCGGCGCGACGCCGGACGACCTCACCCGGGGATGCGCCGCCCGGGCCTTCGACCGGCCACTGCGGCGACATCCCGGCGCCGTCGAGCTGATCGAGGGGCAGTTCGGTGAAGCGGCCTACCCGAAACGGATCCTGATGGCCGACCTGCCCGAGGGAGCGGAACTGATTCCCAACGCCTTCAACCAGGTGCCCGGCTTCTCGGTCGAGCGGCACTTCTTCATGCCGGGCTTTCCCGAGATGGCGCACGCGATGCTCGACTGGGTCCTCGCGCATCCGCTCGCCGATCTCGGGGATGCCGACTATGCCGAGCGATCGCTGTGGCTGGCGGACACGCCGGAGAGCGAACTGATCGACCTGATGGACTTTCTCTGCGACGAGCATCCCCACCTCGGCCTGTTCAGCCTGCCGGTGCTGGGCGGGAAACGCCGCCTGCTGGAGCTGGGCCTGAAGGGGGATCGTGCGGAAGTCGACCGGGTGATCGGCTGGCTGACCGGCGAGCTTGCCGGCCGCGGTTTCGAGGTGTTTCCGGAGCGTCCGGGGTGATGTCGGGCAACCCGTCGACGGGTTGAAACTTCCGCCGGGCGCCGCTATCTCATTCCCTGAGGTTCGCTCGGGGTGCTGGCACCGCTCGAGGTGACCCGATTCCACAACCGTGTTTGTCTTCCGATGAGGAGAGTTGTCGATGATCGATACCGTGGTTGACAGGACCGCCCGATCCCTCGGGCAACCGATGGTCCAACGCCTGGCGGGTCTGCTCGTGGTGGCACTTGTCTGGGCGCTGGCGGCGACGCCGGCCGAGGCGAAATACCCCGATTTCGTCACCCTTTCCAAGGAGAACGCCCCCGCGGTGGTGAACATCAACACCGTCACCAACGGGCGCGCCTCCGGCCCGTCCATGCCGCAGATGCCCAACCTGCCGCCGGGTCCGCTCGGCGACATGTTCCGCGATTTCTTCGAGCAGATGCCGCAGCACCCGCAGCGGTCACGCCCGGCGCAGTCGCTGGGTTCCGGGTTCATCATCAGCGAGGACGGCTACATCCTGACCAACGCCCACGTGGTCGGCCAGGCCGACGAGATCAGTGTGCGCCTCAACGACCAGAAGGAATACGAGGCCGAACTGGTCGGCGAGGACGAGCGCACCGACATCGCCCTGCTGAAGATCGACGCCGAGGGTCTGCCCACCGTGAAGATCGGCGATTCGGATGACGTGGAAGTGGGCGAGTGGGTGCTGGCCATCGGCGCCCCCTTCGGCCTGGATCATTCGGCCACCCACGGCATCGTGTCCGCGATCGGGCGGGATCTGCCCAACGAGAGCTACGTGCCCTTCATCCAGACCGACGCGCCGGTCAACCCGGGCAACTCCGGCGGCCCACTGATCGACGCCGACGGCGAGGTGATCGGCGTCAACTCGCAGATCTACACCAGCTCCGGCGGCTACATGGGCATCTCGTTCGCCATTCCGGTGAACCTCGCCATGAACGTCGCCGAACAGCTCAAGGATACCGGGCAGGTCAGCCGTGGCTACCTGGGCGTGCTGATCCAGCCGGTCACCGAGGAACTGGCCCGGTCCTTCGGCCTGGATGACACTCGCGGGGCGCTGGTGGCCCAGGTCGAGCCGGACACGCCGGCCGAGAAGGCGGGGATCGAGTCGGGCGACATCATCGTCGAGTTCAACGGCAAGGCCGTGAAGCGCTCCGGGGAGCTGCCGATGCTGGTGGGCAACGCCCCCGTGGGCGAGCCGGCGACGGTGACCGTCATCCGTGACGGCAAGGAAAGGGAAATCGAGGTCGTGCCGGCGGAACTCGACGACATGGCGGGTCTCGGTTCCCGGTCCAATGCCGGTCTTTCCGTCGAACCGCTGGAAAAGGGGGACATGGCGCGCATGGGCCTGCGCTACGGCCTCGAGGTCGAGGAAGTGGCCGGCGACTCGCCCTTCGCCGGGGCCATCGAGCCCGGCGACGTGCTGCTGGAGGTGAACCGGCGCCCCATGCGCGAGCCCGCCGACCTCGCCCAGGCGCTCGAGGCGGCACCCGCGGACCGTCCGGTGGCCGTCCGCCTGCTGCGCCGTGGCCAGCCGCTGTTCCTCGCCGTCGACCTGGATTGAGAGACAGTCGCCGCCGATGGAACTTTAAGCTGGCTAACTAATCCCATTCAGTGGCTCCTCAAGGAAGAACCACTGACCCCGACGCCCGTCGGGGTTTTTTTTGGTTC
>JAWLHL010000048.1:0-11411 GCA_041690375.1 Guyparkeria sp. | reverse complement strand
GTTGTCATGGGACTCGTAGCGGTCGCGCTGCTCGTCGAGCTTGGCGGTGAAGAACCAGCGGGCCGGAAAGGCCGCTTCGTCGCGGATGGCCGTGTCCAGGCGCTCGAACAGCCTGCCGTCCCCGGCGACGACCCGGGCCTCGAGCAGGCTGGTGTAGATGGTCGGGTCCTCGGCCGCCTCGATGCATTCCTCGAGGCTGCGCACGGCGTAGCCGATCGACAGGCCGGTGTCCCAGAGGGTGTAGAGAAAGGCCTGCACGGCCTCGTCGTGCGCGTGATCGGCCGTGAGTACCATCACGTCGATGTCCGAATGCACGAACATTTCGCCGCGCCCGTAGCCGCCCACGGCCAGCAGGGCGCAGGGGAGCTCGTCCATCCGGTCCCGCCAGAGCTGTCGCAGGGCGCTGTCTACCCGCGCGGTGACCTCGGTGATGAAGGCGCGAGCCTCGGCGTCCCCGGCCAGCGCCTCGGGCCAGTGCTCGTTGAAGGCATCCAGCTGGCGGGCGAGGGGGCGGTCGGCGGGGAACGTCGTCTGGTCGGCGAACGGGTTCTCGTTGGAGTCGCGCATGGCTGGGGGCGGCTCGCCGGCCTACTCGGGCGGCAGGCTCAGTATGTCCACCCCGTCTTCCGTGACCGCGACCGTGTGTTCCCACTGGGCCGAGAGCGAGTGGTCCTTGGTGACCACCGTCCAGCCGTCACCCAGCAGCTTGATGTCCTTCTTGCCGGCGTTGATCATCGGTTCGATGGTGAAGGTCATGCCGGGCTTGAGCCGCACGCCTTCGCCGGGGCGGCCGTAGTGGACCACCTGCGGGTCCTCGTGGAAGTTGCGCCCGATGCCGTGCCCGCAGTACTCGCGCACCACCGAGAAGCCGCTGGCCTCGGCGTAGGACTGGATGGCATGCCCGATGTCGCCCAGGGTCGCGTCCGGGCGGACGGCGTTGATGCCGCGCATCATCGCCTCGTGCGTCACCTCGATCAGGCGTTCGGCACGCACCGAGGGCTTGCCTACCGTGTACATCGCCGAGGTGTCGCCGTACCAGCCGTCCTTGATCACCGTGACGTCGATGTTGAGGATGTCGCCGTCGCGCAGGGTCTTGTCGCCGGGGATGCCGTGGCAGACCTGGTGGTTGAGCGAGGTGCAGATCGAGGCGGGAAAGCCGTGGTAACCGAGTGTCGCCGGCGTGCCGCCCTGGACCTCGGTGATGTGGCGGTGGGCGATCTCGTTGAGCTCGCCGGTGGTCACGCCGGCCTGGACGTGCTCGCGCAGCAGGACCAGCACCTCGGCGGCCAGCTGGCTGGCGTAACGGATCTTCTCGATTTCCTCGGGAGTCTTGATGGAGATGTTCATGGCCTGTTCCGGCGGTCCTGGGTGGATGTGCCGTCTCGCGGGATCTTACGGCTCGAAGAGCCTGAATTGTACCGAAAACAGGCCCGCCGGGGGGGCGGCGACCGTCGCCGCCGGTCGTGGCGGGGTCAGGCGGTCAGCCGATCGAGAATGCCCCGGACACGATCCATGTCGATGCGGCCGATCTTCTGGTACTCGATGCGCCCCTCGCTGTCGAGAACGAAAAAGGTGGGGGTGACGCGCACCGGCCCGAACGCCTGCGCGCCCTGCTCGTTGGCGTCGTGCCAGATGGTGTAGGTCATCTCCTTCCTGTCCACCATTTTCTTGATCTGCTCGACCGGGTCGTAGCTCATCGCCAGGCCGATCACGTCCACGCCCCTGGATGCGTAGGTGTCGTGCAGCTCCTGGATGTGCGGGATCTCCTCCACGCAGCTCGGGCAGGTAGTGGCCCAGAAGGTGATCACGGTCGGCGAGCCCTTGATCGAGTCCAGCGGGATCTCCTTGCCCTCCAGGTCGGTGACGGTCGCGCCGGCGAGGTCCAGACCGCCGTCGGACAGGCAGCCGCCCAGGCCGAAGGCGGCCAGCGCCCCGACGCCGCCGAGCAGCAGGCGGCGGCGGGCCAGGTCGGCTCCGGAACCCGGGGCGGTCGGGTGGGTGGTCGGGGTCTTGTCGCTACGCAAGGTCATTCTCGATCCCTCTGTTTCGGGCAGGGAAGGTTGAACGGATCATACTCGTTCGTGGATGGCGGCCGGGCGCCACCCGAAAAAGACCGCAGCCTGTCGCGGAAGTTCCCGCGCATCAGCGCTCCACGATGGCCTGCTCGACCATGGCGGCGGTCATCACGCCGAGCGTGCGGGCCTGCGGCGACCCGAGCATGCGCCGGGCCACCAGGACCTCGACGTCGTTTTCCCGCATGACGCGCTGGGCCTGGGTCAGTGTATACCCTACCTCGACGTCGGCGGCCCGGTAGAAGCCGCTGATCTCGCTGGGGTTGATCAGCGTGTCCTCGCGCACCTGCCGGGCGATTGCATCCAGGTCGACGGCCTCCTCGGCGGCCTCGCCCCCTTCGCTCTCCGGAACCGGGGGCGACCTCTCGGTGGTTTCCTCGACGGCGAGCTGTTCCCGGTCCGCGGCGTTCACGCCTTCGTCGTCCGCCCCGGCCCGTGCCTGCT
The DNA here is from genome assembly GCA_041690375.1 of Guyparkeria sp. GTDB lineage: Bacteria > Pseudomonadota > Gammaproteobacteria > Halothiobacillales > Halothiobacillaceae > Guyparkeria. Next base: position 8,895 of record JAWLHL010000048.1, on the reverse strand, counting down.
CGGCCTGCGCCTGGGCGTCGAAGAGCGCCTGGTTGAACGTCTGCTCGAAGGCGGCGCGAGCCGGCGTGTAGCGGATCACGCCCATGGCCTGGCGGTTTTCGTCACGGATGACCAGCCAGGCCGGCTTTTCCTCGATCGCCTGCTCGAAGCGGGCGAGATTGCAGGGGCAGGTCACTTCGGCCACGCGCCGCTCGATGATGCTCGAGACGCCGATGTTGTCGCCGTTGAACCACAGCGACGGCCCGGTCATCTGCTGGTCGTTGGCGCGCAGCATGGCGTCGTACAGGCCGTCCTTGCCGAACACCATGCGGCTGACGAGGCCCGAGACCACGATGGTGATCATCGCCGGGAGGATGGCGCCGGTGTCGCTGGTCAGCTCGAGTACCGCGGCCAGGGCGGCCAGGGGCGCCTGGAGGGTCGCCCCCATCATCGCGCCCATGCCGACCACGGTGTAGAAGGCGACGTCCGACATCGGGATCTGGCCGAGGTGGTAGAGGATGCTGCCCACCGTGCCGCCGATCACCGCCCCGATCATCAGCACCGGGGCGATGGTGCCGATGGGCAGCCCGAGGCCGACGGTGAGGCTGGCGAGGAACCACTTCGCCAGCGCGATCATCAGCAGGGCGCCCACCGTCAGGCCGGCGGCGGCGACGAGATCCGTCGTGTCGTGACCGATCCCCAGGATCTCCGGGATCCAGAAGCCGATCACCCCCGTGGCGACGCCGGCGACGGTGAAGCGTGCCCAGACCGGCCAGCCCCAGCTGCGGGCGATGGTCCCCTCGACAATGCGGATATAGCCGGCGGCCATCGTGCCGATGATCAGCCCCAGTCCCAGCAGGGTGGGGACCTCCCAGAACGACATCTCGTGGTGGATCTCGATGGAAAACAGCGTCTCGGGACCGAAGACCGTCGTGGCCAGGAGCGCGCCCATCGACGAGGCGAGTATCACCGGCAGGAAGCTGGCGAGCGTGTACTGCTTGATCACGACTTCCAGGGCGAAGATCACCCCGGCCAGCGGAGTGTTGAACGCCGCCGAGATGGCCGCCGCCACCCCGCATCCCGACAGCGTGCGCACGCTGTTGTTGGGCAGGCCGAGGGTATGTGCGATGAGACTGCCGCTGAAGGCGCCCAGGTGGATGCCGGGGCCCTCGCGCCCGCCGGTCAGGCCGATCAGCAGGCCCCAGATGCCGGCGACGAACTGCACGACGGCGTTCTGCCAGGGCATGTCGGCGCCGAACCGGTGAAAGCGGATGATGACGTGGCCGACGCCCACATTGCGCAGGCCGACGGGCAGCAGGTGGAAGGCGAGGCCCAGCAGCAGTGCGCCGACCACCGGCAGACCCAGCCGCCATTCGGGCGGGAGTGACTCGTAGCGCTCCGCGCCGGGGAGGCCCAGTCCGTAGATCTGCAGGCCCTCCAGGGCCAGGCGGAAGGCGACGACCAGCAGGGCGGCGATCAGGCCGGCGATCAGGCCCAGCAGGGTGACCTGGAGCAACGCGTCGGGCTGTGCCAGGCGCAGGCGCAGCCGTTCGACGAAACGGCCGATCGGCCGGCCGATCCAGTCCTTGATGCGGGCGAGCGTTGCGGTCAAGAGCCGGGCCTCCCGGGGACGCGGTGACGGACGTGGGGTTTTCAGGGCATGCGCTGGCCCGCGATGATGGCCCTGCTAATATGCCATGACTGCGGTCCGGATTCGACCGGGCCGGCAACCCCACGCACCCGGCCGGGATGCGGTGGACGAACACATGACATGCACAGGCTGTCGAGGACAGGAATGAAGAAGATCGGAATCGTCGGAGGCACCGGTTACACCGGCGTCGAGCTGATGCGCCTGCTCGCGCACCACCCGGAGGTCGAGGTGGTCGCCATGACGTCTCGAGGGGAGGCGGGCAAGCGCGTGGATGCGCTCTATCCCAGCCTGCGCGGGCACACGGACCTGGCCTTCACCGATCCGGCCGAGACCGATCTGGCCGGCTGCGACCTGGTGTTCTTCGCAACACCCAACGGTATCGCCATGCAGGAGGCCCCGGCGCTGCTCGACAAGGGCGTGCGGGTGGTCGACCTTGCTGCCGACTTCCGGATCAGGGACCTCGACGTCTGGTCGAAGTGGTACGGCATGACGCATGCCTCGCCCGAGTGGGTGGAGCGCGCCGCCTACGGCCTGCCGGAGCTCTACCGCGACGAGATCCGCGAGGCGCAACTGGTGGCCAATCCCGGCTGTCACGTCACCGCCACCACGCTGGCTGTGCTGCCGCTGATGGGAGCCGGCTGGGTCGATCACGGGCAGATCGTCGCCGACACCAAGTCCGGTGCGAGCGGCGCGGGCCGGTCGGCGGCCGTGCACACCCTGATGGCGGAGGCGGGCGAGAGCGTGCGGACCTACGCCGCCGCCGGTCACCGTCACCAGCCGGAGATCAGCCAGACGCTGCGCGCGCTGTCCGGTCGCGAGGTGGGGCTGACCTTCGTCCCGCACCTGGTGCCGATGGTGCGCGGGATCGAGTCCACGGTCTACGTGCCGCTGGCGGGCGAGCCGTCTGAGGACCTGCAGGCGATCTACGAGCACTACTATGCCAACGAGCCGTTCGTCGACGTGATGCCGCCGGGCAGTCACCCCGAGACCCGCAGCGTGCGCGGCAACAATCTCTGCCGCATGGCCGTTCATCGCCCCCTGGGGGGCTCGATGCTGGTGATCTCGAGCGTGATCGACAACCTCGTGAAGGGGGCCGCGGGGCAGGCCGTGCAGAACATGAACCTGATGCTCGGCTGCCGGGAGACGGCCGGGCTGGATCTGGTCGCACTGTCGCCCTGAGCGGCCTGGCAAATTCCCGCCAATCGTCTGATAGACTGTCGGTTTGCCGGTCCGCGGGCGGGCTGTCGCCAGCTGCGGCGGCCCCGGACGGACGCAATCGATTGAGGTGAACGCGATGAGTGAAGCAACGGACACCACGGTCGCCGATGCGGCGGCACCGGAGACCGCGCCGCTGGTCTTTACCGAGAACGCGGCGCGCAAGGTCCAGTCCCTGATCGACGAGGAGGGCAATCCCGAGCTGAAGCTGCGCGTGTTCATCACCGGTGGCGGCTGCTCCGGGTTCCAGTACGGCTTCATGTTCGAGGAAGAAGCCCAGCCGGACGACACCGCGGTGGAGCGCTCCGGCGTCACGCTGCTGGTCGATCCGATGAGCATCCAGTATCTCGAGGGTGCCGAGATCGACTACAAGGAGGACGTCTCCGGAGCGCAGTTCGTCATCCGCAATCCGAACGCGGCGACGACCTGCGGCTGCGGTTCCTCCTTCTCCGTCTGATCAGGTTTCGGCGCGGGCCATGCCCTCGCCTCGCACTTCCAGGGTTTATAACAAGGCGTTGTCGATGGATTTCGTACCGGGATTACAGGGTGTGCCGGCGGCACAGTCAGCCATTTCCTATCTGGACGGCCAGGCCGGTCTGCTGACCTACCGCGGCTACCGGATCGTGGATCTCGCGCAGCAGAGCACGTTCGAGGAGACCGCCTGGGTCCTCATCCACGGAGATCTGCCTACCGCGCTGGAACTGGCCGAGTTCGACGCCGAGCTGCGCCGCAACCGTCGCGTGAAGTACAACGTCCGCGACATCATGAAGTTCCTGCCCATCGACGGGCATCCCATGGAGGCGTTGCAGACCTGCGTGGCCAGCCTGGGCATGTTCTATCCGGGCCAGGAGCGCATGACGGCCAACGGCGTGAACGCCGACTCCGAGTTCGTCGAGCAGATGATCATCAAGATCCTGGCGAGCATGTCCACGCTGGTGGCCATGTGGGAGCACATCCGCAAGGGCGACGACCCGGTGCAGCCGCGCGCCGATCTCTCCTACGCGGAGAACTTCCTCTACATGATGACCGAGCGCGAGCCGGACCCGATCGAGGCGCGCATCATGGATGCCTGCCTGATCCTGCACGCCGAGCACACGCTCAACGCCTCGACCTTCGCCTCGCTGGTCTGTGGTTCCACGCTGGCACCGCCCAACCTCGTGGTCGCCTCGGCCATCGGCACGCTGGCCGGTCCGCTGCACGGCGGGGCCAACCAGCGTGTGCTGGCGATGCTCGACGAGATCGGTTCGGTCGAGAACGTCACGCCCTGGCTGGAGCACAAGCTGGCCAACAAGGAAGTCATCTGGGGCTTCGGCCACCGCGAGTACAAGGTCAAGGACCCGCGCGCGGACATCCTGCAGGGGCTGCTCGAGCAGTTGCGCGAGCATCGGGGCGGCCAGCTCTCGCCGCTCTACGACATCGCCCGCGAGCTGGAGACCCAGGCCGCCGAGCATCTCTCCGGCAAGGGGGTCTACCCCAACGTCGACTTCTATTCCGGGCTGCTCTACGCCGAACTGGGCATCCCGCGCGACCAGTTCACGCCGATCTTCGCCATCTCGCGCACGGCGGGCTGGCTGGCGCACTGGAAGGAGCAGATCGCGAACAACCGCATCTACCGGCCCACCCAGGTCTACGTGGGCCAGAGCCCGCGCGAGTACCAGCCCATCGGCTCGCGCTGATTACTTCGGCCCCGGCGCTTCCGCCCGGGGCCGATCGCACCGGGTAACGACCCGGAGCCAAACCTCACCCGCCTTCGGGCCTTGCCGAACGGCTCGGCCGCCGCTTCAGGCCGGATACCAGCCACCCAGTATGCGCGGCCCATGGGCGCCCGTGACCGCGGGGGCGTTACCGGGTTCGCCGCGTTGCAGCTGACGCGCAAGCCAGGCGAAGGCGGCGCCTTCGACGCTTTCCGGCGGGATCCCGTGCCGGTCGCTCGTGGTCACCCGGGCGCTTCCGATCGATTTCAGCTGCATCTCGAGTCGCTCGACCAGGCGCGGATTGCGCGCCCCGCCGCCACAGACGATCACCTCCGTGGCTCGCTCCTCGCCGGCGGACGGCAGCCAGGGTCGCATCGCGCGGGCGGCGCTGGTCGACGTCAGCTCCAGCAGGGTGGCCTGCACGTCCTCTGCCGCCGGCTCGCCCGGCATCGCCGCGATGTGGCGGGCGAGCCAGTCGAGGTTGAAGTGTTCCGGACCGGTCGACTTCGGGGGGGCGAGCGAGAAATAGGGGTCGGCCAGCAGCCGGGCGAGCAGCGCCTCGTCGCAACGACCGCTGGCGGCCCAGGCGCCGTCTGCATCGAAGGCTTCTCCGCGGTGGCGTGCGTGCCAGGCATCCAGCAGGGTGTTGGCCGGACCAGTGTCGAAACCCTGCGGTTCCCGGCCCGGCTCGAGGATGGAAAGATTGGCGATCCCGCCCAGGTTGACGACGATGGTGGTCACACCGGCGGCGGCAGGGGGGAACAGCGCGGCATGGGCCCGAGGGACCAGCGGGGCGCCCTGGCCGCCTGCGGCGAGATCCCGGCGGCGGAAGTCGGCGGCCACCGGGATGCCGGTCAGCTCGGCGATCCGGCTGGGGTCTCCCAGCTGCAGGGTGAAAGCCTGTTCACCCCAGGCAGGCCGGTGGCGCACCGTCTGACCGTGCGAGCCGATCGCGTGGACCCGCTCCGGTCCGATGGCGGCCTGGTCGAGGAGTGTCCGGATGCCGTCCGCCGTGGCCTCGGCCAGCGCCCGGTCGGCGATGCCCAGCAGGTCGATCCGGTCATCGGCCCGCTCGGGCAGCGGGTAGGCCGTGCTGCCCGTTGCCAGCGCTCGCAGCATCGCGGTGAGTTCCGGGCCAAGCGGTCGCTGGTGGTGGGCGACGAGCCGCGGCCGCTTCGGGGAGAAATCGACGAGACAGATATCCAGCCCGTCGATGCTGGTGCCGGTCATGGCGCCGACGTAGTACTCGGCATCCCCTGGCCGGGCTGGCGTTTCCTTGGTCACGCTTCAGTCGTTCGCGGCGGTTTCGTTCCGGGCCAGGCGAATGGGCTTGGCGTTGCTGTCGATCTGCACGCGCGCGAGCTGGTCGACGGCTGTGCCGGTCTTCGCCACGAAGTCGTCCCGATGTTCGGACGGGATCGGGTTGGCCTCCGGCAGTTCGACCTTGACCGGGTCGTAGGGCTTGCCGTTCACGCGCAGTTCGTAGTGGAGGTGCGGCCCGGTGGCGTCGCCGGTCATGCCCACGTAGCCGATGGTGTCGCCCTTGTCGACCGTCGCGCCACGCTTGAGGTTGCCCTTGAAGCCCGACAGGTGGGCGTAAAGGGTGTCGTATTTCTCGTCGTGCCGGACCTGGACCACCTTGCCGTAACCGTGCTTCCAGCCGACGAAGGTGATGCGCCCGGAGGCGGCGGACTTGATCGGGGTGCCGGTCGGGGCGGCCAGGTCGACGCCGTTGTGCGGGCGAACGGTGTTGTGGATCGGGTGGAGCCGCTTGGGGTTGAAGTTCGAGCTGATGCGGGAGTACTCGACCGGGTAGCGCAGAAAGCCGCGTTCGAGGCTTGCACCGTCGGGCTCGTAGTAGCCGACGGTGCCGTCGGGCGAGGTGTAGCGCACGGCCTGAACGGTGCGGTCACCGCTACGGTACTCGGCCGCGAGCAGCTTGCCGTTGCCGAGCTGCTCGCCGTCCCGCTCCCGGACTTCGTAGATCAGCTTGAACTGGTCGCCGTCGCGCACGTCGCGCACGAAATCCATCTTCCAGCCGAAGACCTCGGCGAGCTTCATCACCTGGGCCGGCGGTACGCCGGCGGCGATCGCGGACTGGTAGAGCGATCCCTTGACTTCGCCCCCGGCGGCGATGGTGCTCGCCTCGCTGGGAAGCTCGTTGATCTCGGCGACGAGGCGGTCGCCGTCCTCGCGGAAGATGTTGAGTTCGCTTTCCGAATCGAGGCTGTACCGGAGCCCGGCGAACTGCTCGTCGTCCAGGATCAGCGTCAGCGTGTCGCCCGGCCGGATACGTTCGAGTTGTCGCGCATCGTCATTGATGTCCAGTACGCCCATGACGTCGCTGTAACCGAGCCCGACGCGTTCGAAGATCGTGGAGAGGGTATCCCCCGACTTGACCTCGACGGTGCGCTCGTCCAGGCGGTCGGTTTCCTCCGCCTGGGTTTCCGAGCTGCTGACGGCGGCGTCGTTCTCCGGGGACTCGATGGCCCGCAGGGCCTCCTTCTCTCCCGGAATGTGGAAGTTGGGCCGGCTCTCCAGGCTCACGGTCCTGGCCTGTGGGGAAGCGGGCTCGCCGGCGGAGTCGTCCGCGGCCAGTGTCCGGTCGTCGGGCCCGGCGACGGAGCGGACCGGCGAAGCACTCGAGCGGTCGATGGTCAGGGGGATCTCGTTTTCCCCGGAGCCCGAGTCCTGTTCGCCCTTGGATTCGTTAGCCGCCTGGTCGGCCAGCTGGAGCGCAACCAGACCGACGACGGTCATGCCGACCCCGATCAGGGTCGCTCGACGAATCCAGCGGAAGGGTTTTCGCTGTTGCTTGAACAGGGGGCGCTGTTGCATCGATTGTGACCTGGCAGAAAAATACGGTGTAAAACCGGTAACATAACCGTCTTTCCATCGCCATTCAATTACATTATCGAGGTTTTCATTAGTGTCTCAGGATCAAGCGCAGCTGCTGGCCGAACTGTGCCGGGGAACCGACGAGGTGCTCGTCCGTGACGAACTCGTGGAGCGACTGGAGGAAGGGCGGCCGTTGCGGATCAAGGCCGGCTTCGACCCCACCGCCCCGGACCTTCACCTGGGGCATACCGTCCTAATCAACAAGCTTCGGCAGTTCCAGGAGCGAGGGCACGAGGTCATCTTCCTGATCGGCGACTTCACCGGGATGATCGGCGACCCCACCGGGAAGAACGCCACCCGGCCGACGCTCACGCCCGAGGCGGTGAAGCAGAATGCCCTCACCTACGAGCGGCAGATCTTCCGCATCCTCGATCCGCAGAAGACCCGGATCGTGTTCAACTCCGACTGGATGGGGCAGAAGAGCGCGGCCGACCTGATCCAGCTGGCCAGTCGCTACACCGTCGCCCGCATGCTCGAGCGCGACGACTTCGCCAAGCGCTACCGGGAGAACCGTTCCATCGCCGTGCACGAATTCCTCTATCCGCTCATTCAGGGCTACGACTCGGTCGAGCTGGAGGCGGACGTGGAACTCGGCGGTACCGACCAGAAGTTCAACCTGCTCGTCGGCCGAGAGCTGCAGAAGCAGTACGGCCAGAAGCCGCAGGTGGTCATGACCGTGCCGATTCTCGAGGGGCTCGACGGCGTCAACAAGATGTCCAAGTCCCTGAACAACTACATCGGCATCGAGGAGGCTCCGGACGAGCAGTTCGGCAAGCTGATGTCGATCTCGGACGATCTCATGTGGCGATACTTCGAGCTGTTGTCGTTCCGTCCTCTTGAAGAGATCGCGCGCCTGCGCGAGGAAATGGAGCAGGGGCGCAATCCGCGGGACATCAAGTTCGAGCTGGCTATCGAACTGGTCGATCGCTTCCATGGCATGGGCGCGGGCGAGAAGGCCCGCGACGCCTTCGTCGCACGGTTCCAGAAAAAGCAGCTTCCCGACGACATGCCGGAAATCGAGCTCGAGGAGGGTGTGGCGATCGTGGAGGCGCTGAACCGGGCCGGCTTGATCCAGTCCAACTCCGAGGGGTTCCGTCACATCAAGGCCGGTGCGGTCAAGCTCGACGGCGAGCCGGTCAAGGACCGAGCCCTCGTCCTGCCGGTGGGCGAATCGATCGTCCAGGTCGGCAAGCGCCGCATCGCGAAAATGATCGTGAAAGGGGGTTGACGCCCCGCTCAATCGGCGTAAGATGCGCAGCTCTTCCGGGGCACGACGCTGCCGCAGCACGGCACCGGAAGCGGGTCACCAACGAAGCGAAATTTAGTGCTTGACAGGTGATTCGAGGAGCGTAAAATCCTCGCTCCTTTCCGGCACGAGGGGCTGACCAGAAGCCCGCCGGGGAGTCGCCAGAAAGTTCGAAATCAGGGCTTGACAGGCGACGGGGCGAGCGTAGAATG
>JAWLHL010000047.1:0-11931 GCA_041690375.1 Guyparkeria sp. | reverse complement strand
CGCATCAAGGTGATCAAGCGGGTGGCCTATGGCTACCGGGATACCGAGTACTTCTTCCTGAAGATCCGAGACGCCTTTCACGCCAAAGTGCGATGAACCAAAAAAAAGAGGCCCGCAGTTGCGGGCCTCTTCGATTCGCCGATGTATCGGCAGCGCTTACAGGCTCTTCTGGCAGAAGTACCAGTCGGTGCACTCGTAGCCTTCTTCCAGGCGCTTCTCGGCACCCTCGGTGGTCGACGGCGGCGGGACGATGACCTTGTCGCCCGGCTGCCAGCCTTCCGGCGTGGCCACGCCATGCTTGGTCGAGGTCTGCAGGCTGTCGACCAGGCGCAGGATCTCGTCGACCGAGCGGCCGTTGGTCATCGGGTAGTACAGCATCGCGCGCAGCACGCCGTCCGGGTCGATGATGAAGGTCGCACGCACCGCGGAGGTGTCGGACGCGCCCGGGTGGACCATGCCGTAGGCCTTGGCCACCTGCATGGAGATGTCGGCGATGATCGGGAAGCCGATCTCCTGGCCGAACTTCTCCTTGATGTTGCGTACCCAGGCCACGTGCGAATGGATGCTGTCGATCGACAGGCCCAGCAGGTCGCAGTCACGCTTGAGGAACTCGTCATGGGCGCGGGCGAAGGCCGAGAACTCCGTGGTGCACACCGGGGTGAAGTCCGCCGGGTGGGAGAACAGCACCAGCCAGCGACCCTTGTAGTCGTCCAGCTCCTTCATGCCGTGCGTGGTGTTGGCCTTGAACTCCGGCGCACGCTCGTTGAGGCGCGGGAACTGGAGCACTTCCTGGGTCTGGGTTTCCTGTACGTCGGACATGTGGGTAACCTCCATCAGTCACGGGTTGACATGGTTTGCGGGGCGGGCTGGGTAGCCCTTGCGTCCCCGACGTGAATAACCATAAAGGCAGCTTATCTTGAGCTCAAATGATTAATATCAAAACCAACGATAGAGCTTTTCTATCAGAAACCCCGCTTGTCGACCCCCGCTTTCCTAGCCCCCCCGCCTTGACGCCATGACACGCCTCGTCTAGCTTCAGGAATGCGTCTTCACGCGCCTGAACAAATGGAGGCCAGAATGAAAGACGATTCCAGTTCCTGCGCGCGCCCGGCCAGCAAGGTCGCCTCCGGGCAGCCGGAGGAATCCCGCGCGGAAGAACCCATCCTTGAAAGAGAGGCATCATTGATGACGGCACGAGTGGGCAAGCAAGCCCCGGATTTCAGTGCACCCGCTTACCTCAAGGGCAAGTTCACGAACGTGAGCCTGTCCGATTTCGCCGGCAAGTGGGTCGTGCTCTGTTTCTATCCGGGCGACTTCACCTTCGTCTGAGCAACTGAAGTGTCTGCGGTCGCAGCGAACTATCAGAAGCTCCAGGACCTGGGTGTCGAAGTCATTTCCGTGAGCGTGGACAGCCATTTTGTCCACAAGGTCTGGAACGACGTGGAACTGAGCAAGATGGCCGACGGCGGCGTGCCGTTCCACATGGCGTCCGACCAGAACGGCGAGATTGGCCGGGCCTATGGCGTCTGGGATGAAGAATCCGGGGTCGAGCTCCGCGGTCGCTTCATCATCGACCCGGACGGCGTCATCCAGGCGGCGGAAACCCTCACGCCGCCGGTAGGACGGAAACTGTCGGAAACCATCCGCCAGGTCCAGGCCTACCAGCACGTGCGCAAGACCAACGGCGCCGAGGTCTGCCCGGCCGGGTGGGAGCCGGGCAAGAAAACGCTCAAGCCCGGCCCCGAGCTGGTCGCGAAGGTCTGGGAACACTGGCAGCCGTCGGACGAGTAATCGTCTTCACGGCCATACCGGCCCGACCCGACCCCGCCCCTTCCGGCGGGGTTTTTTGTGAACCGGCAGATGCCAACCAGGCGAACTGCCCACAGGGACGACAGAATGACCGATCTTTCCCGATTGCCCTCGGTGGGCCGACTGCTCGAAACCCCGGCCCTGGCCGAGTCGATCGAGCGCCACGGCCGGCAGGTGGTAACCGATCTCGCCCGGCGTATGGTGGACGAGGCGCGCACAGGGGCGCTCGAGGGCGCCCCGGTACCGGAGGAGTCCGCGCTCGTCGAGCGCATCGCCAACGCGACCGAGGGGCAGGCGCGACCCGCGCTGCGGCCGGTGTTCAACCTCACCGGCACGGTGCTGCACACCAACCTCGGCCGCGCCCCGTTGCCCGAGGAGGCGGTCGAGGCGCTGGTGGCGGCGGCGCGCTCGCCCTGTGCGCTGGAATACGATCTGGCCACCGGCCGGCGCGGCGACCGCGACGACGTGGTCGAATCGCTGATCTGCGAGCTCACCGGCGCCGAGGCGGCCACCGTGGTCAACAACAACGCCGCGGCGGTGATGCTGCTGCTCGACACCCTGGCGCGAAAGCGCAAGGTGGTCGTCTCCCGTGGCGAGCTGGTCGAGATCGGCGGCGCCTTCCGAGTGCCCGACATCATGAGCCGCGCCGGGGCGAAGCTGAAGGAAGTCGGTACCACCAACCGCACCCACCTCGAGGACTTCCGCGAGGCGATCGGCAAGCGCACCGCCATGCTGATGAAGGTCCATACCAGCAACTACGCCATTCAGGGCTTCACCAAGGCCGTGCCCGAGCGCGAACTGGCCGCGCTGGCCCACGAGCACGACCTGCCGTTCGTCGTCGATCTGGGCTCCGGCACGCTCACCGAGCTGGAACGCTTCGGCCTGCCGCACGAACCCACCCCGCGCGAGAGCATCGACGCCGGCGCGGACCTGGTCACCTTCTCCGGCGACAAGCTGCTCGGCGGACCGCAGGCCGGCCTGATCGTCGGTCGGCGCGATCTGGTCGAGGCCATCAAGCGAAACCCGCTCAAGCGCGCCCTGCGGGTGGGCAAGATCACGCTCGCCGCGCTCGAGGCGGTGCTGCGCCTCTACCGCGACCCGGACCGGCTGGGCGAGCGCCTGACCGCCCTGCGCCAGCTGACCCGCCCGGAAGACGAGATCGCCGCGGCGGCCGACCGGCTGGCACCGGCAATAGCGCACGCCCTGGCCGACCAGCCGGTGACAGTGGGCGTGACCCCGCTGCGCTCGCAGATCGGCTCGGGCTCGCTGCCGGTCGACCGCCTGCCCTCGATGGGCCTCGCCATCCGACCCACGGGCAGGCGCGCGGGCATCCTGCATCGCATCGAGGCCGGCCTGCGCGCCCTGCCGCAGCCGGTGATCGGGCGGATCGAGGACGATGCCCTGCTGCTCGACCTGCGCTGCCTGGAGCCATGTGACGAGGCGGAGTTCGTGAACCAGCTCGACCGGCTGGAGGTGACCGACAAGCCATGCTGATCGGGACCGCCGGCCACATCGACCACGGCAAGACCACCCTGGTGCGCGCGCTGACCGGGGTGGATGCCGACCGCCTGCCGCAGGAGAAGGCGCGCGGCATCACGCTGGACCTGGGCTATGCCTACGCCCCGCTGGACAACGGTTCGACGCTGGGCTTCGTCGACGTGCCCGGCCACGAGAAGCTGATCCGCAACATGCTCGCCGGGGCCAAGGCGATCGATCTCGCCCTGCTGGTGATCGCCGCCGACGACGGGCCCATGCCGCAGACGGTCGAGCACCTAGAGCTGCTCGACCTGATCGGCATCCGCCACGGGGCGGTCGCGTTGACCAAGATCGACGCGGTCGATTCGGCCCGGGCCGACGCGGTCGAGCGCGAGATCGCCGAGCTGCTCGCCGGCACCCGGCTCGCGGGCAGCCCGGTCTTCCGCGTCGCGGCGCCGACCGGCGACGGCGTACCCGCCCTGCGCGACTACCTGGAGACCACCGCGCGCGGCTTTGAACGACCGCCGAGCGGCGGGCGCTTCCGCATGGCGATCGACCGCGCCTTCTCGCTCAAGGGCGTGGGCACGGTGGTTACCGGCACGGCGCTGGCCGGGCAGGTCCGGGGCGACGACACGCTCGTTCTCGCCCCGCCGGGCATCACCGCCCGGGTGCGCGGCCTGCACGTGCAGGACCGACCCGCCGAGGCCGGCCGCGCCGGCGAGCGCTGCGCCGTGGCGATCAAGGGCGACTTCGACAGGAAGGACATCGAGCGCGGCCTGTGGCTGGTCGACCCGGGGCTGGCCGAGCCGCTGACCCGCTTCCAGGCCGAGCTGCGCGTGCCCAGGGGCCAGCGGCCGGTCAAGCACATGCAGTCGGTGCACGTGCACATCGGTACCGACGACATCATGGGCCGGGTCGCGCTGCTCGACTGCAAGACCGCCGAGCCGGGCCAGACCGCGCTCGCCGAGATCCTCCTGCAGCGCGAGACGCTCACCCTGCGCGGCGATCCGTTCGTGCTGCGCGACGCCGGGGCCACGCGCACCGTCGCCGGCGGGCGCACGCTCGACATCTTTCCGCCGAAGCGCCACAAGCGCCGCCCCTTCCGCCTCGAGTTGCTCGAGCGATTGCGCAACGACGATCCCGCGGACGCCTTGACCTTCCTCGCCGCGGAATCGGACACCGGGGTCGATCTGGCCGCCTTCGCCCGCAACTGGAACCTCGACGAGGCGAGCGCCGAGGCGCTCTGGCAACGCGCCTCCCTGCGGGTGCTCCGCGACGGCGACGAGGCGGTGGGCATCGGCGCGTCGGCCTGGAAGGCGCTGGGCGAACGGCTGCTCGCGGTGCTGACCGAGGAACACGAGCGCGCCCCGGACATGGTCGGCGTCGAGCCGGGCCGGCTGCGGCGCATGATCTCGGTGCGGCTCTCGCCGCTGCTGTTCCGCGCGTTGAGCGATGCGTTGCTCGAGGAAGGCGCGATCGCGCTGACCCGGGCCTGGCTGCACCTGCCGGAACACCGCGCGCAGGTCAGCGCGGAGGATCGCGAGCGCTTCGAGGTCCTCGCCCCACTGTTCCGCGCCAACCCCTACAACCCGCCGCGCGTACGCTACGCCGCCCGGGATGTCGGGCTCGAGGAGGGCGAAGTGCGCCAGCTTTGCCGCCGCCTGGCGCGCGCCGGCGAGCTCTACCCGGTCGCGCGGGATCACTACTTCACCGCCGAGGCAGTGGCCGAGCTGGCCGACATCGTCCGCGAGCTTGCCGAGGAACAGGGCGCGGCCCGCGCCGCCCCCTTCCGCGACCGGATCTACCCGGACGGCAGCGGCGGGCGCAAGGTGGCGATCCGGATTCTCGAGTTCTTCGACCGCGTCGGCTACACTCGGCGCGTCCGTGACGACCACGTCCTGCGCGAGGACGCCGACGCGTCGCCATGGAGCAGTTGATCAATCGAAGGAAGAGATCGTTCCCCGGTGGGGCGCCCGGTCTTCAAAACCGGGAGGGGCTGTCAAGCGGTCCCTGATAGGTTCGACTCCTATTCTCTTCCGCCATTTCCCCTCGCCCCCCGCGGCGATCAAGATGCCGCCTCGGGGCGGGCGGCGTCCGCGGGCTATTCCCCGGCGTTGCGATCCAGCCACTCGCCGACCTCGTCGACCTGCTGCCGAACCTGACCGGCGACGAGCTCGAACGAGCCGTTGCGGCTGGTCATGGAGCGCTTGTCGGTCAAGGGGGCTGCCATGGACGACCGCCGTCCGCCGCTGACCCGGACGTGCACCATGTCGAACTGCCGCCAGAGGGAGACCTTCATCACCACGCGAATGGCGAGATCCCGGCCGTGCGCCCCGGTGTGCGTGAGAAGAGCCCGCCCCCGTCTCATGTCGATGTCGACCTGCCGGGCTTCGTCCTCCGACGGCAACCCGGCCAGCTCGCAGAGCCGACGCCAGGCGTCGGTCAGGGCGCTCTCGATCCCCTGGCCCATGGATTCGTGGTCCGGGAAGTCCGCCTGGCGGAAACCGCGGATCAGCGTGCCGAGGTCGCTCGGCTGGCCGGTCGATTCATCGACGTTCATGTCTTTCCCTTCAGGCAACCTGCCCCCGACGAAAAAGGCCTCGCCTCCCGGACTGGCCGCCCCTCGCGAAGAGGGCCATGACCAACCGGAAGGCAAGGCCTCCCGAATGCTGCACACCGTGCGCAGAACGAATGATTTCGCGTCGCTCCGTGACGGCTCGCGCCGCGCGGAACACCGGAATCGAGGATTGGTGGTGCCGGAGATAGGAGTCGAACCTACGACCTTGGCATTACGAATGCCCTGCTCTACCAACTGAGCTACTCCGGCACGGAGCCGCGCATTCTTGTCGTTTTTCAGCGGCTTGTCAATCCACCCCGGCGGCCTGGCGGAGATCCCGGGTCAACTGGTCCACGCCGCGCACGAGTCGCCTTTCCAGCGCCGGACGCGCCCCCTCCCAGTCCGCCCACAGCGAGTTCAGCCGGGCATCCTGCCAGCCGGCAAGATCGATGACCCGCGTTCTTGTCTCGGCGAAGGATTGCGTGACGGCCCGGGTCTGCTTGCCCGGGCGCTCGAGGGCCGCGGGGAGCCCGTCCTCGACCAGCCAGCCGGCCCAGCGGGGAATGTGCCCACGCATGACGACCAGGTCGTGCACGTCGCCGAGACGGTCCTGGATGGTCTTGAGATCCCCGAGCATCGGGGCGACGGCGGCGAACGGCTCGCTCATCGGCTCGACGAGGTAGCGCAGGTACTTGACCTGGATACGGGCGGCGTGGGCGCCGGCACGCCCCTCCTCCATGTCCCGGCGGATCAGGTCGAGCATCGACGTCATCTGCTCGGTGAACCAGTCGACGAACGGCGGGGTGGTCGCTCGCGGGCGCGGGGCGAGACCGGGCTTCGGATCGAATGCCAGCGACTGACGGGAAGCGGGGTCATGCTCGTCGGCCAGGCGGAGCAGCCGCTCCCCCGCCTCGCCGATACCGGGATCCCGGGCAAGCTCCCCGAGCAGGCCGAGCATCACCTCGCGATCCCGCGCCGGGCTGCTGGCGCGGGCGAGCGACTTGAGCCGCCTGCGGGCGGATTTGCGCGTGCGGATCACGTCGCGGGAGAGCTTGAGCCACACCCGCAGGCGCCTGAGCTCCACCCGCAGATCGTGGAGGGCCTCGGGGTCATCGTCCGCGCAACGGCAGTAGTGTTTCCAGGCCTTGCGCAACACCGCCTGCTGCGCGGAGACCAGCGTCGCCGCCACCTCCCCGGCCGGCCGGCCGGGAAAGTCCGCCGTCAGCCTTCTCGCATGCTTCCTGGCCTTCCCCATCGCCGCCTCCGCTGTCAGTTGAACCCCGTTGGGTCTATGATGGTCCACCCTTTGGTATTCGGCAAAGACACTCGTCCAGCATGCATCTCGCCCGACCCTCCAGTCCCGCCCGCCTCGCCCTGAGCGCCTCCGTCGGCGGGGCCGTGCTCGTCGCGGCCCTGCCCGCCGCCGGCCAGTCGTGGGCGGACTGCACGCGGATCGAATCCGATCGCGAGCGGCTGGCCTGTTTCGACGCGATGGCCGCCGGGGAGCACCATGGCTCCCGGGAGGACGAGACACCCGACGTCACCGGGCGGGCAGCGGCCGGGGACGAACCGATCGCCCGGCGGGAGGAAGCGGCGGCCGGGGACGCCGTCGCCCCCGTGGCCGAGAACCGGCTGGCAAGTGGCACCCTCCCGGCCGCACCGCTGCCGGCGATCTCCGCTGCCGATCCGCTGGCACTCGAGAAACGGTTGCGCTCGGAGCGCAGCGGCGAACGCAACCCGTTCGTCATGCGCGGCTTCAAGCCCAACTACATCATGCCGGCCACCTACACGCCGACCGACCTCTCCCGCGACGTGTACGACTTCGACCCGCAGCACGCCGAGACCAAGTTCCAGCTCTCCTTCCAGTTCGACTGGTGGAACGAGCCGCTCGGCCCGGGCACGTCGGCGTACTTCGGATATACCCAGCTTTCTCTCTGGCAGACCTACAACACCGAGCTGCTGGGCGAGGACCCGGACTCTTCCTCGCCCTTCCGCGAGACGAACTACGAACCGGAAGTGGGCCTGAGCATCGACCTCGACCACAGTCTCGGCGGCCTGACGTTCCGGCGCGCGAGGCTGTCGTTCATCCACGCCTCCAACGGCCAGGGCGGCGATCGTTCCCGCAGCTGGAACCGGCTCGCGGCCGGCGTGGCGTTCGGTCGCGGCAACTTCGCCGGCCAGCTGCGCGGCTGGTACCGCATTCCCGAGGCCACCGAGGACGACAACCCCGACATCACCGACTACATGGGCCACGGCGACCTGCTGCTGGCCTACAAGTGGCGGGAGCAGACCCTGGCGCTCACCCTGCGCAACAACCTGGACCTCTCCGAAAACAAGGGCGCGGTCCAGGTCGATTACAGCTTCCCGCTGAACAAGCGCGTCAAGGGCTACGTGCAGTACTTCAACGGCTACGGCGAGAGCCTGATCGATTACAATCGATCCGTGAGCCGTATCGGCGTGGGCATCGCCCTGACCGACTGGCTCTGAACCCATTCGCCTCGAACGCGCCGTGATCCCATGCTGTCCACTGCCCTGCGATACACCGCCGAGACCGCCCTCAACCGGCTGATCCGCCGCGACCCGGCCGCCCGGGAGCGCCTCGCGCGGCAGGCCGGCATGGTGTTCACCGTGCTGGTCGAACACCCCGCGCTGAGCCTGACGCTCACGCCCACCACCGACGGCCTGATGTGGCGCGCCGCAACCGACCTGACGCCGGACGCGACCATCCATACCAGCGGCCCGGCCCTCCTGCTCGCCCTGCAGCGCGGCCACGACATGGACTCGCTGTTCGCCGGCGACATCACCATCGAGGGCGACGAGCAGGCCGCCACCGCCTTCCTGCGCAGCCTGCGCGAAATGGACGTCGACTGGGGCGACTGGCTGGCGGAGAGGGTGGGCGTCTCGGCGGCCGGCGTGATCGAGCAGGCCGCTGCGGGCCTCAAGCGCACCACCGGCGAATGGCGCGAGACCCGCCGCATCGAGCAGCACGACTACCTCGTCCACGAGGCTCGCCTGGTGGTCGACGACCTGGACCTGCCGGCCTTCCTCGACGAGGTCGATGACATGCGCTCCGCGGTCGAGCGGCTGGAACACCGCATCCGGGTGCTGGAGACCCGCGACTCGACAGCAAGGGAGACCTGAATGCGACCCAGACTGATCTGGCGACTGGTGGTGATCCAGTTCGTCCTGCTGCGCCACGGACTGGACGAGATCGTGCTGGCGCTGCGGATCTTCCGCCCCATCCGCTTTCTCAAGTTCTTCTCGCCCTGGTACTGGCTGACCGACAACCGCCGGCGCAGCCGCGGCGAGCGGCTGGTCGCCGCGCTCGAGGACCTCGGCCCGATCTTCGTCAAGTTCGGCCAGATGCTCTCCACCCGGCGGGACCTGCTGCCGCCGGACTTGGCCGAGGCGCTCTCAGCACTGCAGGATCGGGTGCGCCCCTTCCCCGCGGAGATCGCCCGGGCGCGCATCGAGGCCGCGCTCGGCGACTCGGTCACCGTGCACTTCGCCCGCTTCGAGGCCGAACCGCTGGCCTCGGCCTCCATCGCCCAGGTGCATGCCGCCACGCTCGACGACGGCCAGGAGGTGATCGTCAAGATCACCCGTCCCGGCATCCACCGTCGCATCCGCAGCGACCTGGAGATCCTCTACACCGTCGCCCGGCTGGCCGAGCGCTACTGGTCGGAAGGCCCGCGCCTGCACCCGGTGGAGGTGGTCACCGAGTTCGACAAGACCCTGATGAACGAGCTCGACCTGCAGCGCGAGGCGGCCAACGCCGCCGAGATCCGCCGCCAGTTCGGCGACTCGCGGCTGCTCTACGTGCCGGAGGTCTACTGGGACTGGTGCCGCACCGACGTGCTGGTCCAGGAGCGCATCCACGGCATCCCCGTCGCGCGCACGGATCTCCTGCACGCCGCCGGGGTGGACATGAAGCGGCTGGCCGAGATCGGGGTGGAGGTATTCTTCACCCAGGTGTTCCGCCACAACTTCTTCCACGCCGACATGCACCCGGGCAACATCTTCGTCGACGCGACCAACCCGATGCAGCCGCGGTACATGGCGGTGGATTTCGGCATCGTCGGCTCGCTGACCCACGAGGACCAGCGGTATCTCGCCGAGAACTTCCACGCCTTCTTCAACCGGGACTATCGCCGCGTCGCCGAGCTGCACGTCGAGTCCGGCTGGGTGCCGCGCACCACGCGCATCGAGGAGTTCGAGGCGGCCATCCGCACGGTCTGCGAGCCGATCTTCCAGAAACCGCTGCGGGAGATCTCCTTCGGCCACTTCCTGCTGCGCCTGTTCCAGGTCGCCCGCCAGTTCAGCATGGAGGTCCAGCCGCAGCTGGTGCTGCTGCAGAAGACGTTGCTCGCCATCGAGGGACTGGGCCGGGAGCTCTACCCGGACCTCGACCTCTGGGAGACCGCCAAGCCGTTCATCGAACGTTGGATGCACGAACGCATGGGGCCGAAGGCCTTCCTGCGCCGCCTCCGCGACGAGGCACCCTTCCTCAACCAGCACCTCTCCGAGCTGCCGCGCCTGTCGATCCAGGCCATGCAGCAGGTCCACCGGCAGTCGGAGATTCTCGAGGGACAACGGCAGGAGCTCCACGCCCTGCGCGACGAGGCCCGGCGCGACCGGGTGCGCAACCGCCTCACGCTGCTGGGCGGTCTCCTGCTGGCCGTGTTCGTCATGACCCAGGGCCGAGGGCTGGAACTCCACGGCATCCACGGGCTGTCCTGGCTCGGCTGGGCGGAGCTGGTGGCGGCCGCGGCGCTGATCTGGGCCGGACTGCGTCGCTGAATTGACCCGGCGACGCCCGCTTGAGGAGGTGAACTTGCGGCTCTCCGCCGACGCCTCCCGACGTCCAGGTCATTGCCAACCGTAGGTTGGGCTGAATGCAATGAAGCCCAACGACCACCGCCATTGACTCCAGGTTGCTGAGCTTTCAACCCAACCTACGGTTCCTCGGCACTTCCACCCGGGACACGCGCCGCCGGCGCGTTTCGCTTGCAGGGCAAGCTCGCACAGGAAGATGCGTCCCCGGCCCGGAAGCTGGTTTCCCCCGGACACCGACCTCTGACCTCTTCCAGCTCACCCTCCCGACGGCGACCGCCCCTACAACGTACTGACCATCGTGCTCACCCACCAGGCGAGGGCGCCGGCGATGGCCGCCGCGATCAGGAAGGCGATCGGGCCGGCGAAGCGCAGGTTCGCGTTGAGCACGCGGATCGAATCAGGGATGCGCATCCAGCCGGAGATCATGGCCCGCAGGATGTCGTGGCGTCTGACCAGCACGTGGAAAAGAACGGCGAGCACGTGGAGAGCGATGAATCCCAGCAGCACGTAGAAGAGCTGCTTGTGCAGCGCCGTCAGCCGGTCGGCCGTGTCCGAACTCACCCAGTCGCGAAACGGCCCCTGGTTGAACAGGTCGTCGTGGGAGAACAGCCCGGTGCCGACCTGCGCGGACAGCAGGACCAGCAGCACGATCACGGAGAGCGCCCCGAGCGGGTCATGTCCGAGCCGCAGCCCCTCCCGGTCCCCGTTTCGCAGGTAGTTCCACAACCGTCTCGGACCGGGGATGAACTGCGCGAACCGCGCCGTCTCGCTGCCCCATATGCCCCACAGGAGACGAAACAGCACCAGCCCGCCGACGGCCACGCCCAGGTACATGTGCCAGTCGAGGTAACTGTCGAACACCGCGGCGGTGAAATACAGCGCCACGACGAGCAGCACCAGCGCCCAGTGGAACAGGCGGATCGGCAAATCCCAGACACGGACGCGGCGGATGGATGGTTCGTCTCTGCCCGGCATGGAAAACTCCCTGGGTGAGCTTGAAGCTGACAGCTGGAAGCTCGAAGAAGTCAGAAGTCAGAAGTCAGAAGTCAGTCGAATGGTAGCCGGCTATGCATTCGGATGCACCCTCTGCCCTTTCGTTCTTCAAGCCACCTGCTCTCCGCTCCGCCTGTGCGAGCGGGCCTCGCCCGCGAAAGCCGCCCCAGCGGCTGTTCCGGCCGGCGGAATACCGGCGAGCCCGGCGGAAAGGGCACCCGTCCCCGGGGCACGCGCCTGGCGGCGCGTTTCGCTTGCAA
>JAWLHL010000046.1:0-11981 GCA_041690375.1 Guyparkeria sp. | reverse complement strand
GGTTGGTGGGCTCGTCGAGGATCAGCAGGTTGGGCGCCTTCCATACCAGCAGGGCGAGCGCCAGCCGCGCCTTCTCGCCGCCGGAGAACGGCTCGATCGACTCGAAGATGCGATCGCCGACGAAGCCGAACCGGCCGAGGAAGTCGCGCAGCTTCTGGGTGCTCGCCGTCTTGCCGGCGACCCGCTCGAGCGCGATCAGCGGCGTGTCCCGCGGGTCGAGCTGGTCGAGCTGGTGCTGGGTGTAATAGCCGACCTGCACCCCGGGAGCGATGAAGCGGTCGCCGGACAGCCAGGTCGGTCCGCCGTCGGCGATCACGCGGATCAGGGTGGTCTTGCCGGCGCCGTTCGCGCCCAGCACCCCGATGCGGTCGCCGGCGCGGATCTGCAGCGAGACGTCCTCGATCAGGGGCGTGCCGTCGTAGCCGATCGACACGTCTTCGAGGGTGACCATCGGGTCCGGCGCGCGCTTTGGCGTGGGGAAGTAGAAGGAGAAATCGTCGCGGTCGGCGTGACTCGCGGCGATGGTCGGCAGCCGCTCGAGGGCCTTGACCCGGCTCTGCGCGGCGCGCGCCTTGGTCGCCTTGGCGCGGAAACGATCGATGAAGCCCTGCAGGCGCTCGCGTTCCTTGGCGATCTTGTCGGCCAGCGCGGCGTTCTGCGCCAGGCGCTCGGCGCGCATCGCCTCGAAGTCGCTGTAGTGCCCGGTGTAGAGGTTGAGCTTCTGGTTCTCGATGTGCGCAATGTGCGTGCAGACGTGGTCGAGAAAGTCGCGGTCGTGCGAGACCACGATCAGGGTGCCGGGGTAGTTGACCAGCCAGTCGGCCAGCCAGAAGACCGCGTCGAGGTCGAGGTGGTTGGTCGGCTCGTCGAGCAGCAGGATGTCGGAGGGCGCGATCAGCGCACGCGCCAGGTTCAGGCGCATGCGCCAGCCGCCGGAGAAGCTCGAGACCGGGTTGTCGATCGTCTCGGGGGCGAAGCCCAGCCCGTCGAGCAGTCGCGCCGCCCGCGCCCGGGCGTTGAAGCCGCCGATGGTCTCGAACTCCGGGTAGAGATCCGCCAGTCGCATGCCGTCGTTCTCGGCCTCCGCCTCGCGGATGGCCGCGTTCAGCCGGGCGTAGTCGCGGTCACCGTCGAGCACGTGGTCGACCGCCGGGATATCCAGCGCCGGGGTCTCCTGCTCGACGGTCGCCATGCGCTGGCCGCCGGCCCACTCGATATCGCCCGAGTCCGGCGCGATCTCGCCCTGGAACATCGCCAGCAAGCTCGACTTGCCCGTGCCGTTCTTGCCCACCAGGCCCATGCGCTGGCCCGGGAGCAGGGTGAGATCGGCGTCCTCGAGCAGCAACTGCGTGCCGCGACGCAGGGAGACGGACTTCAACTGGATCATGCGGTCTCCAATCGGAATTGACGCCGGGTCTGTTGGCAGCGTCGGAAATGAGCGTGGCAAACGGGCGTGGAGGAATTGAAACCTCTCAAGCGCCTCGCCATCGGAACGAAGGGCGGAGTCCCCTTGTGCCTTGCCTCGCGGACGAGGGATTGCGGGGTCGGGCTCGCATGGACGCGAGCCCGAGGTTCGCCGCGACAGGATGTCGCGTCGAACCGACCTGTCCGCAATCCCTCGTTCGCGAGGCTGATCGGCTCGGATGCAATCCGAGTCGTTCAGGCCCGCAGGGCCAAGGCACCGGGGTGCCCTTCTTTTCGCCCCTTTTCTTGGGCAAGCAAGAAAAGGGGCTCGCGCGCCCGGCGACCTCGCCTGGACGGACCGTCAAACGTAAACGGGCGTGCGAAACGGGCCACGCCGGTCAATTCGGACGACTCCGAACCCGTGACGAACCAACTGAGCCCCAAAACCAAAAAGGCCGGGACCCCAAACGGGGCCCCGGCCGGGGTATTTGGTCGGAGTGGCAGGATTCGAACCTACGACCCCTACGTCCCGAACGTAGTGCTCTACCAAGCTGAGCTACACTCCGAAAGACCGTCGACGCCTGAAACGTCAGTGGTCGCGCTGAACGCTGATGTCCGCCAGGGCGGACAGCGCTCGGGAGTAGACGCTTTCCGGAAGAACCGTGAGCGCCTGCTTGGCCTTTTCGGCCTCGCGTTCAGCGAGCGCAGAAGTATACGAGAGTGCATCGGTTTGTTCAACCACTTCGAGCACCTCCTCGATGCGAGCGGCCGACTGCGACTCGATCGCCTCGCGGATGAGCTCCGCCCCGGCCGCTCCGGCCCGCGCCATGGCCGTGATCAAGGGCAGGGTGGGCTTGCCCTCGGCCAGGTCGTCGCCAACGTGCTTGCCTGTCTGCGCCTCGTCGCCGCGGTAGTCGAGCACGTCGTCGATCAGCTGGAAGGCCACGCCCAGGCGATAGCCGTACTCGCCCAGCGCATTCTCGGTGGCGCGGTCACGGTCGTCCAGCACCGCGGCCAGCCGGCAGGCGGCCTCGAACAGCGTGGCGGTCTTGCGGCCGATCACGTCCATGTAGCGCGCCTCGGAAACCGCCGCGTCACCGATATTCATCAGCTGCATCACCTCGCCCTCGGCGATCCGGTTGGTCGCGGTAGCCAGGATGTCCATCACCCTGGGCCGCCCGAGTTCCACCATCATCTGGAAGGCGCGGGAATAGAGAAAATCGCCGGTCAGCACCGAGGCGGCGTTGCCGAACATCGCGTTGGCGGTGTCCCGGCCGCGGCGAAGGGTGGATTCGTCGACGACGTCGTCGTGCAGGAGGGTCGCGGTGTGAATGAATTCCACCACGGCCGCCATCTGCGCCGAACCGGACAGGTCGCTCTCCGCCCCCTGCAGGGCACGGCTGGCCAGCACGTGGAGCAACGGCCGGAAACGCTTGCCGCCGGAGTGGACGATGTAGCTGCCGAGCTGGTTGATCAGGGCGACATCGGAGCCCAGCCGGTCCATGATCACGCGGTCGACGGCCTTCATGTCCGCGGACGCCAATGCACGGATCTCGTTCAACTGCATGCTCATCGTCTCGTTCGTTCGCTCCGTAATGGGGACGCCCCTGCGGGCCGCGGGGCCGCAGCCAACCTTACACCAAGCAGGCTATCGGAACCATCGAGCCGGGAGCGACCGGGCGAGCACCTCGCGCGACTCGTGGAACGCCTCTTGTTCGACGGCCTCTCCGGAGAAGCACTGGCGCTCGAGGCTGGTGCGCGCGGCCAGCCAGTCGTCCGAGACCCCGCGTTCGCGCAGCTGCCTGTCCACCGGGTTGAACAACGGCTGCGGCAGCGAGGCCAGCGCGGCGTTCAGGCGCTCGCGCAGGGCGCGCGGATCGCCGGCCGCCAGCAGCTCCCGCTGGGCCCGGCGCCAGTCTCGGCGGGCACGCCAGCGACGGTAACCCGCCCGGATGAGCCCTCCCAGCACCAGGGCGAGCAGCATCCCCGCGGCAAGCCACGGCAGGGCGGCACGGAGCGCGCCCCAGCGCCGCTCTGCGGCATCGGCCTGCCAGGTTACGGCCACCGGTTCGCTGCCGGCATAGTCGAGCGCTGCCCCCGGGTCTTCGGCGGCCGGATCGATATACGCCATCCGCAGCGCCGGCAACCGGGCCTCGCGACTGCCGTCGCCGGTGACCGCCGGCAGGAGCGAGAATTGCACTTCCCAGGCTTCGGCAAACAAGCCCGCCGCCTGCGCTCCCGACTGGTCCGGGGCTCGGCGTATCGACGGCTTGTCGATACGGATCCCTTCCGGAGCTACCAGCTGGGCGGCGAGCAGGCGCTCGAGCGACTTCTCCGACAGCCCCGTGCCCACCACCTCGAACCGCCATCGGCCCGGCTCGCCGGCGACCAGGTCACTCACCTCCATGTCCTGCACGGTGAGCTCCGGGCTGACCGGCAGGTACTCGGGCAGGTGCGCGGGCAACGGGGTGACGGTCAGGCGTCGGGCGACCGGCAGCCAGGCGTACTCGCTCTGGGCCAGGCCGACCACGTCGAAGTCGATGCGCTGGAACTCGAGCGTCACCTCGCCGGGCTGGAGCGCCTGGCTCATCCAGCGATAGTGGCGACGGTTCACGCGCCGGCCGTCGATCTCGACCGTGTCCTGGCCGGCTTCCAGCAGCTTGGTGTCGATACCGCGTCCGGCCGGGCGGTGCACTTCCACGTCGCGCAGCTGCCGTGCCGGATCGAGAATGGTCTGGGTCACCAGGAACGTCTCGCGCTGCAGCGGTTCGACCGCGGCGACCTCGGTCTCGACGATCACCCCGCGGGGCAACCGTCCCGCGCCATCGCGGCTGGTCGACTCGGTGGTCGCCGGCAGCGGTTCGATCGGTCCGAGCTCGACCCGCTCGGCGAGCCCGTCCCGGTCGCGGTCACGGTCCGGCCGCGGGATGTCGGCCGCCGCGGGGGCCGACAGCAGCGCGACGAGCAGGGCCGCGGAGACGCGGGGCACTCGCATCCTTTTCATTCGCCTGCCTCCGTCTGCTCGCCGACCAGTCCCTCGCGGACCGCCGACTTGTAGGGCTGCTGACGGAGCAGCCCGTCAATGGGCGGCACCGGGCGGTCTTCGATACGCTCGAGCTTCTTGCGCGCCCCGCCCAGCAGTCCCTCGTCGAGAGAGAAGGCCTCTCCGTCGTCGCGGGGTTGCTCGGCCGCCGCGCCTCCCCGGCCGACTCCCTCGGCCTCGAGCAGCTCCTCGGCCATCTCGGCGCCCTGGGTCTCGTCCACCTCGCGCCGCTGGGTCGTTTCGTAGCCCTGGAATTCCGGACGCTCCTCGTCGGCCTCCTCGCGCCCGCCACCCTGCATGGACGCGACCAGGTCACGATTGTGCCGGGCCTCATTATGCTCGGGGTCGATCGCCAAGACCGCCTCGAAGGCCGAGACCGCCGCGCGATAGCGTCCCGCCAGTGTCAGGGCATTGCCGAGGTCGAACAGCGCCAGCATTCGCTGTTCGTCCGTCTCGGCCAGCCAGGACGCGGCCTGCAGCCGTTCGACGGCATGCGGATAGTCGCCCCGGCGAAAGGCGGCCAGCCCGCTGCCCAGGCGGGCATCGAACCCCGCGGCGCGATCGAAGTCGCTCTGTGCCCGGGCGAACTCGCCGGCCTCGAAGGCCTCCCAGGCACGCTCGAGGCTTGCCTCGCGCTCCGCCTCGTCGACCAGGGGGGCGGCCCCGGCGACGGTGAAGACCACGGGCGCGAGCACGGCCGCCGCCACGATCGCGGCAAGACGCCAGCGGCGACCGGCGGGCCGCCCCCATTCGAGCACCAGGTGAATCACCAGGGCGACCATCGCCGCCCAGAGGGCGAGCACCGCCAGCGACTGGTAGCCCTCGACGGTCTCCGGCGAGCGCGCCGGCGCCGGCAGGGCGTCGATGCGCTCCTCGAGAAAGGCGACGTCCTCGGCCAGCACGCCGGTCCGGCGGGCCGCGCCGCCCGTGAGCGAAGCCAGTTCGGCGACGCGTTCGAAGGCCGGCTCGGAGACCACGATCTCGTTGTCGTCGTCGCGTTGCGGTTCGCCGTCCTTGAACAGCGGGGTGCGCTCGCGGGCCATGCTGACGGCGAACAGGGGAATGTCGC
This sequence comes from Guyparkeria sp., assembly GCA_041690375.1. Lineage (GTDB taxonomy): Bacteria > Pseudomonadota > Gammaproteobacteria > Halothiobacillales > Halothiobacillaceae > Guyparkeria. Next base: position 6,465 of record JAWLHL010000046.1, on the reverse strand, counting down.
GCTCGGCGAGCCGTTCGGCCGCCGCGAGGACCCGGCTGCCCGCCTCGCCGGCGAACTGGCGACCGTCGGCGGCCGTCAGCCAGATCACCGCGCCTCCCCGCAGGCTGCGCATCTCGGCGGCCAGCTCGAAGGCTTGATCGGGGCGCACCACGAGACTGTCGCCGACCAGGTCCGGCAACTGGCCGCTGTAGAAGGTCAGGAGGCCGACATCCGGCCCCGGCGGGAGCAATACACCGGCGGTGTCCACCGAGCGCATCAGCCCCACGGGGCGGCCCGACTGCGACTCGGCCAGGAGCTCGATCAGCATGACCGCACGCTCGATCCGGTCGGGCTCGACGTCCCGGCCGCTCATGGCCGCCGACCCGTCGACGACGATCAGTACCGGCGCGCGCGCCTGCTCGCCGGACTCCCGGTCCTCCGCCACGCGCGGGTCGGCCAGCGCGATCACGGCGAACAGCCAGAAGGCCGCCCAGAGCAGGCGGGCGGCCCATCGCGCCCCCGGGGCCCGGCGCGCCCCGCCGGTGGTGCCGGCGAAGGCCCAGTCGTGCAGTTCGGGGTCGGCATAGGCGTCCAGGCGCGCCCCCCGCCGCAGCCGCCACGCGGCCAGTCCCAGCGGCAGCAACAGCAGCCACAGCGCCTCCGGGCGGGCCAGCACGGGCCAGGCGCCGGCGGCGAGAAACTGTCCCCAGAGATCGATCAGGCTGTCGACGGATGCGTTCATGCTCACCTCAGGCCGTCAGCCGCACTTTCATGAACTGGGCGACCAGCAGGGCCGCCAGGCCCAGGGCGAGGAACCAGGCCAGCAGCGAGTGTCGCTCGGGGCGGGTCTCGGCCTCGTCGCTCTCGGGCCGGTGACGCTCGATCACGTCCGTGACGTCCAGCAACGCCTCGCGATCACCGGCGGCGATGGCCTCGCCGCCGGACAGTCGCGCCAGGTCCTCGAGGGTGGGATCGCCGCCAGTGGGACCGACCTCCTCTGGGGCGAGATTGATGGTGAAAAGCTCGATGTTCTCCGCCCGCGCCAGCGTCAGGGCCTCGGCCGGGTTCATCTCGCCGCCGGTGTTGACCCCGTCGGTCCAGACCAGCAGTTGCGGCGGCGCCTCGCCGCGCTCGCGCCGTTCGGCGATCGACTCCATCGCCAGCGCCAGCCCGTCGCCCAGCGCGGTAGCGCTGCCGTCGACGCCGGGCTCGAGCTGCTCGATCCAGAAGCCCAATGCGCCGTGATCGTCGGTTGCCGGCACCACGGTGCCGGCCGAATCCGTGACCACCATCAGCGAGAACCGGTCCTGCGGGTGCGCGTCGATGAACGCCTCCAGCGCCTCGCGCATCACCGCCATGCGCGATACCGGCTGATCCTCGTCGTCGCGGAAGTCGCGACGGGACATGCTGGGACTGGCGTCGACCAGCAGCACGATCGAGCGGGCCGGGGGCTCGCGACCCACCGACTCGCCCACCCACACCGGTCGGGCCAGCGCCGTGATCAGGGCCGCCAGAGCGACCAGCAGGGCGAGCAGCAGCCAGCGCTGGCCGCCGCGCGGGCCACCGCCGTCCGTGTCCTGCCCCAGCGCGGGATTACGCAACAACCGCGACGGCGGGCGGTCTCGCACCCGTCGGGCCCACGCCGGGTAGGCCAGCGGCAGGCCGGCCAGCAACAGCAGCACCCAGGGCGAGTCGAAACCGATCATGCCGCCGGTCCTCGCCAGGCTTCGCGACGCATCGCCCGCAGCCGCTCGACCAGAGCGTCCGGCGGATCGCCCGCCCCGCCAAAGCGGCCATGGTCGATCTCGCGCACCCAGCCCGACCAGGGCTTGTCGAGTCGGTCACGCCACGGCGCCCGACCGCCGTGCTGCCATTCGCCGACCGCGGCGACCAGCTCGTCGAGCAATGCGCGCCGGGCGCCAGCGTCCAGCGGGCGTGACGCACGACGCTCGAGCCGGCGCAGGCGCATCCACAGGCGCAACGCGGCGCGATGGCGCCAGGCCCACCAGCCGCCCAGAACGACCAGCGCCAGCAAGACCGCCACCACGACGAGAAACCAGGTCGGCGAGCCATCGGGCGCGGCACCCGGCGCCTCGCCGGCGCGCTGCACCAGCCACGGCGCGGTGTAGATGTCGACCAGTCCCTCGGGCGCCTGCTCGGGCAGGTCGCCGTCGGGGTGTTGCCAGTCGCGGTAGGTGTCCGTCATGAGGTGGCTCCCGCGGCGCGAGCCAGGGCGACCGGTGCCTCGGCAAGCCAGTCGGCCGGCTCGGCCTCGGCGGGGAGGGCGAGGAAGGCCGCGCCCAGCGCCTCGGCGGATTCGCGCCAGTCCCGGAGCCGCTTGTACTGGCGGGCGGCGAATGACTCGCGCCAGCGGCGGTTGCCAGTGTCCAGCCAGCGCGCGCCGTTGCCGGCCTCGAAGGCGACCAGGCCGAGGTCGGGCATCTCCAGTTCCACCCGGTCGGCGATCGAGACGAAGATCAGGTGGTGGGCGGCGGCCAGCGGGGCCCAGTCCATCGGCCGGCCGGGGCCGGTGTCCGAGAGGCAATCGGAGAGCACGACCACCACCGATCCGGCGGGCAGCCGCTGCAACAGGCGCTGACGCAGGCCCGCCCAGTCGACCGGCTGGATCTCCTCGCAGGTCTCGCCGGCCGCCTCGGCCAGCTCGGCGAGACGTTGCAGGATCGCCGCCTGGCCCGTGACCGGCCCGGCGGCGTGGTGCCCGGGGCAGAGCGACTCGCCGATGCCGTGGATCTCGACGGCCAGCGTCTGGCGGAGCGCGCCGGCGGCGAAGGCGTGGGCGGCCAGCAATCCTTGAGTGAGCTTGAGCCGGCGACGGGTGCCGAAGCGCATCGCCGCGCCGGCATCGACGACCAGGTGCGCCTGGCGCTGGGCCGGCTCGCGGTGCACCCGCACCACCGGCTCGTTGGCGCGCGCCGAGATCCGCCAGTCGATGCGCGCGGCGGGTTCGCCCGCTTGGTAGGCGCGCAACTGTTCGAAGTCCAGCCCCTCGCCCAGCCGGCGCGCCAGCTGGTCTCCCGACAGGCGGGTGGCCGTGGGAAAGCTTTCCTGGACCAGCGCCGGCAAACGCTCGCCGCCTGCCCAGGCCATCGCGATCTCGTCGGCCGACGGCGCGATCGTGGCGCGCGCCGTCGACTCGCCGGCAGGCCGCCCCCGGTCGTTATCTCGGCCGGCGAGCGCACCCACGAGCCGGCGGAGCCATCCCCAGCCGGCGAGACGGGACACGCTGTCGGTGGCGCGGGGGGTCACGGCGCGGGGATCAGCTCGAGCAGGCGGTCGATCACCGCGTCGCGGGTCAGGCCGCTGACCATCGCGCGCGGACCGAGGATGAGGCGGTGGCGCAGGGCATCATTCGCCAGCTTGATCAGGTCGTCGGGGACGATGTAGTCACGCCCCTCCAGGTAGGCGGCGGCACGGGCGGCCTGCACCCAGGCGAGCGCCCCGCGCGGCGAGGCGCCCACCAGCACCTGGTCGGCCAGCTCCGGGTCGAGCTCACCTACCTGGCGGGTGCCGGCGACCACGTCGACCACCCAGCGCTGCAGGGCCTCGTCACAGCGCACCTGGCGCACGGTCTCGCGCGCGGCGAGCACCTGGTCGACGGTGATGTTCTTCGCCTCGCCCACCGGGTTGGTTCCCAGCGTGCCCTCAAGGGTGCGCTTGAGGATGTCGTACTCGTCCTCGCGCTCGGGGTAGTCGAGGGCCACGTGGAGCATGAAGCGATCCATCTGCGCCTCGGGCAGCGGGTAGGTGCCCGACTGTTCCAGCGGGTTCTGCGTGGCCATGACCAGGAACAGCTCCGGAAGGGCCCGGCTGTGCCCGGCGACCGTGACCTGGCGCTCGGCCATCGCCTCGAGCAGCGCCGACTGCACCTTGGCCGGGGCGCGGTTGATCTCGTCGGCCAGCACGATCTCGTTGAACAGCGGGCCGGGCTCGAAGGTGAACTCGCGGGTCTCGGGGTGGTAGACCTCGTTGCCCAGCAGGTCAGCCGGCAGCAGGTCCGGGGTGAACTGGATGCGCTTGAAGTTGGCGTGCACGCCCTCGGCCAGCGCCTTGATCGCGGTGGTCTTGGCCAGGCCCGGCAGGCCCTCGACCAAGAGGTGACCGCCGGTCAACAGACCGATCAGGAGCCGGTCGACCAGCTCGGTCTGGCCGACGATGTAGTGCCCGAGGTGGGCGCGCAGGTTCTGGATGGGTATCTGTTCGGTCATGGCTCGACTCGGCTTGTCCGCGGTTCGGTTTCGGTGTCGTCAATGCTGGTGGGCAGGCCGGCGAGCTTCCACTCGGGGAAGCCGGACTCCAGCCTGCGGGTCTGGAACCCCGCCTCGCGCAGGCGGGCGACCGCCTCGAAGGAAAAGGTGCAGTAGGGGCCGCGGCAGTAGGCGATCACCTCGCGCTCGGGGTCGAGCTCGGCCATGCGCCGCTCGAGGTCCTCTACCGTGACGTTGATCGCCCCGGGGATGTGGCCCGCTTCGTATTCCTCTTCCGGGCGCACGTCGATCAGCGTGACCAGCCCCTTGCGACAGCGCTCGATCAGCTCCTCGGCGGAGACCGGCTCGAGCGCATCCTTCTGGTGCAGGTGGGCATCGACCATCTGGCGCACCTCGGCGAGATGCCGCTCGCCGACCCGGCGGAACACGTCGAGCAGCTCGACCACGTCATCGGCGGCGATCGAGTAGATCACCTGCTTGCCCTCGCGGCGCGCCGTCACCAACCCCGCCTGCTGCATGCGCTGCAGGTGCTGGGAGGTGTTCGCCACGGACAATCCCGCCACCCGGGCCAGGCCGTCGACCGAGCGCTCGCCCTGGGCCAGGTGCTCGAGCAGTTCCAGCCGGCGCCCGTTGGAGAGCACCTTGCCCAGCCGGGCGAACTGGTCGTTGAGATCCTGCTTGAATCGTTGCGTCGTCACCTGGTCCTCTCTCGGGATGATCACCCGGCGCAGCCGGCATCGGTACGGCGGCGCTGGATGCGAAGCGTGATCCATGCGCCCAGCATGATCGCTGCGATCGACAGTATCGAGCCCAGCGCCAGAGTGGACAGGCCGGTCAGGCCGTGACCGACCGTGCAGCCCATCGCCAGCACGGCGCCGACCCCGACCATCGTCGCGCCGATCACCGTGCGCAGCCATTCCCCGATCGCACGCGGGGCCGAGAAGTGCAGGTCGCGCCTCAGCAACGCGCTGACCAGGCTGCCGAGAAAGACACCGAGGACCGCCACCGCGCCGAAGGTAATGGTGGAGGTGTTGTCGACATTCTGCAGAAAGTACACCACGTCACCCAGCGGTGCACTGAAGGTGAATGACTGCGTCCCCAGACCTTCCTGGGGGTTGTTTTGCATCATCGAGGCCATGTCCGCGGCCTGACCGGGCGCACCACCGGTGACCCAGAACCCCAGGCCGACCGCCGAGCCGAGCAGCAGCACGCCGAACCAGGCAAGACCGTTGCCGGCCAGCGGCAGCCAGCGCCAGCTCACCGCCAGCAACAGCGCGGCCAGCGCGGCGGCGATCAGGCCGTAGACGAGGGTGCCACCACCGACCAGGGCGGCCAGGTCCTGGTGCGGGATGCCGATCGCCGTGAGATCGACGCTCAGCGCGCCCACCCAGGGCAGGAAGGCCGTCTGGAACAGGCTGGTGCGCGTCATCGCGTAGGCCGCCACCGCCATCACCACGATGGCGACCAGCGCCTGCAGGCTGCCCTGCGAGGTCCGCACCAGGCTGCGCACCGGGCAGCCACGCGCGAGCACCATGCCCGCGCCGAACAGCAACCCGCCGATCAGGTAGCGCCCCCAGGCGAAGTCGGCGGTGCGATACGGCGGCCGGGTCTGGTCGAGATCGATGGCGGCGAACCACTGCACCAGCGTGGTCACCACGATGGCCACGCCGATCGCGCCCAGGTAGACCGCCATGCGGCTGCCGTCCCGCTCGCCCATGTAGGCACTCATGCCGCCAAGCAGGCAGAAGCGCGTGAATTGCGCCGCGGCCCCGAACACCACGGAAAGCACCAGGACGTACAGCAGGTACTGGGAAATCGCCGGATCCATACCCGAGCCCTCATTTTCGTTGACACGCCGAGCCACGCCGGCCAGCCATTAGCCATTGCCTGCCCGCCTCGCGACACGTGGCGTGAATCGACTGCTCGACCGCAAACGGGCAAGACGGATGGCGATGATTCAATCAGTCAATTGATTCTTCTGTCAAGCAGCGCAACCTCGCTTTACTTTAATTCAATTGAGTAATTGAATGTTGCCCGTACACACCAGTGGAGGGCAACCCATGTTCCTGATCCAGTACCCCTGCGAATTCAGCTCACTCGCCTATCTGTTCGGCTGCACCGGCAAGGGCCGGGCCATGGCCGTCGACGTGCATCTCGACGACGTCGACCGCTTCGTCGAGATGGCCCGGGAGAAGGGCGTGGACATCACCTTTGTGGTCGACACCCACGTCCACGCGGATCACAAGACGGGCGGCCCGGA
>JAWLHL010000045.1:0-12387 GCA_041690375.1 Guyparkeria sp. | reverse complement strand
ATGCTGGCCAACGTGGTGTTCCTGTCCATGATCGCCGTGGTGATCTTCGGCAGCATGGTGGGAATGCTGCTGCCGTTTTTGCTCACCCGCTTCAACCTCGACCCGGCCACCGCCTCGGCGCCGCTGATCACCTCGATCGCCGATATCGGCGGCATCCTGATCTACTTCGGCATCGCCACGGCATGGATGCGGATGGCGCCGCTGGGATAGCGTCAGGGAGGGGCAAGCATGCTCGAGCGCATCATCAGCGGCGGGCAGACGGGCGCGGACCGCGGCGCGCTGGATGCCGCACTCGAACGGGGCTTTCCCTGCGGGGGATGGTGCCCGCCGGGCCGGCGGGCGGAGGACGGCGAGATTCCCGCCCGCTACCCGGTCGAGCCCATGGCAACCGGCGGCTACCGACAGCGCACCATCAGGAACCTCGAGGACGCCGACGGCACGGCGATCTTCTACCGGGAGGAGATCACCGGCGGCACCGAGCTCACTTTGGCGCAGTGCATCCGCCGCAGGCGACCCTATTGCCTGATCGACCTGGCCGAGGTCTCCACCGACCGGGCCGTCGCGATCCTCGGGCGTTTCGTCGCGCGGCACCGGGTCAAGCGGCTCAACGTCGCCGGTCCGCGCGAGAGCGGGGCGCCCGGGATTCACCGCCAGGTGGCGGAGGCGGTCGGCGGGCTGCTCGATCGGGTCGATGACGAGCCCTGACGAGGCCCCGGGGCTACTTCTTCTTTTTCCTGCCCTTGTCGTCGCCCCGCGTTTCGCCGAGGTCGGCGGCCACGGATTCGGCGGCGATGCGCATCACCTCGATGCGCGCGTAGCGCTTGTCGTTGGCCGGGATGATGTGCCACGGGGCGAATTCGGTGCTGGTGCGCACCACCATTTCGTTGACCGCCGCCTTGTAGTCGTCCCAGCGCTCGCGGTTGCGCCAGTCGTCCTCGGTGATCTTGTGCTGCTTGTGCGGCGTGGCCTGCCGGGCCTCGAAGCGTTGCAGCTGCTCTTCCGCGGAGATGTTGAGCCAGAACTTGAGCAGGGTGATGCCGTGCTCGGCGAGCTGCTGCTCGAAGGTGTTGATCTCGTGGTAGGCCCGGGCCCATTCCGGCTGGCGGGCGAAGCCCTCGACCCGTTCGACCAGGACCCGCCCGTACCAGGAGCGGTCGAATACCGTCCAGTAACCGTCGCGGGGGACCTGCCGCCAGAAGCGCCAGAGGTAGTGATGGGCGGCTTCCTCGTCGCTGGGAGCGCCGACCGGGAAGACGCGGTAGAGCCGGGCATCCAGCGCCTGGGACAGGCGGCGGATGCTGCCGCCCTTGCCGGCGGCGTCCCAGCCCTCGAAGAGGGCGACCACCGAGTGCCGGGCCTTGAAGGCTTCCCAGCCCAGCCGGTTGATCTCGGCGTCGAGCCGCCGCTTGTGGTCCTTGTACTCCGATTTCGTCAGCGCCCGGTCGCAGTCGACCCGGTCGACGATGGTCACGCGGGCGCTGTCCGCCTCGGGCAAGGCCGGGGCGTGGGAGACCCGCCTGGTCGGTTCGGCGTCACCCGCCTCCAGCCGCGTCTCGATCGCGCGCAGGAGGGTCTTGCCGGCGGTGAGGTCGCGAAAGCGCCGGTCGGTCGCCTCGATCAGGTACCAGGGCGCCTCGCCGGTGTCGGTCTCCCGCACGACCCTTGTCGCGATGTCGATGAACTCGTCGTAGTGGTTGGCCAGCCTGGCCGTCTCGGGCGCCATGCGCCAGTGGCTCTGCGGATCGCGGCGACGTTTCTCCACCCGCCGGGCCTGCTCGGAGCGCGGCAGGTGGAACCAGTACTTGAGCAGCAGCGTTCCGCCGTTGATCAGCATGTGCTCGGTCTCGCGGATGCGCTCGAGTTCGCCGCTGACGCCTTCCTCGCCCAGGCGGCCCTTGAGGCTGTCCTCGATCAGCCGGGCATACCAGGCACCGAACAGGATGCCGATCTCGCCCGCCTGGGGCAGGGTTCGCCAGTAGCGCCACCAGCGCGGGCGCTGCTTTTCCTCGTCGGTCTCGTCCCAGAAGACGTGTGTTCGCACCCCGCGCGAGTCCAGCCATTCGAGCAGCTGGTTGACCAGCTCGCCCTTGCCGGCCCCCGCCACGCCGTTGATCACCACCAGCACCGGCACGCCCCGCAGCCGGGCGCGTCGCTGCGCCTGCAGCAGGCGATAGCGCAGCTCCGGCACGGCCTTCTTGAAGTCCTGCTTGCTGATTTGGCGGCCGAGCTCGGCGGCTTCGAACATGGCGGCACCCGTGTGCGGCGGAGAGGGTCGATCAAGCCTAGCACGCCGGCGCGGGGAGATTCCCGCAGGCCGCTGTGCCATCCTTGAAGTCGGATGCCGGGAGGAGGGGACATGAGGATCGCGAATCGCCTGCTGGGTCGCATGATGCCGCTGCTGCTCGCCGGCGGGCTGCTCGCGGGTGGCCCGTCGCCGGGACTGGCTGAGAACCGCCTCGCGGACACCGCCTCGGACTACCTGCGCGATCACGCCGACAACCCGGTCGACTGGCATCCCTGGGGGGAGGAGGCACTGGCGCTGGCCCGCGAGCAGGACAAGCCCATCTTCGTCTCGGTGGGCTACTCGACCTGCTACTGGTGCCATGTCGCCGCGCGCGAACTCTACGAGGACCCCGAGATCGCCAAGGCGATGAACGAGGGCTTCGTCAACATCAAGGTGGACCGCGAGCAGCGCCCGGACCTCGACCGCGTGCTGATGGCCGCCACGCGCGCGCTGGGCGAGGGCGGCGGCTGGCCCAACAACGTCTTTCTCACCCCGGACCTCGAACCGTTCTTCGCCGGCAGCTACTTCCCGCCCGAGCCGTTGCCCGGCCGCGAGAGCTTCCCCGAGATCCTCGAGCGCCTCGCGGGGCAGTGGCAGGAAGATCGCGCGCCGCTGGTCGAGCGCGCCGAGCGGACGGCCGCGGTGCTGCGCGACGGCTCGCAGGCGGGTCTCGCGCCCGAGCGCATCGACCCCGCCGGCTGGCAGGCGCGCGCGGTGGAGGCCTTGCAAGGGCAGTTCGATCCGCTGGTGGGCGGCTTCGCCCCGCCCGGGCAGTCGAGCCGCTTCCCGCAGTCGCCCCGCGTCGGACTGCTGCTCGGCGCGCTCGACGTCGAAGAACAGGGCGGGGCGGCCGAGGAGATGCTGCGCCAGACGCTGGCGGCGATGAGCGTCGGCGCGCTGTTCGATCATGTCGGCGGCGGGTTCCACCGTTACACGGTCGACCCGGAGTGGGCCATCCCGCACTTCGAGAAGATGCTGGTCGACAACGCCCAGCTGATCGGCCTGTACGCCCGGGCCGGGCAGCGACTCGACGAGGCGTGGTTCGCTGACGTCGCTTCACGCAGCGTCGACTACCTCGAGCGACGTCTGCAGGCCGAGGACGGCGGGCTGTACACCGCCGAGAACGCCGAGCTCGACGGCATCGAGGGCAAGAGCTACGTCTTCACCGCCGCCGAGATCCGCGAGGTGCTCGGCGACCGGGCGGAGGCCTTCCTCGACTGGCATCAGCTCGCCGACCTGCCCGAGAGCCGCATCGACCACGAGCTGCCCGACGGCGGCGCGGTGAACCTGGCCGTCGGGCGAGCGTTCTCCGCCTTCGATGCCGGCGAGCTGAGCGAGTCGATCGGGGCATTCGAGTCCGACTACGCCGCGCTGCTCGACGCCCGGCAGGCCCGCGGGCTGCCGCGGCGCGATCGCAAGCAGGTCGCCGAGTTCAACGCCCTGGCCGGGCTGGGCCTGCTGGCCGCCGCCGGCCCGCTCGACCGGGGCGACTGGCACGAGCGGGCGCAGGGGGTGGCCGAGTGGATCTGGGCGACGCTCTGGGACGAAGACGCCCAGCGCCTGAACCGGCAGGCCTACGAGGGCGAGGTCTCCGGCGAGGCATTCCTCTCGGACCACGCGGCCGTGGGCCGGCTGATGCTCGCGCTCTACGGGGCGGACCACGACCTGCGCTGGCTGTTCCGCGCCCAGCGGCTCGCCGCGGCGATCGAGCGCGACTACCTGGACGACTCGGGTCGCCTGCACGAGCGCCCGCCCCAATCCGCTGCGGGCCTGCCGCTCAGCCCGCCCCTGGTCGGTGACGACGTCGCGCCGTCGGGCCATTCGCAGGCCGTGGTGTTCCTGCTCGGTCTCGGCATGCTCCTCGAAAACCCGGCGCGGCAGGAACGCGCCGTGCGGGCGCTGGCGTCGTTCGCCGCCGAGGTGGATGCCGCGCCCGGCGACTGGGGCTTTCTCGTGGGTGAGCTGGCGCGACCGTCACGCGCCGAGGTGATCGACCGCCTGGCCGCGCGGCTCGCCGCGGCGGGCGAGGACGACGGCGGGCCGGGCGAGACGCGCGATCACGTCGCGGTCGAGGCGCGCGCGATCGAGGACGGCGCGGCCATCCGCGTGCGCATCGCCATCGACGAGGGCTTTCACGTCAACGCCAACCCGGCGAGCGAGGATTTCCTGGTGCCCACCCGGGTCTCGGCCATCGACGGCGAGATCGGCCGGATCGACTACCCGGCGGGCAAGCCCTTCCGCGCCGAGTTCGCCCGCTCGGCCATCGATGTCTACGAGGGGGCGCTCGAGCTTCGGGTGCCGGTCACCGGAGAGATGCCGACGCGGCTGCGGCTCGACCTGCAGGCCTGCGACGACGAGGTGTGCCTGGCGCCGGACGAGGTGGAGGTCGACGTCGATCGGGGTGGCGAATAGCGGCGAGCGGACGCCGTAGGAGCGCCTTCAGGCGCGATGGCCCAATACTTCCCCCATGACATCGCGGCTAAAGCCGCTCCTACGGCGCCCGATGCCCCCGTGGGGATTTGCCGTGCAAACCAAACGGGCCGCGACCGACCCGGCGGGTCAGTCGCGGCCCGTGCCGGCCGTCATCGGATTGTCGATCAGGCCGAGGCGGAGGCCGGTGCGCTGTCGGCGGTCTCGTCGGGCCGGCAGCCCTCGGGGATCAGCGGGACGAGGCCGAGCTTCTCGAACATGGCCTCGTCGGCCGCGGCGTCGGCGTTCTCGGTAGTCAGGAGCTTCTCGCCGTAGAAGATGCTGTTCGCGCCGGCGAAGAAGCACCAGGCCTGGATGGCCTCGCTCAGGCCCTCGCGTCCGGCGGACAGGCGCACGTGCGAGCTGGGCATCATGATCCGCGCGACCGCGATGGTGCGGATGAACTCGATCGGGTCGAGTGCCGGCACGTCGGCCATCGGCGTGCCGGGGATGCGCACCAGCATGTTCAGGGGCACGGATTCCGGGGCGCGCTCGAGGTTGGCCAGCGTGGTCAGAAACGAGGCGCGGTCCTCGCGCGATTCGCCCATGCCGAGGATGCCGCCGGAGCAGACGTTGATGCCCGCGTCGCGGACGTGGTCGAGGGTCTCGAGGCGGTCGTCGATCGAGCGGGTGGTGATCACCTCGTCGTAGAACTCGGGCGAGGTGTCGATGTTGTGGTTGTAGTAGTCCAGCCCGGCCTCCTTGAGGCGGCGGGCCTGGTGCGGCTCGAGCATGCCGAGCGTCACGCAGGCCTCCATGCCGGTCTCCTTGACCACGCGGACCATGTCGATGACGTTCTCGAGCTGGCGGTCGGTGGGGTTGCGCCAGGCCGCGCCCATGCAGAAGCGCGAGGCGCCCTTCTCGCGCGCCCGGCGGGCAGCAACGCGCACCTCGTCGAGGGGTAGCAGGCGCTCGCGTTCCAGACCCGTGTCGTAGCGGGCGCTCTGCGAGCAGTACTTGCAGTCCTCGGGGCAGGCGCCGGTCTTGATCGAGAGCAACGTGCTGACCTGCACCGCGTTCGGGTCGAAGTGTTCGCGGTGCACCTGCTGGGCCTGGAAGAGAAGGTCGTTGAAGGGCTTCTCGAACAGGTCGAGAGCCTCCCGGTTGGTCCAGCGCGGGCGGGTCATGAGCTCATTGGTCCTCGAAGGTTTCGGGGGCTTCGGTGAAGGAATCTTCCCAGGTATCTTGCTTGATCCGGTAGAGATCGTAAAGCGACCAGGGGATGATGATCAGCGCGGCGATCGCCCACAGCACCAGGTAGAACATCACGCTGGGCGGGGCGAAGGTGCCGATGACCACGGCGGTGCCGGCGATGGCGTAGAAGCGGTAGGCTGCCTGCTGCGTGTAGTGCCCCACCTTGGGATTGGGGTGGTGCCGGTTGAGCGCGTAGACCAGCATGGAAAGGCCGGTCCAGAAGATCGCCAGCGGCAGAGGGACGATCATCGCGACGATGTTGCCCCAGTTGAACCAGCTGGCGGCCCGACGGGCCGAGTTGCCGGAGATGCGGGTGGGGGTGTGTTCCTCCACCGCCTCGTCCCGGGTTGCCTGCGCGTCTTGGCTCATGATGCGTCGACCTCTAAACATGCGTTTGAAATGCAGGTTAGCATGAAACGGAATTCGTCGCGAAGGCGCTGGCTGCCGGCGCCCTGCCATCTCTGCGGCCGTGACACGGTCGAGTCCCACGGCCTGTGTCCGGCGTGCTGGCGGGAGTGGCTGGCCCTGGCGGGCAGGAATCGCTGTCCCGGCTGCGGGGTCGCCCACGACCACGAGAGTGACGACCGGTCGCGTTGTGGCCGCTGCCTGCGACGGCCGCGTGGCTTCGACTCGGTCGTGGCGGCGGTCGATCTCGATCCGTCCGTGCGCCACCTGATCCACCGGCTGAAGTACCACCACGACTTCAGCGTGCTCACCCTCCTGCGTGACGCCCTGACGGCGGCCGTGGTCGCGGACCTGGATGCCGGCGGCGCGCTCCCGGAGGCGATCGTGCCGATGCCGCAGCACCCGGGCCAGTATCGCCGGCGGGGTTTCAATCAGGCGAGACTGCTGGCCGCCGGTCCGGCTGCGGCCCTCGGCCTGCCGGTGCTGCCCCGCGCGGCGGCACGGCGGAAAGACACCGGCTCGCTGACGGCGCTGTCGGCCAGCGAGCGCAAGCGCGTGCTCAGGGACGTCTTCGAGGCCGGCGGGTCGCTGCCCGAGCGGGTGGCCATCGTCGACGACGTCCTGACCACCGGGGCCAGCTCCGAGGCCTTGACCCGGGCGTTGCGCCGGGCGGGTGTCGCGCAGGTCTCGGTCTGGGCCCTGGCGCGCACGCCGTAGGGCCTTGTTCCGTCAGGCGGGTTGGAGTAGAATCTCGCGCCTTGGCCGTCCCGGGTCGGGTCAGACCGTGCCCCGATGTCGGGACAGCCCGCCATCCGGCGGGCGGGAACAGGCGACACGATTCAATGAACACGTCGGGCAGACTGCCTGCCGACGCGACGAACTTTATTTTTCAGGGGCAGAATCGAGATGAAAGAAGGCATTCACCCGAACTACCGGCCGGTGGTGTTCCAGGACGTGGCGGCGGACTTTGCCATCCTGACCCGTTCGACCATCCAGTCGAAGGAGACCGTCAAGTGGGAAGACGGCAACGAGTACCCGCTGGTCAAGGTCGACGTCTCCTCCGCGAGCCACCCGTTCTTCACGGGCAAGCGCTCCGAGGGCAGCATGGCCAAGCAGGTGGACAAGTTCCGCAACCGCTACGGTCGCAAGAAGTAAGACCGCGAGGTCGTTCCTGTGCAGTTCTGCCGGGAAACAGCAGGGGGCATCGGGCAAGCGCTCGGTGCCCTTTTTCGTTGGCGCCCCCACGGCCTGCGTCGCCCCGCGCTCGCGGCACTGCTCGTCCTGGCCGGGCTGTCGACCGGCTGCGAGGCCCGCGAGCCGGTCCCGTCCGGGAGCGGTGACTGCGCCCTGCCGGGCGAACATGCCGCCGAGTCGGCCACGGTGGCCTACGTCAACGACGGCGACACCGTTCGCCTGACCAACGGCGACCGGGTGCGCCTGGTCGGCATCGACACGCCCGAACTGGGCCGGGACGGCGCCGAGGACGAGCCCTATGCACGTCAGGCGCAGCAGGCCCTGCGCGCGCTGCTGGCCGAGTCGGAGAACCGGGTCGAGGTGGCCGATGCCACCGAGGGCGAGGACCGCTACGGCCGTCGGCTTTCCTACCTCTACCTGCCCGACGGTCGCTCGGTGCAGGCCGAACTGCTCGACCAGGGCATGGCCATGGCGGTGTTCATCGCGCCCAACCTCGAGCTCGCCGATTGCCTTACCACCCGCGAGGAACAGGCCCGTCGGGAAGGGCGGGGGATCTGGTCGCTGCCGGCCTACGACCCCGGCCTGCCGTCAAGCGAGGGGATTCCGGATCACGTGCAGGGCGCGGCCGTCGTCCAGGGGCGCGTGGTGTCGGTCGGGAAGAGTCGCGACAACATCTGGCTCAACCTCGAGGGACGCGTGGCGCTGAAGATCGACCGGGACAAGCGGGATCACTTCCCCGGCTGGGACTTCGAGGAACTGGAGGGGACGCGTCTGCGCGCTCGCGGCTGGGTGGTGCACTACAGCAATCGCTACCAGGACTGGATGATCCCCGTCGACACGGCTCACGCGCTCGAACGGATGGACTAGCGCGAGTCCACCTCGAAGCGGTACTGGAATGAAAAAGGGCGAACCCTTGGCGGGTTCGCCCTTTTCTGTGGGAGCGGGCCTTGCCCGCGAAGGCGGCGTCAGCCGCCGTCTCCGTCAGGAAGCTCGCTACCGTTTTCCGGGGCTCGCGCCTACCGCGCGATTCGCGGGCAAGGCCCGCTACCATAGTGATGGGGGCTTTAGCGCTCGGCCAGCCAGTCGCGCGGGCGCAGGAACTCGTCGTAGAGGCGCGCTTCCTCGCTGCCCGGTTCCGGGTGGTAGTCGTAGCGCCAGGCCGCCCGCGGCGGCATCGACATCAGGATCGACTCGGTGCGCCCGCCCGACTGCAGGCCGAACAGGGTGCCGCGGTCGTAGACCAGGTTGAACTCCACGTAGCGCCCGCGGCGGTAGGCCTGGAAGTCGCGCTCGCGCTCGCCATAGGGCGTGTCCTTGCGTTTCTCGACGATCGGCAGGTAGGCGGGCAGGTAGTGGTCGCCCACCGAGCGCATGAAGCCGAAGGCGCTGTCGAAGTCGACCTGGCCGTCGGCGCCGTAGTCGTCGAAGAACAGCCCGCCGACGCCGCGCGGCTCGTTTCTGTGCTTGAGCCAGAAGTACTCGTCGCACCACTGCTTGAAGCGCGGGTAGTGGTCGTCGCCGAAGGGCCGGCAGGCCGCCTCGGCCTGCTCGTGCCAGTGGACGGCGTCCTCGGTAAATCCGTAGTAGGGCGTGAGATCGAAGCCGCCGCCGAACCACCACACCGGCTCGACGCCTTCCTTCTCCGCCCGGAAGAAGCGCACGTTGGCGTGCGAGGTGGGAACAAACGGGTTGCGCGGGTGGATCACCAGCGAGACGCCCATCGCCTCGAACGAGCCGCCGGCGAGATCCGGGCGGTGGGCGGTGGCCGACGGCGGCAGCTTGTTGCCGGTGACGTGCGAGAAGTTGATCCCGGCGCGCTCGAAGGTAGCGCCGTCCTCGAGGATCCGTCCGCGGCCCTCGCCGTTGAGGTGGTCGCCCGGCGGGCGCTTCCAGTCGTCGTGCAGAAAGCGCGTGCCGTCTTCCTGGCCTTCGAGGCCGGCGACGATGCGGTCCTGCAGGTCGATCAGGTAATCCCTGACGGCTTGAATCTCCACGGTGTTCAGCTCCTGATGATCCGCCCGGTGGGCCAGTGAATGATCTGAGAGGGGCGGGCGCGGCGGTCCACCGCGCCGGGGACGATGCGCACGCCATCAGCGGCGAAGGCGCGCCGCGCCAGCAACGCGCTGCGTGCCGGCGGGCGGGCGCTGACGTTCGCGCTGGTCGACACGATCGGGCCGCCGAAGGCCGCGCAGATGGCGCGCGGCACCGGGTGCGCCGGCACGCGCAGGGCGATCTCGTCGCGCCCTCCGGTCAGCCAGTCGGGTACGCCTGGCGCGGCCGGGACGATCACGGTGCGCGGAGCCGGCCAGTCGCGGCAGATGCGCTCCCAGTCGCCCGGGTCGAGCGAGGTATACGGTCGCAGGCTGTCCGGATCGTCGGCGATCAGGATCAGCCCCTTGGCGGGGTCGCGCCGCTTGAGCGCCAGCAGCCGCAGCACGGCCACCCCGTCGAGCGGGTCGCAGCCCAGGCCGAACACCGCCTCGGTGGGGTAGGCGATCAGCCCGCCCGCATCGAGGTGGCGGGCGATCTCGCGTAGCTGGAAGGGCGAAGGCTCCATCGGGTCAGCTGTCGGACGAGCCGGTCTTCTTGCTCGTGGTCTTTTTCGTCGTCTTCCTGGCGGTCGTCTTCTTCGCCGTGGTCTTCTTCGCGGCCGTTTTCTTGGCAGTCGTCTTCTTCGCCGTGCCCTTGGCCGCAGTCGACTTGGCCACGCCACGCCGGCCGCGACCCTTGCGCTCCGGCGCCTGGGCGATCATCTCGAGCGCCTGCTCGTGGGTGATCGTCTTCGGGTCGGTGTCCTTGGGGATCTTGGCGTTCTTCTTGCCGTCGGTGACGTAGGGGCCGTAGCGCCCGTTCAGGACCTGGATGCCGTCGTCGAACTCGTTGATGATGCGGTTCTTCTCGGCAAGCTTCTTGGTCTCGATGATCTCCAGCGCGCGCGGCAGCTCGATGGTGTAGGGGTCGTCCTCCTTGCCCAGGGAGGCGAACTTGCTGCCGTACTTCACGTAGGGGCCGAAGCGGCCGATGTTGGCCTCCACGGGCTCGCCCTCGGGTGTCTCGCCGAGCTTGCGCGGCAGCTTGAACAGCTCCAGCGCCTCCTCGAGAGTGATCGTGGCGATGCTCTGGTGCGGGCGCAGCGAGGCGAACTTGGGCTTTTCCTCGTCGTCCTTGGTGCCGATCTGCACGAACGGCCCGAAGCGGCCCAGGCGGGCGACCACCGGCTTGCCGGTCTTGGGATCGACGCCGAGCTCGCGCCCCTGGGCCGCCTCCTGGCGGGAGACGTTCTGCTGGGTGTGTTCGATGCGCCTGGAGAAGGGCTCCCAGAACTCGCGCAGCAATGGCACCCAGTCCATCTCGCCGCGCGAGACGGCGTCGAGCTCGTCCTCGAGCTTGGCGGTGAACTCGTAGTCGACGATGTCGCGGAAGTACTCGGTCAGAAAGCCGTTGACCACCCGGCCCATGTCGGTGGGCCGGAAGCGGCGCTGCTCGAGCTCGACGTACTCGCGCGAGCGCAGCGTGGAGATGATGCTGGCGTAGGTCGACGGGCGGCCGATGCCGTACTGCTCGAGCGTCTTGACCAGGCTGGCCTCGGTGAAGCGCGGCGGTGGCTCGGTGAAGTGCTGGGTGGCGTTGATCGCGGCGAGCTCGATCTGCTGGCCTTCCTCGAGCGGCGGCAGGCGACGGTCGTCGTCCTTGTCGGAAGCCTGGTCGTCCTCGTCCTCCCGGTAGGCGGCGATGAAGCCCGGGAACTTCAGGGTCGAGCCGGTCGCGCGGAAGCTGTGCTCGGTGCCCGCCGCCAGGTCCACGGAGACCTGGTCGAAGACCGCCGGGGTCATCTGCGAGGCCAGCGTGCGCTTGAAGATCATCTCGTAGAGGCGGAACTGGTCGCGGTTGAGGAACGCGCGCACCTTCTCCGGCGTGTTGGCAACCGAGGTGGGGCGGATGGCCTCGTGGGCCTCCTGGGCGTTCTTCGACTTGGTGCGGTAGAAATTGGGGCTTTCCGGCACATAGTCCGCGCCGTAGCTTTCGCCGATGTGGGCGCGGAGCTCGCCGATCGCGTCATTGGACAGGTTGACCGAGTCGGTACGCATGTAGGTGATCAGGCCCACGGTGCCGGCACCGATGTCCACGCCCTCGTAGAGTTCCTGGGCGACCCGCATGGCGCGGGATGCCGACAGACCCAGCTTGCGCACCGCCTCCTGCTGCATGGTGGAGGTGGTGAAGGGCGGGGCGGCGTTGCGCCGGCGCTCGCGCCGGTCGACCTTGGCGACGGTGAGCTTGCCCCCGGCGGCGGCCTCGAGGCGTTCGCGCGCGGCGGTGGCGGTCGCCTCGTCCTCGAGCGTGAACTGAGCGACCTTCTTGCCGTCGAGCTGGTAGAGGCGAGCCGAAAAGGGCTGCTCATTGGTGCGGCAGTCGGCGGCGATCGACCAGTACTCGCGGGGGGTGAAGGCCTCGATCTCCTCCTCGCGCTCGACGATCATCCGCAGGGCCGGGCTCTGCACGCGACCGGCGGACAGGCCCGGGTTGATCTTCTTCCACAGCAGCGGCGAGAGGTTGAAGCCCACCAGGTAGTCCAGCGCACGACGGGCCTGCTGGGCGTCGATCAGGTCGTGGGACAGGCCACGCGGATGGGCGATGGCCTCCTGCACGGCCCGCTTGGTGATCTCGTAGAAGACCACGCGCTTGGCCTCGCGCGTGTCGAGCAGGCCGCTGTCCTTGAGGAGCTCGTAGAGGTGCCAGGAAATGGCCTCGCCCTCGCGGTCGGGGTCAGTCGCCAGCAGGAGAGTGTCGGCCTTCTTCAGGGCCTTCTTGATGGCGTCGACATGCTTCTTGTTCTTGTCGAT
>JAWLHL010000044.1:0-12699 GCA_041690375.1 Guyparkeria sp. | reverse complement strand
CTGACCTCTGACCTCTGACCTCTGACCTCTGACCTCTGACCTCTGACCTCTGACCTCTTCCAGCTTCAAGCTGTCAGCTTCAAGCTCATTCCTGTTCGATCTCGAGCAGTTCCCGCACGATCGCGTCGACTTCCTCGGTGTCCCAGATGATTCCGGCGTTCACCGAGTAGTGGATGCGGCCATCGGCGGCCACGAGAAACGAGCTGGGGAAGGCGAAGGCGTCGTATTTCGCCGCGACCTCGCCGTCGGGGTCGACGGGCACCGGGAAGGAGACGTCGAAGTCCTGCATGAACTCGCGCAGGTGCTCCGGCGACTGCTTGAAGGCGATGGCGTAGATCTTCAGGCGATCCGGGTAGCGACTGGCCAGGCGCTCCATCGAGGGAATCTCCTCGACGCAGGCCGGGCACCAGGTGGCCCAGAAGTTGACGATCTGTACCCCGTCGAAGTCGTCATCGAGCCGCTGGGGGTTTCCCTCCAGGTCGGTCAGCTCGAAGTCCGGCGCCTCCTGCGGATCGACCCGCTGCAGCCCGGTCTGCCGATCGACCGGCTCGGTGCGGTCCGGATCGATCGGCAGCACCTCGTCCGGATGATCTGCGGCGGCGAGGAGCGGGATCGAGCGGAGAATGTCGTCGGGCAACGCCTTCATGGCGCGCGCTTCGGCCGGGTCGTCCAGCGCCTTGTCGAGCCGGTCGAGCGACTCGGTCTCGGGGTCTTCGAGATTCATGTGGTAGTAGTCGCGCACCTCGGGGATCACCTGGACGAACAGGTCGCTGCCCGCGGCGAGAAAACGCTCGCGCAGGTCATGCAGGCGATGGCGGTACACGCCAAGCTCGGGCTGGAACAGCATCACCGGCAGGTTGGTGGCATCAACAATCGAGAACAGCTCCGGCTCCTCGCCGGCCACGGGCGCGCCGCGGTACAGGCTCGGGAAGAGCAGCACCGCCCCGGCCAGCGCCTCCGGGTCGTCCGTGCGCTCCTGCCACCAGCGCATGCCGCGCAGCGTCGGCACGGCCATGCGATCGGCGGCCACGACCACCGTAGGGCGTTTCTCCTCGACGGCCCGCGCGATCAGGGCACCCACCGGCGCCCCGTCGACCTTGCGGACGTTGACGTCCGACCGCGGCAGGAACAGCGAATCCATGACGTCGACCATCCAGACGGTCGCCCCCCGCCGCGCCAGCGCGTGCGCGACGCTCTCCGGCCCGGCCATGTCGCCGTACTGGTTGGCGACCCACAGTACCAGGGGGGCATTCTCCGAAACGCCTCCGGACGGCTCGATCACGGTCACGTCCAGCTGGTCGCCCCCGTCACCCACCGCTATCGCCATGTCGGCCCGCGCCCCCTGTCCCAGCGCCCATCCCAGCACAATGGCGACCACGCCAAGCCATCTCATGCGAACGCCACACTGCATACCTGTCCTCCGGGTCGGATTCTTGCGCATCGCATCGCGCGCCACGCTCTCGTACAATAAGCGCCCGCCCGGGAACAGCCCGTCGGGCGGCAAATCCTTAGCATGCTAGCAGTTGAGCGCCCATGACACACTCGTCTCCCGCCGTATTCGAAACCGAGATCCCGGACCTGGAACTGATCCACCGCGGCAAGGTGCGCGATCTCTACCGCATCGACGACGAGCGGATGCTGATCGTCACCACCGACCGGGTCTCGGCCTTCGACGTGATCCTGCCCACGCCCATTCCCGACAAGGGGCGCGTGCTCACCGAGATCTCGCGGTTCTGGTTCGACAAGACCCGGGAGCTGGTGCCCAACCATCTCTGTGACGACCAGGACCTGGCGGCGATCGTGCCGGACCCGGCCCAGCGCGCCCCGCTCGAGGGTCGCAGCGTGATCGTGCGCAACCTCGAGGCCCTGCCCATCGAGGCGGTAATCCGCGGATATCTGATCGGCTCGGGCTGGAAGGACTACCAGGCGACCGGCGCGGTCTGCGGCATCACCCTGCCCGCCGGTCTGCAGCTGGCCGACCGGCTGCCCGAGCCCATCTACACCCCGGCGACCAAGGCCGACGTCGGCGACCACGACGAGAACATCGATTTCGCCGAGACCGAGCGACTGATCGGCCCCGAGATGGCCGCCCGGGTGCGCGATACCGCCATGGCCCTCTACCGCATGGCCGCGGATTACGCCGCCGAGCGCGGCATCATCATCGCCGACACCAAGTTCGAGTTCGGCCTGGACGAAAGCGGCAGGCTGCACCTGATCGACGAGGCGCTCACGCCGGATTCCTCGCGCTTCTGGCCGGCTGACGAGTACCGCCCGGGCATCAGCCCGCCGTCATTTGACAAGCAGTTCATCCGCGACTGGCTGGAGACGCTCGACTGGGACAAGACCGCTCCGGGTCCGGCGATCCCCGACGAGATCGTCGAACAGACACGCGAGCGCTACCTGACCGCCTACCGCCGGCTGACCGGCCGGGATCTCCCCGACCCGGCATGAATGCCACGTTGCCGGTTCGACGCCGTGGCTGGGTGATCCTGGCGACCGACACGGGAGTCGGGAAGACCTTCGTCGGCACGCACCTGGCCCGCCTGCTGACACGCCGCGGGCACCTGGTCCGGGCGCGCAAGCCGGCGGAAAGCGGCTGCGAGGAAGTGACGACCGACCAGGGCATCGTTCGCCGCGCCGCGGATGCAGAACAGCTGCGCCTCGCTGCCGGCGGCCACGAACGGCCGGAAGCCGTCTGCCCCCTGCGATTCCTCGCCCCGCTGGCCCCGCCAGAGGCAGCGCGCCGCGAGGGATGCTCTCTCTCGTTCGCCAGGGACCTGCTGCCCGCCGTCGACAGCCGGGGCACCTCGCCCGGGGACATCTGGCTGGTCGAGGGTGCCGGCGGGATCTACTCCCCGCTGGCCGACGACGCCCTCAACCTCGAACTGGCCCGGGCGACCGGCCTGCCGGTGATACTCGTCAGCGAGGACCGGCTCGGCACCCTGAGCACCACGCTGACCGCCATCGAGGCGCTCGAACACCACGGCATCCGCACCGACGCCGTGGTGCTCAATCGTCACCATCGGCCTGACGCCGATGCGCCCGACAATCACGCTGCCCTCCAGCACTGGATCCCCCGCATCGTGCCGGGTTTCGGTGGACGCTTACTGACCGTCGACAGCAAAAACGCCGCCACCGTCCTGGATACACTCCTGCCAGGCTGACACTTTCCCTTCACCTCCGGACTTCCACCGGCAAACGCAGCCTGCGCAACACCTCGTCATGTTCTATTAGTTAGAGGTGGCATCTACCGCAGCTTCGGAAAGAGCCGGATCAGGACATTCGCGGCGCCCGCCGCCACCTGCCACCACCTGCCGCCAGGCAAGGTGACAGAAGACAGGTTGAAAGGAGTTGCTAGCAAGTTGGCCTTCTTTAATCGCACGTTACCCGCGAGTTGCCGCAGGTGTCCCACCCGCCCGTCCGGGCGCGACCCACCTTGCGGGCACATATTCCTGTCACCCCCTATTCATAAAGTTTTTTGATGATGTATATTTGGCGGACAGATAAGGAAATTGAATCTGCAATCAATCATGCCCGACCGTGAAAAGGGAGCAACACCGCAGCGTCGTCACGGGCCAGAGGGCGAGGAGCGAAGAAGAGGTACACATCATGATCAGACAGCAGGTGATCGGATGGGCCGCGGCGCTGGGGGGCAGCCTCTGGCTGGCGACCGCCCACGCCGAGACCAGCCGCGATGCCGACCCCCAGGCGCTCATGGCCGCGCAGACCTGCGCCGGCTGCCACGGCACCGAAGGTTACATCGAGGACTCGGCCTATGTCCCGCTGGCAGGCATGCCGCGCGAGCAGTTCATCGAGGCCATGGAGTCGTTCGCCGACGGCTCGCGTCCCTCGACCCTGATGGGTCCGCTGGCACGGGCCTTCACCGACGAGGAAATCCGGGCCATGGCCGACTACTTCTCGAGCCTGCCGAAAGAACGGGCGGAGTCGGACAAGCAAGACGGGGGGAATGACTCATGAGCACGATCAGTCGTCGCAACTTTCTCAAGCTCGCCGGGGCGGGCACGGCCGGTGCCGGCCTGCTCGGCACCCCACTGGCCCGCTCGGCGAGCCAGTCACGTGTCGTCATCGTCGGCGGGGGCGTCGGCGGGGCGACCACGGCCAAGTACCTCAAGCTCTACGCCCCCGAGATCGACGTGACCATCATCGAGCCCAAGCGCGAGTACCAGCGCCCCTACGGGTCGAGCGAGGTGATCACCGGCCAGGTGACGATGGAAGACATCACCATCTCCTATGACGCGCTCAAGAACCGTCACGGGGTGAAGTTCATCCACGACACGGTCACCGACGTCGACTACGACAACAAGCAGGCCATCACCGCCGGCGGCGAGAAGGTCGGCTACGACCGCCTCGTGCTGTCGCCGGGCATATCCTTCGACTTCGACGCCATCGAGGGCCTGACCGAGGAACTGGCGGAGAAGAAACTGCCGCACGCCTGGGATGCCGGCGACCAGCTGCTCGAGCTCAAGGCGCAGCTCGAGGCCGTCCCGGAAAACGGCACCGTCATCGTCGGCCCGCCGCCGGGCCCCTACCGCTGCCCGCCCGGACCCTACGAGCGCGCCGGGCTGATCGCCCAGTGGCTGCTCGATCGGGGTGACAAGAACCCGAAGGTCATCATCCTCGATCCGAAGAACGGATTCACCACCGACTACTCCATGCTGCACGCCTGGAACAGGCTTTATCGCTTCAACATCCCGGAACCGGCCCGTTCCAAGTACAACGAGGAAGAGCTGGCCGAACTCAAGAGCTGGGACGAGCCGGGACCGATCGAGTGGGTCATGGGCGACCTGGGCGGCCAGATCCTCAAGGTCGACGCCGAGAACATGACCGTCGAGGCGGAGGCCGGCGTCTACGAGGCGGACATGATCAACATCATCCCGCCGCTCAAGGCCGCCCGGATCGCCTTCGACCTCGACCTGGTCGACGGCTCCGGCTGGTGCCCGGTCGATCAGAAGACCTTCGAGTCGACCCGCCACCCGGACGTGCATGTCATCGGCGACTCCTGCATCGCCGGCGCCATGCCCAAGTCCGGGTACGCGGCCAACAGCCAGGCCAAGGTGCTGGCCATCCAGCTCAGGGCCCTGCTGGCCGGCAACGAGCCGGTCGAGCCCCTCTTCCAGAACACCTGCTACGCGCTGGCGGGGAACACGGAAACCGGCATGTTCGTCGCCGACGTGTTCCGGCTGGAGGACGGCAAGATCGTCCGGGTCGACGAGCAGCGCTACCTGCCCTTCGACGCCACGGAGCAACAGGTCCGGCTGGCTGCGCTGTACCAGCACAACTGGATGACAGCCTTCACGGAAGACTGCTTCTCATGAGGTTCAACTTTTACGGCCGGTTCCCCACGGGGACCGGCCTGATGCGTTCTGACAGGAGGATCCCAACATGGATCTGATCGGACTTTACCCGACCTGGTACGAGCCGGGCATCGGCAGTGGCTGGGTAATCGGGATCATCGCGACCATCCACGTGCTGTTCTCGCACACCGCCGTGGGCGCCGCGATTCTCTTCGGCGTGCTCGCCTGGATCGGTGCGCGTGACAACCGCCCGGAACTGATCGAGTTCATCCGCAAGTACGGCCTGTTCCTGCTGGTCTTTTCCTACATCCTCGGTTCCATCACCGGGCCGGGGATCTGGTACTCGACCACCGTGGGCAGTCCGCGCGGGATCTCGGCGCTCATCCACAACTTCGTCTGGAAATGGGCGACCGAGTGGGTGTTCTTCGTCATCGAGGTGGTCGGCGTCTACATGCTGGTGTATCTGGCCGGCAAGCTCGACCGGTTCACCTACATGAAGGTCGCCGCGATCTTCGCGGTCACTTCCTACGCCACCATGCTGGCCATCGTCGGCATCCTGTCGTTCATGATGATGCCGGGCATGGAGGAGTGGAAGACCGAGGGCGGCTACCTCCTGGGCTTCTACGGTGACAATACCTTCGCCCAGCTGATGATCCGCACCGCATTCATGTTCACCATGACCGCCGTGGTCGGGGGCATCGTCGCCGCCGGGCTGAAGGACGAGGCCTTCAAGAAGTGGCTGCTGCGCCGCCTGGCGGTCGTCGGGGCCCTGTCGGCGGTCATCGGCATCTCGCTGTACCCCTGGTACATGAACTCCCTGCCGGAGATCGCGCACCTGGTCGCCGAGAACCGCATGCCCGACTACTTCACCCCGTCGATCCTGATCGTGCTGGGTGCCATGCTGGCCTACTTCGCCGCCACGCTCATCAAGCCGAAGATCGTCACCGCGACGGTCGCCGGCATCGCCACCCTGGCGATCCTGGTGCTCGGCCTGTGGCCCGGCGAGACCATCCGCGAGTCGGTGCGCAAGCCGTATATCGCCGGCCAGTACATCTACTCCAACCAGGTCATCGGTCACGACGTGCCGGGCATGGGCGTGAAATCCGAGATCCCGACGCTGGAAAAGGTCGGCTTCAAGCACGCCCACATCTTCTGGCCGGAGGAGCAACGCGAAATCCGTCGTGACAACGCCGCCGAGGTCGGGCGCACCCTGGCGATCACCGCCTGTGCCAACTGTCACTCGCTGTCGGACACCGGGATTCGTCCGCTGAAGAACTACTTCCCGGAAAAGGCCGACATCGAGGGCATCAAGACCTACCTGCACGGCGCGCTGTCGACCGGCAACACGATGTACATGCCGCGCATCCCGCTCAAGGACGACGAGGCCGAGGCGCTGGCCGTGTTCATTGCCGGCCTGACCGATCCCGAGGCCGTCAAACGCTACGAGGCCGGCGACAAGACGGCGCTCCTCGAAAACCGTTCCGATGAGGAGGTGAAGTAATGGATACCGCCATGCTCTACGCCCTGCGCGACCCGCTGGGCATCCCGGCCCACCCGGTGATCTTCCTGATCCTGGGCGTGGCCACCTGGGCGCTGCACATCGCAGCCGTCCACGTCCTGCTCGGCTCGTCGTTCCTGGCGATCCGGGGGGCCTTCTCCGGGAACGACCACTGGCGCCGACTGGCCGCCGCCATGGTCAACACGGCCAAAGTGGCCGTGTCGGTGGCCATCGTGCTGGGGGTCGCGCCGCTGCTGTTCGTCCAGGTCATCTACGACCCGTTCTGGTACACCTCGAACGTGCTGTCCGCCTGGTGGGTGATCGGCTTCATCGTGATCCTGATCGTTGCCACCCTGGCCCTGTTCATCTTCTACGCGCTGAACTACGAGCTGCGGACGAAGAAGGCCCGCTGCCCGGGCTCGATGATTGCCGCAACCCTGCTGTTCCTGGTAGTCGGCTTCATCATGCACGCGCTGTCGGTGCAGATGCTCGAACCGGACCAGTGGATGGAATGGTATGCCCCGAACGGGGTGATCGACGCCTCGGGCCGGTCCATCCATTCCTGGAACCCCTGGCGCTTCGCCTTCTTCATCGTGCTGTCCTTCCCGGTGATCGGCATCTGGCTGTTCGGCTACCGCCGCTACCTGCAGGGCGCCGGTGACGAGGACCAGGGCTACCTGGACTTCCTCAAGCGGCTGGGAACCCGTCTGGGCGCCATCGGCACGATCGTCTCCCTGATCCTGCTGGTCATCTGGATGCGTGGCCTGCCCGAGGACATCGCCGGCTTCGCCACCGGTCCCTGGCCGATCGCCACCGCCGTGGCCCTGATCATCGTCGCGGCCTACCCGATGCTGCTGGGCCGCCGCCTCGACCAGGGTCTGTGGGGTTACACCCCGATCCTCGTCGCCACGCTGGGCACGATCGTGGTCGCCGCCATGCGCGAGGCCATCCGCTGGGCCACGCTGTTCGGCGTGCACGGCTACAACGCGCTCGACTACAAGATCGCGATGGACTGGTATTCCACCGGGCTGTTCTTCATCACCTTCATTGTGATGGGCGGCACCGTACTGAGCTACCTGATCACCGTCGCCTGGCAGGCGGGACAGACCGAAGGGACCTACACGCCCTCCCGGACCGTCAACCGCATGGGCACACTCAGTCTCGCGCTCGTGGTGATCTGGGTGGTTCAGTACTTCGGCTTCGGCCTGTGGACCGCATACGCGTAAGGAGGATGATCCAGATGAAAGTGAACGAGACACGTCGAGTCGTCGGTCCGCTGCTCGCTGCCGGGGCCGCCCTCGGCCTGGCGCTGCCGGGGGTTTCCCTGGCGGCCGCGGCGGACAAGGGCGACGTCGTCCAATGGACACCCGGCGAGTGGCACGAGACCATGGCCGCCATGCCCGAGGGCGATCCGTCCCGCGGCGAGAAACTGCACGACGACGCCTTCTGTGCCTCCTGCCACGGCGAGCACGGCGAGTCGGTGACCGGCAACTGGCCCCACCTGGCCGGCCAGCGCGCCGAGTACACCTACAAGCAGATGGTCGACTACGCCGATCATCGGCGTCGCGAGGATAACCGCGCGCACATCATGAATGTGATCAGCGAGGACCTGAGCGAGCAGGACATGGCCGACCTGGCAGCCTTCTACGAGCAGCAGGAGCTGCCCGACAAGGCCAAGCCGGAGAAGTCCCATCCGGCCCACGAGCTGGTCAGCGTCGGTGACCCGAGTCGCCTGATCACCCCCTGCGCCGCCTGCCACGGCAGCAACGGCTCCGGCGGGATCAACGAGTCGCCCAGCCTGCGCGGTCAGCCGAAGGACTACTTCGTGCGCACCATGGAGCTGTTCAAGGACGGACACCGTCATAACGACGTGGCCAAGGGCATGTCGCAGTTCGCCGAGCCGCTCACCGACGAGGAGATCGAGCAGCTCGCCGACTACTACGCAGTCGACTGAACCGAAGCCAGTTCGCCGATATCGATCGACCAGGCCGCGCCCCAGGGCGCGGCCTTTTTGCGTCCGGCGTCCCGCCGACCGGACACGCGCATTCGATGCGCCCGCCCTCTCCCGGAATGTCGACCCGGTATGCCGGCTCGAGCTTCGGCCCGCGAGATGGGCGTCGGCAACCGACGAATGGTTCGACAGGGCTACCAGAAGTCCGGTCAGACGGAAGCGTCTTTCAGGACAGGGGCGTTCGCCCCGACCCGCTCACTCGCCCGCGTCACGGCCGGGCGTCTCGCCCCATCGGGGCATGGGCCTTCGTGAACATCGGGGGCCTGCTGCCGGCGAGCGCCGACCCGGACCAGGAACGGGCCGTGATCGCGGGGCCACGCGGTGCGGCTCGACCATGCGGGATCAGTCCGGATCGAGTTGGTTCTCGTCCATGTAGCCGCTGCGCCATCCGCCCCTCGGCGATGACAAGCGACTTGACGGTAAATCGCGGCGGCCGGGCAAGCGGAACCTGGCCATCACGGTCACGGCCTCGGCCGCCGGCCGGCGGCCGGCGGCAAGAGTGATGACCGCGACGACGCGAACGCAGGGTCGATGAGTCGCCGGCAATGGACCGGCGCGATAGGCCCCGGGAAGGCATCGAAGGGGAAGACGTCGAGCCGGGCGGACACCGGCCCGGCTTCACGCCACGCTCAGAAGCGGCGCAGCAGTTCCCAGTTGATCGAGTAGGCATCGTAACGGCCGGTCGTCTGCGAGCGGTCGCTGTAGGCGAGGCTCAGCCGGCTGTACCAGTCGCGGTAGATACCGTTGATCAACTCCAGCGAGACGTCGGTGCCGAATTCGTAGTCCGAGAGGTTGTCGTCGGTATGCCACCCCGGGCTCAGCGTGACGTTCAGCCCGTCGTCGTCGGAGAACTTCCAGTACCCCACCGCCGTGAGCGCAAAGCGCCGGTAGTTCGACGGATCGTAGTAGCCGTTGTCGAGGTCCCGGTCGTAATCCTGCCAGTGCGCCGAAACACCCAGGTCGAGGTTGAACCGTTCGGTTCGGAGCATCGCCCGGTAGGGATTGACATACAGCTCGTCGCGACGGTTGCCGTCGTTCAGGCGTCCGTGGGCCACCTCCGCATTGAGGAAATGCCGCAGGGTCGGCTGCCAGTGGATACGCGCCCGGTAGTCGCGCATGGCCAGCCCCAGGGAGGCGGACCTCGGCGAGATGTCCCAGACCCTGCGGGTCGTGGAAAGGTCCACCCAGAGGTTGTCCACCGGGCGCAGGTCGGCGTACAGGCCGTACAGACCGACATCGCCGCCGCCACCGTCGATGCTGGCCGTGCCGACGTCGCCACCGATCTCGAGCAGCGGGCTGATGCGGTGGCGTGCGCCCACCCAGCCCTGGTCGATATCGATGCCGGTATCACCCTGGGCGCCGACGAACGGACTGCCGGACTCGGACCGCACGTCGCGGCGCTCCAGGCGGCCGTAGAGGTAGGTCTCCGGGCTCAACGACCAGCGCCCCTTGACGGCGAAGCGACGCAGGCTGATGTCATCGGCGTCGTCCCGATAACCCGCCTCGATACCGACGTTCGAGCGCAGGAAGGCATGCGTGCTGCGCACCGCGTCAAGCGTATCCCTCGATTCAGGGCGCAACCGCTCGAGCGGCTCGAGGGCCTCGATCGCCTCGCTGTGACGCTTCTCTCCGCGCAGGATCAACATGCGGGTGTAGAGGTGCTCGTAGTTGTCGGGGTCCGAGGCGAGCAGCTCGTCGTTCAGCGGCCGCGCGGCGGCCGGTCGATGGGCCCAGGCAAGCAGACGCGCGCTGCGGGAGGCCCACTCGGTGTCCTCGCCGTGCACCTCGCGATACCGTGCCAGCACATCGGCCGCGTCCGCGTAGGCGCCGCGCCACGTCTGGATGGTGGCGTAGTCGAGCATCGCCTCGGCATCTTCGGGGCGAGCCGCGAGGTAATCCTCGAACAGGGCCACCGACTCGTCGAGCTCGCCGGCGCCGCCCAGCGCGCGCGCATAGGCCTTGAGATCCGCCGGCTCACCGGTGAGCTCGTGGATGCGCCGCTGCATGACGACCACGGCCTGGCTGTCACCCACCCAGTTGGCTTGCCGGGCGCAGGTCCGCAGTACCGAGACATCGTCCGGACGCAGTTCGGTGGCGGCCTGGCAGTGAGCCAGCGCCCTCGGTGGCCGGTTGGCCTGCGCCCAGGCGGCGCTCGCCTGAAGGCGGAGTTCGGCATCGTCCGGTTCGGTTTCCACCGCCCGCTCCAGCGCCTCGGCCGCTGCCTCCGGCTGGCCGTCGCTGGCCAGCACATCCGCCAGCCGCCGCCACAGGTCCGTCCGGTCGGGATCGGCCTCGAGCTCATCCCGGTAGACCGCCTCGGCGGCCTTCCAGTCCTTCTGCATCTCCGCTGCGATGGCGGCTTCGGGCACCGCCTGGGCCAGGGCCGGCGGAGCGAAGGCAGTGGCGACGATCAGCGCCACGGCACCGAGCCGGCCGACCACGCCCCGTCGAAGGGAAAGACATGTCATTTGCGCCATTTTCTATTCCCCGTAATCCAGAGATCCCAGGCGAAGCGGCCGATGGTGACCAGGTCGTACAACAGGCTCGCGTAGCGGATCGGGGTCATCAGGATGCCCTGGATGAACGCCTTCCAGCGCCGCCCTTTCGAGATGAAGGTGAGGATCCCCACGGAAATCGCCATCTCGGCGATAAGGGTGACGATCAGCGGCTCCCAGAGCTGCAGGAGGATCATGATCAGCAGTGCCGTCGGGAAAGCGATCTTCTCGAAGGCGGCGAGAAAGGGAATCCATCCGGCCGGACGACCCTCCTGCTCGGTATGGGCCACCCCGAACGGCTGACGGTAGGCCTCCCGGATCTTGCGTCGGGCGGCGACCTTCCTCATTTCCGGATCGTGCTTCTCGCGGTAGCGGTGTCGCATCCGCCGCAGCAGCTTGAAGGGACTGCCGAGCAGACCGTCGAAGTAGTAGCAGCTCTGCAGGAACGAGGACGACCACATGTATATCTGCCGGGGCAGATTGCGCATCTCCGGCTCGAGGGTATGGGCCGTGACGTCCTGGAGCTGGACGTTGCGATAACCCTCGTTCATCAGCGCAAACCCGATGAAGATATCCTCGGAGTTGGTCAGGTCGTCGCCGAGTACCGGCTCGTACTTGTCGAACAGGTCCTTGATGTACTTGCGACGGTAGGCCACGGCGCAACCGACCGGGTTGGTGATGCTGCCGAAGAACTCCATCTGGCCGACGTAGACGAATCGCTGCAGGAAGGTGTACAGCTGCTGGCGATAGAGCGCCGTCAGATTGCGGTTCAGACGGTGCCACCAGCCGCCCTGCGGCTGGTGCAGGTCGATGTCTTCGTGCGCCTCCAGGAACCGGCGTATCTCCGGGTCCTCGATGCGGCGACGGCGATCCTTCTCGCGCGCCGGCAGGATCACGCCGCAGGCACTGGCGATTCCGGCCCCCTTGTAGAGTTCCTCGACCGTCCGGGCGATGTAGTTGTCGGCATCGAGGAACGTGTCGGCGTCGAGGATGAACTCGACGTCGGCATCGTATTCACGCGACTGGCGCTTGATGGTCGGCGTCTTGCCGATCGGATGCGCCCGGTTGATCACCGTGAGCGGCATGTCGTATTGCTCGGCGAATACGCGGGCGTACTCGACGGTGCGGTCGCTGCTGCCGTCGTCGACCAGGATCACGTTGCGCGGCTGCATGGTCTGACGGAGCACGGACTCCAGCGCCAGGACGACGTTGGCCTGCTCGTCGAGCGAGGGGATCACCACGTCGACCACGGCATCGTGCCAGTCTTCGGGAGGCGTGGGTTCGGTCTTGTCGGGGCCGCGGAGCATCCCGATGATGCTCAGCACCGCACTGGGACTCAGTACGAAATAGGGGGTGGTTGCCATTCTCCCTCCTCAGGAG
>JAWLHL010000043.1:0-12945 GCA_041690375.1 Guyparkeria sp. | reverse complement strand
GGCCTGGCTGGAGGCCCACGGGCACATGCCGCTGCCGACCTACATCGAGCGTCCAGACGACGACCGCGACCGCCACGACTACCAGACGGTGTTCGCCCGCCGTGAAGGGGCGGTGGCCGCCCCCACCGCCGGCCTTCATCTGACCGAGGCCCTGCTCGAGACCCTCGCCGCCCGGGGCGTGCGCATCGCCTTCGTCACCCTGCACGTCGGCGCCGGCACCTTCCAGCCGGTGCGCAGCGAGACCATCGAGGCGCACGAGATGCACAGCGAGTGGACGGAGGTGCCGGAGGAGACGGTCGAGGCGATCACCGCCGCGCGCCGGCGGGGCGGGCGCGTGGTGGCCATCGGCACCACGGCCGTGCGCGCCATCGAGACCGCCGCCCGCGCCCACCCCGACCGCGCGGCCCGGGGCGAGGTCGGCCCCTACCAGGGTGATACCCGGCTGTTCCTCTACCCCGGTCAGCCGGTGTACGTGGTCGACGCGATGCTGACCAACTTCCACCTGCCGCGCTCCACCCTGCTGATGCTGGTCTCCGCGTTCGCGGGCAGGGAGCGCGTGATGGCCGCCTATCGGGAGGCGGTCGATCGCGGCTACCGCTTCTACTCCTTCGGGGACGCCATGTTCATCGAGGCCGCCGCCTCGCACCGGGTACGCTGACCGCATGAAGTTCGACCTGCACGCCTGCACCCTCTCTCGTGACGCGAACGAACGCCGCACGGGTCCGCGCCGGGGACGGATCCGCTTCGAGCGCGGCGAGATCGAGACCCCCGCGTTCATGCCGGTCGGGACCTACGGCACCGTCAAGGCGGTTACGCCCGAGGAGCTGATCGAGCTGGGGGCGCAGATCGTCCTGGGCAACACCTTCCACCTGATGCTCCGGCCGGGCACGGAGATCATCCGCCTGCACGGCGACCTGCACGACTTCATGCACTGGGAACGCCCGATCCTCACCGACTCCGGCGGCTTCCAGGTCTTCTCGCTCGCCGAGATGCGCAAGATCACCGAGGAGGGCGTGCGTTTCGCCTCGCCGGTCGACGGTCGGCGCGTGATGCTGACCCCGGAGTCCTCGATGCAGATCCAGCACGAGCTCGGCTCCGACATCCAGATGATCTTCGACGAGTGCACTCCCTACCCGGCCACCGTCGAGGAAGCCGGCGCCTCCATGCGCCTGTCGCTGCGCTGGGCGGCGCGTTCGAAGCAGGCCTTCGAGGCGCTGAAGCCCGAGGGATCGGACCGCGCCCTGTTCGGCATCGTCCAGGGCGGCATGCACGAGGCCCTGCGCCGGGAGTCGGCCGCCGGGCTCGTCGACCTGGGCTTCGACGGGTACGCCGTGGGCGGGTTGTCGGTGGGCGAGCCGCTCGAGGAGCGCAACGCCGTGCTCGAGTTCACCCTGCCCGAGCTGCCCGACGACCGGCCGCGCTACCTGATGGGCGTGGGCAAGCCCGAGGACCTGGTCGAGTCGGTGGCCCGCGGCGTGGACATGTTCGACTGCGTTCTGCCCACGCGCAATGCGCGCAACGGTCACCTGTTCACCCGCTATGGCGACGTGCGCCTGAAGAACGCCCGCTACGCCCGCGACACCGGGCCGGTGGATGCCGACTGCCAGTGCTACACCTGCCGCCACTACTCGCGGGCCTACCTCAAGCACCTGAACAAGGCCCGCGAGGTGCTCGGCGCACGCCTGAGCACCATCCACAACCTGCACTACTACCAGGTGCTGATGGCCGAGATGCGCGCGGCCATCGAGGCCGACACCTTCGAGGCCTTCCGCGCCCGCTTCTACGCCGACCGTGCCCGCGGGGTCTGATCGCCCCGCGTGTTCGGCCTAATGCAATCGGCCGGGCTTGTGGCATACTTTCGAGTCGTTTGAAACACAAAAACTTTCGGGAGCACCAACCACGATGTTCTTTATCAGCGATGCCATGGCCCAGGCCGGAGGAGCCGGCGGTGAACCGAGCCTGCTGGCGACCTTCCTGCCGCTGCTGCTCATCTTCGCCGTGATGTACTTCCTGCTCATCCGTCCGCAGGTCAAGCGGCAGAAGGAGCACAAGAAGCTGGTCGAGTCGATCGAGAAGGGCGACGAGGTGGCGACCACGGGCGGTCTGCTGGGCCGGATCGTCGGCGTCGGCGACACGCTGATCGTGCTGGAAATCGCGGACAACACCACCGTGGTGGTGCAGCGCTTCGCGATCGCCTCGGTCATGCCCAAGGGCACGATCAAGGACGCGCGCGAGGCCTGAGCCTCCGCCATCGACTCCCAGGGCTCGCCGCGGCGAGCCCTTCGTCATTCCCGCCTGCCGACCACGGATGCACGTCGGCCGGCGACGCCCCTCCCCGGGGGCGTCTCTCACGCGAAGGCCTAGAAGATGAACCGCTACCCACTGTGGAAGAATCTGATCGTCGTAGTCGTCTTGCTGATCGGGCTTTTCTACGCACTGCCTAACTTCTTCGGCGAGGAACCCGCCCTGCAGGTCTCCAAGCGCGACGGCTCCATGGAGCAGTCGGCGCTGACCGAGGCGAAGAGCGCCCTGCGCGCCGCCGGCATCGAATACACACGGGCGGAATTGCTCGAAGAAGACGGCCTGATCCGGTTCGAATCCACGGATGACCAGCTCAAGGCCGTCGACGTGGTCCGCGCCGCCCTGGGGGGCGACTATCCCGTCGCGCTTAACCTGGCGCCCGCCGCGCCTGCCTGGCTGACCGACCTGGGCGCCCTGCCCATGTACCTGGGCCTCGATCTGCGCGGTGGGGTCCATTTCCTGATGCAGGTGGACATGGACGCGGCCATCCGGACCGCGCTGGAGCGTCGCATCGACGGCATCCGTTCCGATCTGCGGGACGCGGAACTGCGCTACGTCTCCGCGGAGGTGGACGAGGAAGGGGCCATCCTGGTCCGGTTCCGCGACGCCCAGGCGCGTGATACGGGCATGGAGCGGCTTGCCGAGGACTACGAGGACCTCGAGTTCGAGGCCGCCGAGATCGATGACGAGCCCTACCTGCGGGCCCGCATGACGGAGGAAGGCGCCGAGACCGAGCGCAAGGCGGCCCTCGAGCAGAACATCACCACCCTGCGCAACCGGGTCAACGAGCTCGGCGTGGCCGAGCCGCTGATCCAGCAGCAGGGCGAGAGCCGCATCGTCGTCGAACTGCCGGGCATCCAGGACACGGTGCGCGCCAAGGAGATCCTCGGCGCGACGGCTACCCTGGAATTCCGCCTGGTGCACGGCTCGCCGGCCGACTGGGAGGATGCAGCCGAAAGCGGCAGCGCCCCGGCCCAGGCCAAGCTCTACGAGCGTCGCGAGGGCGGC
Source organism: Guyparkeria sp. (assembly GCA_041690375.1). Taxonomy (GTDB): domain Bacteria; phylum Pseudomonadota; class Gammaproteobacteria; order Halothiobacillales; family Halothiobacillaceae; genus Guyparkeria. The sequence goes on along the minus strand of JAWLHL010000043.1, from coordinate 9,636 downwards.
TCGGTGCTGCTCAAGCGCCAGGTCATCGTCACCGGCGACCGCGTCACCGGCGCATCCTCCGGCTTCGACCAGGATTCCGGCTCGCCCGCCGTGTTCGTCGACCTCGATGGCCAGGGTGCCCGCCGCATGGCCGACATCACCGGCGACAACATCGGCAAGCAGATGGGCGTGGTGTTCATCGAGAACCGCCTGGAAAGCGAAGTGGTCGACGGCGAGCTGGTCGAGGAAAAGCGCCTGGTCGAGGAGGTCATCAACGTGGCCACCATCCGCGACCAGCTGGCGCACCGCTTCCAGATCACCGGGCTCGACTCCTCCGAGGAGGCGCGCAACCTCTCGCTGCTGCTGCGCGCCGGGGCGCTGCGCGCTCCGATGGACATCGTCGAGGAGCGCACCGTGGGCCCGAGCCTGGGCGCGGACAACATCAAGGCCGGCGTGCAGGCCGCCGTGCTCGGCTTCGTGCTGGTGGCGATCTTCATGATGATCTACTACCGCGTCTTCGGCGTGATCGCGGTGACTGCCCTTGTCTCGAACCTGATCCTGATCGTGGCGGTGCTCTCCATGCTGCAGGCCACGCTCACGCTGCCGGGCATCGCCGGGATCGTGCTCACGGTGGGCATGGCGGTGGACGCCAACGTGCTGATATTCGAGCGGATCCGCGAGGAACTCAGGAACGGCATGACGCCGCACGCGGCGATCAAGGCCGGCTACGAGCGGGCGTTCGCCACCATCCTCGACGCGAACATCACCACGCTGCTGGCCGCGCTGGCGCTGTTCGCCTTCGGCACCGGTCCGATCAAGGGCTTCGCGGTCACGCTGTCGATCGGCATTCTCGCTTCGGTGTTCACCGCGGTCATGCTCTCGCGTGCGCTGACGAACCTGGTCTACGGCCGCCGTGCGCGCCTCAAGGGCCTGGCCATCTGAGCCGGCCTGCAACGGAATAAAGACGAGTACGCTATGAACATCTTTCCGCCCGACGCGCGATTCGATTTCTTCGGCAAGCGTTTCTACGGTTACGCCTTCTCCGTGATCCTGCTGCTGGTGGCGGCCGGGTCGCTGCTGGCCAAGGGGCTGGACCTCGGCCTGGACTTCACCGGCGGGGTGGTCGTCGAGCTGGGCTATCCCGGTGGCGCGGATATCGACGCGGTCCGCGCCACGCTCGACGAGCGGGGTTACGAGGACGCCGCTGCCCAGTTCTTCGGCTCGTCCGAGGAGGTGATGGTGCGTCTGCCGCCTTCGGGCGAGAGCCAGTCGCGCGTGGCCGACGACCTGCTGGTCGCCCTGCAGTCGGAATCGGAAAACGTGGAGATGCGCCGGGTCGAGTACGTTGGCCCCGCCGTGGGCAAGGAGCTGTTCAACGCCGGCGGGCTCGCCCTGCTCGTGGTGCTGGCTGGCATCCTCGTCTACGTGGGCTTCCGCTTCCAGGTACGGCTGGCCGGCGGCGCCATCCTCGCCCTGGCCCATGACCTGGTCGTGGTCCTGGGGCTGGTCAGCCTGCTGGGCGTGCGCTTCGACCTGACCGTGCTGGCGGCGTTCCTCGCACTGGCGGGCTACTCGATCAACGACACCATCGTGGTCTTCGACCGCATCCGGGAAAATTTCCAGAAGATGCGCAAGGGCACGGAGCAGGAGGTGATGAACGCCTCGGTCAACCAGACCATGTCGCGGACGGTGATCACATCGGGCACCACCTTCCTGACCGCGCTGGCGCTGCTGATCTTCGGTGGCGAGGCGCTCTACGGCTTCTCGCTGACGCTGCTGCTGGGCATTGCCATCGGCACCTTCTCCTCGATCTACGTGGCCTCCGCCGTTTCCCTGGACATGGGCCTCAGGCGCCAGGACCTGCTCAAGATCGACGATCGCGAGCGCCTCAAGCAGGCCGAGGACAGCGCTCCCTGACGAATGCCCACACGGGGCAACAAAAACGAAAAGGCCCGCCGGATGGGCGGGCCTTTTCCTGTCGGTGAAGCGTCGCGGCGTCAGCCGGGGTGGGAAACCGACTCGTATCCCCGCTCGGCCTTGCTGATCGCCTGGAGCATCACGTGGGTGAGCTTCGGGTTGGCGCAGATCAGGTTGCCGCTGGCGAGGTAACCGTCGCCGCCGTGGTTGTCGATCACCACGCCGCCGGCTTCCCGGACCAGCAGCACGCCCGCGGCCATGTCCCAGGGCTTGAGACCGAATTCCCAGAAGCCGTCGAAGCGGCCGCAGGCCACCCAGGCGAGATCCAGCGCGGCTGACCCGGGGCGACGGATGCCGGCGATCGGCCCGTGCAGCGCCCGCAGAGTCGCGATGTAGCGCTCGAGGTTCTGGTCGTCGCGGAAGGGGATGCCGGTGCCGAGCAGGGCGCCTTCGAGGCCTTTCCGCGGCGCCACGCGGATGCGGCGGTTGTCGAGGAAGGCGCCGCCGCCGCGCTCCGCGGTGAACAGTTCCTGGTTGACCGGGTTGTAGACCACGCCCAGTTCGAGTCGGCCCTGGTATTCGAGGGCGATCGATACGGCGTAGTGGGGAATGCCGTGCAGGAAGTTGGTGGTGCCGTCGAGGGGATCGATGATCCAGCGGTATTCCGAGCCCTCGGTGCCGCCGGCGCCGGTCTCCTCGGCGAGGATGGCGTGATCGGGGTAGGCGCGCAGCAGGGTGTCGATGATGGCCCCTTCCGCCTGTCGGTCGACGTCGCTGACGTAGTCGTTGCGCCGCTTGGACTCGATCGTCAGGTCGTTAACGCGGTGGTGGCTGCGGGAGATGATGCTGCCGGCGGCGCGGGCCGCGCGCACGGCGATATTGAGCATGGGGTGCGGCATAATGATCTTGTCGGCTCGATGAGCGAGTGGTGAGTGAGGCCGGCCCTCCGGCACTCGGTCCGAAATTATACGCGTAAAGGCGCCAACGACCACGCCCGGACATGAACGACCAATCCAGCCCCGACATGCAGCATGACCTCGACCCTTGGCTGGAGCGCGTCGAGATCGTGCTCTGCCAGACGTCCATGGCCGAGAACATCGGCGCGGCCGCCCGGGCCATGAAGACCATGGGCCTGTCCCGGCTGGTGCTGGTCGCGCCCCGGGCGGCGGTCGATGAGCGGGCGCGGGCGGTGGCGACGCATGCCGCCGATGTCCTCGACCGGGCCCGGATCGTGGACGACGTCGAAAAGGCCGTTGCCGACTCGGTGGCCGTCTGGGCGACCACCGCCCGGTCGCGGCACCTCGCCCTGCCACTCCACGAGGGGCGCGAGGCGGCGGCCGTGGTGCGCCGCCAGGCGAGTGCCGCCGGTCCGGGGGGGCGGGTGAGCATCCTCTTCGGTGCCGAGCGCACGGGGCTGACCAACGCCGAGCTGGCGGTGGCCGACCGGCTGGTGGCCATTCACGCCAACCCGGACTACCCCGTGCTCAACCTGGCCCAGGCCGTGCAGCTGGTGGGCTACGAGCTCTTCCATGCCGCCGTCGAGGGGCCGGAGGTGTCCGGGGCGGACGTCGGCGCGCCCCCGGCCACGCGGGGCGAGCTTGCTACACTCTGCCGTCGACTCGAGGGATTGCTGGAGCCGACGGGGTTCTTCGCCGTGGGCGGCGCCGAGGCCGACCGCGCCGCGCGCGTCGAAAGGCTCATGCGCCGGCTGCGGGTGATGCTCAACCGGGCGGAACCCAGGCGCGAGGAAGTGCAGATCCTCCAGGGCATGATCACGGCGCTGGAGCGCCGCGGCGGGCCGACGGGCAAGGAATAGCGGGACGAGGCGATGGGTTTCTGGAAAACGATTCTTGACGATGTCGACAGCGTGTTCGACCGCGATCCGGCGGCGCGCAGCCGCTGGGAGATCGCGCTGACCTATCCCGGGCTGCACGCGGTCTGGTGGCACCGGGTGGCGCACGGGCTGTGGCGGCGCAACTGGCGCCTGCTGGCGCGGCTGGTCTCCAACGTGAGCCGCTGGCTGACCGGCATCGAGATCCATCCCGGGGCCCGGATCGGTCGGCGGTTCTTCGTCGACCACGGCATGGGCGTGGTGATCGGCGAGACCGCGCTGATCGGTGACGACTGCACGCTCTACCACGGGGTGACGCTCGGAGGAACGACCTGGCGGGAGGGCAAGCGCCACCCCACGCTGGGAAACGGGGTGGTCGTCGGTGCCGGCGCGAAGATCCTCGGCCCGGTCGAGCTGGGCGACGGCGTGCGCGTGGGCTCGAACGCGGTGGTGCTCAAGGACGCGCCGGCCGGCGCCACGCTGGTGGGCATTCCGGCGCGGGTGGTCGAACGCCGCCCCGAGCAAAGCGAGACCAAGCGCCGGGTCGCCCAGCGCCTTGGCTTCGACGCCTACGGGGTGGCTCGCGACATGCCCGATCCGGTGGCGACCGTGGTCGACCGCCTGCTCGATCACGTCCAGGCGGTCGACGAACAGCTCGACGAGATGGCCACGGCGTTGAAGTCCCTGGGCGTGGAGGTCTCCCGCCCGGCGCGCCCCAGTCTCGACGGCTGCCATCTCGACGAGGAGGACGGCGTGGCCGGCTGCGGAGAGTCGTCCGGGGAGGGGGGCGACCGGGGCGAGTCGCGTGACGGGCCGTCCCGCTGACCTGCGGCAGGGATATACACTCCGAGCCCGCAGGATTATGATGGTGCGATCGTTTTCGGGCCCCGGGTGCCCGGAATTCCGTATTCAGCGCGGCGACACGGGTCGCTGCCGGGAGGTTTGCAATGAGGCTGACGACCAAGGGTCGCTACGCCGTTACGGCCATGCTCGACCTGGCCATTCATGACCGCGGACAGCCGACCGCGCTCGCGGACATCGCGGAGCGGCAGTCGCTCTCGCTTTCCTACCTCGAGCAGCTGTTCGCCCAGCTGCGCCGCGGCCATCTGGTCAGCAGCGTGCGCGGACCCGGCGGGGGTTACCAGCTGGCGCGCCCGCCCGCCCGGATCAACATCGCGGAGATCATCCACGCCGTCGACGAGATGGTCGACGTGACCCGCTGCGGCGGGCGGGGCAACTGCCAGGGTGGCGGGCAGTGCCTGGCGCACGACCTCTGGATGGGACTGTCGGCCCAGATCCACGAGTTCCTCGAGTCGATCTCGCTGGCGGACCTCGTCGAGAAGCCGCACGTCCTCGACGTCTCCGCCACGCAGGACGACCACCTGCAGAAGGTCCGCGATGAGCGGACCGAGGCGGTCGCTTCCGGCATGCGCGGCGTGGGGCCCTGAGAAAGGGGCGACCTGATCCGCCCCATCGGGCTTGTCACCGGCCGGGCACCGGCATTCCGCGTGGATTGTTGCCCGGCGACTCGTTAAACTATCCGGCTTTCCGGTTGTCCGAGCGGACGGCCGGCAGCTTTTTGTTTTCTGGTTTGTTTTTCACGTTTTACCGGGACGGTTCTCGCCGCCCGAGCAGGAGAAAGTTTCATGGCCGTTGAACGCACCCTTTCGATCATCAAGCCCGACGCCGTCGCGAAGAACGTGATCGGTCAGATCATCAGCCGCTTCGAGGACGCCGGCCTGTCGGTCGTCGGTGCCCGCATGATGCAGCTGACCCGCGAGCAGGCCGAGGGCTTCTACGCGGTGCACAAGGAGCGCCCGTTCTTCGGCGAGCTGGTGAACTTCATGATCTCCGGTCCGGTCTTCGTCCAGGTGCTCGAGGGCGAGGACGCCATCGCCAAGAACCGCGACCTGATGGGCGCGACCAACCCGAAGGAAGCGGCTCCGGGCACCATCCGCGCCGACTTCGCCGAGTCCATCGACGCCAACGCCGTTCACGGTTCGGACAGCCCGGAGAACGCCAAGACCGAGATCGATTTCTTCTTCAAGCCCGAGGAAGTGACCAGCCGCTGAGCTGGTCTTCCCGCCGGGCAGGATCCATGGTGACCTGATGCAAGCATCCGACGAGCGCGTGAATCTGCTGGGGCTGTCGCCCGCGCGCCTGCGCGCCTGGTTCGCGGAGATGGGCGAGAAGCCCTTCCGCGCCAACCAGGTGCTCAAGTGGGTGCACCAGCGACGCGTCGATGACTTCGACGCGATGACCGACCTGGCCAAGAGCCTGCGCGAGAAGCTCAAGCAGGTCGCCTGCATCGAAACGCCCGACGTCCTGTTCGAGCAGGTATCGTCCGACGGCACGCGCAAGTTCATCGTCGACATCGGCGGCGGCAACTCGGTCGAGATGGTCTACATCCCCGAGGATGACCGCGCCACGCTGTGCATTTCCTCGCAGGTGGGCTGTTCCCTGACCTGCACCTTCTGCTCGACCGGCCGCCAGGGGTTCAACCGCAACCTGTCGACCGCGGAGATCATCGGGCAGCTCTGGCTGGCCGAGAAACTCATCGAGCGTCGCCTGCCCACGGGCAAGGCCATCAGCAACGTGGTCTTCATGGGCATGGGCGAGCCCCTGCTCAACGAGCAGGCCGTGGTCGACGCCGCCGAGCTGATGCTCGACGACCATGCCTACGGCCTGTCCAAGCGCCGGGTGACCATCTCCACCTCGGGGATCGTGCCGGCCATCGACCGGCTGGCCGAGCACCTGCCGATCTCGCTTGCGATCTCCCTGCACGCGCCGAACGACGCCTTGCGCGACGAGCTGGTGCCGATCAACAAGAAGTACCCGCTCGACGTGCTCATGGCCGCCTGCGACCGCTACGCCGAGGTCGTTCCGCACGGGGCGATCATCTACGAGTACGTGATGATCGACGGCGTGAACGACACGCCCGAGCACGCCGACGAGATGATCGCCCTGCTGGGGCCACGTGGAGATGCGGTCAAGGTCAACCTGATCCCCTTCAACCCGTTCGAGGGCTCGGACTACCGGCGCCCCTCGCGCAACCGCATCATGCGCTTCGCGACCCGGCTGCGTGACGCGGGGATCAATACCGTGCCGCGCAAGACGCGCGGCGACGACATCGATGCCGCCTGCGGTCAGCTGGTGGGCAAGGTGGCCGACCGGTCCCGCCGCAAGGACCGGCTCGCCGAGATGGGACTGGACCGCGGCGTAGTGGAGGTGACGGAATCATGATGCCTAGACGACAGGGACGGGGGCTGTGGATGGCCCTGGGGCTGGCGCTGGTCGCCGGCGGGCCGGTCGGCTGCGCCTCGATGGGCGGCAGCGATGCCACCGAAATCGAACGCCACTCCGGCAAGAACCGTCAGGCCGCGGAGGTCAACACCGAGCTCGCCTCCGGGTACATGCGCGAGGGCGAGCTCAAGGTGGCCATGGAGAAGATCAAGCGTGCCATCGCCTTCGACGGCAGCTACGCGGCGGCGCACCATGTCCACGCCCTCCTGCTCAACCGGCTGGGGGAGGACGAGGAGGCCGGCGAGGCCTTCGGCAAGGCGCACCGGCTCGACCGGGACAATGCCCAGATCGCCAACAACTACGGCGGATACCTCTGTGGCGAGGGCGAATACGAGAAGGCCCAGGCGCTGTTCCGCTCGGCCTACGAGGACGCGCTCTACGAAACGCCGGAGTACGCCCTGGTCAACTCCGGGCGCTGCTACCAGCGGGCGGGCGAGGACGAAAAGGCGCTCGAGCAGTTCCGGCGTGCCATCGACGCGGGATCGAACCAGCGCGCGGCCGTGCTCGGGCTGGCGCGCACGCTTCAGGCGACCGGCGAATCCGAGGAGGCGGCGCGTGCCATGCAGCGCTACGAGAGCCGTTTCCGCCACACGGCGGAGTCGCTGGCCACGGCCATCGAGATCGACAAGGCCGTCGGTGACGATGAGGCCCTCAAGAACCACCGGCTGATCCTGCGCGGCCGCTTCCCGGATTCCCCCGAGGCGAAGGCATTGCAATCTGGAGGCAGCCAATGAGCGAGCAGGAGCGCCGCGAACCGGCATGGAGCGACGATCCCGGCCAACTTTCCGCCGAGGCGACGATCTCGGTGGATGAGCAGCCGGCCGGTCCGACTGTCGGCGAACGCATCCGCCAGGGGCGGGAGGCCGCGGGGCTGTCGGCCGCCGACCTGGCCCAGCCGCTGAACCTCGACCTGCGGGTCATCGAGAACATCGAGCGCGATGCGCTCGACGACGTCCCCGGGCGCCCGTACATCCTGGCCTACCTGCGAGCCTGGGCCGGCCAGTTGGGCATCGACGCCGAGGCCCTGATCGAGCAGTACAACCGGCAACAGGGCGCGGGGCACGGCGAGATCCAGGGCGGCCAGCATCCCACGCTGGACGTGATGGAAAGCCGAGGCGGCGGTGGCGGTTGGGGACGGTTCCTCGGCTGGTTCCTGGCACTGGTCGTGGCGGCGATCGTCCTGCTGGCGCTGCTGCAGGTCGGCGGCGAGCGGCTGCCGGGCTGGTGGCAGGACCTTGTCGGCTCGGAGGAGCAGCGCGACGACGCGGACGGCGTCGAGCGCCCGGAACCCGAGTCGGGGATCGAGCTGTCCGAGCCGGAAGGCGAGGCCGAGCGTGGTCCGGGCGAGGACGAGGCACTGGAGCGGCCGCCCGCACCCGGCCTGCGCGAACAAGAGGCCGCGGCTCCGGCGAGCCTCGACGCTCGGCTGCCCGAGGCCCGGCTGTCCGCCCTGGGCGAGGCCGAAGGCGACGCCCGCGCCGCGGCGTCTGCGGGCGACGAGCCCCGTGCCGAGTCCGAGGCCCGGCCTGAGCCCGAGACCCAGCCTGAGTCCGAGACCGAGGGTTCTGCCGCCGAAGCGCCGGGGCTGGTCCTGCGCGCCGTGGGCGGCGAGAGCTGGGTCGAGATCCGCGATTCGGCCGGCGACCGCCTGATGTACGACGTGCTCGCCGACGGCGAGAGTCGCGACTTCGAAGGCGAAGGACCCTTTGCGCTGGTGCTGGGCAACCCGGACGTGCTCGAGGTCGAGTACGCCGGCGAACCGGTCGAGCTGGGTGACGAAGACGGATCGGACGGTGTTCTCCGCGTGACCGTGGGTGACTCATGAGCTTTCAGCACGAGCCAGTGACGCGACGGCTGTCCCGGCGGATCCAGGTCGGATCCGTGGGGGTCGGCGGCGACGCGCCGATTTCCGTCCAGTCGATGACCAACACCGACACCTGTGACGTCGAGGCCACGGTCGCCCAGATCGAGCGGCTGGCCGCGGCGGGGGCGGACATCGTGCGCGTGTCCGTGCCCGACATGGACGCCGCCGAGGCCTTCGGCCGGATCAAGCAGCGGGTCTCGGTGCCCCTGGTTACCGACATCCACTTCGACTACCGCATCGCCCTGCGAGTGGCGGACCTCGGTGCCGACTGCCTGCGCATCAATCCGGGCAACATCGGCCGCGAGGACCGGGTCCGCCAGGTTATCGACTCGGCCCGCGACCACGGCATTCCGCTGCGCATCGGCGTCAACGCCGGTTCGCTCGAGAAGGACCTGCAGCAGAAATACGGCGAGCCGACCCCGGACGCCCTGGTCGAGTCCGCCCTGCGCCACATCGACATCCTCGATCGGCTCGACTACCCCGAGTTCAAGGTCTCGCTGAAGGCCTCCGACGTCTGGATGACGCTGGGCGCCTACCGCAAGCTCGCCTCCCAGATCGAGCAGCCGCTGCACCTGGGGATTACCGAGGCCGGCGGGCCGCGCGCCGGGGCGGTCAAGTCGGCCGTGGGCCTGGGCATGCTGCTGGCCGAAGGCATCGGCGACACGCTGCGCGTCTCGCTGGCCGCCGACCCGGTCGAGGAGGTCAAGGTCGGCTGGGACATCCTCAAGTCGCTGAAACTGCG
>JAWLHL010000042.1:0-13146 GCA_041690375.1 Guyparkeria sp. | reverse complement strand
CGCTCCGAGGTTCTGCGCGACACGATGTCGCGTCGAACCGACCCGTCCGCAACCCGGCGGTGACGAGGGAAGCCCGAAGGGCCAAGGCGCCGGGGTGTCCTTGTCTTTGGGCACTTTCTATTGGACAAGCAATAGAAAGTGCCTCGGGCGTTGGCAAGGCGGTGTGATCGAAACCTCCGGACGTGAAAAACGCCCGAAACCGTTCTGCCTCCGCGACAAGGCACCCCGCGGAAAAGGGTTAGGGCATTGCCGTGGCTTGAATTTCCGAACGATCAGGATTCCTCAAGCAGCACGTCGGGACGTTTCTCGGCAATCGCGAGCAAGCGCCTGGCCGGCCCGGTGGGATGACGTCGGCCTTGTTCCCATTGCTGGAGCGTGCGGACGGACACGCCGAGCAGTCGGGCGAACTGAGTTTGCGAGAGCCCCATGCGTGCCCGCAACGAGGCGACTGGAGTGAGTCCTACCTCGGTCACCCTCGTGGCCTCGCCTTTTTTCATCTGTTTTACCGATTCGAGCAGATCGTTCTGGAACGTCTCCATCTCGGTGTCGTGCTTGGCGGTCATGGTTCCACCTCGTTCTTCAGTTTCGCCAGAAACGACGGTTCCAGGTTGTCGAATTTGGCCTTGGTGTACGCGATGAGTAACCAGATCCGTCCGTCGGTTACGTTGAAGTAAATCACCCGGGCACCGCCACGTTTGCCCATCCCCGAGCGAGACCAGCGCACCTTGCGACAACCTCCCGAGCCCGGGATAACGTCACCGGCGCATGGATTGGCGGCGATCCACTCGATGAACGCCATGCGTTCGTCTTCCGACCAGATTTCCTTGGCGTACTTCTGGAAGATGGGTGTTTCGGCCACCGTGTGCATGACAAAAATATACGCCAATGGCGCATAGATGGCAACTCGCGGAGAAGGGGGGGGACAGGATGACTTTTGCAACTCACGCACTGTCCCGACTCCGACGAACCGTCCTGCCCCTCGCTTCCTGATCACCTGCGCTTTCGGCGGATCTCCAGGTGATTGTCTAGGCTCGTGATTGTCAGGAAACGGCCAATCTCGATGGGAGGTGGCGTTATGCGGATCGCGAAAGATGACATTCCCGTGCGGGTCGATACCCCGGGGGCGACGGCGCGGCAGCAGGGCGATTTCGGTGATGTCTCGGGGTACGAGACGATGGGGGCGGAGTATTTTTCCTTCGGTGCCGGCACGGATATTACCGAGTTGCTGCGGGGGCTGGACGGTGACCTCTGCCAGAGTCCGCACTGGGGCTACGTGGTCAAGGGCGAGATCACGGCGCTGTACGCGGACGGCAGTGAGGAGACGTCCTCGACCGGCGATCTTTTCTACTGGCCGCCGGGCCATAGCGTCAGGGCCGAGGACGATACGGACATCGTGATGTTCAGCCCGGCGCATGAGCACGGTGCGGTGATCGATCATATCCGACGGCAGGTAGAGGGCTGATTTCCAGGGGATGGGGCGGCTGTATTCCGGTGGGGGCTGGATAAAGGGTCAAAGCCGGGAAACGGGTCAGAACCCTGCTTGATCACAAGCGGTTTCGCACGTCCGGGCCCTGTCGCTCTTCGATTGAGCCTGGTTGGCAGGCGTGCAGCGCCGATGACATTGCCACGTCCATTTGTATCTGCGAGCCGACCCGGTCCCAGTCGTCACGACGTGAGAGCGGGTTCTGCGCAAACCGGCGGCCTGCTTGAACCCGGTGAGGGGGAATCTAGTCCCTGAAGATGCGGTTTCGGGCGTGCGGCGCGATCGTCGCGGGCCACACTTTTCGATGCGGGTCTGGCCGGGGGTGGTATGCAATTCCCTTCGAGCATGAAGTTCGCGCTGTTCGGTGCCGCGCTGGTCGCGATCAGTTACGGCCTCGCGCGCTTCGCCTTCGGGCTGTTCGTGCCTCCGATCCGCGCCGAGCTGACATTGACGCCGGACGTGATCGGCATCATCGGCGCGCTGCCGCTGATCAGCTTCATCCTGGCCTCGCTGCTCGCGCCGAGCGTCGCCGTCCGGATGGGGGCCCGCAACACGGCAATGCTGTCCGGCTCGCTCGCGGCCGTCGGGCTGGCGGTGATCAGCCAGGCCTCTGGCCCGCTGTCGCTCGGCGTGGGTGTGTTCGCCTGCGGCATCGCAACCGGCCTGATGATGCCGGCGCTCACGGCGGCCATGCAGGCCCTGGTGGATCGCTCTGTGCACGGGCGCGTCAGCTCGGTCATGAATGCGGGTACCAGCGTCGGCGTGGCCGTTGCCGTACCGGCGGTGCTGTTTCTGGCCGACGCCTGGCGTTTCGCGTACGGGTCCTTTGCCGTCCTGGCAGGGATCGGTGTGGTCGCCACGTGGTACTTCATCCCCTCGGTGTCGCGGGTCACGCCGTCGGATGCCGCGCCGCCGCCCCGGATCAGCACCCTGCAACGATGGCGCCTGTTCAGGCTCTCGCTGTTCGCCTTCGTGATGGGCTTCGTGTCTGCCGCCTACTGGATCTTCGCGCCCGATCTGGCGGTCACCCTGGGGAGCCTGCCGCCAAACGCAACCGGTTGGCTGTGGCTGGCGGTTGGCGTCGCCGGCCTCGGCGGTGCGGTGGTGGCCGACCTGGCCGATCGCAACAACCCGGCCATCACCCAGGCGCTGATGCTGATGATGCTGGCCTCCAGCCTGGCACTGCTCGCCGCCAGCCCGGGCAACCTGTTCCTTGCCGTCTTTTCCGCGCTGGTCTTCGGCCTGGCCTACATGAGCCTGACGGGGCTCTACCTGATGACCGGCATCCGCCTGTTGCCGGGCCGCCTGTCGATGGGTCCGGTGCTGCCGTTCATTGCGGTCTCGCTCGGCCAGGCGGCCGGTTCGCCCGTGGTCGGCAAGCTGGTGAACGCATTCGGTTACGCCGATGCGTTTGCCATGTTCGCGGCGCTCGGCATCCTGGTGGCGATCCTGTCGCCCCTGTACCCGCGCTCCATTGGCGCCGAGCCCGAGGAGGAGGCCGAAGTCGACACCGGGCTCCAGGCGGCCTACGACAGCCAGCTCCTAGACGCGGATGGCGAGCCGGTAGAGTCCCGGACGGAAGAAGCCAGAACCTCGTAGCCGGCGCGAATCCCATGGTGCGCCCCATGGCCCGATCGGGTCCTGGGTCGTCCGTTTGGCTCGGAAAACAGCTGGCCCGGGGCAAAAGGGGCGAGAGCTGCGTGCGGTTTGCCCGTGCAGGGGGGCGTCACCTTGCCTCGATTCGTTTCCGGCGTTTACCGGAACGCCACCGTGTTGCGCCCCTGCCGCTTGGCGTCGTAGAGCGCGTCATCGGCTCGCTTGATCAGGGTGTCGGGGTTGTCGCCTGCCCGGTAGAGGCTCGCGCCGATGCTGGTGGTGACTTGTCCGACCTCGGTGAACGTGGCCGACTCGATGGCTTGCCGCAGCTTTTCGGTGAGAGCGGTCAGGGGGGCCTTGTCGGCGTGCGGGACGACGATGAGGAATTCCTCGCCGCCCCAGCGTCCGAGGATGTCGGTCCGGCGGCAGGTGTCACGCAGCACGCCGGTGATCTCGCGCAGGACGGTATCGCCGACTCGGTGGCCGAAGCGGTCGTTGATGGCCTTGAAGTGGTCGATGTCGAGGATGATGACGCCGAAGGTATCGCCGTAGCGCTCGGCCTGGCGCGTTTCCTCCTCGAGTGCCTCGTCGAGCCGGTGGCGGTTGTACACCCCCGTGAGCTTGTCGGTCACGGCCAGGCGTTCGGCCTGCTGGTAGGCGGCTTCGAGCTGCCGCCTCAGGCCGGCCTGCTTGAGGTAGAACAGCCCCCCGGCGGCGAGCAGCAGGACGAACACCGCGCTGACCTGCCAGAGCAGGCTGTAGTCGACTCGCTGGTCGTAGCGCACGGCGATCCACTTGTTGTTGATCTCCCGCCGCTGTTCCTCGGTGATGCTGGCGACGGCCTTCTGCATGATGCCGTGCAGGATCGGCTGGCCCTCGCGCACGGCCACGCCCATGTCCCATGACTTGCCGGTGTCCCCGGTGATGCGCAACTCGCCGTGGTATTCCGTCTGCAGCTTGTGGCCGATGGTGGCGAGCGTGCCGATGTAGCCGAAGACCTCGCCGCGGCGTACCAGTTCCAGGCCGGCGTCGATGTCGGTCACCTCGACCAGCTCGAGTTCGGGGTGCTCGTCACGCAGCAGTTCGGCGAAGGCGTAGAGCGCCGGGATGGCGAGCCGTTTGCCACTCAGGTCGCCCAGGTCGTCGATGAAGGCGACGTCGGCCCGGGTGGCGACGACCAGCGGGGTCCGGATGTAGCTGTCGGTGAAATCGGCGTAGGTCTCGCGTCGGGGCGTGCGCATGGCCAGGCTGAACAGGTCGCAGCGTCCGGTCTTGAGCGCGTTGACCGACTCGGACCAGGTATCGACCGGCAGGGGGCGGAATTCGACGTCCAGCATCTTTTCGAACAGGGCGAAGTAGTCGGCGCTGATGCCGTCGTGCTCGCCGTTCTCGTCGAACCGCTCGAAGGGCATCCAGTTGGGGTCGATGCAGATGTCGATCCGGTCCGCCTGGTCAAGCCAGGCGCGTTCGGCGGCGGTGAGGCCGACGGCCGGGCTCCCGCCGTGATCGCGTACGCCCAGCCAGCGGCTGCTCAGGGTCTCCCATTCCGCCGGCGTGATGTCGTCCAGCCCCTTCTGCACGATGGTGCGCAGTTCGGGCTTGTCCGGGGTGATGCCGAAGCGCAGGTCTTCCCCGCTCAGTCCGGGCAGATCCAGCTCGCCGGCGAGGCGGACGTTGGTGTAGGCACGGCGCTTGATGACCTGGTTGATGTTGCCGAGGTTCTGCACCAGTGCGTCGATCTCGCCCAGCACCAGCGCGTCGGTCATGTCCTGGTAGGTGTCGAAACGCACCAGCTCCATGCTGCCCGCCGCCTCGAGCTTGTCTTCGTAGAAGATGTCCCGGATGACCCCCACCTTCCGCCCCGCAAGGTCCCGGGTGTCCCGGTACTCGCCGAAGTCGTCGCGGCTGAAGACGAAGACGGGGAGGTGGAAGTACGGCGTGGTGTAGAGCGTGAAAGGGGTGCGTTCCTCGCGCCAGGAGATGCTCGAGATCATGTCGACCTCGCCGTTGCGGAAGCGGCGCAGGGAGTCGTTCCAGGCCCCGAACCGCTTCTCGAAGGAAAGCCCGGTCTTCTCGGCCACCAGTTCGAGCAGGTCGTGTTCGAAACCCTCGCCGTCGCCCTCGCCGACGACGGTCAGCGGCGGGTGCTCGATCATCATGGCGATGGTGACGGTCGGATGCTCCTCGATGAATGCCCGTTCCTCCGCACTCAACGACACGGCCGAGGCGCTGCCGGAGATCGACAGCAGGCACATCCAAAAGAGAACAAGCACGTTTCGCTTTTTCACGGTCGCAAGCCTTTCCTTGGCATTGAGCGGGGCATCGAGCGGTCGAAGGACGGTATGGCCGCTATCGGTTCATGCAGGCCTTCCTTTCTCAAACCGTATGTCAGCAGGCGAACGTGGGCAAGGCCGACCGTTTTTTCCTCGCCGACAGGCGGTTGTTTCGGCTCACACCTGCCCGTACTGCCCGGCCGCACCCACCCAGCGGGCGATCAGCGGGTTGACCGACTCGGGGAAGCGTTCGAGCAGTTCGTCGGCCAGCCGGCCCGCTTCCTCGAGTCGGCCCTGGTCTTCCTGCAGGTCGGCGATCTTGAGCTTTGCGATGCCGGCCTGGCGGGTGCCGAGGACCTCGCCGGGGCCGCGCTGTTCGAGATCGGCCTCGGCCAGCCGGAAGCCGTCCTCGGTCTCGCGCATCAGGGCCAGTCGCGCCCGCGCTCGATCACTCAGGGGTTCCTCGAACAGCAGCACGCAATGGCTGGCGGTCGCGCCGCGCCCGACCCGTCCGCGCAGCTGGTGCAACTGGGCCAGCCCCATGCGTTCGGCGTTCTCGATGATCATCAGCGAGGCGTTGGGCACGTCGACACCCACCTCGATCACGGTGGTCGCCACCAGCAGGTGGTAGTCGCCGGCCTTGAAGCGCGCCATTTCGCGCTGCTTCTCGGCAGCGTTCATCCGCCCGTGCACCATGCCGATGGCCAGGTGCGGCAGTTCCTCTCCGAGCATGGCGAAGGTGGTCTCGGCCGCCTGCGCCTCGATCTGGCCTTCCTCGATCAGCGGGCAGACCCAGTAGGCCTGGCGGCCTTCCGCGCATACTTCGCTGATGCGCTCGATCACCTCGCCGCGCCGGTCGGCGCGCACCACGACCGTGGTCACCGGCGTGCGCCCGGGCGGCAGCTCGTCGATGACCGACACGTCGAGGTCGGCGAACTGCGTCATGGCGAGCGTGCGCGGGATGGGGGTGGCGGTCATGATCAGCTGGTGCGGCCGTCGCGCCCCGCCCGACTGGCTGGCGCCCTTGTCGGTCAGCGCCAGGCGCTGGTGCACGCCGAAGCGGTGCTGCTCGTCGACGATCACCAGCCCGAGGCGATGGAAGTCCACGGATTCCTGGAACAGGGCGTGGGTGCCGATCACGATCTGCGCCCGGCCGTCGGCGAGCTGTTCCAGCCCCTCGCGGCGCCGGGCCGCCGACTGCTGACCTGAGAGCAGCAATACCGACAGCCCAAGTGGCTCGAACCACTGCGCGAAGTTTCGCGCGTGCTGCTCGGCGAGGAGTGCCGTCGGCGCCATCAGCGCGACCTGGTAGCCGGCGTCGATCACGTCGAGCGCCGCGGCCGCGGCCACCAGCGTCTTGCCCGAGCCGACGTCTCCCTGCACCAGCCGCAGCATCGGCAGTTCCTGCGCCAGATCCGCCTTGATTTCGCCGATCACCCGTTTCTGCGCGCCGGTGGGCGTGAAGCCCAGGTGGCCGAGCAGCTGGTCGAACAGGTGCTCGCGCGGCGGGATGGGCGGGGCGGCGACCTGGCGGGTCACCGCGCGGCGCTGGCGCAGGGCGAGGATGTGGGTGGCCAGCTCCTCGGTGATCAGGCGGTCGAAGGCCGGTTCGGCCCGTCCCGGTACGCCGTCGTTGCGTTTCGGCAGGTGGATGCGTTGCAGGGCGCGCAACAAGGGCGGCCAGCCGCGGGCCTGCCGGACGGCCTCGGGCAGCGGGTCGCGCAGTTCGCGCACGGCGACTTCCAGCGCCGCCTCCACGAGCTGGCGGAGCTTGATCTGACCGACCCCTTCCGTGGCCGGATAGACCGGCTGGATCTGCCCGATCTGGGCGTTGGCGACCAGCTCGGGCTGGGCCATCTCCAGGCCGTGGGGTCCCTGCTGCAGTTCACCGAAAAGCAGATAGCTCCGACCGGCCTGCGGCGTGGGGCCGAAGCGGCCGAAAAACCAGATCGTCAGCGGGATCGGACCGTGCCGGCCCTCGCCCACGCCCTGGCAGACCAGCCGGGCCTTGCCGCGAAACAGCGGCCGCACCTCGTTGATGCGCACCTCGAACAGGGCCGGTTCGCCGACCCGCTCAGGGTCGAGCGGCTGCTTCGTGCCGCGGTCCTCGTAGCGCAACGGCTGGTGCCAGAGCAGGTCCTCGACGGTCTCGATGTGCAGCCGGGCGAGTTTCTCGGCCAGCTTAGGGCCGACGCCGGTCAGCTTTGCTACCGGCGACAGGAGCCCCGTAGGAGCCTTCCGGCGGCTTTTCGAGCCGTCTTGGCGGCCGTTTTTCGGGGCGGGGGAGGGCATGGTATTTCCGGTTCTGTCAAACGGAAGGGTTTGCCTATATAATACGCGCGGTTGCGCTTGCTAAAACGACGATAAAAGATTCTGGAGGATTCTCGTGGCTCAACATACTCCCAAGGTCGATCCGATTTCGAAGGTGGTCGGCTTCGTCTCGGCGCTGGTGCTGCTGGCCGCCGTCTTCTACCTGGTGAACGCCCTGTTCAACACGGTCGACCGGAACACGACCGTTGGTGAAATGGTCGAGAAGCCGGAAACCAAGGAAGAAACGAAGACCGCGTCGGCGGACAAAGACGACGCGGACAAGGCCGACGAAGAGTCCGAGAAATCCTCCGGTGACGAGGATGCCGGTGGCGACATCGCAGCCGGCGAGGAGAAATACGCCTCCTGCGCCGCCTGCCACGGCGCCGACGGCAAGGGCCAGGGCGGTGCCTTCCCGGCGCTGACCGACATGCCGGCCGACGAAGCCGAGAAGAAGCTGGCCGCCTACCGCGACGGCGACGAGGACTACCTCAAGGAGCAGGGCCTGGGCGACCGCTTCGGCACCATGGCGCCGAACGCCTCCGACCTCTCAGACGAGGACATCGCCGACCTGGTCGCCTACATCGGTGACGCCTTCGGCGGCGGCGCTGGCGGAAACGGCGGCGACGAGCCCGCCGCGGAAGACGGCGAGGACGGCAACGGTGGCGGCGCGGTCGACGGCGACATCGCCGCCGGCGAGAAGGCCTACTCCAGCTGCGCGGCCTGCCACGGCGCCGACGGCAAGGGCCAGGGCGGAGCCTTCCCGGTCCTGACCGAGATGGATGCCTCCGCCGTTCAGAAGAAGCTGATCGCCTACCGCGACGGCGACGAGGACTACCTCAAGGAGCAGGGCCTGGGCGACCGCTTCGGCACCATGGCGCCGAACGCGTCCAATCTCTCCGACGACGACATCGCCAACCTGTCGGTCTACATCGCCGATTCCTTCGGTGGCACGAACGGCGGCGGTAACGGCGACGGCGACAAGGTCGACGAGTCGGCCGACTCCGACAACGGCGAAAAGGAAGAGAAGAAGGCCGAGCCGAAGATCGTCGACGAGTCGGTGGTCAAGCACGGTCAGGCGCTGTACTCCAACTGCGCCATCTGCCACGGCGACGGCGGCGAGGGTGGCGAACTGTTCGACGCGCCCAAGCTGGTCGGCATGAAGATGGACCAGGTGGAAAACCTGCTGAAGGTCTACCGCAAGGGCCAGGAGATGGGCCCGAACTCCTACGCGATGATCCCGCAGGCCAAGCACCTGTCCGACGAGGACATCGAGGGCCTGGCCGCCTACATCGCGGTGATGGACAAGATGGACGAGGTGGTCGAGACCGAGGGCGACGAGCCTGCCGGTGCCGGCGCGGTTCAGTAAAACGGACAGGGATTCGACAGGCGGCGCCGGAGCGCGGCCTGGTCCGAATGACAGACGCCGGCCTCGCGCCGGCGTTTTTCTTGCCGAAGGATATGTCGATGCTTTTCCAGGTCAGGGGGGTGCGCGCCGAGCACGTCCCCGAAGCGAGTTTCGAACTTGAGGGCGGACAGGTGCTCCCGGTTACGGGCGAGTCGGGCATCGGCAAGAGCCAGTTGCTGCGCGCCCTGGCCGACCTCTCCCCCCATGAAGGCGAGGTGTACCTGGACGGTGACGAGCAGCAGGCCATGCCGGCCACCGAGTGGCGACGCCAGGTGGTGCTGGTGCCGGCGGAATCCGGCTGGTGGGCCGACACCGTGGCCGAGCATTTTGCGGCGCGGCCGCCGGAAGACTGGTGGCGGCGCCTGAAGCTGAAGGCCGCGCTCTGGGATGCGCCGGTCGAGCGCCTGTCCTCGGGCGAACGCCAGCGACTGGCGGTGCTGCGCGCGCTGGTGCTCGAGCCGCGCGTCCTGCTTCTCGACGAGCCGACTGCCAACCTCGACCAGGGCAATGCCCGCGCGATGGCCGACCTGCTGCTGGACTACGTCGCCGAGCACGGGGCCGCGGCGGTCTGGGTGAGCCACAATCCCGACGAGATCGCCGCGCACGGCGGACAACGTCTCGAGATGACCCGCGAGGGAGGCGTGCTGCATGGACCTGTATAGCCTGACACCGTTCGACCTGATGCTGGCCGCCGGGCTGGTCCTGGCGCTCGGCGTGGTGCAGCTCATCCTCGGGCTGGGATTGTTCCGCACGCTCGCGTTCAACAGTGTGCGCATGGTGCTGCAGCTGCTGCTGGTCGGCGTGATTCTCAAGGCGGTCTTCGATGCCGCGAGCCTGCCCTGGGTGATGCTGATCGCGATGGTCATGCTGGGGCTGGCCGGCTACGAGGTGATCGCGCGGCAGAAGCGCCCGATCCGCGGCTGGCACGGCTACGGCATCGGCCTGGCGGCGATGAGCGCCACGGCGCTGATCGTGGCCATGCTCGCCCTGACCATGGTGATCGATGTCGATCCCTGGTACGCGCCGCAGTACGCCATCCCGCTGCTGGGGATGATCCTCGGGAACACCATGACCGGCATCGGCCTGGCGCTGAACAACCTGACGCAGACCGCCTGGCAGAGCCGCAGCGAACTCGAGGCGCGCCTGATCCTGGGTCACTCGGTGCGGGATGCCACCGCCGAGCTGCGCTCGGACTCGATGCGCGCCGGCCTGATTCCGACGCTCAACATGCTGGCCGCGGCCGGGGTGATCAGCCTGCCGGGCATGATGACCGGTCAGATACTGGCCGGCACCCCGCCGATCGAGGCGGTCAAGTACCAGATCCTGATCATCTTCCTGATCACCGCGGCGACCGGTTTCGGTTCGCTGGTCGCCGTTCAGCTCGGGGCGCGCCGCCTGTTCGACCAGCGTGACCGGCTGCGCCTCGACCGACTGCGCAGCGGGCGCTGACCGCGGGAATCGCGGGCAAGAAAAAACCCGGACCGATCGGTCCGGGTTCGCTGTCTGCCATGTCGGACGAGGGAACTCAGAGGCTCTCGATGTAGGCGCCCAGGTTCTCCATGTCGCCTTCGGACAGGCCGGCGGCGTTCGGTGCCATGATGGAGAAGTTCGAGCCGCCCAGGTCGCCGCCCATTTCCTTCAGGGCGTCCTGGTCACCGTTCTTGTAGTGAGCCAGTGCGGTGGCGATGTGATCGGCGCTCTTGCCGGTCAGCTTCGGGAACATGCCCTGGCCCTCGGCCTTCATGCCGTGGCAGGACGCGCAGCTCTGCTCGTAGAGCTTCTTGCCGGCATCGGCGTCGGCGGCCATGGCCTGCGCGGAAGCGGCGGCGAGGCCGGAGGCGAATACGATCGCGGTCAGTTTCTTCATGAGGAACTCCTGAATCTCGAGTCATTGAAATATCCGAGCCCACTCCTGCTCGGCTGCCGGTCATAAAGCACGTTTCATGCCATTGAGCTTGACCCCGAGCCCGGGCCGATAAACAAGAACTTGTCTCCCCGATGTTTCGCTGATGACCTTCCTGCATTGCAAGTTGCAAGCCGCCGTCTGCGGCTGCGCAACGCGTTCCGCGGTTCAGCGTCCGTCGATGTAGTGGTGATCGTCGAACGAGATCACCAGCGACGGGCTGACCAGTGCCAGGGCGGTCATGATCATTCCGTTGATCACGCCCTCGGGGAAGGCGAGCAGCGGCAGGATGCGCAGGTAGTTGTTCCAGATGATGTCGAAGTCGTACAGGCCCATCGCCCGGACCAGCAGGGCGGTGCCGAGGCCGTGGACGATCACGCCCAGCACCGCGGAGAGGAACACCCCGACGAACAGGTAGATGAAGAAGTTCGGCGGCATCCAGCGCTGAGACGCCCGGGTGATGCCGTAGGTGATCACCGCGGGCGCCAGCAGGGCAAGGACGAAATGCCAGCCGGCGACGGCCATTCCGCCACCGAAGAGCAACGGCAGAACCAGGGCGGCGATCAGCCCGGCGATCAGCGTCAGCTCGAGGCCGATGACCAGGGTCACCGTCGCCGCACCGAGGAAATGCAGCGTCAGCCCCGGCATCAGGGTGGCGTTGAGCGACCACATGCCGACCAGGAACAGCACGGCGAGAACGACGAGATTCAGCCGTGCCGGGGTGTTGCGCAGCGCCTCCCAGGGGGCGGCGCGTACGGCCCAGAGAGCGGCGATGGCGGTCAGCGCCCAGCCAGCGCCGCCCAGCAGCGGGGGAACGAGGTGGTTCGGTAATGTCATGCCGGTGTTTCCGCAGTGCCGTGAGTAGAGAGTGTAGCCGCCGCGAAGCCGACGGACTCGGCTCTTGCTAGAGTTGCGGGAATGGCATCAGTCGTAAATCAAATGGATTGATGCGGGATTGAAATGTTATATAGTAATACTTGTCAGCCATGACTACTCGAACAGGAGGCCACATGAGCGATCCGTCCACTGCTGCCAGTCAACGCCTGCCACATATGCCGATCTCGATGTTCGCGATCGTGATGGGCCTGGTGGGTCTCACCCTGGTGCTCCAGCATGCCGAGCGCGCCTGGGGGCTGCCGTCGGGCATCGCGCTGGCATCGGTGGTGATCGACATCGCGGTGTTCGCCGGCATCGCCCTGGCCTATGCCCTCAAGTGGCTGCGTCATCGCGACCAGGTGGTGGCGGAATTCAATCACCCCATTCGCCTGAGCTTCTTTCCGGCGATCTCCATCGGCCTGATCCTGCTGGCGACCGCCACCTTCCGCCTGTGGCCGTCGCTGGCACTGGCCTTCTGGGTCTCGGGCGTCGTGCTGCACCTGGTCCTCACCCTGGCGATTCTCAGTCGCTGGATGCACCAGACCCACTTCGAGATCCACCACTCCAACCCTGCATGGTTCATCCCGGTCGTCGGCAACATCCTGGTGCCGCTGGCCGGGGTCCCGCTGGGCTACGAGGCCGTGTCCTGGTTCTTCTACAGCATCGGTCTGGTCTTCTGGCCGGTGCTGATGACGATCCTGATGTACCGCCATTTCTTCCATACGCCGATGCCGGCCAAGCTGATGCCGACGCTGTTCATCTTCATCGCGCCGCCGGCGGTGGGCTTCATCTCCTGGCTGTCGCTGCATCCCGGCGAGGGCCTGGATGACTTCGGCCACGTCCTGTTCAGCTTCGCGCTGTTCGTGACGCTGCTGCTCGCCTGGCAGGCGCGGTACTTCGTCAGGCTGCCGTTCGCCCTGTCCTGGTGGGCCTATTCCTTCCCCGTAGCGGCGATGACTGTCGCCACCATGCAGGTGGCCGCACTCACCGGCAGCGCCTTCTGGGAGGGCCTGGCGGCGGTGCTGACGATCGCACTGGTGCTGCTGATCGCCCTGCTGCTGTTCCTCACCCTGCGCGCGGCCGGCCGAGGCGAGATCTGCCAGCCCGAGTAGGCTGGCATCGCCCTTCGCTTGGGGGGCGCTTCCCGATGATTTATGCTTTGAGGCTTCCGCCCGGGATGGGGCGGAGAAACCAATGCGTCACACGGGATGGTTGCCTCATGGCCCAAGCGTCTTTCTGGATACACCTGCATGCCCTGGCGGTGGTGCTGTCGCTGACCGGCTTCGTCGTTCGCGGCATC
>JAWLHL010000041.1:0-13363 GCA_041690375.1 Guyparkeria sp. | reverse complement strand
GGCCTCGCCCTCGCGGTCGGGGTCAGTCGCCAGCAGGAGAGTGTCGGCCTTCTTCAGGGCCTTCTTGATGGCGTCGACATGCTTCTTGTTCTTGTCGATGACCGTGTAGTTCATCGCGAAGTCGTGCTCGGGGTCCACCGCGCCGTTCTTGGGCACGAGATCCCGCACGTGGCCGTAGGACGCCAGTACTTCATAGCCCGGGCCGAGGTATTTCTTGATCGTCTTGGCCTTGGCGGGGGATTCGACGATGACCAGGTTTTCGCTCATAGAAATGTCTTTCGATTGTGACTCAGTGCAGTACGGCGGCGTCTTCGAACACCAGGTCTTCCATCCAGGCAAACGCCTGCTCCTCGCCCGGCTTGGCGAACAGGACGAGCAGCACCACCCACTTGAGGCGCTCGACGTCGATCTCGTCCTCGCCGAGGGCCAGTGCCCGCTCGATCACCGTCTCACGGGTGGCGGGGGAGAGCACCCCGATCTGCTCGAGCTGCATCAGGAAGCCGCGCGCATCCACGTCCAGCGCCGCCTGTTCCTCGTCACTGTAGACACGGAAGGCCTGGGCGTGTTCGGCGTCGCCGACGCTACCCTGCTGCAGCACGCCTTCCAGCCACTCGAAGGCGTGCTCGATCTCGTCGTGGTCGAAGCCGGCCTCGAGCAGCTTGATCTGCAGGCCGGCGCGTTCGTTCTGCGGGGGGAAGCGATCCTCGTCTTCCATGTAATTCTCGAAGAGGAACATCAACAGGTCCAGAACGGTCTCTTTCATTGACTCACCGAAAGCGTGATGACTCGTGCCTGCGGCCGGCACGGGCCGGGCAGATCGGGGCTGGCGGTGGGAGGGACGGTGGGTGGTGCCTTGCTGGGGTGTTCAGCTCGTGCGGGCATAGAGCCCGCCGGGCAGGGTGGCCACCTGTCCGGCCAGTTCAAGCATGAGCAGGATGGAGGAAACCTCCGCGGCGGTCAATCCGCTCGCCTCGATCAACCGGTCGGCCGGCTGGGGGTCGTAGCCCAGGAGATCGAGGATGCGCTGCTGGTCCGGGTCGACGGGTGCCGGGTCCGCGGAGGCTTCCCCGGAGGCGTCCGTTCCGCTGTCGTTCCGATCGGCCCGGGGTGTGGGCGGAGAGAGGTAGGCATCCAGTGCCGGCGCCAGTTCCTCGAGCACGTCCCGTCCCGTCTCGACCAGCTTGGCTCCCTCCCTGATCAGCTGGTGGCAGCCGCGCGCCAGCGGGTTGTGGATCGAGCCGGGGATGGCGAAAACGTCGCGCGCCTGCTCGCCGGCGAGCCGGGCGGTGATCAGCGAGCCGCTCTTGAGCGAGGCTTCCACCACCAGCACCCCCTGCGACAGGCCGCTGATCAGCCGGTTGCGTCGCGGGAAGTGACCCCGTTTCGGGCCGGTGCCGGGCAGCCATTCCGAGACCACCAGTCCCCCGCCGGCGACGATCTCCTCGGCCAGCGCCTCGTTCTCGGGCGGATAGATGCGGTCGGGGCCGGAGCCGAGCACGGCCACGGTCACACCCCCGGCGGACAGGGCTCCGCGATGGGCCGCGCTGTCCACGCCCAGGGCCAGGCCGGAGGTGATCGTCAGTCCCTGGGCGGCGAGGTGCTCGGCGAAGGCGAAGGCGTTCTGCCTGCCGCCGGCGGTCGGGGTGCGCGAGCCGACGATGGCGAGCTGCGGGTCGTGCAGCGAGGCCACGCGCCCCCGGCAGAACAGCGCGGCGGGCGCGTCCGGCAGTTCGCGCAGCCGCTCCGGGAACCCGGGGTCGTTCCGTCCGATCAGATGGTGGGTATCCGAGGCGGCGAGCCATGCATGGATGGCGTCACACTTCTCGATATCGGGAGTGGCGTGGCAGACGCTTTCGGGCAGGCCGAGCTCACGCCACTGGCGGGCCGGCGCGTGGACGGCGGCCTCGGGCGTGCCGAAGCCGTCGAGAAGCTGCCCCAGGCGCCGCGGCCCCATGCCGCGGATCGAGAGCAGGCGGATCAGGGCGTCCGGGGCATGCTTGGCCGGGGCCGGCCGGTCTGCCGAAGGCACCCCGGGATCAGCGACCGCTGTCCTGCACCGGGGTCCGGACCAGGTCGCCCTCGTGGACCGGCTTGGTGGCCTTGGCGACCAGGGCATAGCTCACCCGGTCGTAGACGCGGAACACCATGGCGGTGCCGATGGGGTAGTCCGGCAGGGCCACGGCGGGGCCGCGCAGGTCGCTCAGGCGCTCGACCTCGTCGTCCTTCTTGCGCGGGGCGAACTTGTCCTCGACCACCTTGCCGCGCTTGCTGATCTGCAGCAGGTCGCCGGGGCTGACGCCGGATTCGGAGCCGCGATCGATCACGATCACCTGGTTGTCGCCCACCTGCGTGATCGCATCGGGAAGCAGGATGACCGTCGCGTCGATCGGGAAGGCCGGGATCTGCGGCTCGACGTCGCGGTCGAAGGGTTCGTCGACCATCTCCACCAGGCGGTCGCCTTCCTCCACTTCGCGGACCGTGTCCTCGAGCTTGATGGTGCTCGGGTCGCCGGTCTCCTCGAGGTGGGCCTTGCCCTTGTAGATGGCCCGGTAGCCCAGCAGTTCGCCGTTCCGGCTGTCGACCAGGGGCTTGCCCTTCTCGACGACGGCATGGCGCTCGCGCTCCCCGTCCAGTGCCGGGCGCACGTAGGCGGTATCGCCGCTGCTGGCGTGGATGGAGCCCTCGCGGTTGGCCAGGATGTAGGGGGCGGACTCGAGATCCTCCTCGCTGAGCACCTGGTCATGGCTGAGGAAGGGGCTCAGCTTGTCCAGCGGGATCGCGGAGACCGCCGGCGGCAGCGACTCGTAGCGGATGTGCGGCCGCAGCCCGACCGTCAGTCGCGGCCGGTCGCCGACGAAGACGATGGTGATGTGGTCGCCGGGGTAGATCCGGTGCGGGTTGTCCACGTCCGGATTGACGTACCAGATCTCGGGCCAGTAGTAGGGATCCTTGAGGAAGTGGTTGGCGATCGACCAGAGGGTGTCGCCCGGCTGGACCACGTAGTCCTTCTGCGACAGGTCGCGGAACTGGTCTCGCGTCTCCTCGGCGTCCAGGCTGCGCTTGACCGGGCCGCGCTCGGCTCCGACCGGCAGCGCGTCGCTGTCATAGCTGGAGCGCTCGTTGACGATTTCCCGCTCGTTCATCGCGCAGCCCGAGAGGCCGGCGACGACGGGTGCCAGGCTCGCGACCACGAGTGCCAGGGGGAGTCCTTTGCTTGATCTCATCTCTAAAACGTCCTTGGTTTCCGGCCATGGTGGAGCAACCCGGGCGAGCCCTGGTCCGGAAGAGGCCCGGAGCCGGGTTGTCGACATTCGTTATTCTGGGTTCTGCCGAGGTCAGGCTCGCGTACAATGTAGCCCCAAATGCGGCTTGTTGTAAAAGATTTCGCCCTCACAGTCCAGCGAGACCGTGGTCAGAGGGCTGCTTCCTTCCGGTGATTGACTTATGAGTCTGCGAGACATCCTGATCTACCCCGACGAGCGGCTGCGCGAGATCGCCCGCCCCGTCGATTCCTTCGAGCCCGAGACTGCCGAGCTGGTGGCCGACATGTTCGAGACCATGTACTCCGAGCGGGGCATCGGCCTGGCGGCGACCCAGGTCGACGAGCACCGGCGGCTGTTCGTGGCCGACGTGAGCGAGGATCGCAGCGGGGCATCGGTGTTCGTCAACCCGGAGATCGTCGAGAGGGTCGGGTCGGTGGAGTCCGAGGAGGGCTGCCTGTCGATCCCGGGCATCAACGAGACCATCTCCCGGGCCGAACGGATCCTGGTGCGCGCGCAGGACGAGAAGGGCAAGGCCTTCGAGCAGGAACTCGACGGCCTGCTGGCCATCTGCTTCCAGCACGAGCTCGACCACCTCGAAGGGCGGCTGTTCATCGACTATCTCTCGCCGCTCAAGCAGCAGCGCATCCGCAAGAAGATGGAAAAGGCGCTGCGCCGGGAGCGTGTATGAGCCTGCGTGTCGTCTACTGCGGTACCCCGGACTTCGCCGTGCCCGCCCTCGAGGCGCTGGCCCGGCTCGACGAGATCGGCGGCGAGCGCCTCGAGCTGGTCGCTGTCTACACCCAGCCCGACCGCCCCGCCGGACGCGGCAAGAAGCTCACCGCGTCGCCGGTCAAGCAGGCGGCGCTCGACCTGGGCCTGCCGGTGGAGCAGCCGGTCAGTCTGCGCGACGAGGCGGCGCAGGCGACGCTGGCCGCGTATCGGCCCGACCTCCTGGTGGTGGCGGCCTACGGCCTGATCCTGCCGCCGGCGGTGCTGGAGATGCCCCGGCTGGGCGCGATCAACATCCATGCCTCGCTCCTGCCCCGCTGGCGGGGCGCGGCGCCGATCAACCGCGCCATCGAGGCGGGCGACACCGAGACCGGCATCACCATCATGCAGATGGAGGCCGGGCTGGACACCGGCCCGATGTGGCACAAGCTGGTCGAGCCGATCCACCCCGACGACACGGCGGGCAGCCTGCACGACCGGCTCGCCCCGCTGGGGGCCACGGCGCTGATCGAGGCGCTGCCGCAAATCATCGAGGGGCGTGACGCGCCCGAACCCCAGGACGATGCGCAGGCCTGCTACGCGGCCAAGCTCGCCAAGCCCGAGGCCCGCGTCGACTGGCGCGAGCCGGCCGAGCTGATCGAGCGCCGGGTGCGTGCCTTCAATCCCTGGCCGGTGGCGCAGACCGAACTGGAGGGCAAGCCCCTGCGTCTATGGGGCGCGCGGGTGGTCCCGGCCGACCGGCGGGGAAAGCCCGGCGAGGTGATGGAGCTGACCGACGACGGCTTCGCGGTCCAGGCCGGCGACGGCTGGCTGGTGCTGACCAGCGTCCAGCGAGCCGGCGGTCGTCCCGTCAGCGCGGCGGATTTCGCCCGGGGGCGGTCGCTCGAGGGGGTGATACTTGGCTGAATCGGAGCAGTCTCGCCCCGCTCGCGGCCACGGCCGCCCGGGACGGCGCGGGGGGCAGGCTCCCCGGGCCCGTTCGCCCGAGGCGCTGGTGGCCGAGGGCCTGGTGCAGGTGGTCGAGCGGGGGCGTTCGCTCGACGGCGTGCTGCCCGAGCTGACGGCCCGCGCGCAGCCGGCTCACCGCAGCGTCATCCAGGCGATGAGCTTCGAGGTGCTGCGCCACTACGAACGACTGGTCTACTGGCGCGATGCGCTGCTCGACCGCCCGCTTTCCTCCAAGGGGGCGGAAGTCGGCATGCTGCTGCTGGTCGGTCTGGAGCGGTTGACCGGGTCCCGGCGCGAACCCTCCCGCGTGGTGAACGCCTGCGTGCATGCCGCCCGCGAGCTCAACCAGAACTGGGCGACCGGGCTGGTCAATGCCGTGCTGCGTCGAGCCGTGCGCCAGGCCGAGGCCGACGAGATGCCGCTCGGCGAGGCGCCCGCCCACGTGCAGGCGCGCCTGCCGGAATGGCTGTTCGGCATGCTGGCCGCCGACTGGGGCGAGGCCAAGGCCGTCGAGATCGGCCGCCGGCTGGCCACCCATCCGCCCATGACGCTGCGGGTCAACGCCTCCGCGGAGACCGTCGAGGGCTACCTCGAACGTCTCGCCGAGCAGTCGGTCGAGGCGCATCCCACCCGTTACGCCCGTCACGGGATCGTCCTCGCCAGCCCGCTGGACATCGAGCGGCTGCCCGGTTTCCACCAGGGGCTGGTGTCCGTGCAGGACGAGGCCGCGCAGCTGGCGGCCGAGCTCATGGACCTGTCGCCGGGGCAGCGCGTGCTCGACGCCTGCTGCGCGCCGGGGGGCAAGACACTGGCGATGCTCGACGCCGTGCCGGCCCTCGAGATGACGGCCGTGGACGTGGACGTCACCCGGCTGGCGCGCGTGCAGGACAACCTCGAGCGCGCCGGGCGCTTCGCCGAGCTGGTGTGCGCCGACATCGCCACGCAGACGATCGATCACCCGGCGGCCTTCGACCGCATCCTGGCCGACGTGCCCTGTTCGGCCACGGGGGTGATCCGCCGCCATCCGGACATCAAGCGCCTGCGCCGGCCCGAGGACGTCAAGGCGCTGGTCGGCCGCCAGCGCGAGATCCTCGAGCGTCTCTGGCCGCTGCTGCGCCCCGGCGGCCGCATGGTCTACGCGACCTGCTCGATCCTGCGGCGCGAGAACGCCGGCCAGGTGGAGTCGTTCCTGCGTGACCACCCGGACGCCCTGGCGCCAGACATGGCCGTCGACTGGGGCGAGCCGCAATCGGTGGGGCGGCAGCTGTTCCCCGAGATCGACGGCCAAGACGGGTTCTACTACGCCGTGCTGGAAAAGCGCGAGGCGCCGGGATGAACGCCATGACCGGGCATCTTCGCTGGCCCCTGACCCTGCTGCTGGCGGCGCTGCTCTACGGGCAGGCGGCCTGGGGCGGTTCCCGTGTCGTGGATGTCCACGCGGAGGTGCGCGACGGGGTCGTGTTCGTCGACGCGGACCTCGTCATCTCGCCGAGCCAGGAAGTCATCGACGCGATGCGCAACTCCATCGCCCTGAACCTGGTGATCGAGGCCGACATCGCCGAGCCCCGGGAGTGGCTGTGGGACCGCCGGCTGGCGAGCGATGCGCGCCGGCTGAAGCTCGAGTACCACGCCCTGTCGCGCACCTGGATGGTGACCGACTTCGCCGCCCGGGAGACCCATACCTTCACCGACCTCTCCGGAGCGGTCGACTCGCTGTCGCGCATCCGTGCCTGGCGCCTGACCCGCTGGGAACGGCTGGAGGGCAGGGACCGCCTGCTCGGCCGGCTGCGGGTCCGCCTGCAGGTCAACAAGCTGCCGCTTCCCCTGCGGGTCCCGGCGCTGATCGACCCGGCCTGGGACCTCGACAGCGACTGGTTCCTCTGGAGCCTCTCGGGAGACCGTATCGAATGAGGCGCGGGCGGGGCATCAGGAAGGTGATCCGGCGCCTCATCCCGGTGGTGAGCGCCATGGTGGTGGTGCTCCTGCTGGTGCTCCTCTACCTGGTCTCGGACTCGCTGCGCGCCGTCGAGCAGCCCGAGGGGCTCTTCCTGACACTGCTGGGGGCGAGCGCCGCCGGCCTGCTGTTCCTCGCCCTGGTGGTCGTCGCCCACATCCTCCGCCTGATCCGCGACTACCGGCGCGGCAAGCCCGGGGCGCGGCTCACGGCCCGGCTGGTGCTGACCTTCGTGTCGCTGGCCGCGGTCCCGGTGGTCATCGTGTTCTATTTCTCGCTGACCTTCGTGCAGCGGGGGATCGACTCCTGGTTCGACGTGCAGGTCGAACAGGCCATGACCGACGCCCTGTCGCTGTCGCAGATGTCCTTTGACGGACGCATGCGCCAGGCGCTCGACGATACCCGCCGCGCGGCCAGGCAACTGCGAGACGGCGGCTCGGAACTGATCGCCATCGAACTGTCGCAGATCCGCCGCGACACCGGCGCCCAGGAAATGACCATTCTCGGCCAGCGCAACCTGATCGTCGCCTCGTCCTCGGACGACCCCAAGGACATCGTCCCGGCGCGCGCCGACGAGTCGGCGCTGGCGCACGCCCGGTCCGGGCGGGACTTCATCGGCCTGGATCCCGGCGGGGACGGCAACCTGCAGATCCGGGTCGTCGTCCCCCTGGAGGCCGGGCTGACCAGCGAAGGCGGCAAGCGGGTGCTGCAGGCGCTGTTCGACGTCCCCGGCGCGGCCAACGAGCTCTCCAAGAGCGTACAGGCGGCCTTCGACGACTACCGTGAACTGGTCTTCCTGCACAAGTCGCTCAAGCAGACCTTCTCGCTGGCGCTCACCCTGGCCCTGCTGCTCTCGCTGCTGACCGCCGTGTGGCTGGCGTTCCTCGCCGCCCGCCGCCTGCTCAGCCCCATCCGCGAGCTTGCCTCCGGCACACGGGCGGTGGCCGAGGGCGACTACAGCCTGCGCCTGCCGGTCGACCGCCGCGACGACCTCGGTCAGCTGGTGCAGTCGTTCAACACCATGACCGCGAGGGTGCGGCGGGCGCATGACGTCATGCGCGAACTGCAGGAGCTGGCGGACAAGGAGCGTGACTACCTCGACACCGTGATCGAGCATCTCTCGTCCGGGGTGCTGACGCTCTCCTTCGACGGGCGCGTCATCAGCGGCAACTCGGCCAGCCAGCACATACTGGGGATCGCCGGCGACGAGCTGTTCGAGCGGAATTTCGAGGAGATCTGCGAGGAGCATCCCAACCTGCGGCCCCTCTGCGAGGCGTTCGAGGGGGCGGTCGAGGACGGCGCCCCCCATCCGGGCGAGACGCTCGAGGCGCAGGTGCGCATCATGAACGGCTCCGGGCGGAAGGTGCTGCTCGCCCGGCTCGCCGCCCTGCCGCCGGGGAGCGACGCGGAGGTCGGGGGCTACGTCGTGGTGCTGGAGGACGTCACCGCCCTGATCCAGGCACAGCGCGACGCGGCCTGGTCGGAGGTGGCGCGGCGGCTGGCCCACGAGATCAAGAATCCGCTCACCCCCATCGGCCTGTCGGCCGAGCGGCTGCGCCGGCGCATCCTGCCGCAGCTCGACCAGACCCACGGCCCGATCCTCGACCGGGCCACGGCGACGATCATCGCCCAGGTCGGCGCGATGAAGCAGATGGTCAACGAGTTCGCCGAATATGCCCGGCCGCCCGAAGCGCGCCTGGAGCGGATCGACCTGGCCGCCCTGACCGCGCAGGTCGTCGAGCTCTACCGCGGCAACACCGCCGTGAAGGTGCGGCTGCACTGCGAGGCGCCGGAGCCGCTCTGGGTCGATGGCGACGCCAACCGCCTGCGTCAGCTGCTGCACAACCTGATTCGCAACGCCTGCCAGGCGCTGGCGGAGAACGGGCCGGTGGACGATGAGCCGAGGGTGCTGGTGGGCCTGCGCGTGGTGGGCGAGGCGGGCGACAGGCTGGCCGAATTGCAGGTGGCCGACAACGGGCCGGGGTTCCCGCCGGACATGCTCGACCGGCTGTTCGAGCCCTACGCCACCACACGACCCAAGGGCTCCGGGTTCGGGCTGGCCATCGTCAAGAAGATCGTCGAGGAGCATGCCGGCGCCGTGCATGCCTGGAACGCGGACGAGCAGCCGCAGGCCGACGACTCCACGGCAGGCTCGCTGCTTGCCAATCGCGGCGCACGCGTTACGATTCGACTACCGCTCGCCTCGGGGCGGGAGGACGGCGCACGCGACCCGGCTGCCCCGGGCAGCCGGGCGAGCATGGATGGGCGGGGAGCCGAGTGAATGGACAAGCGGGGATTTGCTGACGAATGAGTATCGGACACATCCTGGTCGTCGACGACGAGAACGAGATCCGCAACCTGCTGGTCGACGTGCTCGAGGACGAAGGCTTCACCGTCAGCAGCGCGGGAGACGCGGTCGAGGCGCGCGCGTCGATCGCCGTGCGCCGACCCGACCTGATCCTGCTGGACATCTGGATGCCGGGAACCGACGGCATCGCGCTGCTGCGCGAGTGGCACGAGCGCGACCAGCTGGTCTGGCCGGTGATCATGATGTCCGGGCACGGCACGGTCGAGACGGCCGTCGAGGCGACGCGTCTCGGGGCCTTCGACTTCATCGAGAAGCCCATCTCGCTCGACAAGCTCCTGCTCCTGATCGAGCACGCCCTGGACAACCGTCGCCTCGCCCAGGAGAACGCGGCCCTCAAGCGCGGCGAGATCGATCCGCTCGACCTCATCGGCGACTCCGAGTACATGCAGGGGCTGCGCGATCAGGCGCGCAAGGTCGCCGAGCACGACGCCTGGGTGCTGATCTCCGGCGAGCCGGGCACCGGCAAGCAGGCGCTGGCCCGCTTCATCCACCGGCACTCGGCCCGCCGGCATTTCCCCTTCGTCGACACCGGCGGGTCGGCCGTCTCCGGGCGGCAGAACGCCGCGGTGGAACTTTTCGGCGCGGAACAGGACGGCCGGGTCCGCTACGGTCTGCTCGAGCAGGCCAACGGCGGGACGCTGTTCATCGCCGAGGCGGCAGACATGGACGAGCAGACCCAGATGCAGCTCATCTCGGCGCTGGAGAGCCAGTCGTTCTTCCGCGTCGGCGGCAACGAGCCGGTCCGGGTCGACGTGCGCGTGGTCGCGGCCACCCGCAAGGATCTCGAGGCCGAGGTCCGCGCCGGCAACTTCCGCGAGGACCTCTACTACCATCTTTCGGTGGTCCCCATTCACATCGAGCCGCTGCGCCAGCATCCCGAGGACATCCCGGTCCTGCTGGCCCACTACCTGCAGTCGGCGCACAAGGTGGAGGGCCTGCCGCGGCGGGACCTGACCATTGGTGCGCGCAACCTGCTCCGCTACCATCACTGGTCCGGCAACGTCCGCGAGCTGAAGAACCTCGTGCAGCGCCTGCTGATCCTCGGCAGCGGGGAGGTGATCGACGAGCAGGAGGTGCAGCGGGCTCTCGGCCTCGCGCCGGCGGAGAACGAGAGCGGCGAGAACGGCCCGCCACTGGTGTCGCTCAACCTCGACCTGCCCCTGCGCGAGGCCCGGGACGAGTTCGAGCGGCGCTACCTGATGGCGCAGCTGAAGAACGCCGACGGCTCGATGACCGAACTCTCCCGCCGCACCGGCATGGAGCGCACCAATCTCTACCGGAAGCTGAAATCCCTCGGCATCCAGACCGGTGAGCGACCCGCCGGTTCCGGGGCGTGACCCGACGACAGGCAACAGGGCAAGAGGCCGCATGAAGATCATCGTACTCGGAGCAGGGCAGGTGGGCAGTTCGGTGGCCACGGCCCTGGCGAACGAGACCGACAATTCCGTCACCGTGGTCGACACGGATGCCGACGCGCTGGGCTGGCTCCAGGACCGGCTCGATATCCGCACCGTCCACGGGCTGGGTTCGCGTCCCGACGTGCTCGACGAGGCCGGGGCCGGTGACGCGGACGTGCTGATCGCCGTGACCAGCTCCGACGAGACCAACATGCTCGCCTGCCAGGTGGCCTGGACGCTGCACCACACGCCCACCAAGATCGCGCGGATCCGGGCGACCGATTACCAGGACCACCCCGCGCTGTTCGACAAGGCCGCCATCCCGGTGGACTTCATCATCAGCCCCGAGCGGCTGATCAAGGACTACATCGCCAGCCTGATCGAGTACCCCGACGCCCTGCAGGTGCGGGAGTTCGGCGACGGGCGGCTGCTGCTGATCGGCATGGAGGTCGACCGCGGCGGGCCGATGGTGGGCGAGCCCATCCACCGGCTGCGCGATCTCCTGCCCGGCATCGAGGCGCGGGTGGCCGCCATCTACCGGCACAACACCTCGGTACCGCCCGAGGGCGACACCCGCCTGCTCGCCGGCGACGAGGTGTTCTTCCTCGCCAGGAAGGGCGACATTCGCCGCGTGATGAGCGTGATGCGTCCGCTGGACAAGCCCTACAAGCGGATCATGATCGCCGGCGGCGGCAACGTGGGCGGGGCGCTGGCCGGCCGCCTGGAGAAGGACTACCAGGTCAAGCTGATCAGCCACAACCTGCGCCGGGCGCGCGAGCTGTCGGCCGCGCTCGATCGCAGCATCGTGCTCTCGGGCAACGCCTCGGACACCGAGCTGCTCGAGGAGGAGAACATCGAGGACATGGATGTCTTCCTCGCCCTGACCAACGACGACGAGGACAACATCCTCGCCTCGATGCTGGCCAAGCGCCTCGGCGCGCGGCGGGCGATGTGCATCGTCAACCGCACCGAGTACGTCGACCTCATCGAGATGGGGGCGATCGACATCGCGCTCTCGCCGCACCAGATCACCATCGGCGAGGTGCTCACCCACCTGCGCCGCGGAGACGTGGTCAGTGTGCATTCCCTGCGCCGCGGCGCGGCCGAGGCAATCGAGATCATCGCCCGGGGCGACGAGAACACCTCGCGGGTGGTCGGCAGGCGCATCGACGAGCTGGACCTGCCGCGCGGGACGACCATCGGCGCGATCCTGCGCGAGGACGAGGTGATGATCGCCCACCACGACACGGTGATCGAGTCCGACGACCACGTGGTGCTGTTCCTCACCGACAAGGACCGGATCGACGGCATCGAGCAGCTGTTCTCGGTCGGTTTCGGCTTCTTCTAGGTCCGCTGTCGGCTCTCGATGCAACTACTGATCATCATCCGCATACTCGGCATCCTGCTGATGGTCTTCGGCCTGACCTTCGTTCCGCCGATGTTCGTCGGCTGGGCGATGGGCGATGCCGACCTGAGACCGTTCCTCTTCAGCTTCGCGCTGAGTGTCGGGCTGGGCGGGGTGCTCTGGGGGGCGACGCGGCACTACCGCCGCGAGCTCAAGCTGCGCGACGGCCTCCTGATCGTGGTGTCGTTCTGGGTGGTCCTCGGGCTGATCGGCTCCACGCCCTTCTATCTGCAGCCGGAACTGGGGCTGAGCTTCTCCCAGGCGGTGTTCGAGTCGGTCTCCGGGATCACCACCACGGGGGCCACGGTGATCACGGGGCTCGACGAGCTGCCGCGCGCGCTGCTGTTCTATCGCCAGCAGCTGCAGTGGCTCGGGGGGCTGGGGATCATCGTGCTGGTGGTCGCCTTCCTGCCGCTTCTGGGCGTGGGCGGCATGCAGCTCTACAAGGGCGAGATGACCGGGCCGATCAAGGACACGCGCCTGTCGGGGCGGATCTCGGAAACGGCCAAGGTGCTCTGGCTCGTCTACACCGGCATCACCGTTCTCTGCGCCCTGATCTACAAGATCCAGGGCATGACCTGGTTCGACGCGGTCGGCCATGCCTTCAGCACCGTGGCCACGGGCGGGTTCTCCACCCACGACGCGAGCTTCGGCTACTTCGGCAACGGCACCATGGAAGTCACCGCCATGGTGTTCATGATCCTCGGTGCCATGCCGATGGCCCTGCATTTCGTCGCCCTCAGGCACGGCTCCCTGCGGGCCTACTGGGGCAGCGCGGAGGTGCGCTTCTTCGTCGGGTGGATGACCGCGGTGGCCGTGATCGTCATCGGCTTCTTCCTGGTGAATCTCCCCGAGGGTAGCTGGGTCGATACGGTGCGCCTGCAGCTGTTCAACCTGGTCTCCTTCGCCACCACCACCGGCTACACCGCCACCGATCACACCGCATTCGGGCCGTTCCTGATGCTGCTGCTGGTGATGACGACGATCATCGGCGGCTGCGCCGGATCGACCACCGGCGGGATGAAGTCGGTGCGGGTGATGCTGCTGGCGCGACAGGGCATCAACGAGGTCCGCCGCCTGGTCCATCCGCACGCCGTGTTCGTCGTCCGGCTGGGCGGCCGGCCGCTGGACCCGGGGATCATCAGCGCGGTGTGGGCCTTCTTCGCGGCCTGGATGTTCACCTTCCTGGTCCTGTTCTTCGCCATGCTGATGACCGGCATGGACATCGAGTCGGCCCTCGGAGCGGTGATCGCCACGCTCGCCAACCTCGGCCCGGGCGTGGGCTCGGTCGCCAGCAAC
>JAWLHL010000040.1:0-13630 GCA_041690375.1 Guyparkeria sp. | reverse complement strand
CGGCGGACTTCGAGCCGGCGGTCCGCTCGGCCCGCGCCACGCTCGCCGACGTCGAGGCACAGATCGAGCGCGAACGACGGGGACACGAATTCGACCGCAGCGCCCTGGAGATGGAAAAGGCCATCGTCGAGAACGCCCGGCGCACCCTCGAACGCACCCGCAGCCTCGCCGACCGCGACCTCGCCTCGGGCAGCGATCTCGACAATGCCCGGGATGCCCTCAACCAGGCGCTGCTCTCCCGCAACGCCCGCGAGCAGGCCATCGAGACCTTCGCGGCAAGGCTGGACTCGCTGAAGGCCACCCGCGAGAGCGCCGCCGCGGAACTGGCACGCGCCGAGCGTGACCTGGAGCGCGCCACCGCGCGAGCGCCCTTCGACGGCATCATCGGCGACGTGAGTGCCACGGCCGGCGACCAGGTGGCCGCCAACACCGACGTGCTCGAGATCTACTCGCTCGATTCGCTGGAACTGCGGGCGACCATCCCGGCCCGCCACGGCAACGAGCTGCTCGCCCGGGACAGCGAGGAGCCCACCACCGCCCGCGCCGCGCACGGCGGCCGGTCGCTCGAACTCACGCTCGAGCGCTTCGCCGGACAGGCCAGCGGTGAAGGCCTGACGGCCATCTTCACATTCGACCGGGCCCCCGACTCGCTGCGGCTGGGAGACGTGCTGCGCCTCGACGTCGCCCGCCCGGCCCGGGAAGGCAGCGTGCCCGTGCCCTACAGCGGCCTATACGGCAACAACCGCGTCTACCGCGTCGTGGACGGTCGGCTCGAGCGCGTGGAGGTGACGGTGCTCGGCGACCATCGCGGCGACGGCGAGGGGCGCTGGGTGCTGGTGGCCTCGCCGGAGCTGCGCCGCGGTGACCGGATCGTCACCACGCACCTGCCCAACGCCATCGACGGACTGAGGGTCGAGGCCAGGGACGATTCCAGGAACGAGACCGACGAGACGGCGGATCGAGACGCGTCATGACGGACGGCAACGTCAGCATCCTCGGGCGCTTCGCGCGCCACCGGGTAGCCGCGCACGTGATCATGCTCCTGATGATCGTCAGCGGCCTGTTCGCGATCTCGCGCATGAACGTCCAGTTCTTCCCCAACTTCGCCCTGGATGTGGTCAACGTCTCGGTGGTTTGGTCGGGGGCCTCGGCCGAGGACGTCGAACGCGGCATCACCGATCCGCTCGAGCAGCGCCTGCGCTCGATCGAGAACATCAAGGAGATCACCTCCACCTCGGCCCAGGGGAGCTCGACGATCACCATCGAGTTCCAGGAGGGCACCGACCCGGT
Source organism: Guyparkeria sp. (assembly GCA_041690375.1). Classification (GTDB taxonomy): domain Bacteria; phylum Pseudomonadota; class Gammaproteobacteria; order Halothiobacillales; family Halothiobacillaceae; genus Guyparkeria. Next base: position 12,340 of record JAWLHL010000040.1, on the reverse strand, counting down.
ACTGGCACTCGACGACGTGCGCAACGAGGTCGACACCTTCCGCAACTTCCCGGCGGACGCGGAAAAGCCCCAGGTCAACCGCGTGCCGCGGTTCGATCCGATCGCCCGGGTGGTCCTCTACGGCGACGTCCACCGTGACGACCTGCGCGAGTGGGTCGACCGCTTCGAGCGCGACCTGCTGAGCTACGGGGTCGACCGCGTCAACGTCAACGGCCTGCCGGAGCAGCAGATCGGCATCCACGTGTCCACCGACGCACTCTACGGCAACCGCCTCTCGCTCGACCAGATCGCCGACGTCGTCAACTCGCATTCCCGCGACCTGCCGGCCGGCCAGTTCGGTGACCTCGACGGCGGCCGGGAGCTGCGCGCCGTCGAGCAGGCGCGCGACCCGCAAGCCTTCGCCGACCTGCCGCTCATCCAGGACGAGCAGACCCGGATTGCGCTGGGCGAGATCGCCGACATCCAGCGCGAGGATCGACGCCACCAGACGACGCTGACCTACGAGGGCCTGCCCGCCGTCGAGCTGGAACTGCAGCGCTCCGAACAGGGCGACTCGCTCGACTCCGCACGGGCGCTGGAGCAGTGGCTCGAGGACATGCGCCCGACCCTGCCGGATTCTCTGTCGGTCGCTGTCTACGACCAGTCCTGGCAGCTGATCCGCGACCGCATCAACCTGCTGGTCTACAACGGTGCCGGCGGCCTGCTCCTGGTGCTGGTGCTGCTCTACCTGTTCCTGCCGGCGCGGGTGGCCTTCTGGGTGGCCGTGGGCATACCCTCGGCGTTCCTGGCGGCGCTGGCGGTGCTCTGGCTGATCGGCGGCAGCATCAACATGATCTCGCTGTTCGCGCTGATCATGGCCCTGGGGGTGATCGTCGACGACGCCATCGTGGTCGGCGAGGATGCCGATGCCCACTTCCGGCACGGGGAGAAGCCCCTGCTCGCCTCGGAGGGGGCCGCCCACCGGATGTTCTGGCCGGTGGTCGCCTCCTCGGCCACCACCATCGCCGCCTTCATGCCCCTGCTGGCCGTCGGCGGCACGATCGGCAAGATCCTCTACGACATCCCGGTGGTGATGATCTGCGTGATCGCCGCCTCGCTGATCGAGAGCTTCCTGGTACTGCCCGGCCACCTGCGCCGCGCCTTCGTCCAGGGCGGGCAGTCCCGCTGGGAGAGGCTGCTCTGGCGGATCGGCGCGTTCAAGCGGCGCTTCGACGGGGCCTTCGAGGCCTTCCGCCAGGGCCCGTTCCGCAACGTCGTGCGCTTCGCCATCACCTATCGCGGCGTGACCCTCGGCTCGGCGGTGGCCACCATCCTGCTCGCCGTCGGCCTGATCGCCGGCGGGCGCATCGGTTTCACGTTCTTCCCGACACCGGAGCCCACCATCCTGTATGCCAACGCGAACTTCGTCGCGGGCACGGACCGCGGCCAGGTCGACGCGTTCCTCGACGACATGGTCGAGGGACTGGAGCGTGCGGAGAGCGAACTCGGGGGCGAACTGATCGCCCACGCGGTACGCCGCACCGGCGCCACCGCCGGCGCGCAGTCGGCGGCCAGCGGCGACCAGCTCGGCTCGATGATCATCGAGCTGGTCGACCCGGACGATCGCGACGTGCGCAACGAGGATTTCATCGCCCGATGGAAGGAGAACACGCCACAGCCGCCCGGGCTGGAGAGCTTTTCGGTGACCGCGCGCGAAGGGGGGCCGCCGGGATCGGATCTCACCGTCCGCCTGACCGGTGGATCGGCCGAGAACCTCAAGCGCGCGGCCATGGACCTGAGCAACACGCTGCAGGGCGTGACCGGCGTGGTCGACGTCAGCGACGACCTCCCCTACGGCCGCGAACAGGTCACCTACTCGCTCAACAGCCGCGGCGAGGCCCTGGGGCTGACCACCGCCGACATCGGCTTCCAGTTGCGAGCGGCCTTCGACGGCGATCTTGCCCAGATCTTCCAGTCGGGGCGCGACGAGGTCGAGGTGCGCGTGCTGCTCCCCGAGGACGAACGCGACCGGCTCTCCGTGCTCGGCGAGATCCAGCTGCGCACGCCGGACGGCGCCTTCGTCCCGCTCGACCAGGTGGTCGACATCGACGCCCGTCGCGGCTTCGAGGCCATCCGCCACGCCGCGACACAGCGGGCCGTGGAGGTCATGGTGGACATCGACAGCCGCCTGACCTCCGCCGACAACCTGGTCGAGTCGCTCGAGCGCGACGCCCTGCCCGAACTGATGCGCGACTACCAGATCAGCTACACCTTCGAGGGCAAGCAGGCCGACCAGCGCGAGACCATGGCGGACATGAAGTTCGGCCTCTACCTCGGGCTGGTGCTGATGTACATCGTGCTGGTGTGGGTGTTCGCCGCCTGGACCACGCCGTTCATCGTGATGACGATCATTCCCTTCGGCCTGGTCGGGGCGATCTTCGGGCACTGGGTGATGGACATCGACCTGACCATCCTCTCGATGTTCGGCCTGTTCGGCCTGGCGGGGATCGTGGTCAACAACGCGATCATCCTGGTGGCCTTCTACAACGAGCAGCGCCGCGACGGCCTGTCGGTCACCGACGCGCTCGAGGAGGCGGCCACCCGCCGGCTGCGCGCCGTGCTGCTGACCTCGCTGACCACCATCGGCGGGCTCACGCCGCTGCTGTTCGAGACCTCCCTGCAGGCGCAGTTCCTGATCCCCATGGCGACCTCGATCGCCTTCGGGCTGGGCTACTCGACCCTGCTGGTGCTGCTGGTGATCCCCGCCCTGCTCTCCCTGCGCGAATCGCTACGCGAGCAGGTGGCCCCGGGGTCGACCCGCCAGGACCAGCCGGCCTGAGACCGCGGTTGACGGCCCGCGGCCGCCGGGCGCGCCTCAGAAGGCCTTGAGCAGGCGGCTGGCCGGCAGGCGGCCGCCCGGCCCCACGCGGTCCTGGCACAGGGCGGAGAACAGTTCGGCGGTGCCCAGCGCGTCGACCAGCGCGTGATGAGCATGGTAGCGGGGAAGGTGGTAGCGCTGGCGCAGGCTGTCGAGCCGCAGCTCGCCGGGACCGTGCGCAAGGTGACGGCGCTCGAAGGCGCGTCGGGCCAGGTGGAGGGTGTCGATGACCGGCACGGCCACCGGGCTGCCGAAGTGCCGCCGGCAGGCGGCGTTGAGGAACGCCAGCTCGAAGCGGGCGTTGTGCGCCACGAGGATCCGGCCGGCCATGACGTTCAGCAACGACTCGAGTGCCTCGATCTCGGAAATGCCGGCCGCCGCGTGGTCATCCGTGATGCAGTGGATCACGGCGCTGGCCTCGGGAATCGCCATCTCGGGTCGGATGACGCGATGATGCGCGGAACCCAGCTCGATGGCCGGCCCCTGCATGGTCACCCAGCCGACGCTGAGCAGCCGGTCGTCGCGGCTGTCGAGCCCGGTGGTCTCGAAGTCCAGCACCAGGTAGTCGAGCGCTTCCCAGCGGGCCGAGAGGTCCGGCAGGGGGCTGTCGAGCAGGCGGGTCAGCGGCGAGGTCTCCCGGATACGCCGGCGCAGCCGCCGACGACGCCAGGACAGCCAAAGACGGTGCGGGAACCAGGCGGAGAGCATCTCAGCGCGAGCCGCTGATGTCGAAATGGCGACGCATCCAGCGCTGGTGATCGTCCACCACCCGGAAGGCGTCCCGCAGGTGATCACGCTCCAGCCCGGAAAGCGCCTCGGGGTCGAGCAGGTTGTCCATCGCCTCGCCCCTACGGACCTGCGCGGCCTGGTGGCGGGCACGCAGCACGTAGAAGAACCGCCAGGCGTCCTCCAGTTCCGCCGCGGCCTCGGCCGACAGCCCGCCTGCCGCAGCCGCGGCCTGGAGCCGCCGCACGGTATGCAGCTCGCCCAGGCCGAGGCGCACCGCGTGCAGGCGCGCGATGTCGGCGATCGGCAACAGCCCGTAGCGCTTGATGTCCAGCCGCTCGTCGTGGCGCTCGTCGTCGACCACCACCAGCCGGCGGAAGAATCCCAGCGGCATGCGGATCGCCAGGGCGTTGCCGACCAGGAGCCGCTGGAAGATGCTGTTCTTCGACGCCAACGGTCGCACCTCGTCCCAGAGCCCCTCGAGCAGTTCCGGCCGGCCGGCCACGACCCGCATGTCGAAGAAGTTCGTCGCCAGCATCAGCGAATGCGGCTCGGGCTGCTCGATCCAGTCGCGGAAGGTGCGCTTCCACGCCGAGACGGGCTGGCGCCAGGCGTCGGTCACCGCCATGGTCTCCCCGGGGCAGTACTCCAGCCCCGCCGCGGACAGCCCGTCGGTGACGAACACGGCGAGCTCGCGGAACCACTCGCCGTGCCGGTCGGGCTCGAAGGCGTCGTCGAGGATCAGCGCGCTGTCCTGGTCGGAATGCGCGGTCTGCTCGCGGCGCCCCTGGCTGCCGAGCGCCGCCCATGCCCAGGGGACGGGTGCCGGCCCGAGTTCACGTTCGGCAAGTTCGATCAGGCGACGGGTGAGCGCGTCGGTGACCGTGACCATCGCCTCGCCCAGCGGCTCGGCATCCGCGCCCATGGCCACCAGCTGAACCTGCAGGTCCGGCAGCCGCGAACCCGCGCGGGCGATCGCCTCCACGTCGGGAGCGGCATGCGCGTCGCGGACCAGGTGCACGGCGTGAGTCGCCTGATGGCGCAGCAGGTCCGAGGTGGAGAGGATGCCGCCGAGATGACCCTCGGCATCGACGACCGGCAGGTGGTGGATGTTGTGGCGGGAAAACAGCAGCGAGGCCTCGAAGGCCAGCGCATCCGGCTCCACGGTGACGAGTTCTTCGCTCATGATGGTGCGGACCGGCTCGGAGGGGTCGCGGCCCTCGACGATGCAGCGCCGGCGCAGGTCCCGGTCGGTCACCAGCCCGAGCAGCCGGTCGGCCTCCACGATCAGCAGGGACGAGACCCCGGCATCGGTCATGCGTCCCGCCGCTTCCCGGATGCTGCTCTGCGGCCCGGCGGTCACCGGGTCTCGTCGCAGCAGCGACTCGACGGTGGTCGCCATCAGCGCATCGGCGTGCCCGCGCTGATCGGCCAGCCGGTCGAGCGCGCGTTCGAGCCGTTCGCGCCGTGACTGCTCGAATCGCAGGGCGAACGCCGGGTGCGCACCGCGCAGTTGCTCGAAGGCCTCGCGCGGCAGGAAGTAGAAGAGGCTGTCCTCGACCAGCTGGCAGCGGCGGACCGCGTCGGCATCGCCTCCGTCCAGGTAGATATCCGCCTCGCCGAGCTTGTCGAGCAGCTCCCCCTCGGCATCGTGGACCGCGACGGCGCCGCTGCGCACGACCCACAGGCCGGGACCCGCGTCCTCGGGAGGGAACGGCCGACCCCGGCGCAGGTAGCGGACGGTCAGGCGCGACGGCAGGCTGTCGAGCGCCTCGGCGGGGAGCCCCTCGAACGCCGGCACCCCGGCGATGAAATCCCGTATTTCCCAGAGTTCCGCGGCCATGTGGGCTCCTTGCCGTGCGGTGTGGTCGGGTGCTCAGAGGCCGTAGTAGTCGCGATACCAGGCCACGAAGCGTTTCACCCCTTCCTCGACGGGGGTTTGCGGCGCGTACCCCACGTCGTTTTTCAGGTCCTCGACGTCGGCGTAGGTATCGGGCACGTCCCCCGGCTGCATGGGCAGGAGATTGACCTCCGCCTTGCGGCCAGTGGCCTCCTCGATCAGCTCGATGTAGCGCAGCAGCTCGACCGGCCGGTGGCTGCCGATATTGTAGACGCGCCAGGGCGCCCGCGAGGTGCCCGGGTCCGGCGAGGCCGAATCCCAGTCCGGGTTGACGGTGGCGGTGTGGTCCAGCGTGCGGATCACGCCCTCGACGATGTCGTCGACGTAGGTGAAGTCACGCCGGTGACGCCCGTAGTTGTACACGTCGATCGGCTTGCCTTCGAGGATGTTCTTGGTGAACTTGAACAGGGCCATGTCCGGCCGCCCCCAGGGACCGTAGACGGTGAAGAAGCGCAGGCCGGTCGTGGGCAGGTCGTAGAGCGAGGCGTAGGTGTGCGCCATCAGCTCGTTGGCCTTCTTGGTGGCCGCGTACAGCGACAGCGGATGGTCGACGTTGTGGTGCACCGAGAACGGCATCTCGCCGTTCGCCCCGTAGACCGAACTCGACGAGGCGTAGACCAGGTGCTCGACCCCGTTGTGGCGGCAACCCTCGAGGATGTTGGTGAAGCCCACCAGGTTGCTGTCGACGTAGGCGTGCGGGTTCTCCAGCGAGTAGCGCACACCCGCCTGGGCGGCCAGGTGCACCACCCGGTCGACGCCGATGCGCTCGAACAGCTCGGCCATGCCGGCGCGGTCGGCCACGTCCATCCGCTCGAAGGAAAAGCTCTCCTGCCCGGTCAGTCGGGCCAGCCGCGCCTTCTTCAGGTTGACGTCGTAGTAGTCGTTGAGGTTGTCCAGGCCGACGACCGTGTCGCCCCGCGCCAGCAGCCGGGCCGAGAGGGACGAGCCGATGAAACCGGCCGCACCGGTAACCAGAATCCGCATGAGTACTCCATGACAGTGATGAACGAGGTACGGACCGCCGTGGGACCGGGGGGCGCCGGTCGCGCACCCGTGCTTGCCGCCCCGTCGTCGCCGGCAACGGACGGGACCGCCCTGACCCTCGGGATTATGCCTGCCCCGCGCGGGCCGACCAACCGGTCGCCCGGCTTGACCACCAGCGCTGGGGACAAAAAATTTTTTTCGTCTGCCCCCGGAAGTCCTCATGGTGGGCGGCTCCCGGGGCGCGGAACCGCAGCAGCCCGGAGCGGGGACTGCGTGGCCGGTTTTTTATCCACAGGATTTCAACCCGGAATCCACGCGTTCCCCTCAGGCCGCCCACACGGCTATCCACAATATCTTGTGCTCAGATTGAAGCGACCGTACATGGGATTGTGATTTTTCGCCAATTTCCCGGTTGACTTTCCCCCCTCACGAACCACAATCTATTCATCGATTCGCGGCCCGAATCCCCCGCGACCGGGGCTGCCCTGCCCGATCCCGTGCCCGGAGAGGCGAAAGCGCCCCGGACCCACCACGGCAGGGCCCCGGGACGGATCGGGAGGACGGCTCGCCCTCGGCGAGGCGAACGCGAACGACCCGACACGACGACCAGACACAAGGAAGCGGCCGCCGGCACCGAACCGCGGCGGCCGTCACCGTTTCCACTGCCACAGAGGACGGATTGCGGCATGAGTACCGAACAGACGAGCACTTCCCCGACCTACCACGACACGCGCCCCGGCCAGCCGGCGGACAGCATCGAGACCAGCGCGGCCGCCCCGGGCCAGATCCGCGTCATCCGCCGCAACGGCAAGCTGACGACCTACGATCCGTCCAAGATCAAGGTGGCCATGACCAAGGCCTTCCTCGCCGTTGAAGGCGGTGGCGCCGCGGCCTCCTCGCGGGTGCACGAGACCGTCGAGACGCTGGTCGACAACATCGACCGCGCGCTCAACCGGCGCATGCCCGGCGGCGGCACCGTCCACATCGAGGACATCCAGGACCAGGTCGAGCTCGCCCTGATGCGCGAGGGCCACCACAGGGTCGCCCGCGCCTACGTCCTCTACCGCGAGAAGCAGGCCGAGAAGCGTGCCGCCGAACAGCCGGCCGCCCGGGCCGAGGCCCCGAGCAGCGAGCTGCGGGTCACCCGCCACGACGGCACGCAGGAGCCGCTGGACACGGTGCGCCTGACCCGCCTGGTCGACGAAGCCTGCGCGGGTCTGACCGGCGTGGACAACCGGCGCATCGTCGACGAGACCATCCGCAACCTCTACGACGGCGTGACCGAGGACGAGGTGAGCACCGCGCTGGTGATGAGCGCGCGCACCCTGATCGAGGTCGACCCGGCCTACTCCCAGGTCGCCGCCCGCCTGCTGCTCGATTCCATGCGCACCGAGGCGCTGCGCTTCGTGCACAACCCGGTGACCGCCTGCACGCAGGCCGAGATGGCAAACATCTACCCGGAATACTTCAAGGAATACATCAAGGCCGGCATCGAGCACGAGCTGCTCGATCCCACCCTGCAGCAGTACGACCTCGACGCCCTGGGCCGGGCGCTCGACCACGAGCGTGACCTGCAGTTCACCTATCTCGGCCTGCAGACGCTCTACGACCGCTACTTCCTGCACTCCGACGACGTGCGCATCGAGCTGCCGCAGGCGTTCTTCATGCGCGTGGCCATGGGCCTGGCGATCAACGAGGTCGAGCGCGAGGCGCGCGCGATCGAGTTCTACCGCCTGCTCTCCTCGTTCGACTTCATGTCCTCGACGCCGACGCTGTTCAACTCCGGCACCCTGCGTCCGCAGCTGTCCTCCTGCTACCTGACCACCGTGCCCGACCACCTCGACGGCATCTACGGCTCGATCCGAGACAACGCCCTGCTGTCCAAGTTCGCCGGCGGTCTGGGCAACGACTGGACCCGCGTGCGCGCGCTGGGCAGCCACATCAAGGGCACCAACGGCAAGTCGCAGGGCGTCGTGCCGTTCCTCAAGGTGGCCAACGACACCGCCGTGGCCGTCAACCAGGGCGGCAAGCGCAAGGGCGCGGTCTGCGCGTACCTGGAGACCTGGCACCTCGACATCGAGGAATTCCTGGATCTCCGCAAGAACACTGGCGACGACCGCCGCCGCACCCACGACATGAACACCGCCAACTGGATCCCTGACCTGTTCATGAAGCGCGTCGCCGAGGAAGGCCAGTGGACGCTGTTCTCGCCCTCGGACGTGCCCGACCTGCACGACCTGACCGGCCAGGCCTTCGAGAAGGCCTACGTCGAGTACGAGGCGAAGGCCGATCGCGGCGAGATCAAGAACTTCCGTCGCATTCCTGCGGTGAACCTGTGGCGCCGCATGCTCTCGATGCTGTTCGAGACCGGCCACCCGTGGATCGCGTTCAAGGACCCCTGCAACCTGCGCTACACCAACCAGCACGCCGGCGTGGTGCACAGCTCCAACCTCTGCACCGAGATCACCCTGCACACCAACGACTCCGAGATCGCCGTGTGCAACCTCGGCTCGGTCAACCTCGCCCAGCACGTCACCGAGAACGGCCTGGACGCGGAGAAGATCGAGCGCACGGTCAAGACCGCCATGCGCATGCTCGACAACGTCATCGAGTACAACTACTACTCGGTGCCGCAGGCGCGCAATTCCAACCTGCGCCACCGCCCGGTGGGCCTGGGGATCATGGGATTCCAGGACGCGCTCTACAAGCAGAAGCTGGCCTACTCCTCCGAGGAAGCCGTCGACTTCGCCGACCGCTCCATGGAACTGGTCAGCTACCACGCCATCTCGGCGTCCGCGGACCTCGCCGCCGAGCGCGGCCACTACGAGAGCTACGAGGGCTCGCTCTGGAGCCGCGGCATCCTGCCGATCGACTCCATCGAACTCCTGGCGGAGTCCCGCGGCGACTACCTCGACATGAACCGGGACCAGACGCTCGACTGGGATGCCCTGCGCGAGAAGATCCGCGAGCACGGCATGCGCAACTCCAACACCATGGCCATCGCCCCGACCGCGACCATCTCGAACATCTGCGGCGTCTCGCAGTCGATCGAACCGACCTTCGAGAACCTGTTCGTCAAGTCCAACCTCTCGGGCGAGTTCACCGTGGTCAACCCGTACCTGGTCAACGACCTCAAGGACCTGGGCCTGTGGGACGAGGTCATGGTCAACGACCTCAAGTACTTCGACGGCTCGGTGCAGGCCATCGACCGCGTGCCGGCCGAGCTCAAGAAGCTCTACGCCACCGCCTTCGAGATCGACCCGCGCTGGCTGATCGAGGCCGGCTCGCGCCGCCAGAAGTGGATCGACCAGGCCCAGTCACTGAACCTGTACATGGCCGAGCCCTCGGGCCCGAAGATCGACAACATGTACAAGCTCGCCTGGGTGCGCGGTCTCAAGACCACCTACTACCTGCGCGCCGCGTCCAAGACCCGCGTGGAGAAGACCACGATGAACAAGCTCGACGGCAAGCTCCGCGGCGTCTCGGCCGACCCGTCCGCCGCGGCCGGCCCCAAGGCCTGCTCGATCGACGACCCCGAGTGCGAGGCCTGCCAGTAAGCCGCCTCGAACGCCGAGGAACATCGCCGAGAAACATCGCCAAGGAACATCGCCGGGCGCCCTGCCCGCCCGGCCCGGTGAGACCACCGGAACCATAGAGGAGAGAAAACCATGCTCGATTGGAATGATCCGCTGAAGAAAGGCAACGACAACCCGCAACCGGCCGCTCCGCAGCCGCAAACGGCCGATGAATCCGCCGGGGGCACACTCCACGCCTTCGACGACGGCCAGGAACACCACTTCGACCCGTCGCAGGCCGAGGGCGCGGACCAGACCGGCCTGGGCGGCATCGAGGCCAACGCCGGCCGCGTCGACGTCTCCGAAAAGCGCATCATCAACGCCACCGCCGACGTCAACCAGCTCCTGCCGCTCAAGTACCAGTGGGCCTGGGAGAAGTACCTCGCCGGCTGCAACAACCACTGGATGCCCACCGAGGTCTCCATGCAGGCGGATCTCGCCCTGTGGAAGTCCAAGGACGGCCTGACCACCGACGAGCGCCACATGGTCATGCGCAACCTCGGCTTCTTCGCCACCGCGGAGAGCCTGGTCGCCAACAACATCGTGCTGGCCGTCTACGAACAAGTCACCAACCCCGAGTGCCGCCAATACCTGCTGCGCCAGGCATTCGAGGAAGCGGTCCACACCCACACCTTCCAGTACATCGTCGACAGCCTCGGTCTTGCCGAAGGCGAGCTGTTCAACATGTACCGCGAAGTCCCGTCGATCACCGCCAAGGACTCCTGGGCGCTCAAGTACACCCAGGACCTCTCCAAGGGCACCTTCGACACCTCCACGCAGGAAGGCGCCCAGAATTTCCTGCGTGACCTGGTCGCCTTCTACGTGGTCTTCGAAGGCATGTGGTTCTACACCGGCTTCGCGCAGATCCTGAGCCTCGGCCGCCGCAACAAGATGACCGGCATCGCCGAGCAGTACCAGTACATCATGCGCGACGAGTCCATCCACCTGAACTTCGGCATCGACCTGATCAACCAGATCAAGATCGAGAACCCGGAACTGTGGGGCGAGGACTTCCAGCACGAAGTGCACGAAATGCTGCGCGAGGCCTGCGAACTCGAGATCGCCTACGCCCGCGACACCATGCCCAACGGCCTGCTCGGCCTGAACGCGGAGATGTGCGAGGAGTACATGCACTTCATCACCAACCGCCGCTGCAACCAGATCGGCCTGGCCGACCTCTACCCGGGGGCGACCAACCCGTTCCCGTGGATGAGCGAGGTGGTCGACCTGAAGAAGGAGAAGAACTTCTTTGAGACTCGGGTGACCGATTATCAGACTGGTGGTGCGCTGACTTGGTAACAGGTCAAACATTACTATTTTGAAGACAAAACACGCCCCGCTAGCCTCGCCAGCGGGGCTTTTTATAAAGATCGCAGCAAGGAATTATAGGAAACCATGGACTTGAACGTTGGGCATAGCATATTCCCTGGACTAAACGATCAAAATGGACTGATGATCTGTGGATATGAGTGGGGATTTAGCAAGGAAGACCAAAGACTTTTCGACTCAGGGGAGCCGGTATTTCATAACCAAACCGCAAACACAACATTTTCAAACAAATACCCAGCTCATGGCGAAAGAGCTTTGTCTTGGAGATATGATAATAGAATTATCAAATGGTTTTCTTTATGGGGGCACCCTTTGAGTCGCGACGGCCTAGGCGATGACTTCGAAAAATGCATCCTGCAAACAAACTGGTGCAATACTGATGGTCACAAGATTCGTGAAAACTACTACACAAAACTGACAAACCCTCAACAACTTAAAAACTTCATACATCACATCAAAACATTCACACCCGACCTGATATTTTTCATGGGCTCAGAAATGATCAATATCCTTCAAGACAAGAGGGTAATGGGGATGTTTTCCGAGGAAATGGGCGACCCAAAATCACCACCCCGAATAAACCAGAAACCATTCCCGGGCCGTAGATTTAAAATTAGCTTTCAAGAATTTGAAAAATGCAAAGTTGTCTCGTTTCCCCATCCCAGCAGCTCTCGTGGGCTGAGTGACGAGTACATCGGTTTATTTTCTGAGGATATTGGGCATCTCATCACAGAGATAAAAAACAAAAAAGGTATCAAAAACTAAGGTATGAAGGGGTAAAAGAGATCTGAATTGTTTAAAACTCCTCTGTGATTTCGCACGCCTCCAACGCGAGTGCGGACAAACACCCCACCGTGCTAGGCGCGCGAGGCACTTTCTCTTGCTTGCCCAAGAGAAAGTACCCAAAGAGAACGGCACCCCTCGCCTTGGCCCTGCGGGCTTCCCTCCCGTCCGGGGTGCCGCGGACGG
>JAWLHL010000039.1:0-13658 GCA_041690375.1 Guyparkeria sp. | reverse complement strand
GAGAGGACATGAAGGCACAGCCAACAGCCGAGGGGCCAACGATGAATAGTCCGGCGGCGCAGCCGGTTTCCCGCGTGGAGGCATGCCGGTCGTGAGCGAACGCCTGAGCCTGGTCGACCTGACGGTGCGCTTCGGCGACACCACCGCCGTCGAGGACGTCAGCCTCAAGTTGCCGACCGGCGTGATCGGCTGTCTGCTGGGGCCGTCCGGCTGCGGCAAGACCTCGATCCTGCGCACGGTCGCCGGGTTCGAGTCGCCCAGCGCCGGCGTGGTGCGCCTGCACGGCGACACCGTGGCCGGCGCCGGCTGGGGCCACCCGCCCGAGCAGCGCCGCGTGGGCATGATCTTCCAGGACCTGGCCCTGTTCCCCCACCTGACGGTGGCGGACAACATCGGCTTCGGCCTGCCGAAGAAACCGGTCGACGCCCGGCGCAAGCGCATCGCCGAACTGCTCGACCTGGTCGGCCTGCCCGGCATGGGCAGCCGGTACCCGCACCACCTCTCCGGCGGACAGCAGCAGCGTGTCGCCATCGCCCGCGCCCTGGCGCCGAAACCGGAGATCCTGCTGCTCGACGAACCGTTCTCCAGCCTGGACGTGGAGCTGCGCGACACCCTGCCGCGCGAACTGCGGGACATCCTGCGCGAGGCGGAGACCACCGCGCTGCTGGTCACCCACGACCAGGCCGAGGCCTTCGCCATGGCCGACATCGTCGGCGTGATGCAGGCCGGGCGCCTGCACCAGTGGGATACCGCCTACAACCTCTACCACCGTCCCGAGACGCCGTTCGTCGCCGACTTCATCGGCCAGGGCACGCGCATCGGCGGCACCATGGTCGGCCCCTGCCGGGTGAAGACCGAGCTGGGGCTGCTCGAAGGGCAGGTATCCCACGAGTACCCGCCCGGCACGGAGGTCGACGTGCTGGTGCGCCCGGACGACGTGATCATCGACCCCGACGGCAGCGGCGTGGCCGAGATCGAGGAACGCGTCTTCCGCGGCGCGAACTTCCTCTACACCCTGAGCCTGCCCGGCGGCACGCGCCTGCTGAGCCTGGCTCCCAGTCACGATCACTACGCGCCGGGCGTGCGGGTCAACCTGCGCCCGGCCTTCACCCACCTGGTGCTGTTCCCGAGGGGCAAGGCCCATGATCATGCCGATGCAGACGACGACTGAACGACTGGCCGCGCTCCTGCTGCTCGCCGCCGCCCTGCCCGCCGCGGCGCAGACGCCCCTGTTCGACGCCCACCTGCACTACCAGGCCGACCAGCGCGCCGAGATTCCGCCCGAGGCGATCATCGCCACCCTGGTCGACAACGGCATCGAGCACGCGGTGGTCACCAGCACCCCGCCGGAGAACGCGCGGATCCTCCACGAGCAGGACCCCGAGCGGATCATCCCCTTTCTCGGCGTCTACCGGGACGCCGCGGACAAGTCGGCCTGGATGCACGACGAGACCCTGCCGGACCGGGTGGAGGCCTGGCTGGAGGAAGGCGACTGGCGGGGGATCGGCGAGCTGCACATCTTCGGCCCCGATCGCGACAGCCCGGTGCTCGAACGCCTGGTGGAGATCGCCGCCGGGCGCGAGCTCGTGCTGATGATCCACGGCGATCTCGCCGTCATTGACCGGATCTTCGAGATCGCGCCGGACTCGCGCGTGCTCTGGGCCCACCTCGGCGAGACGCCCGACCCCACGATCCTGCGCGCGGCACTCGCCCGTCATCCCCACGGGTTGTTCATCGACACCTCGGTACGGGACGAGCGCTTCCTCGACGCCGAAGGCAGACTGCTGCCCGAGTGGGAGGCGCTGTTCGTCGACCACCCCAACCGTTTCGTCGTGGGCGTGGACACCTACAGCCTCAAGCGCTGGCAACGCTTCGACGAGGCGGCCCGGACCATCCGGCAGTGGCTCGACCAGCTGCCGCCCTCGGTGGCCCGGCGCATCGCCCGGGAGAACGCCCGCGAACTGCTGCTCGACCCCCTGGCGCTGGACGCCCCGGAGGCGTCGGGACAACTGGACTTCACCCGCTGATTGGACCATTCTCTCAGGCCGGAGCGGTCGGCCACGGCCTGAAACCCTGCACTCGGCCACCTGAGCCGACCGACCGGCGACCCCGGAGCAACCAGTGTTCAGACAATCGGCCATTCGATGAAGGCGCGCGACGAACAACCCCAGCAACCGACGCGCAGAGCCTCGCCCTCACCGCTGGCAATCACCCTGCTCTACGTCCTCTACGCCGGCCTGTGGATCCTGTTTTCCGACTGGCTGCTGGAGCTCCTGATCGAGCCCGAGCGGCTCGCGCAGTTCGGCCTGATAAAGGGGCTGGCCTTCGTCGGCATCACGGGCCTGCTGCTCTACCTGATGCTGCGCTGGCTGCCACCCGGTCCGCCCACCCGGTCGCTCTCCGGTCGGCCGCCCCGGCGTCGTCCCCGCGTATCGGTCCACCTGGCGGTGTTCGTCGCCAACGTGGTCGTGGTGGGCGTCATCGTCACCGGGGTATACCTGAACCGCGCACCGGCGATCATCGACAACGGCAAGACCCAGCTGGCCGCCATCGCGTCACTCAAGGCGGACCAGCTCTCCATCTGGCTCGATGAGCGCATCGGCGACGGGCTGGTGCTGCAGAAGTCGAACGACTTCATCCACGAGGTCGAACGGGTGGTTCCCGGGGAGGGGGATCAGGCCGAGGCGGCCCGCGAGGAACTGGTCAACCTGTTCGCCGCCATGACCGAGGCCTACCGCTACGAGGGGCTGGCCCTGTTCGGACCCGACGGGCGAGAGCTGCTCAACCGCGGCATCGAGACCCTTCCGGCGGCACTGGAGGACCGTCTCGCGCGGAGTGACGGGGCCATCTCCCGCCTCCCCCTGTCGTTCGACGACCACGATCATCCGCACATGGACTGGCTGGTGCCGATTCCGCTCGGCTCGGCCGCGGGGGAACGGCGGCATGCCTGGGTGCTGATGCGGTCGAACCCGAAGGGGACCATCCTGCCGCTGGTGCATCGCCCGGTCAGCGGCCACCTGACCGCCCGGACCTTCCTGGTCAGGGCCGAAGACGACCACATCCTGCTGCTAAAGGCCGACGCCCCGGACGAACCGGGGGACGCCTGGCCCAGGCGGCCCTGGGATGAAAGCGTGTTCGACCCGTCGGACTTCGGCGCCGAGGCCGAGTCCCGTCGATTCGAGGGTGTCGACGCAGGGGGCGCCGAGGTCATCGGTGCCGCCCAGCCGGTCCCCGACACGAACTGGCAGGTAGCCTCGACCATCGAGCGCGACGAGGCCCTCGCCCCGTTGCGCCAGGCCCTGGCCCTGCTGGCCGTGGTCGCCTTCTTCCTGCTCACCGTCATGGCGATGGCCCTGCTGCTGCTCTGGCGGCGAACGCGCGAGAGCGAATCGTTGCGGCTGCAGGCGCGCACGGCCGAACAGGACCGCCTCCTGCGGGTGTTCTACGACATGCCGTTCGTCGGCATGGCCATCACCTCGCCGGAAAGCGGCCGCATCCTCCAGGCCAATCCGCGCATGGCGGAAATGCTCGGCCATCCCGGCAGTACGCTCACCGGCAAGCGCTGGGCCGAGCTGCTGGGCCACGCCGAGGGAGCGGACGAGGACACGGCCCGCCAGGAGCTGGTGGAAGGCCGGCGCGAGCAGTACCGGCATGAATACACCCTCGTCCGCCCGGACGGCGAACGCGCCTGGATCCAGTTCGACATCCGGGCCACCCGCAACGACAACGGCGAGGCGGAATACCTGGTCGCCACTGCCGAGGACGTCACCGAGAGTCGCCAGGCGCACCTGGCGCTGCAACGGCAGAAGGACCTCTACGACTTCCTCTCCCAGACCAACCAGGCCATCACGCGCTGCCACACCGCCGAGGAACTGTTCGACACCGTCTGCCAGGTGGCCGTCGAGCACGGTCACCTGGCCTTCGCCTGGATCGGGCGGATCGACCCGGGCACCGGCGCCGTCGAGCCGGTGGCGCGCTTCGGCGACGAGACCGGATACATCGACAAGATCGAGGTCAGCGTCAATGTCGACGAACCGGCCGGCACGGGTCCGGTGGGGCGCGCGGTGCGCAAAGGGGGGCTGGAAGTGGTCAATCACTTCCAGACCGAGGACGACACCGCGGTCTGGCATGCACCGGCACGCGAAGCGGGCGTGGATGCCGTGGCCGCCTT
Organism: Guyparkeria sp.; assembly: GCA_041690375.1. Lineage (GTDB taxonomy): Bacteria > Pseudomonadota > Gammaproteobacteria > Halothiobacillales > Halothiobacillaceae > Guyparkeria. The sequence continues at coordinate 9,487 of JAWLHL010000039.1, read as the reverse complement.
CCCGATCTACCGGGGCGGGGAGGCAGTCGCCGTGATGGCCCTGTACGCCGAGTCGACGGGCTTCTTCGACGCGGCGATCCGCACCACGGTCGACGACCTGGCCGCCGACCTGTCGTTCGCGCTCGACCACTTCGACCGCCTCAAGGCGCTGGAACAGGCCCGCGAGGCCGTGCGCGCGAGCCCCGCGGTCCTGTTCCGCTGGCTGCCCGAGCCCGGCTGGCCGGCCGACTACGTCTCGGACAACATCGAGCAGTGGGGGTACGCCGTCACCCAGTGGTACGACCGCGAGATCCGCTTCGCCGACCTGATCCACCCCGACGACCTGCCCACCGTGGAGCGCGAGGTCGAGGACTACCTCGCCCGTGGAATCCGGCAGTACCGGCAGGAATATCGCCTGCGCATGGCGGACGGCGAGTACCGCTGGTTCGAGGACGTCACGCGCGTCCATGTCGACGCGCAGGGCCGCGCCCTGTCGCTCGATGGCGTGGTCACCGACATCCAGGACCGCCACGAGATCGAGGAGCACGAGCGCCTGATGGCCAAGGTGATCGAGAACACCCACGAGGGGGTGCTCATCACCGACCGCGACCAGGTCATCGTCGAGGTCAACCCGGCATTCACCGAACTGACCGGCTACCCGGCCGACGAGGTGATCGGGCGCACGCCCCGCATGCTCGAGTCCGGCCAGCACGATCGCGCCTTCTACCAGGACATGTGGGCATCGCTGCAGTCCCACGGCCACTGGCAGGGGGAGATCTGGAACCGGCGCAAGAACGGCGAGATCTATCCCGAGATCCTGAGCATCAGCGCGATGACCGACCGGGACGGCTCGATCAGCCACTACGTCGGGCTGTTCGTCGACATCACGCGGCAGAAGGAGAACGAGTCCAAGCTCGACTTCCTCGCCCACCACGACCCGCTTACCGGTCTGCCCAACCGGCTGCTGCTGGTCGCCCGACTCGAGCAGATGATCGAGATCGGCCGCCGACGGGGGGAATCCGTCGCCCTGCTCATGATCGACCTGGACCGCTTCAAGGACGTCAACGACAGCCTCGGCCACGTCGCCGGGGACCAGTTGCTGATCAAGGTCGCCGAGCGGCTCAAGGCGCGCTTCGATGACGCCGACACCATCGCCCGGCTGGGCGGCGACGAGTTCGCCGTGGCGCTGTCGGGCATCGACAGCGCCGAGCAGGCCGGGGAGGTGGCCGGCCGGATCATCGCCGCCCTGGGCGAGCCCTGGGAGCTGCCCGGCGGCCAGCACGTCCGGGTACTCGCCTCCGTCGGCATCACGCTGTTCCCCGACAGCGCGGAGACGCCCAACGGGCTGCTCCAGCAGGCCGACACGGCCCTCTACCGGGCCAAGGACGAGGGACGAGGCACCTTCCGCTTCTTCTCCGACGAGATGACCGACGCGGCGCGCGACCGGGTCGACCTCGAGCTGCAGCTTCGCCGGGCCATCGACAACGGCGAGCTCCGCCTCGTCTTCCAGCCGCAGATCCGTCTGGCCGACCGCCAGCTGCACGGCGCCGAGGTGCTGGTCCGCTGGCAGCATCCGACCCAGGGGCTCATCGGGCCGGAACGCTTCATCCCGGTCGCGGAGACCACCGGCCTGATCTGGCCTCTGGGGGCGTGGGTGCTGCGCGAGGCCTGCCGGGTCGGGCGTCGCTGGCTGGACGAGGGCCGGGACTTCGGCCGGCTGGCGGTGAATCTCTCCCCGCACCAGCTGCGCCACGGCCGGGTCGACGAGCTGGTCGCCGAGGCCCTCGGGGAGAGCGGGCTGCCCCCCGAGCGGCTCGAGCTGGAACTGACCGAAAGCGCCATCGTCCGGCGCGAAGCGGAAACCCGCCGCCTGATCGACCGGCTACGCGGCATGGGCCTGCACGTGGCCCTGGACGACTTCGGCACCGGGTACTCTTCGCTGGGGCAGCTGCGCCAGTTTGCGCTGGACGTGCTCAAGATCGACAAGCGGTTCGTCGACCTGATCGAAGCGCCGGACGACGGCGGGCAGATCGCGCGGGTGATCCTCGAGCTCGGCCATGCGCTCGGGCTCGAGGTGGTGGCCGAAGGGGTGCAGAACGACGATCAGCTGGCATTCCTCGCCGCCCATGGCTGCGACGTCTACCAGGGGCACCTGGAAAGCCGGCCGCTTTCGGCAGATGAGTTCGCCTCGCGCTATTTCCAGGCGGAAAGGGCGTCCTGAGGATGCTCAGAACATCGTGACGGGATGATAGCCCTGCGATTGCCAGCCGATCATGGAGACAAAGCCGTCGCCGGTCAGCTCCAGTCCGTCGAACAGCGTGTCGTTGTCCACGCCGAAGACCTCTGTGGCCACCGCGCAGACCTCGAGCCGCACGCCCAGGTCGGCCAGTCTCGCCACCTCCGACTCGATCTGCATCAGCACCGCCGGATCGGCGACTTCCTCGCCCGCCTCGGTGGACAGGAACTGCACGGTCGGGCCGATGAACACGATCACCAGGTCCGGTTCGACGCCCTGGCGGACGAAATTGCCGTGGGTGCCGCGGATCACCTCCAGGTAGAAGGCGGTCTTCTCCGCGTCGGTGAAGTCGATCTGGAACACCCCCTTCGCCTCGGTGATCCCGGCGAGCGCCGCGCTGTCGTCGATGGCATCGGCCGCGCGCACCGGCCCGAAGGCCAGCAGCGCCAGGCAGCAGAACAGCAGACCCTGTCGCATGATCCTCTCCCTTCTTTCCATGAATTGAATGCGGTGGTCGGTCGACTCGCCGCCGGCGCCCACGACCGACGGGCACCTCGGCATCAGTCGCCGGAGTCGACCAGGGTGACCGTGGTTTCCCCGTCGGGGCGCCGGATGTCGAACACCGCCTCGCAGTACTCGGCATCCTCGTTCTCCGGCGTCGGGTCGTTGATGCACGCACAGCCGGCGACCGTGCTGGCGAAGAACAGGCCGGCATGCACGGACACGCGCTCGGCGGAGGACTCGGCCCGGATCACCATGGCGGAGAGCTTGTCGCCCAGCGCGACGTTGCCGCGGGTCATCCCCTGCTGCAGGGGCAGTTCGTCGGCGTCGAGGTCGGCGATCTCTTCCTTGAAGGTTTCCGCGACCCGTTCCGGGTCCGCGGCGGCGGTCCGGGGCATGTAGAGCATGAGGCATCTCCGGGCATGGTCTCTCCCGGCGAGGATAGTCCAACCTGCCGGGGGATGCGCCGCAAGGAGAACAGCCCGCCGGGCGGCGGGCTGTCGAAGGTGACGTGCCGGGACCCGGGACGGGCCCTTTTTCAGTCGTCGCGGCGGAAGTCGTCGTGGCAGGCCTTGCAGCTGCCGCCGACGTCCTTGACCGCGGCGGCCAGCTGACGCTTGTCCCCGCTGTCGGCCGCCGCGACCAGTTCGACCGAGGTCTCCTCGAACTTCGCCACCTTGTCGGCGAAGTCGTCCGGGTTCTCCCAGATGTCCTGCAGGGCGTCGGTCTCGCCGGACGCCGGGTCGGTGCCCTCGGGAAAGAGATCGCCGACCAGGGTGCTCATCATCTGCACCACCGCGGCGTTCTTCTCCACGGTCGCCTGGTCGTACTCGATGTCGCCCTTGAGCATGTCGGCGATCGGGCCGAAGTTGTTCTTGGCCACCTGGAACACCGCCTGGCGGTACTCGATGACATCGGCCGGATCGGCCGCGCTCGCCGTCCCCTGGGCCGTCGCGGCGGCCGTGGCAAGGGTGAACGTCAGCATGAGCTTTCTCGCCGTGTGTCTGGCCATTCGGGAATCCTCCTTTTCTCTGTACTGGCAGGAACGCGAGCGATTCGATAGATCGCTAACAGTGCATGCAGTCTAGACCATTGCCGGGCCGGGTTTCAGACCGGCCGTTCCTCCCGCCGTCACAGGAATCCGGCGACCAGCGCCAGCATCACGATCGCCCCGAAGACATTGTTGCGCCGGAAGGCCAGCACGCAGGGAGCCAGCTCGCGGGAACGCGCCGTGCGCACGATCCACACGGCACTGACCGCCGCGATCCCCAGTCCGGCGAAATACGCGGCGTTCAGGTCCACCGTCACGCCGACGGCCAGCAGAAAGGCGAGCGTCCAGACATACGACAGGGAGACGGCGACGAGGTCGTACCGGCCGAAGAGGATGGCGGAAGACTTCACCCCGATCTTCAGGTCGTCCGGCCGATCGGCCATGGCGTACAGGGTGTCGTAGGCCAGCGTCCAGCCGACGTTGGCCAGCAGGAGCAGCCAGGCGACCGGGGGCACGGCCTCCAGGTGCGCGGCGAAGGCCATCGGGATCGCCCAGCCGAAGGCCAGCCCCAGGTGGACCTGCGGCAGGTGGTGGAACCGCTTGCCGAAGGGGTAGGTCGCCGCGAGGATCACCGCCACCACCGACAGCGCGATGGTCATGAGGTTGAGCTGCACGACCAGCAGGAAGGAAACCCCCACCAGCACGGCGAACACGCCCAGGGCCTCGCGCGGCGTGATCCGACCGGTGGCCAGCGGCCGGTTGCAGGTCCGCGTGACGTGCCCGTCGACGTGACGGTCGGCATAGTCGTTGATGGCGCAGCCGGCAGAGCGCATGGCGATCACGCCCAGGGTGAAGATCAGGAAGATCCAGGGATCCGGCCGCCCTTCGCCCGCCACCCAGAGCGCCCAGTAGGTGGGCCAGAGCAGCAGGAAGATGCCCACCGGCCGGTCGAGCCGGGTCAGGGCGAGATAGGCACGGGTTTTCTCGGCGATCAGGGACAAGGCGGTACCTTAGCGGTCGGAAATCAGAAATCAGAAATCAGAAGTCAGAAGTCAGAAGTCAGAAGTCAGAAGTCAGAAGTCAGACGGAAGATATCAGAACCAGGCCCAACCCTCTGCCCTCTGCCCTCTGACTTCTGCCCTCTGCCCTGTGACCTCTGACCTCTGACCTCTGACCTCTTCAAGCTTCCCGCTCCCGATACGGTAGAATGCGCCCCTTCCATGGCACGACCGACTCCGAGGTGGACCCCGACGATGATTCGCAATTTCCAGGAACAGCTCCCCGACGTGGCCGAGGACAGCTGGATCGACCCGACGGCCGTCGTCATCGGTGACGTGGTGCTCGAGGAAGGCGTCTCGGTCTGGCCCTGTGCCGTGCTGCGCGGCGACGTGCAGCAGATTCGCGTCGGCCGCCTGACCAACCTGCAGGACGGCGTGATCATCCACGTCAACCAGCCCTCGGCGAAGCATCCCCGGGGCATGCCCTGCCGGATCGGCGACGAAGTGACCGTGGGTCACCGCGCCATCCTGCACGCCTGCACCATCGGCAACCGCGTGCTGGTGGGCATGGGATCGATCGTGATGGACGACGTGGTCGTCGAGGACGAGGTCGTGATCGGGGCCGGAAGCGTCGTCTCGCCGGGCAAGGTGCTCGAGAGCGGCAACCTGTACCTGGGCACCCCGGCGCGCAAGGTGCGCCCGCTCACCGACGAGGAGCGCGACCACCTGGCCGAGTCGGCCCGCTTCTACCGGGAACTCGCCCAGGATCACCGGGCCGGCGGCTGAGCGAAACCGCCAGCGCCGGTCTACTCGATCTCGCCTTCACCCGCCTCGGGCAAGGGGCGCAGCCCCAGAATGATGTCGTTGACGTTCTGCCGGAACATGCCGATGTACGTGCCCGTCGGCAGGTTCGACTCGCCGAGCCACAGCCCGGTGAGGTCCGGCGCGAGGTCGACCGAAGCGGGTATGTCGTCGCCCCGATGCTCCTCGAGCCATGCCTCGATCTCGCCGTCTCCGGCGCCCTCGACGCGGAAGACGTTCTGCGTCTCGTAGCGTTCCATCAGTTCGATCGCCTTGTCGCTATCTTCCTTTCGCGTGACGTCGAACAGCTGGAAATGATAGTCCTTGGCAAAGTAGGCGAAGACGTCGTTGTCGGTGACGAGGATGCGCTCGTTGCGCGGCAGCTCCTCCATCAGGCCCTCGGTCTCGCGCATGAGCGACTGCAGCTCGATGTTGATCCGAAGCCGGTTGCCCTCGATCTCTCCCGCGACCGGCTCCAGGTTCTTCTTCAGCGCGACGGTGAGGTGGTCGACCGCGTACTGGGCCAGCGACGGGGAGTGGTAGGTATGCGGGTTGACCTCGTCACCCTCGCCGATCAGGCGGAAATCGGGAATGCCGGCGGACAGCACCACCCGGTCCGCCTCGTCCCGTCCCTCGGCTGCCTCGATGAACGACGGCATCTGCCCCAGCCCCTGGTAGACGACCAGGTCGGCATCGGCGATCGCCTGCCGGTCCTCGTCGTCGATCTCGTGACCGATCGGCGACTCGCCGCTCTCGAGGACCGACTCGACCTCGACGAAGGAGCCGGCGATGTTTTCCACCAGCTCGGCGCTGATGGTGGTGTCGGTCACGACCGTCAGGGTCTCGACCTCGTCGTCGCCGCCGTAGCGCAGCACTTCGTCCTGCGCCTGGACACCCGCCGGGGTCATCCCGATCATGACCGCCAGCAGCAGCAATGGTCGCCAGCCTCGGATAGCTGCGCCCCGACGGGAATGCCAATGTTCGATGATCTTCTGCACTGTCGGCCTCGCCTGCCGTGAAAAGTTGACTGCGGATGGTAGAAAGACGCAGCCGGGGGTGCAAGCACCGTTGCCGGGCGGCGTGCTAACGTTACGATTGTCTCCGAACGGCCCCGGTCGCCACCCGGCCTCGGCCGCCCGACCGCGAGACCATTGTCCAATCCACCGGTAACATCCATGGCGAGCACCGCATACGAGGACTACCTCAAGGCCATCTTCAAGCTGGCCGAGCAATCGCCGGAGCCCTCCGTCTCCACCTCGGCGATCGCCGACCGGCTCGGCATCGCGCGGGCGTCGGTGACCGCCATGCTCAAGCGTCTGCACGCCGACGGACTGATCCGCTACGCCCGCTACCAGGGCGCCACGCTCACCGATGCCGGCTGGGCCATCGCCGTGGACATGATCCGACGCCACCGGGTGATCGAGACCTTTCTCGTCAAGGACCTCGGGGTGCCGCTGGCCGAGGTCGACGCCGAGGCGGAAATCCTCGAGCACGCCTTCTCCAGCCGCCTGATCGATCGCCTGTGGGACCACCTGGGCCGCCCGGAGTTCGATCCCCACGGCGCGCCGATCCCGCAGCCGGAGCAGGCCCCGGTCGAGCGACGCCAGATGGTGGCCCTGAGCGATCTCGCCATCGACGAGGGCGCCACGGTGGTCCGCCTGGCCGCCGAGAACGCCGCCGACCTGCGCGTGCTTACCCAGGCCGGCGTGCTGCCCGGCCAGTTCGTCCGCCGCCGCGCCGGCCACCCGGGATCGGCCGACGTGGTCGTCACCATCGGACGGCAGGACCGCCCGCTGGCGACCGGCCTGGCCGAACGGGTCTGGACGATCCGCTCGGCCGCCGAGTGAGCCGAAACGGCCTGCCCGAACCCGGTCTCGATCCGCGGCGATCGCCCTAGTCGAGGAAGCGCTGCCGCGAGGTGAGGAAGGTGTATTCCGAGCCCTCGGTCCAGCCGGCCACGTCACGGCGGTAGGCGGTCACCGAGTCATACACCCGCCTGGCGAACTCGTCCTTCTCCGTGATCTCGGCGAGCACCTCGTTCGACTTCTCGAACAGCGCCGCCATGATCTCGTCGGAGAAGTAGCGCAGCTCCACGCCATGCTCCTCGACGAGCGTCTTGAGCGCCCGGTTGTTGCGTGCGATGAACTCGGCGAGCATCTCGCCGGCCGCCATGCGGATCGCCCCCTCGACGATCTGCTGCAGGTCGGCGGGCAGTTCCTCGAAGGCCTCCCGGTTGATCAGGGCCTCCATGGTCGCCGACGGCTCCTGCCAGCCCGGCGCGTAGTAGTACTTGGCCGCGCGGTGGAAGCCGAAGGCGAGATCGTTGAACGGACCGACCCACTCGGCCGCATCGATGGTGCCGTCGTCGAGTGCCTGGAACAGCTCGCCGCCCGGGGTGTTGACCACCGACACGTCCAGCTTGCGCAGGACCTCGCCGCCGATGCCCGGCAGGCGCATCTTCAGCCCCTTGAAGTCGTCCAGCGATTCGATCGGCTTTCTGAACCAGCCGCCCATCTGCGGGCCGGTGTTGCCCGCCGGGCGCGGGATGATGCCGTGCGGCGCGTAGAGCTCTTCCCAGAGTTCGATGCCCTCGCCGTGGTAGAGCCAGCCGTTCATCTCGTTGGCGGTCAGGCCGAAGGGCATCGCGGCGAAGAACGCCGCCGCCGGCATCTTGCCCTGCCAGTAGTAGGCCGCGCCGTGACCCATCTCGGCGGTGCCCGCCTTGACCGCGTCGAACACCTCCAGCGCCGGGACGATCTCGCCGGCGCCATAGACCTCGACCACCAGCCGCCCGCCGGACATCTCGTTGATGTACTGCGCGATGTTGTTCGCCCCGGTGCCCAGGCCGGGGAAGTTCTTCGGCCAGGTGGTGACCATCTTCCAGCGGATGGGATCATCCGGGGTGGGACCGCCGGAGGTGACGGCACTAGTGGTTTCGTCGGTCTCGCTGTTGCAGCCGGTCAGGGCGGTAGCCGCGCCGGCGGCGCCGGCCCAGGTCAGAAACTCGCGCCGTTTCATGGCAGGACTCCTTTCGAAAGATGTCAGAAATCAGAATTCAGAGGTCAGAAAAAGATATCAGAGCTTGTAAAGCTGGAAGCTGGAAGCTGGAAGCTGGAAGCTGGAAGCTGGAAGCTGGAAGCTGGAAGCTGGAAGAAGCATGAACTCGCCATGACGGGTTCTCCACCTTCGATTAACCAAGCTCCGCGCCACTTACAAGCCCGCCTGACCACTTCTAGCTTCCGGCTTCCAGCTTCAAGCTTGGCTAGGCCGGCTGAAGATTCGCATACGACAGGATCAGCCACTTCGTGCCGTGCTGGCCGAAGTTGACCTGCACCCGCGCCGAGGCGCCGGTGCCCTCGTAGTCGAGAATGGTGCCCTCGCCGAACTTGGCGTGGCGCACGCTCTGGCCGACGGTAAAGCCGGTCTCGTTCTGCTTGTGCGTGCGCGGTCCCGGCTCACCCTCGGGCCGTCGGGCACCGAAGGCCTGCGCCGCGCGGGTCGCGCGCGGACGGACCTCCTCGACCAGGTCCGGCGGCAGTTCGCCGAGAAAGCGCGACGGCATGGGGAAGATCTGCTTGCCGTGCAGGCGACGCGACTCGGCGCACGTGATGGTCAGCTGCTTCTCCGCGCGGGTGATGCCGACATAACAGAGCCGGCGCTCCTCCTCGAGCCGCCCCGGCTCGTCGATGGACATCTGGTGCGGGAACAGTCCTTCCTCGACGCCGACCAGGAACACCTGCGGGAACTCCAGCCCCTTGGCCGCGTGCAGGGTCATCATCTGCACGCAGTCCTCCCAGGCCGCACCCTGCGCCTCGCCGGCCTCGAGGCTCGCGTGGGCCAGGAAGGCCTCGAGCTCGCCCATCTCTTCGGCCGTGTCGCGATCCATGACAAAGCCACGCCCGGCATTGACCAGCTCGTCGAGGTTCTCGATCTTCGCCTCGCCGCGCTCGCGGTCACGGTCCTTCTCGAACAGCGCGCGCA
>JAWLHL010000038.1:0-15196 GCA_041690375.1 Guyparkeria sp. | reverse complement strand
TCGTTGGCGGGGCCGGTATAATCCCCTTCCATGCGCAACATCATCCTCATCGGCCCCATGGGGGCCGGCAAGACAACGATCGGCCGACTGCTGGCCAATCGCCTGGGCTGGACCTTCGCCGATTCGGACCGCGAGATCGAGAAGCGCACCGGCGCACCGATCCCGCTGATCTTCGAGATCGAGGGAGAATCCGGCTTTCGTCAGCGCGAGCACGACATGCTCGCCGAGCTCACGGCGGGAAAAGGGGTCGTGCTGGCGACGGGCGGCGGTGCCGTGCTGCGCCCCGAAAACCGCGAGCTGTTGCGTGACAACGGCTGGGTGGTCTATCTCTATACACCGGTGGAGCGCCAGTTCGAGCGCACGCAGCACGACACCCAGCGCCCGCTGCTGCAAAAGGGCGATCGGCGGGCCACACTGGAACGATTGATGCGCGAACGGGATCCGCTCTACCGTGAGACCGCCCACCTCGTCATCGAGACCGGCGGCCAGGCACCGCGCACGATGGCCGAACGGATCCTGTCCGCCTGGCGCCGAGTCGACGGGGCGGCCCCGAAGTCGCGTTGATGTACCATGTCGACCATTCCGGCACGGCCCGAAGACCAGGATCATTCCGTGAACGGACAGGCCCCATTCAGCCCCAGCCCAGCAGGCATGCCGCCCATGAGTGAGTCCCATTCCAGTTCTGCCCCCGAGCGAACCGCCCCGCCGACCCAGGTCAACGTGGACCTGGGCGAACGCGGCTACCCGATCTTCATCGATGCCGGCTTGATCGACAGCGACACGCTGGCCCCGTTCATCCCGTCGGGCCGGGCAGTGATCGTCAGCAACACCACGGTCGCCCCGCTATACGCCGCGCGCCTCACGGCCGCGCTGGAGGCTGCCGGCAAGCAGGTGGACCTCCTCGCCCTGCCCGACGGCGAGCAGTACAAGAACCTCGAGACGCTCGCGCAGATCTACGACTTCCTGATGGAAAAGCAGGTGGATCGCAAGACGACCCTGATCGCGCTGGGCGGCGGCGTGATCGGCGACATCACCGGCTTCGCCGCCGCGAGCTTCCAGCGAGGGGTGCCGTTCATCCAGGTGCCCACAACGCTGCTCGCCCAGGTCGACAGCTCAGTCGGCGGCAAGACCGGCATCAACCACCCGCGCGGCAAGAACATGATCGGTGCGTTCTACCAGCCCCGCTGCGTTCTCGCCGACACCGACACCCTCGACACGCTGCCCGACCGCGAGCTCTCAGCCGGGCTGGCCGAAGTCATCAAGTACGGCCTGCTCTGGGACGAGGATTTCCTCGACTGGATCGAGGCGCATCTCGACGCACTGCGCAAACGTGACCCGGAGGCGCTGACCGAGGCGATCCGGCAGTCCTGCCTGATCAAGGCGGAAATCGTCCGCCAGGACGAGCGCGAGGGCGGCATCCGCGCCCTGCTGAATCTGGGTCACACCTTCGGTCATGCGATCGAGGCCGGCATGGGATATGGACGCTGGCTCCACGGCGAGGCCATCGGGGCCGGGATGTGCATGGCCGGCGAACTTTCGCGCCGACTCGGCCTGATCGACACCTCGGCCCGCGACCGGATCGAGCGCATTGTCCAGGCCGCCGGGCTGCCCAGCCGCTCGCCGGCGGAGCTGTCGCCCGAGCGTCTGCGCGAATTGATGAGCAGCGACAAGAAGGTCGAGAACGGGCGCCTGCGCCTCGTTCTGCTCGGCCGGATCGGGCAGGCGCGGCTGATCGACCGCGTGCCCGAAGACGAGATCATGGGCGCCATACGCGCCACCCATGCCGACCACTGACCGGTCGGCGAGATTGCAAGGACAAGGAATCTGACATGAGCAACGCGACGGAATACGCTCTCGAACAGGCGGACCGCATCGTCCAGTACGCCAAGTACTCCGACCGATTCCTGATCGTCGAGGACGACTACGCCGCCGAGCGCCGCGCCTTCGTCAAACTGGTATGCCAGAAGCTGCCGCCGCAGGTCCGGCCGGTGGTGGTGCGGGCCAGTGGCGATACCGACCTGTCCACGGTCATCGAACACCTGAGCTCGACCCTGCAGCTTTCCGCCGGCATCGAAACGCCCGAGCAGCTGGTCACCGCGACCACGGCGGCGCTCGAGGATTCGGACCGCCTGCTGCTCGTCATCGAAAATGCCGAACATTGGCTCGACTCCGGCGCAGCGGCCTCGCTCTACGAACTGATCGACCAGGCGCACGATCTGGCCCGCGAACGCATCCTGTTCATGCTGGTGGGGAACACCGGCCTGTGCACGCGCCTCGAGACGGCCCAACCGATGGCCACGATCATCGCGGATATTCACTGCGTGCAACTGCCGGGAATCGCAGCCGTCAGCGACCGATCGGCCGACTTTTCGCCCGCGGGCACCAGACCCGGCGAACCGCTGGCGCCGCAAGGCCAGGCGACGGCAGGGGCACCGTTCCCGGCGAGTGGTCGCCGCCCGGCCGGGTCGCCCGGCGGCGCTTCCGCTCGACGTGGCGGGACGCTCTGGACCTACCCCCCTTTCATGATCGCCGCGGCCGTCAGCGTGGCGGTGATCACCATCGGCGTTTTCGCCCTGCTGAGCCGCTCCAGCCCGCCGAGTTCCCCCGACGAGATGACGCTGGCACTCGAACGGGAAGCCGAAGGTTCCGACACGGGCGAGGAAACCCCGGGCAGCGCCGGCGACACGACTGACGACGGCGACCGGGAAGACGCCCGGGCTACCGAGGCCAACGGGGAACCGTTGCACGTACCATTCCCGGAAGGCGGCGAGCAACCGGCCCGGCAGGGATCCGACACCGCCCGGACCACCCCTGCCGACGGAATCGCCTCGCCGACGGAGCCACCGCAAGCGAACGAGAGCGACGGTTCGCCCTCCCCGGCCGATCAGCCGGAAACGGGCGAGGCCGACGAGCCGGCCTCCGCGGAAGAACGGCCTGAAGCCGACGCCGGCGAAGCAACCTCCTCCGGCGAGGAGACGGAAACGACCGCCGCCGGCGACGAGCCCGCCCCTGACGAGCCAGCCGGCGAGACGACAGCCGATTCGGGCGTCGACAATGCCTGGTACCGGGAGCAGCCGCGGGCGCGCGCCGCCATTCAGCTGGCCGCCTTCGGTTCGCTCGACGGGGCGCGCGAGATGATCCGGACCCGCTCGGGTGACGCACACCCCGCCGAGAAATGGCATATCTACACCCAGCGTGTCGACGACCGAACGCTCTATACCGTCACCTACGGGGACTTCGCCTCCGTGGAGCGGGCCCGCCATGCCATCGACTCCCTGCCCGAGGAACTCAGGGCAATCGATCCCTACCCCCGCTCCGTCGGCGACATCCAGGACCGGATTGCCGACTGAGCCGCCCCCGGCAGGGGGGTCCGATTTGCCTGATGCCCGCGGGGCCGGTAAAATTCCGGCCCATTTTGCCCAAATCCCGCGAATGCGGGCACACACGAATATATCGGTCGGCACCCCTGGCAAAAGCTGGCAACCAGCGCCCTGCCGGGCCGCCAGGCCGGGCACCCGAACCCGGCCGAGCCGGAAGAATCCACGAGGTTGCGAAAGTCATGAGCCAAGCCCCCACTGACGGTCTGTACCACCCGAGCTTCGAGAAGGAAAACTGCGGCTTCGGCCTGATCGCCCACATGGACGACCAGGCCAGCCACGGCCTGGTATCGACCGCCATCGGCGCGCTGGCCCGCATGACCCACCGCGGCGGCATCTCCGCCGACGGCAAGTCGGGCGACGGTTGTGGCCTGCTGCTCAAGAAGCCCGACGCCTTCTTCCGCAAGGCCGCCAGCGACCAGGGGATCGACCTGCCGGAGACCTACGCCGTCGGCGTGGTGTTCTTCTCCCGTGACGAGACCCGGCGCGAGCGCGCCCGCGAGGCGCTGATCGGCGCGATCGCCGAGCAGGGCCTGAACCTCGCCGGCTGGCGGACCGTGCCGACCGACCCGTCGGTCCTCGGCCAGATGTCGGCCGAGAAGCGTCCGGAGATCGAGCACCTGTTCGTCACTCCGGCAGCGGGCATGGACGAGAGCCAGTTCAACGCCGCGCTGTTCGTCGCCCGCCGTGACGCCGAAAACCTGATCCAGGACGATCCTGACTTCTACATCCCCTCGCTCGCAAGCCAGGTGATCTCCTACAAGGGCCTGTTGATGCCGGAGGACCTGCCGCGCTTCTACAAGGATCTCAACGACCCGGCACTGGAATCCTCGCAGGCGGTCTTCCACCAGCGCTTCTCCACCAACACCTTCCCCGAGTGGAAGCTGGCCCAGCCGTTCCGCTATCTCGCGCACAACGGCGAGATCAACACCATCCGCGGCAACCGCAACTGGGCGCTGGCGCGCGCGGCGAAGTTCTCCTCGCCGCTGATCCCGGACATGAACCGCATCCAGCCGCTGGTCAACACCACCGGTTCGGACTCCTCGTCCATGGACAACATGCTCGAGGTACTGATCACCGGCGGGCTGGACATGATCCACGCCATGCGCCTGATCGTCCCGCCGGCGTGGCAGAACGTCGAGCACATGGACCCGGACCTTCGCGCGTTCTACGAATTCAACTCCCTGCACATGGAGCCCTGGGACGGCCCGGCCGGCATCGTCATGACCGACGGCCGCTTCGTTGCCTGCGCCATGGACCGCAACGGCCTGCGCCCGGCCCGCTGGGTGATCACCAAGGATCGCCACATCACGCTGGCCTCTGAGATCGGCGTCTGGGACTACGCGCCCGAAGACGTGGTCAAGAAGGGCCGCGTGCGCCCGGGTCAGATGGTCGCCGTGGACACCGCCGAGGGCGAGCTGATGCTCCCGCCGGTGATCGACGAGCGCCTCAAGGGCCGCAAGCCCTACCGCCAGTGGCTGCGGGAGCAGTCGGTGCGCCTGAAGCACTCGGTCGCCGACGAGGAGATCCTCTCGCTCGAGCCGATGGACGACGACGCCGTGCGTACCTACGAGAAGGCGTTCCTGCTGTCCTTCGAGGAGCGCGACCAGATAATCCGCGTACTGGCCGAGAACGGCCAGGAAGCGATCGGCTCGATGGGTGACGACACGCCCATGGCCGTGCTCTCGCAGACCCAGCGCTCGCTGTTCGACTACTTCCGCCAGCAGTTCGCCCAGGTCACCAACCCGCCGATCGACCCGCTGCGCGAAGCGGTGGTCATGTCGCTCGAGACCCTGATCGGCCGCGAGCGCAACGTCTTCGAGGAAACCCCGGAGCACGCCCACCGCGTGCAGCTGGAAAGCCCGATCCTCACCCCGGCCCGCTTCGAGGCCCTGACCCGGCTGGCCGACAAGGAATTCTCCTCGCAGCGCATCGAGCTCAACTACGCGCCCGAGGAGGGCCTGGAGGCGGCCGTCCGCCGGATCACCGACGAGGCCGTCGCGGCGATCAAGGGCGAGCACACCGTCCTGGTGCTCAGTGACCGCAACATCGCGGCCGACCGCCTGCCGGTCCACGCCCTGCTGGCCACGGGTGCCGTCCACCACCGCCTGATCCGCGAGGGTCTGCGTACCGACGCGAACATCGTCGTCGAGACCGCCACCGCGCGCGACCCGCACCAGAACGCCGTGCTGATCGGTTATGGCGCGACGGCCGTGTTCCCGTATCTCGCCTTCGAGACCATCAACGACATGCGTCGCCGCAACCAGGTCGACGTCAAGCAGGCCGACAAGCTTGCCAGCAACTACGTCAAGGGCATCAACAAGGGCCTGAAGAAGATCCTGTCGAAGATGGGCATCTCCTCGATCGCCAGCTACCGCGGCGCGCAGCTGTTCGAGATCATCGGCCTGGCCGACGAGGTGGTCGACCTCTGCTTCAAGGACACCACCAGCCGCGTGGCCGGTGCGCGCTTCGTCGATCTGGAGGCCGACCAGAAGGTCCTGATCAAGGAAGCCTTCACCAAGCGCAAGCTGCCGCGCCAGGGCGGGCTGCTGAAGTACATCGACGGCGGCGAGTACCACGCCTACAACCCGGACGTGGTCCAGACACTGCAGAAGGCGGTCAACAACGACGACTACCAGGCCTGGGAAGAGTACGCCGCCTACGTCAACGAGCGCCCCGTGGCCGCCTTCCGCGACATGTTCCGCCTCAAGGAGAACGTCAATCCCATCCCGCTGGACGAGGTCGAATCGATCGAGTCGATCACGTCGCGCTTCGATTCGGCCGGCATGAGCCTCGGCGCCCTGTCGCCCGAGGCCCACGAGACCATCGCCGAGGCGATGAACCGCCTGGGGGCGCGCTCGAACTCCGGCGAGGGCGGCGAGGACCCGGCGCGCTACGGCACGGCGAAGATGAGCAAGATCAAGCAGATCGCCTCGGGCCGCTTCGGCGTCACGCCGCACTACCTGGTCAACGCCGAGGTGCTGCAGATCAAGGTCGCCCAGGGCGCCAAGCCGGGTGAAGGCGGCCAGCTGCCGGGCCACAAGGTCGACGAGACCATCGGCAAGCTGCGCTTCGCGCGTCCGGGCGTGGCGCTGATCTCGCCCCCGCCGCACCACGACATCTACTCCATCGAGGATCTCGCCCAGCTGATCTTCGACCTGAAGCAGACCAACCCCGAGGCGCTGGTCTCGGTCAAGCTGGTCTCCGAGCCGGGCGTGGGCACGGTCGCCGCGGGCGTGGCCAAGGCCTACGCGGACCTGATCACCATCTCCGGCTACGACGGCGGCACCGGCGCAAGCCCGCTGACCTCCGTGAAGTACGCCGGTTCCCCCTGGGAGCTGGGCCTGACAGAGGCGCACCAGACCCTGCGCGCCAACGACCTGCGCGACAAGGTCCGCCTGCAGACCGACGGCGGTCTCAAGACCGGCCTGGACGTGGTCAAGGCGGCCATCCTCGGCGCGGAGAGCTTCGGCTTCGGCACCGGCCCGATGATCGCCATCGGCTGCAAGTACCTGCGCATCTGCCACCTGAACAACTGCGCCACCGGCGTGGCCACGCAGAACAAGGTCCTGCGCCTGGAGCACTTCAAGGGCAACGTCGACAAGCTGGTCAACTACTTCCGCTTCATCGCCGAGGAGACCCGCCGCCTGATGGCGAGCGTCGGCGTGCGCACCATCGAGGAACTGATCGGCCGCACCGACCTGTTCGAGCTGCGCGAGCCTGTCACCGACAAGCAGCGCCACCTCGACCTGTCGAAGATCCTGTCCGATGCGGGCATGGTCTCGGATGCGCCGACCTGCTGCGTCTCGCCTCACAACGACCCGCACGACAAGGGACTGCTGGCCGAGAAGATCGTGGCCGAGGTCATGCCGGCGATCGAGGGCAAGACCGGCGGCGAGTACAGCTACCCGATCCGCAACACGGACCGCTCCATCGGTGCGCGGGTCTCCGGCGAGATCGCCCGCCGTCACGGCAACCAGGGCATGGCGGGGCATCCGATCAAGCTCAAGTTCACCGGCATCGCCGGGCAGAGCTTCGGCGTGTTCAACGCCGGCGGCCTGCACCTCGAGCTCGAGGGTGACGCCAACGACTACGTCGGCAAGGGCATGGCCGGCGGCGAGATCGTCATCTACCCGCCCAAGGGCAGTGAGTTCGCCACGCACGACACGCCGATCATCGGCAACACCTGCCTGTACGGCGCGACGGGCGGCAAGCTGTACGCCGCCGGCCAGGCCGGCGAGCGCTTCGGCGTGCGCAACTCGGGCGCCCAGGCGGTGGTCGAGGGCTGCGGCGACCACGGCTGCGAGTACATGACCGGCGGGGTGATGACCATCCTCGGCCCCACCGGCATAAACTTCGGCGCCGGCATGACCGGCGGGTTCGCCTACGTCCTCGACGAGACCCGGGACTTCGTCGATCGCTACAACCACGAGCTGATCGACATCCACCGACTGCAGGCCGCCGAACTCGAGCCGCACCGCCAGCACCTGCGCTCGATCCTCGAGGAACACGCCCGTCGCACCGGCAGCGCCCGTGCCAAGGCGATCCTCGACGACTTCGACGCCCATCTCTCGACGTTCTGGCTGGTCAAGCCGAAGGCCATGGAGATCGGCGATCTGCTGGACCTGCTCGAAAACGCGGCGTAAGCCCATGCGCGGCTCGGGCGAGGCTCGAACCGGCAGGAATGCGGGACCGGCCGCCCCGTTCGGGGCGGCCGGTCCCGTCGTTTGTGACGGTCAGCGAGGTGGGCCGCGATGAGTCGCATTCCCGAGGCCTTCGTCGAGGAAGTCGTCTCGCGCTCGGACATAGTCGAGGTGATCGGCGAGCGCGTCCCGCTGAAGAAGAAGGGCAAGGAGTTCGCCGCCTGCTGTCCCTTCCACCAGGAAAAGACGCCCTCGTTCTACGTCTCTCCGGAGAAGCAGTTCTACCATTGCTTCGGCTGCGGCGCGCACGGCAACGTGGTGGGCTTCCTGATGGAATACGACCACCTGGACTTTCCCACCGCGATCGAGACCCTCGCCGGCCGCCTGGGTCTCGAGATCCCGCGGGAGAAGGGCGATCAGGAAAAGCTCGACCGCGTCACTCGCCTGCGCCAGGTCACCGCGCTGGCGGCCGACTGGTTCCGCGCCAGCCTCCGCCGGCACCCGGAGGCGATCGACTTTCTCAAGCAGCGCGGGCTGACCGGGGAGACGGCGGCCCGGTTCGCCCTGGGGTTCGCCCCGCCCGGCAACCACCTGGAAACCGCCCTCGCCGGCAAGGCCGGACCGGAGGAACTGGTCGCCACGGGGCTGGTGATCCAGCGGGACGATGGCGATCGCTACGACCGCTTCCGCAACCGGGTTATCTTTCCCATTCGCGACCCGCGGGGGCACGTGATCGGCTTCGGTGGCCGCGTGATCGGCGCCGGCGAGCCCAAGTACCTCAACTCGCCGGAGACCGAGCTCTTTCACAAGGGCTTCGGGGTCTACGGGCTGTACGAGTCGCGGCAGGTCAACCAGCGCCCCGATGCCCTGATCGTGGTCGAGGGTTACATGGACGTCATCCTGCTCGCGCAGAACGGCGTCCATCACGCCGTGGCGACCCTCGGCACGGCCACCACCGTCGAACAGATCGGCCTGCTCTACCGCCAGACCGATCGGCTGGTGTTCTGCTTCGACGGGGATGCCGCCGGGCGCCGGGCCGCGGTCAGGGCCCTGGAAGTCGCCCTGCCCCTGATGCACGACGGCCGCGACCTGCGATTCGCCTTTCTGCCGGAAGGGGAGGATCCCGACAGCTTCGTCCGGGCCCAGGGCCGGACGGGCTTCAACCGATTCGTGGAACAGCATGCCCTGGGCTTCGACCGCTTCCTCACCCTGCACCTGGACGAGTCCATCCCCGGCGAGGACACCGCGGCGCAGGCGCGCAAGAACAAGGAGGCCCACCGACTGATCAACACCATGCCGCAGGGCACGCTCCGGCGCCTGACGGCGCGCCAGGTCGACCGTCACCACGGCCTTTTCGGCCGGCCGTTCCGCGGAGAACCGGCCCGGCCCGCTCCGGTCGCCGCGCACCGCCCACCGCCGGCCCGCTCGGAGGATCACATCCTCCTGAGGCTGCTCCTCGAGCATCCCTCGCTGAAAGACCGGGTCCGACCGTCCGAGGCCTGGCATGACGGACGCCCCCCGCCGGCGATCGAACGGCTGCTGGCCGACGCGCTCGACGAGCGTGACCGCCGGGCCGCCGCGGAGCAGCGCATCGTCGGCATTGAAAACCTGGAGATCGCCACCACCATGCTCGAGGACATCCTGGAAAAACGCCGTCAACGCGAGGCGCTGGCAGAGCGGAAACGCCGACAGCGCTCCGGCCTGACCGGCAGCGACCAGGACGGCCGATCGGTCTAGAGCCTGTCGGCAGACGATCCTCCGGGAGTCTATTCTCGCCACGCCGTCATCCTTGCGGGCCAGTGGAGGGAGGCACTCGGGGGAGGAAGTGCCGGAGGCGCTCTTGCGAGCCATCTCTCGATGGACGAAAAGCCCTCCAGACGTTATAATTTCGTGTTCCCCAAAGGGAAAGCCCGGGCAGGCAACCTGTCCCCCGGACCTTCCCGCGCGAGGCCCAGACGTCTCCTCGCGCCGCCTGGACAAAGCGACGCCCGGCCAGACGGGCCGTCCTCGACCCGCACACCCGCGGCACGACTTCCAGGCGTTTTCACCGAATTGCCGGAGCAGGTTTCACGCCGATGCAGCAAGACCAACAAACCAGCATCAAGCAGTTGATCGCCCTGGGCAACGAGCAGGGTTACCTGACGTATGCCGAGATCAACGACCATCTGCCCGAGTCGCTGGTCGACGCCGAACAGATCGAAGTGATCATCGGCATGATCCAGGACATGGGCATCCAGGTATCCGAGGCACCGCCCGACAAGGACGACCTCGGCCTGTCGGACGAGTCGCGCGTGTCGACCGACGACGACGCCACCGAGGAGGCCGTCGCCGTGCTCGCCTCGCAGGTGGACGCCGAGTTCGGCCGCACCACCGATCCCGTGCGCATGTACATGCGCGAGATGGGCACCGTCGACCTGCTCAACCGCGAGGGCGAGATCGAGATCGCCAAGCGCATCGAGGAAGGCCTGCGCGAGGTCACCGTCGCCATGGCCGCCTTCCCGCCCACGCTCGACACCCTGCTCGCCCAGTACGCGCGCGTCGAGGCCGAGGAGACCAAGCTGGCCGACGTGGTGGTCGGTTTCCACGTGCTCGATGACGAGGAAGAAGCCGCCAGCTCCGCCAGCACGGAAGCGAACAAGGACGACGACGAGGAAGAGGCCGCCGACACCGGCATCGACACGGAGGCCGTCCGCGCCATCATCATGGATCTCAAGGATCTCCACGAGCAGCGGCACGCCCTGATCACCAAGACGCGCAAGGCGAAGAGCGACGGCGAGAAGATCGCGGCAATCAACGAGAAGATCGCCGGCGAACTGATCAAGCTCAAGCTCAACCCCAACTTCAACGAGAAGCTGGTGACCCAGGTGCGCGAGGCCATCAAGCGCGTGCGCCTGCTGGAGAAGCAGATCCTGCAGCAGGCCGTCGACAAGGGCGGCATCAAGCGCGAGGACTTCATCCACGCCTTCCGCGGTCACGAGACCAGCAACGACTGGATCAAGGAAGTCACGGGCGGCAAGCCGAGCACCAAGTTCGCCGCCGTCCAGCCCGAGATCGAGCGCCTGGCCAAGCGCCTGGCCACCGTCGAGCGCGACAGCCTGCTCTCCGTGACCGAGATCCGCGACGTCCACCGCAAGGTGACGCTCGGCGAAGGCAAGGCCCGCCGGGCGAAGAAGGAGATGATCGAGGCCAACCTGCGTCTCGTCATCTCGATCGCGAAGAAGTACACCAACCGCGGCCTGCAGTTCCTCGACCTGATCCAGGAAGGCAACATCGGCCTGATGAAGGCGGTCGACAAGTTCGAATACCGCCGCGGCTACAAGTTCTCGACCTACGCCACCTGGTGGATCCGCCAGGCGATCACCCGCTCGATCGCCGACCAGGCACGCACGATCCGCATCCCGGTGCACATGATCGAGACGATCAACAAGCTCAACCGCATCAGCCGCCAGATGCTCCAGGAGATGGGCCGCGAGGCGACTCCCGAGGAGCTGGCCGAGCGCATGGACCTGCCCGAGGACAAGGTCCGCCGCGTGATGAAGATCTCCAAGGAGCCGATCTCCATGGAGACGCCCATCGGCGAGGACGACGATTCGAGCCTGGGCGATTTCATCGAGGACCAGGGCGCGGTCTCTCCGCTGGACTCGGCGACCAACGCCTCGCTCTCCGAGATCGTCCGCGAGATCCTCTCGACGCTGACCCCGCGCGAGGCCAAGGTGCTGATGATGCGCTTCGGCATCGGCATGAACACCGACCACACCCTCGAGGAAGTCGGCAAGCAGTTCGACGTCACCCGCGAGCGCATCCGCCAGATCGAGGCCAAGGCCCTGCGCAAGCTGCGTCACCCGTCGCGCTCGGAAAAGCTGCGCAGCTTCATCGACGCGAAGATGGAATAATCCTCCCCCGGGTCGACGTCTCGTCGGCCCCGGTGGCGCCCGCCACCATTGCCCGGGCCCATAGCTCAGTTGGTTAGAGCAGGCGACTCATAATCGCTTGGTCGCAGGTTCGAGTCCTGCTGGGCCCACCACTCCCTTCGGTCGTGCTGAACCTCAGCGGACTATTCCGGCCCGAAATCCCAGATTTCGGTCGCTCCAGCAGCACGAAGCGATGCTTCGTCGGGAAGCGGCTTCCGCCCTGCCGGTTCCACCACTCCCTTCGGTCGTGCGGAACACGGGCGGACCATCCCGCCCACAAGCTGCGGATCTCGGCCGCGCCAGAGGCCGGGCTCCCCCCCGGGATCCTCTCGTCCCCACCTTCGCCAATCACCTCCCGCGGAACCACCGGTTACACCTCGCGCCTGCCCGCCGACTACCGGGCATGGTGACGGCAATCCGTTGCCTCAAGCCAACGCTGCCGAAGCGAGCCGGCATACGCTCAGGGGCGCGACACCGTGACACACGGTCTACACTGCGCTTGTCATGACGAGGAAATGACAAGAACAAACAAGAAGAAAAGCACCAAGAACCAACGACCCAAGGAGCGAGAACATCATGCTTATCGCGAGCCTGATCATCGTGGTGATCGCGCTGGTATTCGCCACGGCGAAACTGCGCATGCACCCATTCCTGGCCCTGCTGCTGGCCGCATTCGCCATGGCCCTTGCCGGCGGCATCGCGCCAACGGAGGCCATCAGCGTCATCAACGACGGCTTTGGCGGCACGCTGGGTTACATCGGCATCGTCATCGCGCTGGGCACGATCATCGGCGTGATCCTGGAGCGCACCGGCGCGGCCATCGTCATGGCCGAGGCGATCATCCGCCTGCTGTCCGACCGCTTCCCCAACTTCACCGTCTCGCTGATCGGCTACATCGTGTCGATCCCGGTGTTCTGCGACTCGGGGTACGTGATCCTCAACTCGCTGAAGAACGCGCTGGCGAAGAAGACCGGCGTCTCGATCGTCGCGATGAGCGTGGCGCTCGCCACCGGCCTGTTCGCCACCCACAACTTCGTGCCGCCCACCCCGGGGCCCATCGCCGCGGCCGCCAACCTCGACATTGCCGATTCGCTCGGCCTGGTCATCCTCGTCGGCCTGGTGGTCGCGGCCGTGACCGCGATCGTCGGCGCCCTCTGGGCCAACCGCTACTCGAACCCTGCCAACGAGGCCGAGATGCTAGAGCCCGACCCGATCAGCGAAGCGGTCGGCGAGGAGATCGAGGAGCCGGAACCGGACATGAGCCACCGCCCGTCGACGCTGGCCTCGTTCATGCCGATCATCGCCCCGATCGCGCTGATCTGCCTGGGTTCGGTTGCCAGCCTGGCAACTCGTGACGTCGAGCCGGGCCTGATCGCGAACACCTTCATCTTCTTGGGCCAGCCGGTCGTGGCACTGGCCATCGGCCTGCTGTTCGCCGTCGGCCTGATCAAGGGCGAGGACAAGAAGGACCGCTTCCACCAGGTGACGGTCGACGGCATCCTGCTGTCCGCGCCGATCATCCTGATCACCGGCGCGGGCGGGGCCTTCGGCAACGTGTTGCGCGAGACCCCGCTGGGCGACCAGCTCGGAGCAATGCTCACCGGCCTGGGGCTGGGGCTGTTCGTGCCGTTCCTGATCGCCGCGGCGCTCAAGTCCGCCCAGGGCTCGTCGACCGTGGCGCTGGTCACCGCCTCCACGCTGGTCGCCCCGCTGCTGCCGGACCTGGGGCTGGATTCGGACATGGGCCGCGTGCTGGCCGTGATGGCCGTCGGCGCCGGCGCCATGACCGTCTCGCACGCCAACGACAGCTTCTTCTGGGTGGTCTCGCAGTTCAGCCGCATGAAGGTGGCCACGGCCTACAAGACCTTCACCACGGCCACCCTGCTCCAGGGCGTCAGCGCCATGATCACCATCTACCTGCTGGGGCTGATCCTTGTCTGACGACCTGCAGGTGGTCCTCTGCCCGGACAGCTTCAAGGGCAGTCTCGAGGCCGAGGCCGTCGCCAAGGCCATGGCGAGGGGCGTCCACGCGGCGCGACCTGCGGCCCAGGTCCGCGCCCTGCCCATGGCCGACGGCGGCGAGGGCACCGCGGAGCTGGTGACCCACACGCTGGGCTGGGAGTGGCACCTGACCGACGTGCACGGCCCCACCGGCACGCATCTGACCGCCGGCTGGGGGTACGACCCGGTCCGTCGCCGGGCGGTCATCGACGTGGCCTCGGCCTGCGGACTGGACCAGGTTCCTGCCGACAGGCGGGACCCGTGGCAACTCGACACCCGCGGAGTGGGCGAACTGCTGCGCGCGGCCATGGACGCCGGCGCCGAGCACCTGCTGGTCGGGCTGGGCGGCAGCGGTACGGTCGACGGAGGCGCGGGCACACTGCACGCCCTGGGCCTGCGGTTTCTCGACCGGAACGGCAACCGGCTGCCCAGCACACCGGCAGGCCTGACGGGGCTGGACCGGGTGGACTTCTCCGGACTGGACCCGCGGCTCGCGGGGGTCGAGATCACCGTGCTCAACGACGTGGACAACCCGTTGACCGGTCCCCACGGGGCCGCGGCGGTGTTCGGACCGCAGAAGGGACTGGCGACCGAAGACGTCGGGACCATGGACGCCCACCTCGACCGGCTGGCCGCGACGATCGACGCCGCCGGCCGACTGCTCCGCCCGCCCTCCACGCCCGGCGCGGGAGCGGCCGGCGGGCTGGGCTTCGCCCTGGCCTGCGTGCTGGGCGGCCATTCGAGGATGGGGGCGGCCTACCTGGCCGACCTGGTCGGGCTGGACGCGGCCATCGCCGAATCCAATCTCGTGATCACCGGCGAAGGACAGATCGATGGCCAGACCTCGCGCGGCAAGGTGGTCGCCGAGGTGGTCGCCCGGGCCGGCAAGCTTGACGTACCGGTGCTGGCGATCGCCGGCAGCATTGCCTGCAGCAAGGCGGAACTGGCCGCGTTCGGCCTGGCCGACGCCCGCGCCCTGGTCGATGCCAGCGTGAGTGTCGAACAGGCCATGGCCGAGCCGGCCAGGTGGATCACCGAGCGCACCCGGGCGTTGCTCGAAGGGTATCTTGACCGCTAAGGAAACTCTGCACGAATGCCATTCCGCTCTCCGCGCCTTGAGCCGGGCAGATGCAAGGCGCTCGTCCGCCGCGGAAGGGTTGTTCCCTTTCCAAGGACGACAACGCAGCAGATGCCCGGCTCAAGGCGCGCCCTGCGGGGCTTGGCGAGTCGCCCGTGCTCCGCGTTGCGATGTCTTGACGTGGCC
>JAWLHL010000037.1:1904-16233 GCA_041690375.1 Guyparkeria sp. | reverse complement strand
ATCGCGCCTGAAGGCGCTCCTACGGCGGGATTCGGTTTGTGGCCTGGAAATGGCCGTAGGAGCGGCTTTGGCCGCGATGGGTGACGTCGCCCAGAGGGCGCACCGGTGATCAGATCTCGATGGCGTCGCCCATTTCGGGCATGAGGACATCGGTGTCCTCCAGCGCCTCGGCGAAGATCGCCATCTTTTCTTCCTCGCCGTGCACCAGGATGGTCCGCCTGGGGCGGACGGCGCGGTGCCATTCGAGCAGCTCGTCGCGCCCGGCATGCGCGGAGAAGCCGTTGATGGTGTAGATGCGCGCGTTGATGGGGATGTAGTCGCCGAACAGGCGGACCTGTCCCTTCTTGTCCTCCTGCTTGCTGATGTCGATGATGTGGCGGGCGAGCGTGCCCGGTGCGGCGAAACCGACGAAGATCACGCTCGACTCCCGTCGCCAGAGGTTGTGGCGCAGGTGGTGGCGGATGCGCCCGCCGGTGCACATCCCCGAGCCGGCCATGATGACCGCGCCGCCCTGCAGGCGGTTGAGCGCCATCGAGTCGGCCGTCTCGCGGGTGAAGCGCAGCTCGGGCAGCTTGAAGGGGTCCTCGCCGCGCTCGAAGATGGCGCGGGCGTCCTCGTCGTAGCACTCCGGGTGATGACGGAAGATCTCGGTGGCGGAAATGGCCATGGGCGAGTCGAGGAAAACCGGCAGGTTGTGGGGCAGGGCGCCCTGTTCCACGCCCTCGCGCAGGTGGTAGAGGATTTCCTGCGCCCGTTCGAGCGCGAAGGTGGGTATCAGCACGTTCCCGCCACGCTCGAGCGTCTCGTGGATCGCGTCGTAGAGTTCCTGGATGGTCGGGGCGGGCGCCTTGTGGTTGCGGTCGCCGTAGGTGCTTTCCATCACCACGGTGTGGCTCGGCGGCGGGATGTGCGGGTCGCGCAGGATGGGGCGGCCCTTGTTGCCGATGTCGCCGGAGAACAGGATGTTTTTCGGCTTGCCGCCGTCCGGGTACTCGATGCGAATGCTGGCCGAGCCGAGGATGTGGCCGGCATCGTAATAGGTGGCCGTCAGGTTTTCGCCCAGCGTGATGGGCTGCTCGTAGCGCGCCCTGCGTCCGAACAGGTCCATGGCGTTCAGCGCGTCGAGCTCGGTGTAGAGCGGGTCGAGCGCCGGCTTGCCGCGACGCTTGTTCTTGCGGTTGTGCCGTTCGGCTTCCTCTTCCTGCAGGTGGGCCGCGTCGAGCATGACCACCCGGGCCAGCTCGCGTGTGGCCGAGGTCGCGATGATCTCCCCCTCGAAGCCGCGCTTGACCAGCAGCGGGATGCGTCCGCAGTGGTCGAGGTGGGCGTGGGTCAGCAGGAGGATGTCGATCGAGCGCGGGTCGAAGCCGAATTCCCGCTCGTTCTCCTCGTCGATCTCCCGTCCGCCCTGGAACAGCCCGCAGTCGACCAGGATCTTGAGCCCCTCGACCTCCATCAGGTGGCAGGAACCGGTCACGCCCCGGTTGGCGCCGTGAAACGACAGTCGCATCTTGGTTTTCTCCCTTGCCATGGTCCGTCAGTCTGGCGGTCCTATACCTATAGTTCATCGAGCCGCTCCGCATCGCCGGGATGCGGACCAAAAAAAAGACCGCTCGCGGGGAGCGGCCAAACGGCAGCAGAGAAAGGAAAAACGGGATTCAGAACTTGTACGTGTAGCCGACTGTGGCCTCGTACTGTTCCATGTAGATGCTCAGGTCCTGTTCGGCGGCGCCGAGCGTGAAGTCGGTCAGGAGTTCATTGTTACCGTCCACCGTGACCTCGGGGGCGTACATGACCGCGCCATGCATCTGGTGACGCTTGCCGAACTCGTAGCTGAAGCCGGCGGTGTAGTGGTTCTCGACCACGCCGGGGGCGATGGTGTTGAACAGGGCGTCGGCCTCGTTCACCGGGTTGTCGCCCCGGTTCCAGCCGGCGCGGAGCTGCAGGCGCGGGGTGGCCTGCCACTGCATGCCCAGCTTGTAGACGTCGATGTTGTTCCAGCCGAAGCCGGCGCCGTCCTCGCCGCCGAGGCACTTGGAGGAATCCCCGTCCGTGCACTGGAACACGTAGTCCAGTGAGGGGTTGGAGATGGATTTCACGTCCTCGTACTCGATCAGCTGGTAGTCGAGCGTGAAGGTGAGGTCGTCGGTGATGTTCGCGGCCAGCCCCACCGACCAGGTGGGCGGGATGTCGAAGCTGCCGCCTTCGGCGAACAGCCCGGAGTACTCCTCGAACTCCTCCATGTGGATGCGGGACTGGTAGGTGGCCCCGAGGGTGAGGTGTTCGATCGGTTCGAAGGTAAGCCCGATCTTGCCGCCGTAGCCCAAGACCTTGTCATGGCCGTTGCCGGTCATGTTGGCGCTGTCGGTGGAGAAGGAGCCGGGCTGGTCGCCGCCGGCATCCGGGTAGCGGGCCGCGAGCAGCGGGGCGAATTCGCCTTCGCCGTTGAAGTTCTCCAGCCCGAATGCCTTGAATTTCTGGTACGCGATGACCGGCGCGATGCCGACGGACAGCGTGTCGCCGAACAGCTTGCGCGAGTAGGTCGGCGTGATGAACAGCTGTTCGAGGTTCACGCCCGTCCGTCCGGCCCCGAACGTGCCCTGCGGATCCTCGCCGCCGAAGCCGAGGTAGTTGCCCGACTCGGCGGGGTAGTCCGTGTTCATCCCGCCGTTGCCGTACATGGCGATGCCGATGGAGTCGTTCTCGGTGAGCTTCCAGCTTGCCGCGAGACTGGGGATGAAGAAGGCCTCCTGGTCGCTGCGTCCGGTGCCGTCCACGGAAAAGGCTTCGGTGGGCAGCGCCTCGCCGACGATCGAGACGAACATGCCGAGAAAGGTGTCCAGCTCGGTGCCGGTGAGCCCCAGGTCGTCGGCCTCGGGAAGCAGGCCGGTCTCGAGCGGAATGAACCGGGTCTCGTACTCGTAGCCGCGAACCGGCTTGAAATACGACACGTCGAAGGTGACCTGGGTGTCGACGTCGGAGAGCGTGGCAGGGTTGTTGGCGATCGTCATCGCGCTGTTGCCGGAGAACGCGACGCCGCTGCCCCCCATCGACTTGCTTTTCACGCCGTAGCCGTGGGAGAAATAACCGTTGGTGGCCTGAGCCGTTCCCATGGCCAGGATGCCGCCGGTTATCGCGGCCGCGATTAGAGTCCGTTTCATGAACATGCTTATCTTTCCTCTCTGGTTCGTTGTCCGTTTTCGGAACCCTGGTCCGATCCTTGACGCCAACGTAAGTGGTCGTTCCTTGTCGTTTTTTCGGTTTTCAGGCGACCACTGCCCGGTTGATGCCAATAAATTCGCAAGCGGTTCGTAGCGTGCCGGGGGGCGAGGAGGAAAGACATAGTCAGAAAGGCCTGAACGGAGTAGTAAACAAGTATTGATATCGCCGATTCGCCGGCAGGATTTCGGTCACGGGCAAGGGAAGATGGCGGGGGGTCCCGGGTGGGAAGCGTCGAGTGCCGAAACGGCGCCGGAATGCCGCCTTGGCGGCATGTCGAGGCGTTGTTCGCCTGCCCTGCGCCGGGGGTGAAACGGATCGTGATCCGGGCGGCGTCGCCGGATGTCCCGGTCGATCGCGACGGCGCGGGAGGGTGAGACGTTCGGGTCGGAGTGGTGGTACCTTGATCCGCGTCGGCCGATTCGTGCCGGCAGGTGAAAAAGCCCTGGGTCGTCCCATGCCGGCGAAAGACCGAGTGTCGTGCCGGGCCTTGGGTCGGGACGAGCCGGGAGCGGCAATCGCGGGAGCGCCGGGTGCGGCCGGATAGCTCTCATCCCGGGCCACGGTCCGGGCGCATGGATTCAACGGGGAAGGGCGGGCCTGAGATTTCGCCCGGCACAGGCAGGTGCATGCAGAATGAAACAAGAAACGGAATGTGATCCGAACCGGCTCAAGGTGCTCATCGTGGACGATGAGTCCGACGAGATCGAGGAACTCCAGGAGCACTTTTCAAACCACGGGATCGCCGCTGTCGGCGTGACGTCGGCCAGCGAGGCCAGGGTCGAGTTCCTGGGCGATTCCGGCATCGCCGTCCTGCTGGTGGATATCGGCATGCCCGGGGAGGATGGCGTGTCGTTCATCGACTGGGCCACCAAGCATTACGAGGGCGACCGGATCTTCGAGGCGGCCATCTTTTCCGGTTACCGATCCCGGGACCGGGCGCTCGACGCCATGAGGGCCGGGGCGCGGGACTATTTCGAGAAGCCGGTCGATCTCGATGCGCTGGTCACCGCGATGCAGGAGGCCCTGCAGCGCGTGTGTCGCCGTCGTGAACGCGCGATGCTGCAGCAGGCCTCCTGGCCGTCGGGCGCGCTGGACGGCCCCCTGGCCGAAATACGGGCCGAGTTGTCGGAACTGCGGCAATCCATCGGGTCGCAGCCGCAGTCCGGCAGCCGCGCAGGCGAATCCGGGGATGATCTCGACGAGTTGCGGGGGCGCACCGAGCGCCTGACCCGGCGTCAGAAGGAAGTGATGAAACTGGTCGCCGACGCCCGTTCCAACTACCAGATCGCCTGCGAGCTCGGCATTTCCGAGAACACGGTCAAGCTGTACGTCTCCCAGATACTCGACACGCTGGGGGTTTCCAATCGCACCCAGGTCGCCCTGCTGGCGCACCGCCTCGAGCAGGCATGACCTCGATGCTCGGCGACAGCCGGCCGGGTGCCGGCGCGCACCCTCAAGGCCCTTCGCAGACCGGACGGCCGTCAGGCAGGTCGGTCATGCTGGTCGACGACGAAAGGGCATTGATCGAGGAGATAGCCGAGGAGCTTCGCGCCGAGGGGATCGAGGTGTGGCTGGCGACAGACGGGGTGGAAGCCTTCTCGCTGGCCGAGCGGCACCTGCCCCCCACGGTCGTCGTGGACAAGAACATGCCCGGCATCTCGGGGCTGGGGCTGGTCAGGAACCTGCGGTCACTCCCCGGCGGCAGCTCCCTGCACATCCTGATGATCAGCGCCTTCTTTTCCCCGGAAGAGCGGGCCGAAGGCCTCCGCCTGGGCGTGGACCGGTTCCTGGAAAAGCCGTTCGACCTCGACCAGGTGGTGGACTGGATCGGGGAAAAGCTCGACATCGGCCGGGCTCCTTCATCAATCGCGCCGCCGGCCGCGGCCCCGCTCGAAGAACGGGTGGCCCATCTCGAAACGCTGGTCGCGCGGCTGGACAGGGAACTGCATGACTGCCGCGAGCGGCTGAATCGCTCGGCCGGACTTCGCCGGGACCCCGATCATGGCTGATTCGATGCACCGCAGGCCTCCTGTTCGCATCCTGGGCCTGGTGCTCGTCGGGGGCGCGGGGCTGGTGGCTCTCGGCGCTTCGCTGATGGACCTGGCCCCGGTCGACGTGGAGTGGCTGTGGCCGTCGGTGGCGTTTGCCTTCGCCGTGACCGGCTGGATCTGCGCCGGCGCCCTGGTCGGGGCGCTGCTGGTGGCGTTGCTCGCGACGGGCTGCTTCGCCTGGTTCGGTCATCTGCCGCCCGGCTTTGCCGTCGTCGGCCTAGAACTGCTGGGGCTGTGGCTGTGGCTTCGGCTGGCTGCGCCCGGCGCCATCCCGCTCCCCCTGATCTTCCTGCTGATCGCGTCACTGGCGGGCGGCTTTCTGCATGTCGGGCTCGGAGCCGGGGGTGGGGCGGGCCTGTCGGGCGATCTTCTCTCCCGCCCGCTGGTCGATGCGCAGTTGCTCGCCCTGTCGATGCTCCTGGTGGGGCAGGGGGCCGCCCGCGCTCCCTGGTCGCGCTGGCTCGCCCAGTCGCAGGTTCGGTTCGCGCTCGTGTTCCTGCTGGCCGTGCTTCCCGCCGGCCTGCTTGCGATCGCCGTGTCCCGCGGGGCGCTGGCGGGGCTGGACATGGTGGTGCCGGATGAATCGCTGCGACCGCTCGTGGCGATGTTCATCCCGCTCGTCTGGGCGCTGGTGGCCTGGTCGGCCTGGCGCTCGCTCGGGCCGTCGGCCGCCCCCGCCATGGCCGAGATGCCGGCGGCCTGGTCGACGGATTCGCCCGCTTCCGCGCAGGCCCCGGGTCGCGGAGCTGCTGCCGCATCGCCCGGCCTGCTCGAGTTTGCCGGGCAGGCGCGGGGGGAATCGGGCTTTTTCGTCATGGCCTGGCGGCGGCGCGCTGACGGAGAGTGGACGACGGTCGACCCGTCCGCGGAAGGGGCCGCGCCGCAGTCGCTGGAACGATGGCAGTCGACCGTGCATCCGGGCGACGTGGCGGTGCATGACAGGCTCGTGGAGAGCCTCGGCCGAGGCGAGGAGGCGAGCGGGCAGATTCGCCTGAACCTCTCCGGCGAGGGGTGGCGCTGGTTCCACGTTCACGCCGCTCCCATGAAGCGGACGCCCGCCGCCGGTGAGGGGCTCCTGCTTCACCTCGACATCAACTCGGTCAAGGAAACCGAGCGCCAGCTCGTGCAGTCGTCGAAGATGGCCGTGCTCGGCGAAATGGCGGCGGGGGTGGCCCACGAGATCAACCAGCCGCTCAACGTGATCCGGCTCGCCACGCAGAACCTGCGCCGCCGCATCGGCGACGAGCCCGTGGAAACCGACTACTACCTGGCCAAGCTCGACCGGATCGCCGCCCAGACCCGTCGCGCGGCCGACATCATCGACCACATGCGGATCTTCGGCCGCAAGCCGAGCGACGACCCCGAGCCGTTTTCCCCGGTGCGCAGTGCCCGCCGGGTGGTCGAGCTCCTGCAATCGCAGTTCGATGCCGACGGGATCCGAGCCGTGGTCGACTGCGAGGCGGAGCAGTCCATGATCTGGGGACACGAGTCCCTGTTCGAGCAGGTGATGATGAACCTGCTGGTCAATGCCCGGGACGCGATCAACGCCGACGCCAGCAGCGACAGCCGGGAGATATTCATCCTCTGCAGCCACCCCTCGGGGAACGAGCTCGAGCTGCGCGTCCGGGATACCGGCGGCGGGATGCCCGAAGCCGTTCGGGAGCGGCTGTTCCAGCCCTTTTTCACCACCAAGCCTGCCGGCAAGGGGACGGGCCTGGGCCTGTCGCTGAGCTACGGGATCATCCAGGACATGAACGGGGAGATTGCCGTTCGAAACGTGGCCGGCGGCGCGGAGTTCTGCCTGCGGCTGCCGCTGACCCGCACGCCGGTGGAGCCCGGCGCCTGAGGGGCTTCTTCCTTCTCCCGGCATCGCAGCCTGTTTTCCCGCCTGCAGGCCCGGCCGGCTATCCCTCCCGGCTATTACCAATGGGTTATCGCCCAACCGCCCGCGGCGATGGCTGCGGACGGGTTTTCTTCACGAAGAAGAACGCATTTAATCCCCTGAAAACAATAATCTGCGAATAAATCGAGAGTCATTTTCTGCAAATGGGCGGGCCGTCTATGGAGAGTAGAAAAGTATTATTTCCCCGGGTGCTGGTTCCGTGGCACGGTAAAACCTACTGAATTACTACGAATGGATGGGCGGCTTCTCGAGCGCCCCTACGAACCGGTTATCTCGATGCCGCATGACGCGAATGGCTGAGTGCTTCGGCTGCTCAACCCACGACCACGGAGAAACGCCGCATGTACCGACGTGTTTGCCTGAAGATCCATTTCTCTCTCAAGCGCCTCTGGCGTGATCAGCGGGGTGCCAGCGCGATCGAGTACGCCGTGATCGCGGCGCTGATCGCCGCGGCCTTGGTCGGGTTCCTCCAGCCGGTACAGGATGCCCTGGGGGAAGTCTTCGGGACGCTGGAGAGCGCGATCACCGGCGGCTCGGACTGAGTGTGCCGACCCGCTCGCAAGGATTCGGGTGACAGCCGGTGCCGGTGTCTGCCTGGGCGCTGCTCCTCGCGACCCTGCTCTGGGGGATGTCGGGGATGCTGCTGGACCATACCCGGCGGCGGTTGCCCAACCTCTGGCTTCTGGCGGGATTGCTCCTGCTCCCCCTGCAGTGGTTCGCCGGCGGCGGTCCCGGGGTGGACGACCGGCTGCTCGGGATGCTGATCGCCGCTCTCCTGCTGGGCCCCGGTTTCGGCCTTGCCGTGCTCGGCGGCGGCGACCTGAAGCTCGGGGTCCTGGCCGGCCTGCTGTGGGGAAGCGCGGCCCTGCTGGTCGGGGTGATCGCCGCCGGCCTGTGGGCGCTGGGCGTCTTCCTGTTCAGTGGAGCGGGGCGGAGGATCCCGTTCGCGGTTGCCTTTCTGCCTGGAGCGATTTCGGCATGGATGTTGATCAGCTAGTCCGGAATCGACCGATCCGTGAATCGCGCCGCCGCCCGGTCCAGCGCGGTTCGGTCGCGATCGAGTTCGCCCTCGTCCTCCCGCTTCTGTTCGTGGTCTTCTATGCATCGGTCTCCTACGGCCTGGTCTTCATGCTCAACCAGTCCATGGTCTTCGCGGCGGAAGAGGGCGCCCGGGCGGCCGTCCGGGCCGATAGCGCCGAGACGGTCGAGGACCGGGTCCGGGAGCGGATCGCCGGGAGTCTGAGCTGGTGGCCCGCCGGAACCCTCGAAAAGGCGGATGTCACCGTGAGCCCCGTGGACGGCGAGGGGCGGCTCACGGTCCGGCTGGAGCTGCCTTCTTCCGTCCTGCCGTTCGCCCCGCTCAAGCTGCCCGGCTTCGGCACCGTGCCCCGCGTGCCGGAAAACCTCGGCGCCCAGGCGGAGATCGTGCTCCCGCCCGACATCGGATCGTCCATTTAGCAGTGAAGGAACAGCCCTGACCATGCGAGCCAACAGCCTCAGAATCGTCGCGGTATTGCTGATCGTCGTCGGGATCGGCGTCGCGCTCCTCGGCTACCTGCGGGCCACCGCGCCCGAGCCGGTGGACGTGACCGAGCCGTCGCGCGAGGGTCGCGACTCGCCCATCCAGCGGGTGGTCGTCGCCTCCCGGGCGATCGAGGCCGGCGCGTTGATCGAGGCGTCGGACATCGAGATCTCGAAGCGCCCGGGCGGCCAATCCGAGGGTGCCGCGCAACTCCTGTCCAGCCCCGGGGATGCCCTGGGGCGACGGACCCGGGTGAAGATCGCGAAGGGAGAGGAATTCACCTCGGACCTCCTGGCCAGGCCGGTGCAAACAACACCGCTGGCGACGGCCGTGTCGCCGGGTCACAGGGCCCTGGCGATCGAGGTCAACGAGATCGAGGCCGCCGGTGGCTATCTCGCTCCCGGCGACCGGGTCGACCTGGTCTGGTTCCTGGATCATCGCGATGCCGGCGCCCCCTTCGCGCGCACCCTGGTGCGCAAGGTGAGGGTGCTGGCCTTCGGCGAGGTGCTCGATCGAGAGGCGCCGCCGGAGGCCACAGCCTCCGCGGGGGACGAAGCCGAAGCCGACGATTCGCCTGACGGGGGACCGTTCGGCCAAGGAGAGGAGCAGACGGATTTCGATCGGCAGCCGCGCGCCCGCTCGGTGGTTCTCGAGCTGGGAGACGAGCAGGTCTCTCGCGTGCTGCTCGCGTCCCGTACCGGCCAGATCCGGCTGGCCGTCCACTCATCCGACACCGGGGCAGGCGAGGGGTCCGAGGGTCAGGCGGAAGACGACCGGGAGTCACTGGACACGCTGGTCGGTGCGGCCCGAAGCGAGCCCGAACCGAAGCCCGCGCAGCCGGTCGAGCCCGCGCCGGAGACGGTTCGGGTGTTCAAGGGCCGTGACTCCCGGGCAGTGGAAGTCGAGTGAGGCGTGGCCGGAGAGAGGTCATGCCGGTGGTGGCCGGGCCGGGCGCTTTGCCTGCCGGTCACGAAGTCAGGAAACGGAAAGGATGATGGAGGCTGTGTTGCACGCTCCCGCGAGATTCATTGAAGGGATTCTGGGTACGCCGAGGATCTGTGCGCTTGCCCTTCTGCTGACCAGCCCGGTTTCGTTCGCGGCCCCGCCCGGGGAACTGGACCTGTCGGTCGGCGAGCAGGAGACCGTGTCCGTCTCCGGCTCCGCGTCGATCGATTTCGTCGCCGTCGGCGACCCGGAGACGGTGGATGCCGAGGTGCTCGACAGGCAGTCGGTCCTCCTGACCCCGGCGAAGGCCGGGAGTACCCGCCTGATCGTCCGCACCAGGGACGGCGAGGAACTGACCTATCCGATCCGCGTGAAGAAGGCGCAGGTCGACGGGCGGATGGATTCGCTGGAAATGCAGAGTCTCTACTCGGTGGCCGACGGCGACACGGTCGACAGGAGCACCACCCCGTTCGGCATGCAGGTGCAGACCGACGTGCGGATCGTCGAGGTCAACAAGAACGAGCTCAAGAGCGTCGGCTCGTTCATCGCCCGGGCGACCGGAGGATCCACGATCGCCTCCTCGCCGCCGGGGACAGGCGGCGGCCTGGGCGACATCGTCGGCGACACCCTCAACCGCCTGAGCAACCTGATCCTCCCGGACCAGCAGGGCTACAACCTCGCGCTGGGTAGTGCGAGCCGTGGCTGGCTGGCGGCCATCAACGCCCTCGAGAGTTCCGGGGTCGCCTACACGCTGGCCAATCCGAGCCTGGTGGCACTGAGCGGGCAGGAAGCCCGTTTCTCGGCGGGGGGCGAGGTGCCCATACCGGTCCAGCAGGGCACCGGCGACTCGATTTCCATCGAGTACCGCGAGTACGGGATCCGCCTGCGGTTGACGCCCACCGTGCTCGACGACGAGCGCATCGTGGTCGACGTGGCGCCGGAAGTGAGCGAGCTCGATTTCTCCACCGGGGTCAGGTCCGGTGGCGTGGAGGTGCCCGGCCTGCGTGTCCGGCGCACCGACACCACCGTGATGCTGGGCGACGGCGAAAGCTTCGTCATCAGCGGCCTGGTGAGCCAGTCCATGATGGAAAACGCCGACAAGTATCCCGGCCTGGGAGACATCCCCGTGCTGGGGGCCCTGTTCGCCGGCGGCCGCTTCAACCGCGAGGACACCGAGCTGCTGATGGTGGTGACCCCGCAGCTGGTCCGGCCGATCGCCGCCGGGGCGGAACTGCCGGAGATGCCGGGCGAGGCGTTGCGGGACCGCAAGGGATCGTTCCTGCGGCTGCTCGGCCAGGACCGCTACTTCGACTCGGTAGACAACGACGAAACGAACACCGGTTTTTCCGATTGAACGGGGGCGTTCCTATGAATTTCGTGGCGTTCGTGGCGACCGACTCGACCGGAGAGCTCATCCAGGAGGGGGTGGGCGGCCTCGGCGAGGTGGTGGACACCGGGAACACCGACCTCGAGAGGGCGATCCGCTTCGTTGACGCGACCGCGCCATCACTGGTCTTCGTCGAGCTGTCGATGCAATCGCAATGGTTGCGGTCCCAGGAGGCCCTGATCCAGGGCCTGGTTCGACACAAGCCGTTCCTGCCCATCGTGGCGGTGGGCGAGAACGACTCGAGGCAGCTGCTGCTCGCCGCGCTGCGCTCGGGGGCGACGGATTTCCTGGTGTCCGGCAGCGATGCCGAGGATTTCGGGCGACGGGTCGAGGGAATGACCGAAAGGCTGCCACGCCATCGACTGGATGCCGGGGGGCGCGACCGGGCCCGCATGACCGTCGTGCTCGGCGGGCGGCCCGACGACAATGCCGCTCTGTTCACGGCGCATCTGGGCATGCAGGCCGACCGGCTCCTGGGGCCGGGGGAAGACAGCCTGATCCTGGACGTGGGCTTTCCCGCCAATGACGTGCTGACCATCCTGGGCGTGCGCGCCGAGTACAGCCTGGTCGACGCGGTCCGGAACGTTCACGCGATCGACCGGCTGCTGGTGGACACGGCCTTCCCGCGGCATTCCAGCGGGGTGCGCGTGCTCGGCGTCGGCGAGGATCTCGGCGGACTGGCGGAACTGCAGCCGGCCGATGTGATGCTGTTCCTCGACGCGCTGCACTATTACTTCAGGGACGTCGTGATCAATCTCTCCGGCGTGACGGACATCGATTTCATCCAGACGTTTTCCAAGCGCGCCGATCGCGTGTTTCTGTTCGGAACCCAGACGATCACCAGCTTCCGGGCAAACGAGGACCTGTTGAAGGAGCTGGGTCGTTCCCAGACCGTGCGCGGGAAGGCGGAGCTGGTCGTCGACCGTTACGACAAGCAGTCGCTTCCCTCGGCGACGATGCTCGCCGAACGGTTCGACCTGCCGCTGGCGGCCACCCTGCCCGCGGACCATGCGGCACGGCTGGAGGTGATCAACTCCGGGGAGACGTTCATGGAGCGATACCCGCGGGGAGGATACGCGCGGGCCATCGGCCGGCTGATGAGGCGCAACGACGCCCCATCCGCTCGCCGGCAGGGTCGACGGTCCCGCGGGTTCGCCGGCCTGATCGGGCTGGGGAAGGGGACGTAGGTCATGGCCCTGAACCCGCAAATGACCCAGTTCCGGTTGAGGGAGGGCAGCGATCGCGGCCCCTACCGCGTTCACCTGCACCGCTTTCTGATCGAGGAACTGGAAGCACGGGGCATCGATACGTTCGAACTCGACCGTGATCTCGTGTCCGCCCACGTCAGCGGGCTGGTCGACGAGTACATCGCGAGGGAGGCGGTCGGCATCAACACGGCCGAGCGCCACCGGCTGATCGAGGACATGGTCAACGAGATCCTCGGCTACGGCCCCCTGGAGGAGCTGTTCCGGGATTCAGCGGTCAGCGACATCCTGGTCAACGGCCCGAAAAGGGTGGTGGTCGAACGGCACGGCAAGCTGCAGGAGACGGACGTGGAGTTCGTCGACGCCAACCACGTGATGCGGGTGCTGCAACGCATGCTGGCACCGACAGGCCGCCGGCTGGACGAGTCATCACCGATGGTGGACGCGCGGCTCGCCGACGGCAGCCGGCTGAACGCCATCATTTCGCCGCTGGCCCTGGACGGTCCGGACATTTCCATCAGGAAGGCGCGGCGCGAGCAGCTCTCACCCAGCGAGCTGCTGGCCAGCGGCGCCTTCACGCCGGAAATCCTGTCCTTCCTGCGCCAGTCGGTGAAGCGCCGCATGAACATCCTCGTCAGCGGGGGGACCGGCACCGGCAAGACGACGCTGCTCAATGCCCTCGGCCAGTTCATCGACTCCGACCACCGGATCATCACGATCGAGGACACCGCGGAGCTTCAGCTCCATCACACGCACGTGGTGTCGCTGGAAACGCGCCCGCCGAACGCCGAGGGGCAGGGCGAGGTATCGGCCCGTGACATCGTCCGCAACGTGTTGCGGATGCGGCCGGACCGGGTGGTCGTCGGCGAGGTGCGCGGCGTCGAGGTCATGGACCTCCTGCAGGCGATGAACACCGGGCACGACGGTTCGATGAGCACGCTGCACGCCAACAGCCCCGCGGATGCGCTGTCTCGGCTCGAGATGCTGGTGGGCTTCACGGGGTACCTCGGCACGGAGGACACGCTCCGGGGGATGATCGCCTCGGCCCTGGACCTCGTGGTCCACGTCGCGCGCCTGCGTGACGGCAGCCGTCGCATCACCTCCATCCAGGAGCTGGTGGAGTGCCGTGCCGGCAAGTACGTCCTGAGCGAGCTGTTCACCTGGGATGCCTCGATCCAGGGCTATCGCCGGCCGGCGGAGCGCGTGTCGAGTCCGAAGATGTCGGGATACGGGGGCATCGGTAGTGGGCGCGACTGAACTGCTTTTCTGGATGGCCTCGGCCGGTCTGCTCGTTTCCGGCGGCCTGTTGCTGCTTTTCGGGCAAAGGAAATCGCGCGCCGAGTCGTTCTTCCGCCGCGCCCGGTTCGACCGGGAAGCCGACGTTCCCGCGACGCGGCCCGGGGTCGACGGATTGCGCCGCGGCGCCGACAACCTGCTCGTCTGGTTCGAACGGGCGGGCTGGGTGTCGCCGGACCGGCGCGTCCGCTTCCGCCTCGTGGCGTTCGCGGTTCTGCTGGCGGTGCTGGGCTCGGCGGCGGCCGGGATGTGGCAGGTGACCGGTGCTCTCGGGATCGCGATCGCCCTGGCCGTCGCGCTGGCATGGAAGAAAGGCAATGCCCGACGCGAAGCGCTCAGGAACCAGGTTCCCGCCCTGCTCGACTCGCTGATTCGTGGCCTGGAGGTCGGGATGACGGTGGATGCGGCCTTCCGGCTGGCGGTCGAAACCGCCACCGGTCCGATCAGGACCGTTCTGGCGCGCGTGCAGACGCGTGTCGAACTGGGCGAGAGTCTTGGCGAGTCGCTTCGGCATGCCGCGCGCGTGCAGGGTTGTCGCGAGCTGCACCTGCTGGGGTTCATCCTCGACATGCACCAGCGCCACGGCGGCAAGGCGAGCGAAATGCTCGGCGGGCTGGCGAGAACGATCACCGTCGACCAGCAGATGCGGCGCGATCTCCGGGCGCTGACGGCCGAGACCCGGTTCACGGCGCTGGTACTGATCCTGCTGCCGGTGGCGATGGCCGTCTACCTGCTGGCCACCAACCCGGACTACCTGATGCTCATGTGGGAGCATGAAACCGGCGCGCGGGTGCTGTT
>JAWLHL010000037.1:0-1804 GCA_041690375.1 Guyparkeria sp. | reverse complement strand
GCCGGAGGGGCGGTCGGCCTGCTCGGCTTCAAGCGGCTCGTCCTCTGGCGCGCCGCGCGAAAAATCGCGCGGATCAAGGCGGAACTGCCGTTGAGTACCCGGCTGCTCCGCCTTCTGCTCAACAGCGGCCTGGCCTACGAGATGGCGTTGAAACGGATTGCCGACGAGGGCGAGGCGGTGGTGCCCGAGCTGGCCCGCGAGCTCGACCGGGTGCTGCGCCGCACCGCGGTGGGCATGCCGCTGGCCCAGTCATTGAACGTGATGCAGGAGCGTCTCGACGATACCGACATCAGCCGCCTGACCGGAATTCTGACGCAGCTGATCTCGCTGGGCGGCAGCGTCGACCGATCCCTGATCAACCTTGCCGAGGACCTGGAGAAGCGGCGGGAAAGCGCCCTGCGGGAAGCCGTGAACAAGGCCGCGGGCAAGATGAGCCTGATCATGATGCTGTTTCTCTTCCCCTCCCTCCTTATCGTGCTGGCGGGGCCGGCAATCATCAGTCTTGCTGGAGGGCTGCTTGAAATCACATCCTGAATCCCGCTGGATCTCCCTCGTGGCGACGGCGTTCCTGCTCGTCGGCTGCGCCGGAACACCTGGCCAGAACGATTCCTGGACCCCGGCCTCCTGGGACCGGGCGCCGTGCAAGAACGCCGACGACGACGGGGAGGTGAGTATCCGCTACGACACCATCGAAGGGTTGATGGACGATGACCGGCACCGCGCGGCCCTGGCCCACATCCAGCTGCTGGAAAACGACCTCGGCACGACACAGCGCTCCCGGCTCTGGCGGGCCAGGGCGCTCCGTCACATCGGACGGCTCGACGAGGCGCAGGAGATCTACGAGGGGCTCTCGAACGGATGCCATGCCTCGGCCGCCGAACACGGACTCGGGCGCGTGCTGGGTGAAAAGGGACAGTGGACCGACTCCCGGGATTCGCTCGAGCGTGCGCGGCAAGTGGACCCGGTTTCCCCCGCGATACACAACGATCTGGGTTACGCCCTGTTGAAGATCGGCGAGTTCCGGATGGCGGCCGAGCGCTTCCAGACCACGCTCGAGCTCGATTCGAGCAACCAGCGCGCCTCGAACAACCTGGTGCTCGCCCTTCTGCTGATGGACGAGAACCGGAAGGCGGAGCGCCTGGTGGAATCCCTCGATCTTCCGGCCGACCAGTGGGGGCGTCTGCGTTCGCAGGCCGCGGACTGGGAGGTGGCGGAGTGATCCGTTGCCCCGGGCGTGGGCCCGGCAGGTGAGCCGGATGTCGATTGACGATAGACAAGACAGGGAGGAGCCATGTTCAGAAGTGACTTGAAAACGTCGCTGGCGGTGGTCGTGCTCGCGCTGTCGTCCACGGGGCTGGCATGCGCCGGCGAAAAGCCCGGGGCGAGCGTGGTGGAGGAGTGGCTCGAGCTGCAGAGAAGCGGTGAGCGATCGGTGGCGGAGCCCAAGCGTGTCGAGGGCGAGATGTCGCAGCGCGCCTACCGCCGGCTACTGGAAAGCTTCGACCGACAGGGCCCCGCGCCCGAATCCCGGTCAACCGATGTCTCGCCGGGTTTCGGCAGATGACATGGCACCGGTCGCGCGCATGCCAGCCCCACACCCATCCGTGACCGGCGGGATGACGGGTCATCGACAGGCCGGTTCGGCGATTTTCTCGGTGCTGCTCATCGTGATGATGCTGGCCGTGTCCGCGCTGGCCGTCGATACCGGGCGGCTGTTTCTCGAGAAGCGCAGCCTGCAGAAGGCGGTCGACGCGGCCGCGCTCTCGGCGGTAAACGCGAGCGGCTTCTGCGGCCCGAGCGGAGA
>JAWLHL010000036.1:0-16376 GCA_041690375.1 Guyparkeria sp. | reverse complement strand
ATGATCGACTGGACGGACCGGCACTACCGGTTTCTCGCCCGTCGGCTCAGCCGCCGCGCCCGGCTGTACACGGAAATGGTGACGACCGGGGCGCTGCTGCACGGAGACGTGGCGCGGCATCTCGACTTCGACCCCTCCGAACACCCGGTGGCCCTGCAACTGGGCGGCTCCGATCCCGAGGCGCTGGCAAAGGCCGCGCGCATGGGCGCGGACTGGGGCTATGACGAGATCAACCTCAACGTCGGCTGCCCCAGCGATCGGGTGCAGAACGGGGCATTCGGCGCCTGCCTGATGGCCAGCCCCGGGGTGGTCGCCGACTGCGTGGCGGCCATGCGCGAGGTCGTCGACGTCCCGGTGACCGTCAAGAGCCGGATCGGCATCGATCACCAGGAAAGCTACGAGGAATTCCGGGAATTCATCGACATCGTCGCCGACCGCGGAGGCTGCGAGGTGTTCATCGTCCACGCCCGCAAGGCCTGGCTGTCCGGCCTGTCGCCGAAGCAGAACCGCGAGGTACCTCCCCTGCGGCCCGATTTCGCCCGGCGCCTCAAGGCCGAGCGCCCGGAGCTGACGGTGGTGCTCAACGGCGGGCTGACCGCGATCCCGGACATGCAGGAGGCGCTCGAGGAGGTGGATGGCGTGATGGTGGGACGGGCCGCCTACCAGAACGTCGGCCTGCTGGCCGAAATCGACGCCGCGCTGTTCGACGACCGGGAGCCGGCCGACCGGCAGGCCGCCCTGGCGGACTACCGCGAGTACGCCGCCGCCCGTGTCGCCGAGGGCGTGCGCCTGCCCACCCTGATCAAGCCGCTGCTGACGCTGTTCCAGGGACAGCCGGGAGCCCGGGCCTACCGCCGCCACCTGAGCGAGCAGGCGCCGAGACGTCCCGATGACGTCGAGGTGATCACCGAGGCCGCCGCCTTCCTGCGCCCGCCGGCCCCGGGCGGGGATCAGCCGCGCAGCTGATCCCCGACGGACAGGCGCGAGAGGCGATAGGCCCGGCCGAACCCGCTGACGTACCGGCCCTCGCCTGCTTCCAGCGCGAGCAGGTGGAAGTCCGCCAGCCCGCAGAGCAGGTCCACCGTCTGGCCGTGACGATCGCGGAGTTTGGCGGCAATCGAATCGAAGGCGGGCGTGTTCCGCTCGACCTCGCCGACCGTGACCTGCCACTGGGCCCGCTCGCGGGCGAAGGGGTTGCGGGTGTCGGCCTGGTCGGCCATCAGGGCCACGCTCGCCACGCCGGCGGTGCGCAGCGCCCGGGTATGCGGGGCCAGGTCGCTGGCGAGCACGAAGAAGGCGGCGTCCTGGCGCGTGAACGGCAAGGTGCCGATCACCGGCGGATTGCCGTCCGGGTCATCGACGGCCAGCACCAGCGCGGTCTGTGACTCGAGGAAGGCGCGCAGCCGCTCGCCCACCCCGGCCAGGTCGACCTCGTCGCTCGAGCCGTTCATCCGTTTCCGGCGTAGGCCGCCTGCAGCTGCATCACGCGCTTCACGTAGGTACGGGTCTCCTTGTAGGGAGGAATCCCGTCGTGACGCGTCACCGCGTTCTCGCCGGCGTTGTAGGCCGCCACCGCCAGCTCGCGGTCCCCGTCGAACATGTCGAGCAACAGCGCCAGGTAGGCCACGCCCCCGGCGATGTTCTGGTCCGGGTTGAATCGGTCCGCCACGTCGAAGCGTTCGGCGGTCGCCGGCATGAGCTGCATCAGTCCGCCGGCCCCCTTGGGCGAGACCGCGTCGGGCCGGAAGGCGCTTTCGGCATGGATCACCGCCCGGACCAGGGCCGGGTCGACCTCGTAGAGTTCGGCAAAGCGAGAGACCTGCTCGGCGTAGCTCTCCCGGTCGAGCCTCGGGAGCACCCGGTAGCCGTCCTGCCAGGCCTTGGGCTTGGTGGCCTCGCTCTTGCGCCACAGCTCGTAGGGGGCGTTGGCGGTCTCCTTCGGCACGTTGGTCAGGTGGGTGACCCCGTTATCGTCGCGGTACTTGTACACGTCGGCATGGGCCGTGCCGAGGAAGACCGCGGAGAGGAATGCCGCCAGGCAGGTGGAGAAAAGACCCCCTGGCCGGCGACGGTTTCTGGTGACAAGCCTCGCGGTCGTCCATAAACTGGCGGGCATGAACGTCAACACCGGTATCCCTCGCTACGTCGAACACGATCCATTCGATCAGTTGATGGATCTCTATGAACAGAACTATATCCTGATTCGTCGGCTCCTTGGCGACCTGCGTCGGCTGGGCGTCGGAGACGAGTTCGCGCTGGACTTCCAGGTCACCGCCCGCGTCACGGAGCGCGGCCGGTTCACGCTGGAACTTTCCTTCACCGACCACGCCGTGCTCGATTCTCGCGACCGGGCGGTCGTCCTGCGGGTGCGGGTCTACCTCGACGCCCGCTCGGCCGAACTGCACGACCCGAGACACCCGGCCAGCTGCCTGAAGGCCGACAGGACCGAGTGTAACCGGGCCCGGCAGGCACGCAACCGCATGTTGCAGAAATGGCTCCTGGCCCGGCTCCGCCACGAGCGCGCCTCGCGCTGATCCCGATGGACCTCGCCGCATCGCCGCAGGGCTTGACAAGCGGACCGATCCTGATGAAGAATGCGCCGCCTGACGCGGGAATAGCTCAGCTGGTAGAGCACAACCTTGCCAAGGTTGGGGTCGCCGGTTCGAATCCGGTTTCCCGCTCCAGATTTCGGCTGGATGGCAGAGTGGCTATGCACCGGATTGCAAATCCGTTTACCCCGGTTCGACTCCGGGTCCAGCCTCCAAAAAGGAAATCAGAAAACCCGCCCCGTGCGGGTTTTTCTGTGCCTGCACACCGGGCCTCCCCGCCCCTGGCCGCCGTCACGTGGCCGACCGGCACGGGTCGACATTGCCGATGACCACCCCCAGCCGCCAGCCCGAGCGCTTCGAGATCCAGAACGAACCCACCTTCCGGGGTCGTCGCCTGCTCTGGTTCGCCCTCTTGTTCATCGGCCTGAGCCTGCTCGGCGTATGGGCGGTCTACTCGCAGGTCGCCGGGCGGGAACTCGAGTGGGATCCCCGCCTGCTCTCGCCGC
This sequence comes from Guyparkeria sp., assembly GCA_041690375.1. Lineage (GTDB taxonomy): Bacteria > Pseudomonadota > Gammaproteobacteria > Halothiobacillales > Halothiobacillaceae > Guyparkeria. Next base: position 13,321 of record JAWLHL010000036.1, on the reverse strand, counting down.
CACTGATCCTCGCCAGCCTCGCCCTGCTGCTGGTCTACTACGCGGCCGACGGGCTGCGACTGTGGTTCACCCTGCGCGCGCTGGGCCAGTCGGTGCCGCTTCCGGCGATGGCCCGGCTGGTCTTTCTCAACATCTTCGTCTCGAACATCACCCCGCTGGCCACCGGCGGCGGGGTGGCGCAGGTCTGGTACATGCGGCGGCGCGGCGTGCCGGTCGGCATCGGCCTGACGGCGACCACCATCCGCACCGCCCTGGCGGTACTGTTCATCTTCGGCGCCACGCCGGTCCTGCTGCTGACCCTGCCCGGCGCGGAAGAAGCGACCCGCAGCAACTCGCTGGTCGCCACGCTCATCGTCAGCGTGATCCTCTACCTGGGTTTCTTCAGCGTGCTCGTGCTCAAGGCCAACTGGCTGCTGCGCCCGCTGCTGGGGCTGCTGAAGCTGCTGCGGCGGCTGCACCTGATCAGCGCCCGCCGCCACCGTCGCTGGCGTTACCGGCTGGTGCTCGACCTGCAGCAGTTCGCGCATGGCTTCGTGCGCTATTTCCAGGGGCACTGGGCCGACATCGCGGGCTCGTTCGTCTTCACCGCGATTTTCCTGCTCGCCCTGTTCTCCTTCCCGGCGCTGCTCTTCTGGGCGCTGGGCTACGGTTTCGACTACTGGGTGGTCATCGGGCGGATGGTCATGACCACCTTCGTGATGTACTTCTCGCCCACGCCCGGGGCCGCGGGGATCGCCGAGGGCGTGTTCGGCCACTTCTTCCGCGACGTGGTCACCGCCTCGCATCTCGTGCTGGTGACCGTGGCCTGGCGCGCGCTGACGATCTACCTGGGCATGCTGGTCGGCCTGTTCGTCACCCAGCACGAACTGGCCCGGCTCCCGGCGCAGAAACGCCCCCTGAGGTCCACATGAGCCACCTGGCACGATCGATCACCCCCCGACGGCTCAAGGTTGCGTTCTACCTGACGCTGGTCGCGATCCTGCTGCTGATCGGGTACCGGCTGTACCTGTCGATCTTCGAGCCGGGCTACCAGGCGGCCCACGCCGAGCAGATCGAAGGCATCCAGTCGTATGCCGACGACCGTGACCTGCACTTTGCCGTGGTCGGCAACATCAACAACTCCATCGGTCTGTTCGAGCGGAAGATGATCCCGATGCTCAACCGCGCCGACCCGGACTTCCTCGTGTCGGCGGGGAACGCCGTCAGCGGCGCCGGGGAGGACAAGTACCGGGCGCTGTACCGCACGCTGTCGCATCTCGAGATGCCCTTTGTCCTGACCACGGGGGAAAAGGAAGCCGGGGCGTTCCGCTCGTTCAATTTCTACGAGCATTTCGGCCCGTTCTTCCACGGCTTCCAGGCCGGTGAAAGCCAGTTCCTCTTCCTCGACAGCACCAACCCGGATACCTACCCGTTCCAGATCCACTGGCTCGAACAGCAGTTGCGTGACCCCTCTCCCTCGCACCGCTTCGTCTTCATCGGCCACCCCCTGTTCCCGGCCACGCGCAGCAGCCCGATCGACTCGGACGACCTGTACCTCGCCGACACCGGATTCCGCGACCGTTTGCACGATCTGTTCCGGGAGCATGGCGTGGACGCCGTGTTCTCGAGCAACCTGCACCTGTTCGACCGTCAGGAGCTCGACGGGGTGACCTACGTGGTCACCGGGGGGGCCGGCGGGCTGGTGCTCAACGACGACACCAGCTTCTATCACTACGTCGACGTCCGGGTGAGCGACGGCGGCGTACAGATCGAGGTCGAACGGCTCGACATCGGCCAGCACCAGTTCTTCAAGACGCTGGAAAGCCTGTGGTTCTTCTTCCACTCGCTGTTCTACGTCGGACACCTGAACTTCCTGCTCGTCCTCGGCCTGCTGATCCTGCTGGCGATCAAGCTCTACGGCGCGATCTTCGTCGAACACGAGTACTACCGCGACTACGACCTGGACATCTCGCCCTGGCGAAACCGTCGGCTGGCCGTGGCCATGGTGACCAACAACTACCTGCCCTTCATCGGCGGGGTCCCCATCTCCATCGACCGCCTGCGCCGGGGGCTGGAGCAGCTCGCCCACCGCGTGCTGATCGTCGCGCCGAGCTACCCGGAACAGCGCGAGGAGGAACCCGACGTCCTGCGGGTGCCCGCCTGCCGCGGCATCGGCCCGCTGGGGGGATTCCGGCTGGCCAACCCGCTCTCTCCCGCCATCCGGCGCGGCCTGAAGGCCTTCGGGCCGGACCTGGTCCATATCCACCACCCCTTCTGGCTCGGCCGGGTCGCGCAGTGGCATGCTCGCCGCCTGAAGGTGCCGACGGTGTTCACCTATCACACCCGGCTGGAGCACTACTCCCACTTCGTGCCGCTGCCCGGGCCGCTGTTCCGCAACCTGATCGCGCACACCGCGATCCGGCGCTTCGCCAACCGCTGCGACGGGGTGATCGTGCCGACCGAGTCGGCCGAGGAGTACCTGAGGGTAATCGGCGTGACCTCGCCCATCTACATCCATCCCACCGGCATCGACTTCGACCGGATCCGGCAACCGGCGCCGGAGGCGGTGAGGAACCTCCACGAGCGACACGGCATCGGGGACGACGAACGGGTGCTGGTGAGCGTCTCGCGCCTGAGCCGGGAGAAGAACATCGACTTCCTGATCTCGGCCGTCGACGAGTTGCGCAAGGTCAGCGATCGCCCGCTGCGCTGCCTGATCATCGGCGAGGGTGACGAGCACGAGCGACTGCAGACGAGGATCGACTCCCTGGGGCTTGAGCGGGTCGTGACCCTCGTGGGCGCCGTTCCGCCGGAGAGCATCGCCCACTACTACCAGTTGGGCGACCTGTTCGTCTTCGCCTCGAAATCGGAGACCCAGGGCATGGTCATCCTCGAGGCCATGGCCGCCGGCCTGCCGGTCGTGGCCGTGCGCTCGAGCGGCATCGACGACGTGATCCGGAACGAAGCCAACGGCTTCAAGACCGCCGAAGAAATCGACCAGTGGGTCGAGGCCGCCAGGCTGCTGGTCGAGGACGACCAACTGCGGGCCGCGATGAGCGAGCGGGCCGTGGCTACCGCCAGGACACACGCCATCGACAGCTTTGCGCGCAACGTGAGCGACACCTATGCCCAGGTGCTGGCGCTGTACCACCGCCGCGCCAACGACGATACCGAAACGTCACGCGACTGATCCGACGCCCGCCTTACAGCGGCGGCTGGCGCCACTCGCTCAGCGCCGACTGCAGCGAGGCGCTCAGGCGGCCCAGCAGCCCGTGCTTCCTGACCGGCTGGACGATCTCGAAGGCATCGCCCTGCTCCACGGCCTCGAGGATCAGGTCGTCGCTGGTGGCGATGTCGTCGATCAACCCCAGCTTGAGCGCATCTTCCCCCAGCCAGTGCTCGCCGGTGGCCAGCTTGTCGAGGTCGAGCTGGGGGCGGAAGCGGTTGAGAAACTGCTTGAACAGCTCGTGGGTCTGCTCGAGCTCCTCGCGGAACTTCTCCCGCCCGGCCTCGGTGTTCTCGCCCAGGAGGGTCAGCGTGCGCTTGTACTGGCCGGCCGTGTGCAGTTCGACGTCGATGTCGTTGCGCTTGAGCAGGCGGTGGATGTTCGGGATCTGGGCGACCACGCCGATCGAGCCGACGATGGCGAACGGCGCGGCGACGATACGGTTGGCCACTGCCGCCATCATGTAGCCGCCGCTGGCCGCCACCCGGTCGACCACGGCCACCAGCTCGACGCCCGCCGTGCGCAGGCGGGCCAGCTGGGCGGCGGCCAGGCCGTAGCCGGGCACGACCCCGCCGGGACTGTCGAGCACCAGCAGGACGCGGTCCTCGCCCGGCCGGGCGATGCGCAGCACCGCGCTGACCTCCTCGCGCAGGGCGTCGACCGCCGAGGCCCGGATGTCACCGTTGAATCGCAGGACGAACGTGCGCGGCGGCTGGTCCCGCTTGCCGGCCTCGCCCGTCCTGGAGGCGTCCCCGTCTCCTGCACGCGGCTTTTCCGAGTCGGCATCCGCTTCTTCGGAAGTCTTGCCCCGGCGCTTGAGCAACCGCCGCAGCCGGCTCTTCAGGCCGTCTTCCGACCGCTCGACCGCCTGCTTTAGCTGACGGGTACGCTTGTCGACCTCGTCGTTGAGCCGGCGGACGCGCAGCGGCTTCGGCCCGCTCTCGGCGCCCTGCGACTGGCGTGCCTGGGCGATCATGCCGATCACCGCCGCAGCCACGAAGATCATCGCCACGACCCAGGTCAGCGACTTGAGAAGGAACAGCAGATAGTCATCCCACACGAGCATTTCTCCAAGGACAAACAGGGCGAGTATAGCCGCCCGGACGCGGGCGCCGAAAAGCGGCTAGAATCGGGTTGGAAGACATGGAAAACCCAACGGCAACCCGTCTGGAGAGACCTGCATGCAGTCACCGTTCCATCCCCTGAGCGAACTGTTCGATCAACTGGGACTCGAGTCGAGCGAGGAGGCCATCGAGGCGTTCATCGAACGCCACCGGCCCTTGCCCAGCGACGTCGCCCTGACCGACGCGCCGTTCTGGAACGAAAGCCAGAAGCGCTTTTTGACCGAATCCCTGGCCGACGACGCCGACTGGGCCGAGGCGGTGGACCACCTCGACGCCCGTCTGCGCGGCTGATGCAGCCCGGACCCGGCCGGCGGCTCCCCATCGCCAGCCGGGTCGCAACGACCCTGCAGGCCGCCTGACGACGCGACGCGAAGGTCAGTCGCGGCCGAGAGCCCGGCGGAGTTGGTCCATCGCCTGGTCGATCAGCCTGGTCGGCGTGGCGAGGTTGATGCGCATGAACCCCCGCCCGGCCTCGCCGAAGATGATCCCCTGGCTCAGCCCGAGACCGGCCTCGTCGATGAAGAAGCGCTGCAGGGCGATGTCTCCCGGATCGGCCTCCTTGTCGGACAGGCCCATCCCGCGGCAGTCGAGCCACAAGAGATAGGTAGCCTCGGGCACCATCGGCTCGATCGGCAGGTCGGCCACCGCGGCAAGCACGCGGTCGCGATTGACCGCGATGTGCCTCATCAGCTCTTCCGGCCACTCCGCCCCGTGCCGGTAGGCCGCCTTCATGGCCACCAGGCCGAACACGGAGCCCTCCCCGAGGTGCATGGATCGTCGTTCCCGGTCGAACCGCTCCCGGTCCTCGGGGTTGACCACCACGGCGAACCCGCCGCCGATCCCCGCTGTGTTGAAGGTCTTGCCGGGGGCGGAGACGGTCATCCAGCGCAGTCCGCCGTGACCGGCGGCGTGGGCGAAGGGGGTGTGGGGCACCCCCGGGTAGGTCAGGTCCATGTGGATCTCGTCGCTGACCACCGTCACGTCATGGCGGGCGCAGATGAAGGCGACCTGCTCGAGTTCCTCGATCGACCAGGCCCGCCCGCCGGGGTTGTGCGGGTTGCAGAGCAGAAGCATCTCGGCGTCCTGGGCCAGCGCCTCGAGCTCCACGAAGTCCATCTCGTAGCGCCCGTCCCGCTCGATCAGCGGGTTCTCCCGCAGCACCCGCCCCTGGTCGCGCACCACCTGGAAGAACGGAAAGTACACCGGCGGCTGGATGATCACCCGGGCATCGTTGGAGGTGAAGGCACGGATCGCCATGGCCATCGCCGGCACCACCCCGGCCACGGGCACGATCTGCCCGGGACAGACATGCCAGCCGTGCTGCTCGCACAGCCAGTCGGCGATGACGCGGAAATGCTCCGCATCGGGCTTGGCATAGCCGAAGGCCCCGTCGGCGAGCCGGTCGCGCAGGGCCTCGGTGACGAATGCCGGCGCCGGAAAGTCCATGTCCGCCACCCACAGCGGCAGGACGTCCTCGCGGCCGAAGATCTCCGTCCGGCGATCGTACTTCTCGCAGCCCGAGCCCGGGTACTGGGCCAGCCGGGTGAAGTCGGTGGCCGTCATCGTCGCGCCCAGACCGTCACCTGGCTGACGCTGTGCTGGTACTTGCGCGCCGTCTCGCGGATGACGAACGGGATGTCCGCCGGCTCGCCGACCAGTTCGAAGTTCGGCTCGAGACGCCTGATCAGCGTATCGAGCGTGGTCACCGGTCGACCGGCCTCCTCGAAGCCGCCCAGCCAGCGCTCCCGCGGGGTGGACTCCTCCTGCCAGGTGTAGGGCGAGGCCAGCACCAGCAGGCCGCCTGCGTTGATGCGCCCGGCGATGTCGTCGAGGAACTTGCCCGGGTCGTAGAGCCGGTCGATCAGGTTGCCCGCCAGCACCAGGTCATAGCCGGTGAAGTGCGGCTTCATGTTGCAGGCGTCCTGCTGCCAGAACTCGATGTTGTCCCGCGGCTCGAGCCCGAGCGAGGCGAGCGAGGCGGCGCGATCCTCGGTGAGATCTCCCTCGGTCGGCAGCGCGTAGGCGATCTGCCCGTCGTCGAGCATGGCCTGGGCGACCTGGATGAAGCGCGCCGAGAAGTCCAGCCCGGTGACCGACTCGAAGTGCGGGGCGAGCTCGAAGGTCGCCCGTCCGGTGGCGCAGCCGATGTCCAGCGCCGCACCGTGATAGCGCCCTTCCATCTGGCGCAGGGCGTATTCGGCCAGGGCCCGCGGGAAATTCGCCACGCCGAAGTACGAGCGGCCGTAGTGGAAGTCGCAGTACTGCGCGAGCAACGCGTCGGTCTCGTAGTGGCTCTCTTCCCTGCTTGCCGGCGGGCGGACCGGCTCGCCCTCGACGTAGCGGAAGCCGGCGTGCTGGAAGAAATGCCGGCGGAAGGCGTAGCGCGCATCGCGCGTGGCCTCGTTGCCGGTGGAGATGAACGAGCCGCCCTTGATCAGGTTGTGCCGGTTGTCGAAGGTGGGCACGGAGAAGTCGTCGTAGATCGGGTGCGGCTCGAAGCCCTCGAAGGCGTCGATGGGCGTCTCGCTCCACTGCCAGACGTTGCCGATCACGTCGAAGAATTCGCCGTGGGCGAAGCGGTCGACCGGGCAGGCCGAGGCCCAGTACTCGAGGTTGATGTTGCCCGGCGCCCGTTCCCCCCAGTCCGGCTCGTCCGGGACGCCGGAAACATCCCTCAGGCGCTCGTACTCGGGCTCGGTGGGCAGGCGGATGCTCCGGCCGGTCTTTTGCGAGAGCCAGTTGCAGAAGGCCTTGGCCTCGAGGTAGTTGACGTCCACCGGCCAGTCCCAGGGCATGTCGATCTCGTGGGTCATGGTGCGATAGCCCCAGGAATCGCCGCGAGGCACCCAGAAGACCGGGTGCGCCGCACCGCGATAGTCCAGCCAGCGACGCCCCTCGTCGGTCCACCACTCGGGCGTGTCGTAGCCGCCGGCCTCGACGAAGGCGAGGAACTCGGCGTTGGAGACCTGCATGCGGCTGGCCCGGAACGGCTTGACGGCCGTTTCCAGTCGGCCGTACTCGTTGTCCCAGCCGTACAGCGGCGCGTCGTGCCGCTTGCCCTGTACCACCGTGCCGCCCGGCACGTCGACCAGTTCGTTGCCCGGTGCGGCGTCGGGGTTCGCCGCGGCGATGTCGCAAACCGGCCAGTCGTCGTGCGGACGCACCCAGCGGGTCTCGAGCTGCCGGATCAGCACCGAGGAGGTCTCCAGGTGGATGCGCTCGTGCTCGATGCCCATGAACACCGCCCAGGCCGGGTGGTCGTCCCAGCGCACCGGCGGGGTCCAGTCCAGCTCGGAGATGATGCCGTCTACCCGCTCGCGCACCGCGCGGCGGTACTCGCGCACGCGGTCGACCGAAGGCCAGTCGTAGTGCGCGTCGTTGAGGTCGTCCCAGCTCATCTCGTCGACGCCGATGGCGAACATGCCCTCGAGCTTCGGGTCGATGCGGGTGGTCGCCTTCGCGGTGACCAGCTTGTTGATGTAGAAGGTCGCGGTGTGGCCGAAGTAGAAGATCAGCGGGTGGCGCAGGGGCTCGGGGCGCTCGTAGAAGGCCCGGTCATCCGTGATCACCTCGAACAGCTTCTCGTAGACATCCATGGTGCGATGGAAATAGGCACGCACCTGCTCGCGTTTCTGCTCGCCATCCTGCCCGGTGAGCAGCACCGAACGACTCTTGATCCTCGACAGCATTCCCAGCCCTCCTGATGAATGTAGGGTCGTCCGGATCATTCTCGCCCAGACGACCGGACCGACGAATCCGGGCGCCGGGCGGCCCGGGAGCGGGCACGGGTCCGATCCGACGGACCGCCGCGGCCACCGGACCACCGGCCGCCACCGCCGTGGATGCAAGGCAGGCCGCGGACCGGAAGATCACCCCGGCCGCACCCGGATTCACTTGCAGGTCCCTAGACCTTAGGCCAAGAAATCGCAGGTATCGAGATCGGCTGGAGAGCCGGCGAGACCGCCGTATCGCCCCCGGGGCTTCCCTGCGCTACACTCGAGGACCATGAGCGCCATTCATGCCCGTCGACCGAACCCTGCCGCCTTATGAACCTGCGAGTCAACATGCTGGTCCCGCCGCCGGCGGCACTGCTGGTCGCCATCGCCCTGATCTACGCGCTGTCGGTGAGGATGCCGGCAACGAACTTCGACCTGCCGGGGCAGGAATGGATCGCCGGCCTGCTGTTCGCCACGGGGCTTGCGCTGATGCTGGCGGCGGCTTGGGACCTGCAGCGTGCGCATACCACCATCAATCCCATCTGGCCGGACCATGCGAAACACCTCGTGACCAGTGGGATCTACCGGTTTTCCCGCAACCCGATCTACGTCGGCGACGCGGTGATCCTGACCGGCATGGTGTTCTGGTTCGGCAACTGGCTGGGCGTCGTGATCGTGGCGCTGTTCGTCCTGTTCATCGACCGCTTCCAGATCCGCGCCGAGGAATCCGCCCTGAAGAGGCTGTTCGGCGAGGGTTACCGGAGCTACCTCTCACGCACCCGACGCTGGCTGTAGGCCGGCGCCGGGCTCGCTCGTGATACGTCGGAAGAAAACCTTGATTGGCAGCCGTTCAACATGAAAGCTAGCGTGACCTGACAGCCGAGCAACCCAGCCCGAGGCCGGAAGCACCCATGACGATGCCGCCCACCACGCCCCTCACGGCCAGAACCTACCTGCTGATGGTAATCGCGGCCTGCGTATCCCTGGGGGCGCTGGGGCTGCTCGCCCCGCTGGCCGTCAGCCAGGTCGGCCCCTCGGGGCTACCCCTCCCCCCGGCGAACGCCGCCGCCGGCATGCTCGCCGGTCTCGGGCTGGCCGCCCACCTGCAGCGCTGGCGCGGCCTGCAGTATCTCAGCGGCGGGCTGCTGCTGGCACTGGCAGGCTACACCGTCTGGCGGAACGTCACCGGGATGGAAATGCCGGAGATCTCCTTCCTGCTGACCCGAGCCGATGGCCTCTCCTGCGACGTTTCCCTGATGCTGCTGGCCGTGGCCATCTGCCTGCTCGTCCCCGGAGCCTCGCGACGCGCCAGACGTTCCTGGCAGTGGGTCGGCTGGACAATGCTCGTCCTGGGGGCCGCCTCGGCCGCGTGGATCGCACTCGGCCAGGCACCCTGGCTGCAGTTCCGGCCCGGCATGACCTGGACCGCCATTCTCTTCGCCATGCTCTTCGGCGGGGCCCTCATAGTCGGGGCGCGCCAGGAGGATGGCGACCTGCGCGGACTCGGCAAGCTGGCGATCATCGCCTCGATAGTCGGGTCCGTGATCAGCGCACTGGCGTGGTATCAGCTCTCGCTGCGGCACGACCGGGATCTCCAGGAGATGGGCGCACTGCAGCTCGACCAGGTCGAGGCGATCGCCCGGCGGACGATCACCGACCGGGTCGAGACCCTGCAGCGACAGGCCGAACGATGGGCCGTCCACGCAGAGCGTCCGGCAGTCGAGGAAATCTGGCGTCAGGATGCACGGGCCTATCTGAGAGACCTGCCGGACCTGCAGGGCCTCGCCGTCATCGACGCCGGGCAGGAACCCCGGCAGCAGATCGACCGATCTCCCGAGGCGGCCGACCGGCGTGTCCGGGCCCTGATGCAGGAACCGGTCCGCGAGTGGCTATCGGCCGGCACGACCGCGCCCCGGCTGCGCCTGCTCCGCGAAGCGTCCGATCCGGGCGACGTCACCGTCTTGATGCAACTGCCCCTTTCCGGGCAACAGGATTCCGGGCGGCGGCTGCTGGCCACGTTCGACTTCGGCCGCATGCTGGAGGACGCCATCCGGCTCAACACGCAGCGGCTCTCCGTTCACCTGCTGATCGACGGGGAGCTCGGCGTCGACCTCTACACCGACCCGGACCACCACGAACACCTGGCCGTGCTCGCCGAGCGTGACCTGAGCCTGCCAAAGGGTCCGAGCCTGCAGGCCGTCGCCTACCTGGAAAGGGGCCAGGCGCCCCGGCTCGCCGGCCTCCTCGCCCCGGCGGTCGCCCTGATAGGTCTGGCGGGGACGGCGCTGATCGTCCTGCTGCTAGCCATCGGCCGCAGCCGACTTCGCCAGGCCCGTCGACTGCTGAAGGTCCGCAACGAGCTGGAAGCCCAGCAGGCGATCCAGTCGATGATCCTGCACGGCCGATCGCTCGACGACATCCTCGAGCGGGTCTGCCGCCTGGTGGAGGATCACGGGCCCCAGTACCGCTGCGCGATCATGCTCGCCGACCGCGACCGCCGGCAACTGACGCTCGTCTCGGCCCCGAACCTGCCCGCGTCCTTCCGCGAGGCGGTCGGCTCCGTGCCCATCGGGCCGGGCCGCTGCGCCTGCAGCAGCGCGGCCCACCGGGGCGAACCGGTATTCACCGAGGACATCGCCACCGACCCCTGCTGGAAGGGCATGAGGGACCTGGCGCTGGAGAACGACCTGCGTTCCTGCTGGGCCTACCCGCTGCTGTCCTCCGACAACGCCGTTCTCGGCACCTTCGCCACCTACCGGGACACGCCCGGCCTGCCCCGTGCATCCCACGGTCGGCAGATCGCCCGGATCGCCGACCTCGTCTCCCTGGCGATCGAACGCCATCGCGACCACGAGGCCCTGGAGGAGAACGAGCAGCGATTCCGCTCGCTGTTCCGTTACAACCCCGATGCGGTCTTCTCGCTCGACCGGGAAGGGCGCTTCGCCAGCTTCAACCACGCGACCCAGGCCATGCTCTCCCTGTCCCCCGAGGAGACGGGCGGCAGGAAGTTCATCGATCTCGTCGACGCAGACGATCGCCCGCGGGTCGCCGAGGCCGTGCACCTCGCCGGCCGGGGCCGCAGCCAGCGCACGGAACTCGCGGTGACTCACGCCGACGGCAGTCGGCACCACCTGGACGTCACCTACCTGCCGATCGTGATCAACGGCAGCATCGCCGGGATCTACGCGATCGCCAAGGACATCACCGTCCGCAAGCGCCAGGAAAAGCGGCTGCGGATACTCGAGCGCAGCGTCGAGGCGAGCATGCACGGCGTGGTGATCGCGGACGCCCGCCAGCCGGACCTGCCCGTCGTCTACACCAACGCGGCCTTCTCGCGGATCACCGGTTATGCGCCCGAGGAAGTCATCGGCCGCAACTGCCGCATTCTCCAGGACGAGGAAAGCGATCCGGATAGCCTGGCCGAGATCCGGCGCGCCATCGCCGAGCATCGCCCGGCGCACGTGCTGATACGCAACCGGCGCAAGGACGGCAGCCTCTTCTGGAACGAACTGCACATCGCTCCGGTGGAGGACGACGAGGGGAACGTCACGCACTACGTCGGCCTGCAGAACGACGTCAGCGAGCAGAAGTCTTACGAGAAGCAACTGGCCTTCAACGCCACGCACGACAACCTGACGGGGCTGGCGAACCGGGCGCTGTTCGAGGACCGCCTTCATCAGATGGTCAGCCTCAGCCGACGACGCGGCAGCCGCGTGGCCGTGCTGTTCATCGACCTCGACGAGTTCAAGCCGATCAACGACAGCCTCGGCCACGCCGTCGGCGACCGCATCCTCATGGAGGTGGCCAAGCGCCTGGACGACCAGATGCGCGTGGAGGACACGCTGGCGCGCTTCGGCGGTGACGAGTTCGTCGCCCTGCTGACCGACATCCGCAGCGAGACGGACGCCGTCGATGTCGCCGAGCGGCTGCTGCCGACCGTCGCCCGGCCCTACCGGCTCGAGGACCACGAACTGTACCTGAGCGCGAGCATCGGCATCGCCATGAGCGAGCCGGAGATGGAAAACCCGCTCATCCTCATCCAGCAGGCGGACATGGCGATGTACCGCGCCAAGCAGCAGGGACGCAATACCTGCCAGCTGTTCACCGGGGAGATAAACACCCAGGTGCTGCGCCGCGTGGGCCTGCGCAACGACCTGCAGGAGGCCATCGAGCACGAGGATTTCGAGGTCCACTACCAGCCGCTGGTCCACAGCGACGACCAGCGCATCGTCGGGCTGGAGGCATTGCTGCGCTGGCACCACCCGCAGCACGGCCACGTCTCGCCGGCGACCTTCATTCCGCTGGCCGAGGAGACCGGGCAGATCGTCCCCCTGAGCGAGTGGGTCCTCGACCGGGCGGCCCGGGACATGCTGAACCTCTGCGACCTCGGCCTGCCGCGCGCCCGCATGGCCATCAATCTCTCGCCGATCCAGTTCAATCGACCCAACTTTCTCGACACGATCCGACGCACGCTGGCCCGCACGGGCCTCCCCGCCGAGCGACTGGAACTGGAACTGACCGAGGGCATCCTGATGAACGACACCGCCTCGGCCATCGAGATACTCGAGGATCTCCGTGAGAGCGCGATCAGCGTGTCCATCGACGATTTCGGCACCGGCTTCTCCAGCCTGAGCTACCTCAAGAACCTGCCCATCGACACGATCAAGATCGATCGCAGCTTCGTGCAGAACGTCGAGACCAGCAGCGACGACGCGGCGATCGTCCAGGGGGTCATCTCCATGGCCCACCACCTCGGCCTGACGGTCGTGGCCGAGGGCATCGAGACCGAGGCGCAGCGCGCCATCCTGACCCGCTACGGCTGCGACATCCTGCAGGGCTACTTCTTCGCCAGGCCGATGCCGATGGCCGACCTGACCGACTACCTGCGGCAGACCGGTCAGATCAGGCAGGTGGGCTAGCGCCACGGGACGGTCCGTCGGTCTCGCCCGGCAAGGCACGACGAAAACGCCCCCGGAGCCGCGGCTCCGGGGGCGTCGTTCTGCATGCATCACGCGAAAATCTGGTGCGCCCGACAGGATTCGAACCTGTGACCTTCGGCTTCGGAGGCCGACACTCTATCCAGCTGAGCTACGGGCGCTTGGAAGGCGGCATGATAGCGGTTTGCTCCGTCGGAGTCCATGCCCGCCGCCCCCGACGGGTCAGTCGCCCAGCGCCCTGCCGACCAGCGCCTGGGCCTCGGACAGGATCGTTTCCAGGTGCGCCCCGTCATGGAAGCTTTCCGCGTAGATCTTGTAGATCGGCTCGGTACCCGAGGG
>JAWLHL010000035.1:0-17083 GCA_041690375.1 Guyparkeria sp. | reverse complement strand
ACATCCAGGTGGACGGCTGGGAAACCCAGAAACGTCCCCCCATGCTCATCCGCAAGTTCGAGTTCGAGGACTATGCGCAGACCCGCGACTTCCTCGACCGGCTCGCCGAAGTGTCAGAGGAGATGGGCTATCACCCCAGCCTGCAGTTCGACCGCACCAAGGTCTCGGTGAACGTCTCGCCGCTCGAGGAGACGCTCGGCGACCTCGAGGTGCGCTTCGCCCGGCAGGCGACCGAACTGGCCGACAAGACCCGGGCCGGCTGACCTCATCAGGGAGGGCGACACCATGGCCGCACACGTCATCGCACTGGCCAATCTCAAGGGCGGCTGTGGCAAGACCACGCTGTCGATCAACCTGGCCTCCGGGCTCGCCCGCCGTGCCGAAGTGGCGCTGATCGACGCCGACCCCCAGGGCGCGCTGCGCCACTGGTCCGGCTGGGGCGAGGCCAAGTCCGGCCTGCCCCGCCTGTTCGACGACCATGACGACGCGCACGCCAACCTGGCCGCGGCGCGGGAATCCTGCGACTACGTCATCGTCGACTGCCCGCCGTCGCTCGACATGAACCTGACCATCGAGCTGCTGCTCCACAGCCACCAGGTCCTGATCCCGGTTCTTCCCTCGCCGCTCGACCTTTGGGCCAGCGCCGACACCGTCAAGGCGGTGAACAAGGCGCGCGAAAACGGCAACGAATCCCTTTCGGCGGCTCTGTTGCTCAACCAGACCGAACCGCGCAGCGCCATGACCCGTGCCATGCAGAATGCGATCACGGGCCTTGGCTTGCCCGTCCTCCCGGCGGCCGTACGTCGCCGGGCCGCCTATCGAACGGCGGTCGTGGAGGGAGTGAGCGTCTACCAGCTTGGCGGCCGCGGTCGTGCGGCGGTGGACGAAATCGAGAACATCATTGACGAGGTAACGCCATCATGAGCAAGTTGGAAGACAAGCTGAGCGCCAGCGTGAAGTCAGAGTCCACCACCAAGGCGGACAACCAGACGGGGGGCGCTGCCAGCGACAACAAGGCGTCGGAAACCAAGACGGCCACCGCTGCGAGCCGCAGCAAGCCGGCGACCTCGACCACGCGCAAGGCCCCGGCCAGGCGCAGCAGCACCACCACGCGCAAGTCGACGACGCAGAAGCCGGCCTCCCGCCAGACCGGCAGCAGCTCGCAGAAGTCCCAGGCGTCCGACAAGTCGGACACCAGGTCCAAGCCGCCCGGTCAGGGCAAGCAGCCGCTGCACCCGCGCCGGGTCTGGCCGGACTGATCCCGCCCAAAGGGCCGGCCTCCACCGGCCCTTGTGTTTCCTTGCCACACGCGACGATGCGACCGACACCATGAGCAGTGCACGGCTAGAAGACCAGGAACGCCTGGACGAGCTCGGCGAGAACGCCCGGGAGATCCTCGAGATCAACTGGGTGGACGCCACGCGCGTCTTTTCACCGAGGGCGCTCGAGGCCTACATCGACGGCGCCGTCAGCCTGCAGTCGCTCGGCCGGGGTGAGGAGCTGGTACTCGCCTACATCGAGAGCCTCCCCCAGGTCGCCCGGGAACTGGGAACGGATACCGCCTTCGAGCTGCTCTCGATGGTCATCAAGATGTTCTCCAAGACCAGTGCCGCGGTGCTGGCCCTGCTGTTCTCCACCGCCCCGGTGGCGGCGAACCGCCTCGGCGAGGCCTCGCTGTTCCAGCAGTACCTGTCGCTGGTCAACTACATTCTCGCGCAGGCGCCGCGCGCCCTGCGCCCGATGCTCACGCAGCTCGACCACCTGCTCGAGGTGCTCACCCTCGGCGGCCTGCGTCGCTGGGCGACCTGGGGCATCAACGCCCACCGCAACGACTTCGAGGCGCTCGACGCCTACTTCAGCCTCGCCAGCCCCGACGCCGAGGCCGTGCTGCAGAAGGAGCGCCGCGGCACGCTGTTCGTCGACGTCCAGCGCCGCCTGGTGATGTACCTGCGCGCGCTGTGGGCACGCAACTTCCTGATGCGCCCGACCTCGGGCGACTTCGAGAGCCGCGAGGGCTATCGCCCCTTCATCGAGGGGCCGTTCATCAACCTGCCCGACGCCTTCGACGACTACGTCGATCGCGACGATTCGGCCGTCGACGGCGTCAACCTCTACCGCGCCGCGGCATCCCACGCCGCCGCGCACATGATCTACTCGGGCTTCGACGCCGAGTCGGAGGACGCCTCGAAGCTGCAACAGGCCTTCATCGGCCTGATGGAGGACGCGCGCGTCGAGACGCTCGCCGGAAAGGATTTCCCTGGGCTCGCGCCGCTGTGGACCCGCATCGCCCGGATCGCGGTCAACCGCCACGAAGAGACCGACCCCGAGCGTGTCGGCCCGCTGCTCGATCGCATCGCGCTCGCCCTGCTCGACCCCGACTACGCCGACGACCACCCGCTGGTCGACCAGGCGCGCGAGGCCGCGAGCCACATTCGCGAGGACCTCGAGGACTACGCGCGCGTTCGCACCGCCGGCCTGGCACTGGCCGACCGCGCCGACCAGCTGGGCCTGAACTTCAGTCCCAGCCAGGACGTGCCCAGCATCCCCTACCGCGACGACAACCGCTTCCTGTTCGAGAAACCCGAGTCGGCGTTCGAGGTCCAGCGCGAGGGCAGCATCGACGACAAGCGTCGCTACGTCTCGCTGATGGAGATGCTCAACGAACTCGACGTCGAGTACATTTCCGCCGAGGACGCCGACGAGGTCTGGGTACTGGGCACCGAGCTCTACGACAACCACGGTCGCAAGTACTCCGACATCTTCGCCGAGGACCGCACGCTCTCGCCGGTGCACTACCACGAGTGGGACTACATGACCCAGCTCGAGCGCCCGCTGTGGACCACGATCAACGAGAAGCGCCCGGTCGACGGCGACCCCGAGACCATCGACGCGATCCTCGAGCGCCACAAGCCGCTGGTGCGCCGTCTCAAGTACCTGATCGAGGGCATCCAGCCGCAGGGCGTGGTGCGCGAGAGGAAGGTGGAGGACGGCGACCAGATCGACCTCAACGCCGCGGTCGCCGCGATGATCGACATCCGCATGGGCCAGACCCCCGACCCGCGGATCAACATTCGCACGCGCCTGCAGATCCGCGACCTGTCGGTGATGCTGCTGATCGACCTGTCCGAGTCGACCAACGACGTGCTCGGCCGCGGCGACGAGGAGACCACGGTGCTGGACCTCTCGCGCGAGGCCGCCACCCTGTTGGCCGACGCCATCCACCGGGTCGGCGACCCCTTCGCCATCCACGGCTTCGATTCCAACGGCCGTCACGACGTCGAGTACTACCGCTTCAAGGACTTCGACGAGCCCTACGGCGACAAGGCCAAGGCGCGGCTGGCCGGCATGACCGGGCAGCTGTCCACGCGCATGGGCGCGGCCCTGCGCCACGCGGGGGCCGTGATGCACCGGCGGCCCAGCCGGCGCAAGCTGGTGCTGCTGCTCTCCGACGGCGAGCCCTCGGACAACGACGTGCGCGATCCGCAGTACCTGCGCCACGACACCAAGAAGGCCGTCGAGGAGCTGCATCGCAAGGGGGTCGAGACCTTCTGCGTGACCCTCGACCCGCACGCCGACGAGTACGTCTCGCGCGTGTTCGGGCCGAAGAACTTCATGGTGCTCGACCACGTCTCGCGGCTACCGGAGAAGCTGCCGGCGCTGTACCTGTCGATGACCAAGTAGCGCACGCACGAGACGAACCACGCGGCATGGCGCCGCGGCCTCGGCCCGCCCCCTGTCTGGCTCATCCTGCCGCTCACGGGCCCGGGGCATGAAACGAATCGGGAATGAACGGCCCGGCGATCGGCCGGAGGCACCGGAAAGGATGAGACGATGATCGAACTGCAATGGCTGATACCCCTGCTGCCCTTCCTCGCAGCGCTGCTGGTGCAGCTGCTCGGCGGCCGGCTGGGCAAGCGGGTCGCGCGACTGAGCGTCGGGATCAACCTGGTCGTGGTGGCGATCGCCGCCTTCCAGCTGGCCGCCTACATCGCCGGCGACACCGGTCCGCAGTGGATGGGCCTGGCCAACGGCTGGGGCAGCCTGCAGCTCGACCCGCTGAGCGCGATCATGGCGCTGGTGGTCTCCGGAATCAGCCTGGTGGTCCACATCTACTCGGTCCGCTACATGATCGAGGAGCCGGGCTACGGCCGCTTCTTCATGCTGCTGGACCTGATGACCGGCTCGATCCTCCTGATGGTCATGGCCGGCGATCTGGTCACCCTGCTGATCGCCTGGCACCTGATCGGCGTGTTCCTCTACTTCCTGCTGGCGCACAACACCGAACCGCCCACCGCGCAGCGCTACGCCTTCTGGACGTTCATCACCTACCGGCTGGGCGACCTGCCGCTGGTGCTCGCCGCGGTGATCCTGTTCCAGGCCTACGGCGCGCTCGACTTCCCCACCCTGTTCGCGCGCGTCGCCGAGATGCCCGACGCGCGCACCTTCATGGACCTGCCGGTGACCGGCACCGTGGCCTTCCTGGTCGCGTTGTCGGCCTTCGCCAAGTCGGCCCAGTTCCCGCTGCATACCTGGCTGCCCTACACCATGGAAGGCCCGACGCCGGTCTCGGCGCTGATGCACGCGGGCATCGTCAACGCCGGCGGGATCATCATCAACCGCTTCGCGCCGGTGTTCGTCCACAGCGGCGAGATCCTGCACCTGCTGTTCGTCGTCGGCCTGGTCACCGCCCTGATCGGCTCGGTGCTGATGCTCACGCAGAACGACATCAAGAAGTCGCTGGGCTACTCCACAATGGGGCAGATGGGCTTCATGATCATGGAGACCGGCGCGGGCGCCTTCGCGCTGGCGATCTTCCACCTGATCGCCCACGGCCTGTTCAAGGGCACCATGTTCCTCGGCGCGGGCAACGTGATCGGCGCGGCGCGCAAGCACGACGGCGTGCCCAACGACCCGCTCTACGACTTCCTGGTCGAGCGCAAGTCGGCCCCGGCCCGCCTGCCCTGGCTGATCATCGGCGCGGTCACGCTGATCGTGCCGCTGGTGATCCTGGTGATGGCCCACGCCTGGGTCGCCGAGGACTTCTTCCAGAAACAGGGCGCGATCGTGCTCCTGTTCTTCGGCTGGATCACCGGCGTGCAGGTGCTGTTCGCCACCCACCGCCTGGATACCGAGAACCCGATCCGCATGATGGCGCTGATCATTCTCTCGTTCGCGCTCATCGTCGTGGGCTACAGCTTCGTCGGTCATACCTTCGAGAACTTCCTCTACCCGGATGCCGCCTTCCGCGACGCGCTCTACACCGCCGCGGGCATCGATGCGGTCACCTTCGACATGCTGGTGGTGCTGCTCGCGCTGATCGTCGTGCTCGGCTGGATGGGGGCGTACCTCACCAACGTGCGCCGCCAGCGGATCGACGAGGGGCACGGCAACACGCGGCTGACGCTGTACTCGCTGTTCTCGCGCGAGTTCTACGTCGCCGACGTCTACGACCGCATGGCGGTCTCCCTGCTTGACCTCTCCAAGCGCCTGAACGTCTGGTTGAAGTGGAGCTGACATGTCCGGACTGCTGATCATTCTCGCGGCGTTCTTCCTGCCGCTGTTCCCGGCCAGCCTGGTGTTCAATCGCCTGGCCGCCGGCATCCAGAATCCGTTGGCCCGGCTGGCACTGTTCATCGTCTGGCCGCAGATAGGCGTGTTCCTGATCCTGTGGGGCGATCTCGCCCCGGCCGGCCCGGTCCTGGCGACCTGGGCGACCCTGAGTGCCATCTTCTACGCCTTCCGGATGCTCACCGTCCGCGAGGTCGGCCGCTGGGCGGCGATGCTGGCCAGTTCCGCCTGGCCGCTGGTGTGGCTGTTCGCGATGCAGGGGCCGACCGAGGCCGACCTGATCGCGTTCACGCTGGCGATCACCGCCGCACCGGTCCTGATGCTGCTGGTGCGCGACGCGCTGGCCCGCCGGCTGGAAGCCGCCTACACGGGCCTGCACGGCGGCCTCGCCCGCGATCTCCCGAGGCTGTCGGGCGTGATCGTGATCGCCACGCTGGCGGCCATGGCGCTGCCGCTGTTCCCGGGCTTTTTCGCCCTGTTGGCGGTGCTCGGGGGCGCGACGCTCGGGGTCGCGATCGGCATCCTGCTGACCTGGCTGCTGTGGAGCTGGGCCGGCGCACGTCTGCTGCAGGCCACGGTATTCGGCCCGCGTAGCGGCCCGATCGCCGCCGACCTGCCCGTTTCCACCACCTGGCTGGTCGCCGGACTCGTCGTGGTGATCGTGGCCGCCGGGCTGCTCTGGACTGGAGGTGCTGTATGACTCTTCCCCTCGGACGCGGACTGAAGATTCGTTCGATGGTGCACATGGCCGCCGAGCCGATTCCGAACTTCTGGCCCATGCGCACCTTCATCCACCACAACCCGCTGCACGGGCTGGAGGACCTGCCGTTCCCCGACGCCGTCGAACAGGGGGAGGCGCTGTTCCACGGCCGAGGCTTTCTGCCGCGTGCCGACTACCAGCGACTGCTCGCCGAGGGACGCCTCGACCGGGACACCATCGAGGAGCGAGTGGCCGAGGCCCTGGCGGAGCGACCGGCGCTGCAAGAGATCGGCGGGCAGGATCTCCTGTGCACGCTGCTGACCGAGCGCCGCGAACCGGTGGTCACCAAGCGCACCGTGGCCGATGTCCATGATGTCGCCGGAGCCCTGCAGGGCCGGCCACCGAGCGACCAGGCACCGATGGACGTCGAGACGCTCGCCGATCGGCTGCGCGGCTGCTTCCCTGCCGAGCGTCCCCTCTACGAGGCCCTCGACCTCCTGTTCGACACGCGCATCGGCGAGACTCTCGACGAACTGCTGATCAAGACCTGCCTGGACTTCTTCGACGAGGGCCAGTCAGCCTGGAAGATGCCGGGACGCGAGCAGGGCCTGTTCACCGCCTGGAGCGCCCTGGCGCGCCGAAACCTGCGCCTGTTCCTGCGCGGGCTGCACATCAAGCGCATCCTGGTGCAGAGCGAGACCCCCGAGGGGATCATCGCCTACATCCTCGACGAGCTGGGCATCCCGGAAGACGTCTGGCAGGACCTCATCGTCCGCGAGCTCACCCACATGCATGGCTGGGCCGGCTTCATCCGCTGGCGCTCGACGGCCAGCCGCTACTACTGGTCCGAGGAATACCCCGCCGACCTGGTGGACTTCCTCGCCATCCGCCTGGTCCTCGCCCTGGCGCTGATCCGCGAGCACGCGCGTCGGCAGAAGATGCCGGGCAACCGCGCCGAGCTCGAGGCACTGATCACCGAGCGCCCGGCCGAGTGCTACCTGCGCCACGAACTGTTCACCGGCGGGGTGCTGCCGACCCACGCCGAGGCGGTCGAGGACGTCGTCGCCCGGGGCAGGCCGGCCGAGGTGGCCGCCGTGCTCGCCCGCTATCTGCCTGCCAAGCGCCGCGCCGAGGGCGAGCGCCAGGCCCTGGCGCTCGACGATCTGGCGCAACTCGCCGGCGCGCCGTCGACCTTCCGCGAGCTCGACGAGGAGCGCCTGGCGACGGTGCTCGACGAACTGGCCGCCTTCGAGAAGCGCGAGGGCATGCTCTGGCTCGAGGCGATGGAGGCGACCTACCGCCGCTCCATGCTCGGCAAGCTGCGCCTGACGCCGCCCGAGCCGCGCGAGAAACGGCCGTTCGCGCAGATGCTGTTCTGCATCGACGTGCGCTCCGAGCGCATCCGCCGCCAGCTCGAGACCATCGGCGACTACCAGACCTACGGCATCGCCGGCTTCTTCGGCGTGCCGGTCAGCCTGATCGCGCTCGGCAAGGGCAGCGAGGACCATCTCTGCCCGGTAGTGGTCACGCCCAAGAACCTGGTGCTCGAGGTCGCCACCGGCGCGGAGAAGATCGACACCGACCTGTATTCCTCGGCCGAGCACCTGCTGCACGACCTCAAGCACTCGGTGCTCTCGCCCTACTTCACCGTCGAGGCGATCGGCCTGCTGTTCGGCTTCGACATGATCGGCAAGACCGTCGCGCCGTCCGCCTACAACCGCTGGCGCCACAAGATCGAGTCGGGCAAGCCCTCGACGCGGCTGATGGTCGACAAGCTCACCCGCGAGCAGGCCGACTCGGTGGTGCGCGCCCTGCAGCGCGTGATCATCGTCAGGGCGATCCACCAGGAATTCGGCATCGAGCGCGAGTCGATCACCGACGCGATGATCCGCGAACTGCGCGAGGCGGCGATGGAGAATCACGTCGGCCAGACGGCCTTCGCGCGCGACTTCGCCCTGAGCGAGAGCGCCGAGTCCAAGTTCATCAGGACCCTTCAGGACGACTACCGCATCAACCGCTCCTACGCGCAGATGCAGCTCGAACGCCTCGGCCGGATCGGCTTCTCGCTCGACGAGCAGACCTACTTCGTCGCCCAGGCGCTGCGCTCGATCGGCCTGACCGAGCAGTTCTCGCGCTTCGTCATCCTGACCGGCCACGGCAGCCAGTCGGACAACAACCCCTACGAGTCCGCGCTCGACTGCGGCGCCTGCGGCGGCAGCCACGGGCTGGTCAGCGCCCGGGTGCTGGCGCACATGGGCAACAAGCCGGAGGTGCGCCGGCGCCTGCGCGAGCAGGGCATCGATATCCCCGACGATGCCTGGTTCCTGCCGGCGTTCCACAACACCACCTCCGACGAGATCCGGCTGCACGACCTCGACCTGCTGCCGGCCAGCCATCTCGTCTACCTCGAGCGCCTGCGCAACGGCCTGCGCGCGGCGATGCGCCGCACGGCAGCCGAGCGGCTGCAGACCCTCGAGCCGGAGACCGACCCGACGCTCGACGCGGTCAAGGCCGCCCGGCGCATCCAGCGCAACACCGTCGACTGGACCCAGGTACGCCCCGAATGGGGGCTGGCGCGCAACGCCGGCTTCATCATCGGGCGGCGCCACCTGACCGAGGCGACCGATCTCGCGGGCCGCACCTTCCTGCAGTCCTACGACTACCGCGTCGATCCCAAGGGCCGACTGCTCGAGAGCATCCTCACCGGCCCGCTGGTCGTCGGCCAGTGGATCAACATGGAGCACTACTTCTCGGCGGTCGACAACGAGCACTACGGTTCCGGCTCCAAGGCCTACCACAACGTCGCCTGCCGCCTGGGCGTGATCACCGGCAACCTCTCCGACCTGCGCACCGGCCTGCCCTCGCAGACCGTGCTCTTCGACGGCTTGCCGTACCATGATCCCATTCGCCTGCTCACGGTCATCGAGGCGCCCTTCGAACATGCCCGCACGGCGATCGACGGCGTCTCCAAGGTCAAGAGCCTGGTCGCCAACGGCTGGGTGCTGTGCGTGATCCTCGACCCCGAGACCGGCCGACTGCACCGATTCGTCGACGGCGAGTGGCGCGAAGAGGCCCTGCCCAGCGCCGATATCGAGGCGACCGATCAACCTGATGCGGAGGAGATCCCTGCATGAACAACCTGAACCTCAAACCGCTGAAGAAGCTCGAGATCATCCTCGAGGGCGAGCACCAGGCCTTCGCCACCGACCTGCTCGATCGCGCGGGGGTCAAGGGCTATACAATCATCGGCAACCTCTCCGGCAAGGGCAGCCAGGGCTTCCACGAAGGCCACCTGATGTTCAACGAGGACGAGGTGCTGATCATGATCATCGCCGCGGTACCCGAGGAACTGGTCGAGCCGATCCTCGAGGGCTTCACCCCGTTCTTCAACAAGCACAGCGGCGTGGTCTTCATCTCCGACATCCAGGTCAGCCGCCTGGTGAAGTTCAAGGGCTGATCCCGCCGGGCCACATGGCCGGCATCGTCCCGATCCAGACATTCAACCCGAATACGAGAGTGCAGCATGCTTTTTGATCAGACACCCCAGAACGGCGGCAGCGACGCGAACGCCGACGAGTACCGCATCCAGACCGAACCCTACTACCGCCCGGTCCACGACGAGATCGAACTCTTCGATGCGGCCTACCAGGCCCGCATGCCGATGATGCTCAAGGGCCCGACCGGCTCGGGCAAGACCCGCTTCATCGAGCACATGGCCTGGAGGCTGCAGCGCCCGCTGATCAGCGTGGCCTGCAACGAGGACATGACCGCCTCGGATCTCGTCGGCCGCTACCTCCTGGACAAGGACGGCACCCGCTGGCAGGACGGCCCGCTGACCATGGCCGCGCGCATGGGCGCGATCTGCTACCTCGACGAGATCGTCGAGGCGCGCCAGGACACCACCGTCGTCATCCACCCGCTGACCGACCACCGTCGCGTCCTGCCGCTGGAGAAGAAGGGCGAGCTCGTCGAGGCGCATCCCGACTTCCAGATCGTCATCTCCTACAACCCGGGCTACCAGAACCTGATGAAGGACCTGAAGCAGTCGACCAAGCAGCGTTTCGGCGCGCTCGACTTCGACTACCCGGACCCGGAGACCGAGACCGAGATCCTCGCCCACGAGAGCGGCGTCGACCGCGACACCGCAGGCAAGCTGGTCGAGATCGCCCAGCGGGCGCGCAACCTCAAGGGCCACGGCCTCGACGAGGGCATCTCCACCCGCCTGCTCGTCTACGCGGGCAAGCTGATCGCCAAGGGCGTCGACCCGCGCGCGGCCTGCTCCATGACCCTGGTCCGCCCGATCACCGACGACCCGGACATGCGCGACACCCTCGACTCGGCGGTCAGCGCGTTCTTCTCGTAACCGGGATCGCGAACCGGAACGAAAAACGCCCAGCCGATTTTTCGGCTGGGCGTTTTTGCTATCCGGGGTGCAGTCTGCCGACGGAGCAAATCGCGAACGATTCCGACTCGTTTCTCCGCACCTCGAGCGCCAGCAGCCTGATTACGCCGACTTCAACCGCCCGGCACCGATCCTTCCCGAGGCACCCTCCCCCGTGGACCGGGCTTTGATTCCAACGCCGGCCCATCGTCGACTTCCAGAATCTTGCGCACACACGACGAGGAAACCTTTTGCACGGCGGATCAGGTCCGGTGCATATGCGCTAACAGCGCGTTGAAACCATCCTTCACCCTGGTAAGAAAATGGCTGTCGCTCTTTAGCTCGCCGGGTTTCTGCAAAACTCGGGGAAGACGATCTACACTTCAGGGTCCGAGATCTCGACCGGGCAGCGTGACCCGGCCACTGCCCCGGAGGCTGTCATGGAGACTATCGAGTCCTTCGAAAGGGGTCCGGTGATCCGGAGGGAACCCAGGCTGCTTGGCGCCGGTATCTACAACAAGGTCCGGCTGCTGTTCGCCGAGGCGAACCGCGACCTCCTGTTCATCCCGATCCAGCGGATCCAGTACCTCGCGGTCATGGACGACGAGGAGATCATCTTCGTCGACGACCTCGGCGACCGCCGCATCGAGCTGGCCTGGCGCCATTTGCGCCCCCAGGTGCGCGATTCGCTCACCGACCCGGTGCCCTACACCCTCGAGATCTACCGACCACGCGGCTTTCGCACCATGCGACACCTCCAGGGCGACTTCTCCGAGGCGATCCACCAGCTCCGACAACGCAGGAAACGGGTGCAACCGGCCAGCAAGGCCGAAATCAGAAGGCTTCCTCCCCGTTACTGATTCGACACCTGGCCGGTATCGCGTAGCACAACGCGGTCGGCACCCATGGCGGCATCACCGGACCGGCTTGGTCAACAGCACGACGTCTCCGGTGTACGGATGGGCAGTATGGGGGACCACCGGGCGCCTCGCTTCTTCTGCATAACCCAGCCGACGGTACAGCCGCAGCGCCCCCTCGTTCTGCTCGAACACCTGGACGCTCACCCGGTCGCAGCCGGACTCGACCGCCCAGTCATCGACGATGTCCATCAGGGCCGTGCCGACACCCTTGCCGCGGAACTCCGGATAGGTCGCCAGCATGTTGATGTAGAAACTCGACGGCACGCACTGCTCGAGCTCGAGCAGCGGGCGAATGAAGCGGGGAGAGTCGTCGATGGCGTCCGCGTGCCCGGCGTCGGGCAATCGGTACGCGAGGATCATCCCGGCGACCGAGCCGTCGACGGTGGCCAGTCGGGCGTTTCGGTAGGAGAAGTTGTCCGTCGTGGCGCAGGCCTTGCGCGCGCCCACGTCCAGGACATCCTCTCCGGGACCCTGCGACTGCCGCCAGAAATAGGCGGGTATGCCCTCGCCCGCCATCAGGGCGAGATCGGCGATCGCCGGGCAGTCTGCCTTTGTCGCGGCACGTATCCTCATGGGACACCCCCCTGGCCCTGGCGCCGAACGCCTTCCGGCCATACCGGGAATATAGGCAACCCACCGCGCCCTTTCCCATGAAGACACCTGCCAGGCCCGGCAAATCCGGAATGGGCGTGCTGGATCGAAGGATCACTTCGGGGGATTCACGGGAAGCGCGTTCAGTACGTCAGGCTGATCGTCATATCCCTATCTTGTCCATCGTACTCAAAACTGGCGGCTTCGAAGGAAGGTGCACTCATCGAGGCGGTTACGTCGTTGGAGAACCCGTAGCCCTCCGTGGGAACCCCCAGCCAGTTGGTGGCGAGCTTGCCGTCCAGGTTTTCATCATGAATGACGGCAAGCGCATACGTCCCTGGCGGGATATCCAGAAAGTGGCAACGCGCCTGCGTATCCCGAATTTCCAGCATCGTGATATTGGTCGCGGATTTCACGAACTCGGTCGGGAATCCATCCGGCGACTCGAAGAGCGCGCAAGCCACCTTGCCCGTACTGTTCCGGATATCCAGGATATTCACGTGAATGCCTAGGCATGGTTCTTCGGCAAGCGCAATGGACGGAGCATTCGCCAGCATCAGCACGGCACACACGGCGGTAATCCCGGGTCTCATGGCGGACCTTTTCTTCCGCTGCCTGCCCATACCGGACCCCTGCGCCAATGTGCGTTCAATGAACCTGGCCATGAGGCACCTCCTGGCTTCGCCGGTTGCCATCCGGCCCTGGAGAAACTATAGGCATCCCCGCGGTTGGCCGCAAGGCTTGGAAGCAAACGTGAAATCGCTGGCTTTGCCCCGGGGGGGTGTTCATGAAAGCGCAGATCCACAAGTCGAGATCGCCAAGGGCGTCGACCTACGCGACGCCTGATCCACGACTCTCGCCCGTCCGCGTCCCGAGGACACGGGCATGCGCGACACCCTCGACTCGGCGGTCGCCCCGCTTCCCGCGTGATATTGCTCTCGATACCGGACTACACGCTGTTTGAATGCCAATGAATATTTCGCCATTAGAAAACCCCTGTCAGTTGAATGGGTGTCCAACTTTCAGGGGTCACTTCAGGACTGGGCGATATCGATGCGGCGCGCCGCAAAAGTGTTCAGAACGGTTTAAGCGACACCGCGAAGAAAGGGCTGAACACATCGGCGAATCCATCGCGTCCGCCTCGCCAGAAAACTAAGGAAACTCTGCACGAATGCCATGCCACTCTGGCCTGGCGAGCCGTCCGTGATCAAGGCGCCTCAAAGCCGGCGTGCCGGTGGCCACGTCAAGACGGCGCAACGCGGAGCACGGGCGGCTCGCAAGGCCCCGCAGGGCGCGCCTTGAGCCGGGCATCTGCTGCGTCGCGAGGCCCATCCCTGGACCTCGCCCTTCGGGCCGGCGGCTGCCGGCCGAATCGGCGTCCTGCCGATTCGGTTCCGTCCGAGGATGCGGGAATCACCCTTCCGCGGCGGACGGTCGCCTTGCATCTGCCCGGCTCAAGCCGCGCAGAGCGGTATGGCATTCGTGCAGAGTTTCCCTAAAGCGGCTCGAAGGGCCACCACTCATTTCATGTAGACATAGCCCTCGTGTTGCAACTCGATGATCTCCGCATCGGCCATGGGCACCACGTTGACGAAGCCGTGCACGTCCTCGGGTTCGACGTCATGCAGTGCGGCGGCGGCCGCGCACATGCGGTACTCCACGTTGCCTGCCACGGTCAGGGACTGCGCGCGCTCCATCAGTTCCTTGTTCTCCTCGTATTTTTCCGTGGTGAACAGCGGGATCTCGTCGCCGTGCAGGACCACCACGATATGCGCGTCGAACACGTCGCCGGCGTATTCGTTGTTCAGGTGGCTGACCCGGCCGATGATGCTGTTGAGCGCCTCCGCGTCGACGGCCGCCACGTCGTAGACGACCTTCGTGGGGGCGTAGTCCTTCTCGGTCAGCTCGGCCGTGCCCCAGGGGCGGTTGTCCTCGGCCATGGCCACGAACGGCAGCAGGCAGGCAAACAGCAAGGCGCGCTTGAGCATCGGTTCCTCCTCGAATCCCTGAGGGATTGTTGTGTTCTCCCTTCCGACGGTAGTCGACCCGAGGGGCAATACCAATTACTTTGCCTGTTATTCGATAAGCCTCTACCTAGCCCAGCGCAAGACCCGGAACGCAAGACGCCCGGCTGATGAGCCGGGCGTCTCGATTGCAGGTCATCGACAACAGCCGACAACCCATGCCTTCGGGTTAGCGGTTGCCGCTGCGACCACCGCCACCGCGGCCGCCACGGCCACCGGGACGACCGCCCGGGCCACGACCGCCGCCACCGGGGCCGCGACCCTGGCCACCGCCCGGTCCCCCGCGACCACGCGGAGCACCCTGGCCACCACCGGGACGGCCGCCACCGCCACGGCGACCGCCGCCGGCGTTGTTGCGACCGTTCGGGATCGGCTCGGGCTTGGCGTTCGGGTCCGGCTCGAAGCCGGGCACGACGTGGCGGGTGAACTTCTGCTTGGTCAGGCGCTCGATGCCGGCGAGCAGCTTGTGCTCGTCGATGCAGACCAGCGAGATCGCCTCGCCGGACTCGCCCGCCCGACCGGTGCGGCCGATGCGGTGGACGTAGTCCTCGGCGACGTTGGGCAGCTCGAAGTTGACCACGTAGGGCAGCTGGGCGATGTCGATGCCGCGCGCGGCGATATCGGTGGCCACCAGCACGCGGATCGAGCCGTTCTTGAACGATTCCAGCGCACGCGTACGGGCCGTCTGGCTCTTGTTGCCGTGGATGGCCATCGCCGGGATGTCGCGCTTGGACAGGTACTCGGCCAGGCGGTTGGCGCCGTGCTTGGTGCGGGTGAACACCAGCACCTGTTGCCAGTCCTGGTCGATCAGGAGCTCCGCCAGCAGTTCGCGCTTCTTGTCACGGTCGACCTCGTAGACCGACTGGCTGACCGCCTCGACGGTGGTGTTGCGCGGCGTGACCGAGATCTCCGCCGGGCTGTCGAGCAGCTTGCCGGCCAGGGTGCGGATCTCGTCGGAGAAGGTCGCCGAGAACAGCAGGTTCTGGCGCTTTTCCGGGACGATCTTGAGGATCTTCTTGATGTCGTGGATGAAGCCCATGTCAAGCATGCGGTCGGCTTCGTCCAGCACCAGGATCTCGACCTGCGATAGATCGACGGTGCCCTGGTTCTGGTGATCGAGCAGACGGCCCGGGGTGGCGACGAGGATGTCGACGCCGCGCTTCAACTTGTCGATCTGCGGGTTGATGCCCACGCCGCCGAACATGACCATCGACTTCAAGGGCAGGTGGTGGCCGTAGTCGAGCACGCTCTGCTCGACCTGGGCGGCCAGCTCGCGCGTCGGGGTGAGGATCAGCGCGCGGATCGGGCGCTTGCCACCCTTGTGGCCGCCTTCCGGGTGCGTCGCCATCAGGCGCTCGAGCAGCGGCAGGGTAAAGCCGGCGGTCTTGCCGGTACCGGTCTGCGCCGCGGCGAGCAGGTCGCCACCGGTCAGTACCGTGGGAATGGCCTTTGCCTGGATCGGAGTCGGGGTGGTGTAGCCGCGCTCTTCGATGGCGCGCTGGAGTTCCGGGCGAAGGCCCAGTTCAGAGAACAACATAGAGTGATTTTCCTTGGGACGAGAACGCGCAACGCATGGAGGCCATGGCAAAAAATGGCGTCTCGAATGGCGTGGCGTTTCCCGTCACACGGTCCCGGGGAGGGAGCGCACGCCAGTCGGCAAGGAAAACGCTGGGTTGATGGCATGTCGTTGGACACACCGTCAGGACTTGAATCGGCAGGACTGGTCAGACCGAGGCGCGGACTATATCACCTTTGCCGCAGGTGTGCGGTTTTTTTCGTGACGCCCTTGCGTTCCCGATCGGCCCGACCGGCCGGCAACTGGTAGACTCGTCATTCCGCAAAGCAACGCGAATCAGCATCGAGATCATGAGCAAGGCATCCCTTCAGGAGCAGTTACTCAAGGCCGGCCTGGCGAAAAAGGGCGGCAAGCAGCCGAAGAAGAAGTCGGCCTGGGGACGCGTCAACCGTCACGACAAGCAGGCGAACACCAAGCCGCCGGCGGAGATCGAGGCGGCGAAGAAGGCGGCGGCCGAGAAACGGGAACGCGAACAGGCGAAGAACCGCGAGGCCGGTGCCCGCCAGCGCGAGGCCGAGGAACGCCGCGCCCGTCGGGCCGAGATCCGGCAGCTCATTCTCGATCACGCCGAGAAGCTGCCCGGCCGCGGCCAGCCCTTCCACTTCGCCGACGACGGCCGGGTGCGCAGCATCCCGGTCGACGCGCGCCTGCGCCGCCAGCTCGCCAATCGGCAACGCCGCCTCGCCAGCTGGGAGAAGCGCTACTACGTCATCCCCGCCGACACCGCTGAGAAGGTCGCGCAGCGCGACGCCTCCCACCTGGTCGCACTGCCCAGCGGCGGCGAGATCCACGATCCCGCCTACCGGGACTTCCAGGTGCCGGAGGATTTGGTCTGGTAAGAAAGCTCGAAGCTGACAGCTCGAAGCTTGAAAAGGTCAGACGTCAGGTTTCAGATGACGGAGGGAGCTACCGGTGCACCGACGACCCTGTGCGAGCTTGCCCAGCAAGCGAAACGCGCCGCCGGGCGCGTGTCCCCGCACGAGAAACCGAAGCGTCAAACCGAAGCCGGGACAGCCGCCCACGGCGGCTTTCGCGGGCGAGGCGGGCTCGCACAGGACCGCGGTTCCTGCAGATTGATCTGCAAACCCCGACAATCCGATGCGGTGTTGGCCACCGGATCGCTGGGCTTCATCACATTCAGTCCAACCGACGCGATCGACTTCTGATTTCTGACATCTGAACTCTCCCCTCTTTCCCGGCTATTCCGGCTCGGGCAGGAGATCACTGTTCTTCAGCGCCCGCTCGGTCGCCTCGCGGCCGATCTTTATGCTTTCCTCGGCGCGCTCGAACTCCAACAGCCCGATGTGAGCCAGCTTGGGCGAG
>JAWLHL010000034.1:0-18103 GCA_041690375.1 Guyparkeria sp. | reverse complement strand
AGATCGACGGCAAGGTCATCCACCTGACCGACCAGAAGCTCTCGGTGGAGAACACCCAGATGCTGGTCCGCTCGATCATGACCGACAAGCAGGTCGCCCACTTCGAGGAGACCCACGAGGCGAACTTCGCCATCTCGCTGCCCGGCATCGCTCGCTTCCGCGTCAATGCCTTCATGCAGCGCGGCTCCGAGGGCATGGTCCTGCGGATGATCCGTTCGGACATTCCGGATTTCTCTGAACTCAAGCTGCCCCCGGTGCTCGGCGACATCGCCATGACGGCCCGCGGGCTGGTGATCTTCGTCGGCGCGACCAGCTCTGGCAAGTCGACCTCGCTCGCCGCGATGCTCGACTACCGCAACGAGAACTCCCGCGGACACATCGTGACGATCGAGGACCCGATCGAGTTCGTGCACAAGCACAAGGGCTGCCTGGTCACGCAGCGCGAGGTCGGGATGGACACCGAATCCTTCGGTGCGGCACTGAAGAACACCCTGCGCCAGGCCCCCGACGTCATCCTGATCGGCGAGATCCGCGACCGCGAGACCATGGATCACGCCATCGCCTTCGCCGAGACCGGCCACCTCTGCCTGTCGACGCTGCACGCGAACAACACCAACCAGGCCCTCGACCGGATCATCAACTTCTTCCCCGAGGATCGCCGCCAGCAGCTGCTGATGGACCTGTCGCTGAACCTCAAGGCGGTGGTCTCGCAGCGACTGCTGCCCAAGGCCGACGGCGACGGCCGGGTCCCGGCCGTCGAGGTGCTGATCAACACCCCGTTGATCGGCGACCTGATCTTCAAGGGCGACGTCTCGGAGATCAAGGAAGTGATGAAGCGCTCGCGCGAGCTGGGCATGCAGACCTTCGACCAGGCGCTGTTCGATCTCTACGAAGCCCACCAGGTCGACTACGACGAGGCGATCGCCAAGGCCGACTCCGTCAACGACCTGCGCCTGCGCATCAAGCTCGAGAGCAAGCGCGGACTGCCGAAGAGCCGTGACGATGACGCTGCCAACGAACTCCGGGTCGAATCCGACTGACCCGAAGGTTTCTCCACGGAACGCGGCCGCCTCCAGAGGATTCCCGATACATGAGCCAACTGAGCCTCGAACCCTACCTCAAGCTGCTGTCCGACAAGGACGGCTCGGACCTCTACTTCAGTACCGGCACGACCCCGGCGATCAAGATCCAGGGCGAGATGCGCTTCATCGGCAAGGACCGGCTGCGCAGCGGACAGGTCGAGGAACTGGCCCGCTCGGTGCTCAACCAGAACCAGATCGACGACTTCATCGAGAACCTCGAGCTCAACGTGGCCCTGTCGCGCCCGGGCATCGGCCGCTTCCGGATGAACGTCTTCATGCAGCGCGGCGAGTGGTCGCTGGTCATCCGCTACATCCAGGAAGAGATCCCGCGGGCGTCCGAGCTCAACCTGCCGATGGTGGTCGAGGACCTGATCACCGAGCGGCGCGGGCTGATCCTCGTGGTCGGCGCGACGGGTTCGGGCAAGTCGACCACCCTGGCGGCGATGATCGACTACCGCGCCGAGGCGCGTCCGGGACACATCCTCACCATCGAGGATCCAATGGAATTCGCCTTCAAGCACCGCAGCTCGGTGGTCAACCAGCGCGAGGTCGGGGTGGATACCCGCAGCTATGCCGCGGCGCTGAAGGAGGCCCTGCGCGAGGCGCCCGACGTCATCATGATCGGCGAGGTGCGCGACCGCGCCACCATGGAGCACGCGCTGGCCTACGCCGACACCGGTCACCTGTGCATCAGCACCCTGCACGCCACCAACGCCAACCAGGCGCTGGACCGGATCATCCGCTTCTTCCCCTCGGAGTCGCGCGACCAGCTGCTGATGGACCTGTCGCTCAACCTCAAGGCCATCATTTCCCAGCGGCTGATCATCGGCAACGACGGTCGGCGCCTGCCGGCCGTCGAGATCATGATCAACACCCCGCTGGTCTCCGACCTGATCAAGCGCGGCGAGGTGGACGCCATCAAGGAATCGATGGAGAAGAACGCCTCGAGCGGCGCGATGACCTTCGACATGTCCATCCTGCAGCTGTACAAGAAGGGCCTGATCACGCGCGAGGAAGCCCTGGCCAACGCCGACAGCCGCAGCAACATGGAATGGCTTATGAGCTTCGGCAGCGGACAGGACGACCTCAAGGCCGCCGCGGCCGACTCCAGCGGCATCCGGAGCAGTGTCGACGACGAAAGCGGCCTGCCGCCGCTGGAGTGAACCGGGACGGGCGTTCCTTGCGTTTGCCCCCGGAGCCCCGGATAATGCTGCCCATCCTTGCGGGTGTAGCTCAATGGTAGAGCAGAAGCTTCCCAAGCTTAAGACGAGGGTTCGATTCCCTTCACCCGCTCCAGATTCCCCTGCCTGACCAGGCGGCCTCGACCGATCGAGGGCGCCCCGGTCACGGCTCCGCCACTTGCCCATCGGCCACCGAATCGCCAACATCGAGCCGTGACTTCGACTACCCCCGACATTCTTGTCGCCGGTGCCGGCATCGCCGGGCTGACCACCGCCCTGGCGCTGCGGCGCGAAGGGGCCAGCGTGACCGTGATCGACCAGAGCCGGCCGGGCAGCGAGGCTTCCTGGGCCGGCGGCGGCATCCTCTGCCCGCTCTACGCCTGGCGCTACCCGGACCCGGTGCTGGCGCTGGCGACTCGCGGCATGCGCGACTACCCCGCCCTGATCGAGTCGCTGACGGGCGATACCGACCCGGAACGTCGCGTCACCGGAATGCGGATCCTGGATCCGGTCGAGGCAGGAGAAAGCCCGGCGCAGATCGGCGAACGACTGACACGTCACGGCATCCGGCACCAGTGGCTGGAGTCCTCGGACGGGGATCCGGCATCGCTGTGCCTGCCGGAAGTCGCCAATGTCCGCAACCCGCGCCTGCTCCGGGCCCTGCGGGAGACGGCCGAGGCAAGCGGCGTGACGATCCACGCCGGGCGGCGATGCGAACAGGTGCGGGTCCGCGCGGGGCGATTCGCCGGCGCCGACACCTCGGCGGGCCGAGTGCACGCCGGGCGGCTCGTCGTCGCGGCGGGCGCCTGGAGCGAACCCCTCATCCCCGGAGCACGACCGGAGAGCATCTTTCCGGTGCGCGGCCAGATGCTGCGACTGGAACCCCGCGGGGACAGCCGCCTTTCCACCATCCTGATGGACGAAGGCGTCTACCTCATCCCGCGGGTGGACGGATCGGTCGTCGTCGGCTCGACCGTGGAACGCGCCGGCTTCGACAAGAGCGTGGACCCGGCCGCCCAGCAAGCGCTTCTCCGCAAGGCGATCGAACGTTGCCCCGCCCTCGCGGACGCCACCGTGACCCACCGCTGGGCCGGGCTGCGTCCGGGATCCGCCGACGAGGTGCCCGTGCTCGGCGAGCACCCGACCGTGGAAGGCCTGTGGGTGAACACCGGCGGCTACCGCAACGGGCTGGCCATGGCCCCGGCGACGGCCGCCTTCCTCACCGACCTGATGGTCGGGCGACGCCCGGAACTCGACCCCGCTCCCTACCGCGTGGCGCGGATACTGGCGACCTGAGCCGCCGGCGCCTCAGAGCGCGTCCTCGTTCTCCTCGCTGGTGCGGATGCGCACCGCGCGTTCGATCGGGGAGACGAAGATCTTGCCGTCACCGATCTTGCCCGAGTACGCGGCCTTGACGATCGCGTCCACCACGGCGTCCTCCTGGTCCGAGGCGATCACCACCTCGAGCTTGACCTTGGGCAGGAAATCGACGACGTATTCCGCGCCGCGGTAGAGCTCCGTGTGCCCCTTCTGGCGACCGAATCCCTTGACCTCGGTGGCCGTCAGCCCGTTGATTCCCAGATCCATCAGCGCCGTTCGCACGTCGTCCAGCCGGAACGGCTTGATAATCGCTTCGATCTTCTTCACGTCGCTACTCTCCAAACAGGATGGTGTTGCCCGGGCAGGCCGGATGCCCACAGTGTAATGCACTCGGCGAGTGCGGCGCTCTCAGGCCAGGTCGATCGGGTCCACATCGATCGACCAGCGGATCCGCTGGCCCGGGCGCCGCGACCCCACGTGCGCGTCGACCTGCCAGAGCGCACGGTGCAACTCGCTTCGAACCCGGGCCAGGATCAGCAGCTGGAAGCGGAACCGCCCGGCCCGGCGGCCCAGCGGCGCCGGCACCGGCCCCCAGACGGCCAGCGTTTCACCGAAGGCCTCGCGCAGCATGCCGGCGACCTCCGTCAGGAACCCCCGCACTGCCTCAGTCTGCGGGGCGTCGGCGCGGATCAGCGCGGCAAAGCGGGTAGGCGGCAGCTCGGCCTGTTCACGCTCGGCCAGTTCGGCGGCCATGACGGCACCGTACCCCTCCGACAGCAGGCGGGTGAGGACGGGGTGGGCCGGGTCATGCGTCTGGACGAGCACTTCGCCGGGCCGTTCGGCCCGACCGGCCCGGCCGGCTACCTGCAAGAGCGACTGCGCAAAACGCTCGGGGCCGCGGAAGTCGGAGGCGAACAGGGCCAGGTCGGCATTGATGACACCGACCAGGGTCACGCCCGGAAAGTCGTGACCCTTGACCAGCATCTGGGTGCCCACCACCAGTCGTGCCTCGCCGCGGGCGATGCGGGCGAGGCTTTCCGCCAGCACCCCCTTCCCCGCCGTCGCATCGCGGTCGAGGCGGACGATGCCGAAGCCGGGAAAGCGGCCGGCCAGCACATCCTCGAGCTGCTCGGTCCCCATGCCCCGCACCGAAAGCGGCGCCTGGCAGGCGGGACACTCGCGCGGCACCGCTTGCTCGAACCCGCAGTGATGGCAGCGCAGGCGGTTGACCTCGCGATGCCAGGTCAGGTAGGCGTCGCAGTGCGGGCAGCCGGCCACGTACCCGCAGGCGTGGCAGACCAGGCTGGGCGCGTAGCCGCGCCGGTTGAGGTAGAGCATGACCTGCCCGCCGTCGAGAAGGTGGCGCTCGATCGCGCGCATCAGCTCGGGCGCGATGCCGCCTTCCATCGGCTGGGCCCGGATGTCCAGGCAGCGGATCGCCGGCATCCGCGCTCCGCTGGCCCGCTGCGTCAGCCGCAGGTGCCGGTAGCGGCCCTCCCAGGCATGCCGCAGGCTTTCCAGCGACGGGGTCGCGGAACCCAGCAGGATGGGAATGTCCATCTGGCGGGCACGCCAGATCAACACGTCGCGCGCGTGGTAAAGGAAGCCTTCCTGCTGCTTGAGAGCCGCGTCGTGTTCCTCGTCGACGACGATCAGCCCGGGGCGCGCCAGCGGCACGAACGCCGCCGAGCGGGTCCCGATGACAAGCGACGCGCTGCCGGCCGCCACCGCGCGCCAGGCAGCCATCCGCTCACCGTCGGAAAGCCCCGAATGCAGCACCGCGGGGCGAACGGTCAACCGGCGCGCGAACCGATCGATCAGCTGCGGGGTGAGCGAGATCTCGGGGACCACCACCAGCACCTGCCGGCCGGCGGCCAGCGCCTGCTCGATCAGCGCCAGGTAGACTTCCGTCTTCCCGCTGCCCGTCACCCCCTCGATCAGCCAGGCGGAAAAGACCCGACCGGCCTCCTCGACCGTCCTCACGGCCGCCTGCTGCTCGTCGTTGAGCGTCGGCGCAGGGGCCCCGCCTGCCGGTGCCTCGACGGGCTTCGGGGATGGCCAGTCGGCCGGGGCGGTGATCTCGTCGGATGCGACCCAGCCCTGTTCGACCAGTCGCCGCCGTACCGCGGCACTCGCCCCCGGGATCTCGCTCACCGCCACCGGGACCTCGACGCCCGCGCTCGCCAGCCTCTCCAGCACGGCCTGCTGTCGGCTGCCACGTACGCCACCCCGCTCCAGCGCCACCCTGCCGTCGGCCGTCAGATGCAGGGCCGGCACCCGCAGGCTGCGCTCGCCGCGCAACGCCGCGGGCAGGGCCGAGAAGACCACCTCGCCCAGCGGATGGTGATAGTAGGCGGCCGCCCAGGCCAGGCAGGCCAACGTGTCGCCATCGAGCAGGGGCTCGTGGTCGATCACCTCGATCAGCGACCGGGTCTCCTGCTCGGCATCGTCCTCGGCCGGCTCGAGGAGCACGCCGACCCGCTGCGACCGCCCGAAGGGGATGCGCACCCGCATCCCCGGCCGAGGCGCCGGGCCGACCGTGGTGGAATCATGGTGATAGGTGAAGCCGCCGAAGAAGGGGCCGGGCACCACCACCGTCCAGCGGACATCGTCCTGCCGGGCTTTGTCGACTTCGCTCATGGGTGGCAGGATACCCCAGTGATCTCGGCGCGGTTAGCCCGTGACAAGACCCGCAGCGGAGGATCAATGACTTGACTCGCAGCCCAGACATGGCATAATCCCGCGCCTAGAATTGATATTTCCATCAGATCATCGAGTTTCAAAGCCGAATCGAGGAGT
Source organism: Guyparkeria sp. (assembly GCA_041690375.1). Taxonomy (GTDB): domain Bacteria; phylum Pseudomonadota; class Gammaproteobacteria; order Halothiobacillales; family Halothiobacillaceae; genus Guyparkeria. The sequence goes on along the minus strand of JAWLHL010000034.1, from coordinate 11,721 downwards.
TTACCCGTGGCCAATACCGCTCAAGCCAAAAAGCGCGTTCGCCAGGCGGAGAAAGCCCGCCAGCACAACATGGCGATGCGCTCGCAGGTACGCACCGCCTACAAGGCCGTCATCAAGGCCGTGAAGGACGGTGATGCGGACAAGGCGCAACAAGCTTATCGTGCAGCCCAGCCGGTCCTCGACCGGATGGTTACCAAGGGCATTCTCAAGCGCAATACCGCCGCTCGCCGCAAGTCGACCCTGGTCAATCGCATCAAGTCGATGTGATTCGCGGCCGACACCCGGCCCGGGTGTCGGTATCGCGGCAGCCGCGTTCGCACCTAGAAAAGCCCCGCTCCGAGAGCGGGGCTTTTTCCTGTCCGGGTTTCCGGGCCCCGCTGGGGCCCGGGGCAGTCAGCCCGTCACGCCGTAGCGGGACCGATACTCGGCCATCGCCTTGGCCGAGGCGGTCAGGCTCGCGTCGCTGGCGCAGAACTCGATCAGGCCGTCGAGGTTCGCGATCGCGATGACGTCCAGGTCGTGATCCCGCTTCAACTCGCCGATCGCCGAGAACTCCCCCTGTCCCCGCTCCTGCCGATCCATCATCACCGCGACCCCGACCGGCGTGGCCCCGCTCGCACGAATCAGCTCGAGCGACTCGCGGATGGCGGTGCCGGCGGTGATCACGTCGTCCACGATCAGCACGCGCCCCTCCAGTGGCGCTCCGACGAGGTTGCCCCCCTCGCCGTGATCCTTGGCCTCCTTGCGGTTGAAGCACCACGGTACGGGATCACCCGTGCGCTCGGCCAGCGCCATGGCCGTGGCCGCCGCCAGCGGAATCCCCTTGTAGGCGGGTCCGAAGACCACATCGAACTCGATGCCCGCATCGAGGATCGCATCGGCGTAGAAGCCGCCCAGCGCGGCGAGCGCCCGGCCGTCGGCGAACGAGCCGGCGTTGAAGAAATAGGGACTGACCCGCCCCGACTTCAGCGTGAACTCACCGAACTTCAGCGCCTGGTGTTCGACGGCGAACTGGACAAAGGCCTGACGATAATCCTGCACGGCAGATGCTTCCTCGACAAAGGTGTATGGAATGTAGGAACGCTCGGTACCCGGCCACCCGGATCGGGCAGGCCGGCACCGGCTGCGCACCGAAACCTTAACCGAAAAAGGCCACCGGCGTCGCCGCCGATGGCCTTCTGATCGTGTCGCGTCGCCTCCGTCAGCCGTGGCCGAGTATCAGCTCCCCGTCGGCGACGTCCACCTTCACGGTCTGGCCGGGCAGGTATTCCCCCTTGAGGATGGCCTGGGCCAGCGGGTTCTCCAGGCGCTGCTGGATGGCCCGCTTGAGCGGCCGGGCGCCGTAGACCGGATCGAAGCCCGCCTCGCCGAGGGCGTCCAGCGCCGCGTCGGTAAGTTCCAGCTCGATCTCGCGTTCGGCCAGCCGCTTGCGCAGATACTCGATCTGGATGTCGACGATCTTGCGGATCTGGCTGCGGTCGAGCGGGTGGAAGACCACCACGTCGTCCACCCGGTTGATGAACTCGGGGCGGAAGTGCTGGCCGACGATTTCGAGCACCTCGGTCTTCATCTGCTCGTAGTCGGCCTCCTGGCCGGCCAGTTCCTGGATGCGCTGGGAACCGAGGTTGGAGGTCATCACGATGACCGTGTTGCGGAAGTCCACCGTGCGCCCCTGCCCGTCGGTCAGCCGGCCGTCGTCGAGCACCTGCAGCAGGATGTTGAAGACGTCCGGGTGGGCCTTCTCCACCTCGTCGAGCAGGATCACGGAATAGGGCTTGCGGCGGACCGCCTCGGTGAGATAGCCGCCCTCCTCGTAGCCCACGTAACCCGGAGGCGCGCCGACCAGGCGGGCCACGGAGTGCTTCTCCATGAACTCCGACATGTCGATGCGCACCATCGCCTCCTCGGTGTCGAAGAGGAAGGTCGCCAGCGCCTTGGTCAGCTCGGTCTTGCCCACGCCCGTGGGGCCGAGGAACATGAACGAGCCGTTGGGGCGGTTGGGATCGGAGAGCCCCGCCCGCGAGCGGCGGATGGCGTCGGAAACCGCCTCGACCGCCTCGGACTGGCCGATCACGCGCTTGCCCAGCGCTTCCTCCATGCGCAGGAGCTTCTCCTTCTCGCCCTCGAGCATCTTGGAGACCGGGATGCCGGTCCAGCGCGAGACCACCTCGGCGATCTCCTCGGCGCCGACCGTGCTGCGGAACAGCCGAGGCTTCTCGGTCTCGCCCTGCTCTTCCTGCGACTGCGCCTCGGCCAGCTCGCGCTCGAGTTCCGGGATGCGGCCGTACTGCAGCTCGGACATGCGGGTCAGATCGCCCGCCCGCCGCGCGGTCTCGAGCTCGGTGCGCGCCCGGTCGAGCGCCTCCTTGATGTGCGTGGTGCCGGCGACGGCCGCCTTCTCCGACTTCCAGATCTCCTCGAGGTCCGAGTACTCGCGCTCGAGCTGCTCGATCTCCTCCTCGAGGTTGGCCCGGCGCTTCTTCGAGGCCTCGTCGGACTCCTTCTTGAGCGCCTCGCGCTCGATCTTGAGCTGGATCAGGCGGCGCTCGAGCCGGTCCATCTCCTCGGGCTTGGAGTCGATCTCCATGCGGATGCGGCTGGCCGCCTCGTCGATCAGATCGATCGCCTTGTCCGGCAGCTGCCGGTCGGTGATGTAGCGCTGCGAGAGCTGGGCGGCCGCGACGATGGCGGGGTCGCCGATCTCGATGCCGTGGTGGACCTCGTAGCGTTCCTTCAGTCCGCGCAGGATGGCGATGGTGTCCTCGGTGGAGGGCTCGTCGACCAGCACCTTCTGGAAGCGGCGCTCGAGCGCGGCGTCCTTCTCGATGTACTGGCGGTACTCGTCGAGCGTGGTCGCGCCGATGCAGTGCAGCTCGCCGCGGGCCAGCGCGGGCTTGAGCATGTTGCCGGCATCCATCGCGCCCTCGGCCTTGCCCGCGCCCACCATGGTGTGGATCTCGTCGATGAACAGGATCACGCGCCCTTCCGCCTTGGCGATGTCGTTGAGCACGCCTTTCAGGCGCTCCTCGAAATCACCGCGGAACTTGGCGCCGGCGAGCAGCGAGCCCATGTCGAGGCTGAGCACCCGCTTGTCCTTGAGCCCCTCGGGCACCTCGCCGTTGACGATGCGCTGGGCCAGGCCCTCGACGATGGCGGTCTTGCCCACGCCCGGCTCGCCAATCAGCACGGGGTTGTTCTTGGTGCGCCGCTGGAGGACCTGCACGGTGCGGCGGATCTCCTCGTCCCGGCCGATCACCGGGTCGAGCTTGCCCTGCTCGGCCCGCTCGGTCAGGTCCAGCGTGTACTTCTCCAGCGCCTGGCGGGTGTCCTCGGCGTTGGGGTCGTCGACCGACTGGCCGCCGCGCATCTTGTCGATGGCCTGCTCGATCGCCCCCTTCGAGGCGCCGGCCCGGCGCAGGGTCTCGCCCAGCTCGCTCTTGTCCTCGATCGCGGCGAGCACGAACAGCTCGCTGGAGATGTACTGGTCGTTGCGCTTCTGCGCCAGCTTGTCGGTGACGTTGAGCAGCCGCGAAAGCTCGTTGGAGATGTGCACCTCGCCGGCCGCCCCGCCGGAGACGGCGGGCAGCCGGTCGAGCATCTCGCCGAGCTGCGAGCGCAGCAGGTTGACGTTGACGTCCGACTGGGTGAGCAGGTGCCGGACGGTTCCACCCTCCTGGTCGAGCAGCGACACCATCAGGTGCACCGGCTCGATGAACTGGTGATCCTGGCCCACGGCCAGTGACTGGGCGTCGGCCAGCGCCAACTGGAACTTGGCGGTCAGCTTGTCCATTCGCATGAATTCGATTACCTCGCGGTCGGTTGTTTCATCGCCTGTGACGGCCGCTACAGAGAGACAAGGTTAGTCACGATCGGGCCGCCGCGCGTCTACCCTAGTTCTGGTAGCGGATCCCGGCGATTCAAGACCGCCCGATGAGCTAAAGACGTGACACGAGGAACGATATTGATTATCGTTATTTTTGTGCCATACATTTTCCTTATGCAAGAAGAGGAGGCCCCATGGAGCAGACGCATTTCAACGAGAAGTACCCGGTCTACGAGGCGCGGATCGAGAAGAGCGAGACCACCGCGAAGACCTGCAACGAGGTGCTCGAGCGGCTCAAGGCGGACATCGAGGCGGACCAGCGCACCAAGTTCATCGGCGAGTTCGACCACGTCGCCCACACCCGGAGCCTGGACGGCGAGATCGCCGAGGGCATCCTCGCCGCCGGGCACGTAGTGTTCTGCTTCGGGATCAAGCTGCCCAATGCCCGCGTGATGGCGGTGCGCCCGCGCTCGATCGGCGTGACCGAGTTCGACGATCACTTCATCGTCAACTTCCTCGAGCCGCCGATGCCGATGGCCACCGAGGCGATGGAGAGCTGGGTCAAGGCACTGCGCGACGCCTGATCGGTTCGCTGGATGCCGGCGGGTCGATCGTCCGTCCTGCATCCAGGATCCGGGCGCTCTCCTCGGCCCAGCGAAGGAGTTCCAGCCGCCCGTCGTGCCACTCGACCAGGGCGGTGCAGTGCTCGACCCAGTCGCCGCTGTTGGCGTAGGTGACCCCTGCCTGCGTGAGCATGTGCGGGTGGTGGATGTGCCCACAGATCACCACGTCCGCGCCCCGCTCCCGGGCGTGGTGACAGGCGGCCGCCTCGAACTTGCCGATGTAGCCGCGTGCCCCGGGCACCTGCCCCTTCACCGCCCGCGCCAGCGACCAGTAGCCCCGCCCGCTGCGACGCCGCCACCAGCCGTTGACCCGGTCCAGCGCCATCAGCAGTTCGTAACCGACCGACCCCAGCGCCCTGAGCCAGCGGTTGTGCCGCACCACGCTGTCGAATTCGTCGCCGTGCAGGATCAGTGCCCGACGTCCGTCGGCCAGCCGGCATTCCCATTCGCGCACCACCTCCACCCCGCCGATCGACAGGCCGAGATAGTCGCGGAAGAACTCGTCGTGGTTGCCCGGCACGTAGACGATGCGCGTGCCGTTCGCCGCCATCTCCATCAGGCGTTGCAGCAGCCGGGTGTTACCGGTCGGCCAGTTCCAGCGATGACTGCGCATCTTCCAGATGTCGAACAGGTCCCCGTCGAGCACCAGCGTGTCGGTGGAAACGTGCTCGAGGAAGTCCAGCAGGTACTCGACGCGGGCGGCCGGCGTGCCCAGGTGCACGTCGGACAGGACCACCATGCGACAGGACAGGGCCATGAGGGATCTCCCGCGAAACTGACGATGCTCGCAGTGTGAACCCCTCGCCGTGACGCGACGGTGTCAGCCCGATCACGGATCGATAACAGTCCCCTTTCGTCCCGAGGCGGACCGCGTCATGCCGAGTGCCGCCCGACGCTCATGGCGGTGACGGTGATCAGGATCACGGCCATGCCGAGCCACTGCCCCGCGGCGAGCGACTGCTCGAGCACCACGAGCCCGAAAAGCGCCGCGGTGACCGGCTCGACCGCCGCCACCAGGGCGACGGCCACCGGCGAGGCGCGCTTGAGCCCGAGCACGTAGAAGAGAAACGACAGACCCGCGCCGAACAGGCCGAGCAGCACGAACAGCCAGAGATCGTCGGACAGCGGCGCGGCCATGACTTCGCCGCGATCGACGAACGGCGCGAGGACCAGCAGGAACACCAGGAAGGCCACGCCCAGGGCCACCACGGGCGACGCCCGGCGCGCCGCATTCCGGAAACCGAACAGGAACACCGAGTAGGACACGCCGGCGGCTATCCCGGCCGCGGCGCCCGCCAGGGAAAGCCCGTCAAGGCGCTCACCGCCGAAGAGCTGGGTCAACAGCGCCACGCCCAGCAGGACCGCGGCGATCGCCAGCACAAAGCCGGGTGTCAGCCGCACCGCGCCGACGGCCAGGGAGATCAGGTAGACGTATATGGGGGCGGTGTACATCAGCGTCACCGCCACGGCGACGTTGGCCTGGGAGATGGCGAGAAAGTAGAAGCTGAAGTTGCCGGCGACCCCGAGGCCGGCGAGCGCCGACCAGAGCAGGGTTGTCCGGTCCGGGCGGGGAGCCCGCGCAAAGTGCGCCAGCCACCACGCGGCGAAGCAGGCCAGGCCGATCGCGCCGCGATAGAAGGAAACGACCAGCGGGTCCCAGCCCCGCTCGATGAGCATGCCGGCAATCCCGCCGGACACGCCCCAGAGAAGGGCGGCAAGCATCACCAGGGCCAGCCCCATTCAGACCACTCCCGGGACGGTCATCCGCCCCCGTCGGCGCTCGAAGGTCGGTCGCGAGGCCGACCGCCGGGCCGGCGCAGCGATGTGCCCGGATCAGCGCTCGCGCAGATCGGCGTGGCGAGAGACTAGACGATCGAGAAAGAGAATGCCGTCGAGGTGGTCGAGCTCGTGCTGGGCGATGCGCGCCTCGAAGCCCTTCATGGTGAAGCGGACTTCGCGGCCCTCGATGTCCTGCGCCGTCAGTTCGATGCTCTCGGCGCGGATCACCTTGCCGGTGTAGTCCGGGATGGACAGGCAGCCCTCGCGCCCGACGGCGAAGCCCTTCCAGTTGGTGATCGCCGGGTTCACCAGCAGCAACGGGCCGTTGTTCTCGACCGGGCGCTTCGCCCGCGTGGCGTCCACCAGGCACAGCCGCTGCATCCGCCCGACCTGCGGCGCGGCGATGCCGACGGCCGACGGTCCCTGGTCGGCGGTGTACTGCAGGTGCTCGGCGAACTCGCGCAGCTCGGGGTCGAACTGCTCGACCGGCTCGCAGACGGTCTTCAGGCGCTCGTCGGGATAGGTGACGATGGGCAACGGTTCCACGCGCTACCCCCGCATCGTCTGCAGGGGCGTGACGTGCACGTTCAGGCCCTGCTCCGCGAAGCGGGCCACGCTGCGCTCGACGGCCTCGACGCCCCGGCTGCACTCGCCGTCGATCTGCATGATGTAGATGGGCTTGTCCTCGGAACCGCCCACGTCCGAACGCAGGTCGAGGATGTTCATGCCCGCCTCGAGCAGGGCCGCGGTGACGTCCGCCACGATGCCGCTGCGATCGGCGCTGTGCACGGTGACCGACACGTCCGGCTCGCGGTGCTGGTGCAGCGAGGCGTCGATCTCGTCGACGTGCAGCTTGAGGCCGAACTCCGCGCGGGTGGATTCCAGCAGCCCGGCGACCTCCTCGGGCTTGCCGGCGTTCCTGACCATCATCATGATCGCGAACTGGTTGCCCAGGCGCATCATGGCCGTCTCTCCGAGCTCGGCACCCACGCCGAACAGCACACGGGTGACGTGGGCGACGATGCCCGGCCGGTCGGCGCCGACAAGGGTAAGCAGAAGCCAGGGTTGTGCCATGGTGATCGATCCTCGTTGTTGTCGTTTTCCACCGTACCGGAGACCGTCCGGCCGGCCGGACGTTCCTCAGTCGCGCCAGATCAGGGTGGCCATGCGTCCGGTCCGGCCCTCGTCCCGGCGGTAGGAGTAGAACAGATCCGACTGGGGATAGGTGCTGCGCTCGCCGCCGTAGACACGCGTCACGCCCTGCCGCCTGAGCCGCGCCCGGGCCAGCGCGAACAGGTCGGCGTGGTATTTCCCCGCCGTGGACGCGCCCCGGAAGGCCGAGGCGTCCGCGGGATGGTCCCGCATGAAGGCCTCGCGGACCTCCTCGCCGACCACGTAGTGCGCCGGGCCGATGGCCGGGCCCAGCCAGGCCATCATCTCGTCCCCGGCGACCGAGAAACGCTCGATCGTCCGTTCGATGATGCCGGCCGCCAGGCCACGCCACCCGGCGTGGGCGACGGCGATCTCGCGACCGTCGTGGCTGGCCAGGGTCACCGAAAGGCAGTCCGCGGTGAGTACCGCCAGCACGGTCCGCGGACGATCGGTGAATGCCGCGTCGGCCTCCGCCCCCGTCGGCACCTCCGGCCCGATCACCGTGGTGCCGTGCACCTGCTCCAGCCAACGCGGCGCTTCGGGTAGATCGAGCAGCGACTGCAGCTCCTTGCGGTTGGCCTCGACAGCGTCCGGGTCGTCCCCCACGTGCGAGGCCAGGTTGAAGCCGTCGAACGGCTCCGCGCTGGCGCCGCCGACCCGGGTGGTCACGCCGGCATGCACGCCGGCCGGGGCCGGCCAGGTCGCCTTGATGAAACGGGGTTTGTCAGTCGATGTCCCGGACATAGATCACCTCAGCCTCTCCTTCGTCGAAACCGTCGCGGTAGTCGCGCAGTTCCTCGATCAATTCTTCCATATCCGACGGCAAGGGCGCCTGGAACGTCAGCGTCTCGCCCGTCTCGGGATGCCGGAGCGTCAGCCGCCGGGCGTGCAGCGCCTGGCGACCGAAACCGCGCAGCAGTTCCACGAGATAGTCGTCCGCCCCCTTGGGCAGGCGCGGCCGGCCGCCGTAGACGGGGTCCCCCACGATGGGGTGACGGATATGGGCCATGTGCACGCGGATCTGGTGCGTTCGCCCGGTCTCCAGGCGTACCCGCAGCCAGGTGTGTTCCCCGAACTGTTCGATCACGCGGTAGTGGCTCACGGCCGGCTTGCCCTGCGGCACCACGGCCTGGCGCTGCCGGTCCCGGGCATGCCGCCCGATGGGTGCATCCACGGTGCCGCCGGCGATCACGTGCCCCACCACGATGGCATCGTACTCGCGGCCGATGCGCCGTTCGGCCAGGTCGGCCACCAGTGCCTGGTAGGCCGCCTGCGTCTTGCCCACGACGAGCAGGCCGCTGGTCTGCTTGTCCAGCCGGTGGATCACCCCGGCCCTCGGCAACAGGGCGAGATCCGGGTCGTGGTTGAGCAGCGCGTTGACCAGCGTACCATCCGGATTGCCGGCACCGGGATGGACGACCATGTCCACCGGCTTGTTCACCACCAGCAGATGCTCGTCCTCGTAGACGATGTCGAGGGGGATCTCCTGCGGCCGGTCCTCGCTCTGCTGCTCGAGCGCGACGTCGAGCTCCAGCGTCTCGCCGCCGAGCACGGTGTCACGTGGCCTGCACTTCCGGCCACCGACGGTGAGCCGCCCTTCCTTGATCCACCCCTGCAGACGGTTGCGCGAGAACTCCGGCCAGCAACGGGATGCCGCCTGATCCAGGCGCATGCCGGCATGCTCCACCGGGACGATCGATTTTCGGTTAATTTCCATGCGTCTTGTACGGGTCTCCCGACCAGGGTCCTCCCCCTGCCACGGGGGCCTCGGCGGACAATAAAAAGACGGGTTTGACCCCGCCGCGCCGTCGGTTGGTTTTTCAGATCTTATCTGCGAAGATTAGCCGTTAACACACGCCCCATCAACGCAGCAGCGCGTGCTTTTCAGGGGCGGTTCGTCCATTCATCGAATCCAGCGGGCACCGACTCCGACACCATGACCCAGCATCGCGACCGTAACCGCCCGGCACGCCGCCGTTTTCCCGCCAGGCAGATCGCCGGAGCCACCTTGCTCGCCGGGATGGTCGTCTTCGCCGGCGGCTGCACCTGGTTCTCCAAGGGCGACGACGATTCCGTCCAACTGGGCGACCCGACCGCCTCGGCAGCCGAACTCTACGAGGATGCCAACGAGGCCATGAGTCGCGGCGACTACGAGACGGCCATCGAGAAGTACGAGACCCTCGAGGGCCGCTACCCCTTCGGCGCCTACACCGAGCAGGCCCAGATCGAGGTCGCCTACGCCTACTACAAGTACGACGAGCCGGATTCGGCGATCGCGGCGGCCGACCGGTACATCCAGCTCCATCCTCGTGGAGACAATGTGCCCTACGCGCTGTATCTCAAGGGGCTGGCCAACATGAGCCGCGGCGACTCGCTGATCAACAAGATTGCCCCACCGGATCTCTCCAAGCGGGACCAGTCGGTTCTCGAGGCGGCCTACCGCTCCTTCACCCGCCTGGTGCAGCAGTATCCGGACAGCCAGTACGTCGATGACGCCAGTCGCCGGCTGATCGACGTGCGCAACGAACTCGCCCGGCACGAGGTGCACGTGGCCGAGTACTACATGCGCCGGGGCGCCTGGCTCGCGGCCGCCAACCGGGCGCAGCGTGCACTGGAGAAATACGACGGCTCGACCTCGACGATCCCGGCACTGGAAGTCCTCGTCGAGGCCTACGACAAGCTGGGCCTGGAAAAGGAAAAGGCCGATGCCGAGCGCATCCTGAAGGCCACTCGCGAGGCAGGGGACTCCGACTCCTGATGCCTCGAGCGGCCCATGCCGCTCCCCCTGCCGATCGCCGGTCCTCGCCGGCACCCGATGCGTGAACCGGCCGACCGGGCACCTCGCGCGCCATCCATAATCTTCCCGACGCGACGATCCGACAGCCGCATTCCGACAGCTGCCCTGCTCTGCCTGCAACGAGCACGAACGATGCCCGGCACGCCACCATTTTCCCTCCTCCAATTGCCCCAGGCATGAGCCCGGGAAGTGGTTGGTGGTTGGCGGTTGGCGGTTGGCGGTTGGCGGTTGGCGGTTGGCGGTTGGCGGGATAAGGATCCAGCGCAGATGGTTCGCCGCCAACGAGAAAACCCCGCCTGAGCGGGGTTTTCGTCTGCTCTCCCGGTCGGGCCGGGGAATCGTGCGGATCAGCGCTTGGAGAACTGAACCGAACGACGTGCCTTGCGCAGACCGACCTTCTTGCGCTCGACCTGACGGGCGTCACGCGTGACGAAGCCGGCTTCACGCAGCTGGGGACGGAACGACTCGTCGTAGTCCATCAGCGCACGGGTCAGGCCGTGGCGGACCGCGCCGGCCTGGCCGCTCGGGCCGCCGCCGGCGACAGTCGCGACCACGTCGAACTTGTCACCCGCTTCCAGCAGCTCCAGCGGCTGGCGCACGACCATCTGCGCGGTCTCGCGACCGAAGAAGTCCTCGAGGGACTTGCCGTTGATCGTGATCCGCCCGGTGCCCGGGCGCAGGAAGACGCGTGCCGAGGAAGTCTTGCGACGGCCGGTTCCGTAATTCTGTGTCATTGCCATGGCTAGTCTCTCTTAGATCTCGAGCGGCTGGGGCTGCTGCGCCTGATGGTTGTGCTCGGAGCCCGCGTAGACCTTGAGCTTGCGATACATCTGGCGACCGAGGGCGTTCTTCGGCAGCATGCCCTTCACCGCCAGCTCGATGACGCGCTCGGGGGAGCGCTCGAGCAGCTTCTCGAAGGTGAAGTGCTTCATGTTGCCGATGAACCCGGTATGGAAGTGATACATCTTGTCACTGGCCTTCTTGCCCGTGACCTTGATGTCCTTCGCATTGACGATAACGATGTAGTCACCGGTATCGACGTGCGGGGTGAACTCGGCCTTGTGCTTGCCACGCAGGCGGCGGGCGACCTCGGTAGCCAGGCGACCCAGCGTTTTGCCGGATGCATCGATGACGTACCAGTCGCGTTTGACCTCGGCCGGCTTGGCGGAATAGGTTTTCATGGATCGACAGCTCCCAAACCAGAAGCGATACATTGATTTCAAGAGGGCGCGAAGTCTACCCGAAGGCAGCGCACCCCGCAAGACCGATTTCACGCATCGGTCGAGCCGCCCCCGAACGGATCCGGACCAGCGCCCGTGGACAGCACGTCCAGACGACGTTCGGATCACGTTCGCGGGCGGCCGCGTGATCGAAAGATTGCGCAGTATACCCGCAACCGGGGCTCAGGGCGACCCCGTCTCATCAACCACCGCCAGCACTGGCAGGCGCCCCGCCGAACGGGCCCGCAAGCACCGCGCGGCGGGCGGCGATCAGGCGGCGCGCCCGCCCAGGCGGGACGCGCGCCCGTGAAATTCGGACAAAAAAAA
>JAWLHL010000033.1:0-18683 GCA_041690375.1 Guyparkeria sp. | reverse complement strand
GCCATGCTGATGACCGGCATGGACATCGAGTCGGCCCTCGGAGCGGTGATCGCCACGCTCGCCAACCTCGGCCCGGGCGTGGGCTCGGTCGCCAGCAACTTCGCCTCCGAGTCCACCACGGTGCTGTGGCTGGGGATGATCGGCATGATCCTGGGGCGCCTGGAGATCTTCACGGTGCTGGCCATCCTGCTGCCGATGTTCTGGCGGCGATGAGCGCCGGGCCCCGTCAATCCGGCCCGCCGGCCTTCCGGTGGGGATTCCTCGCGCCGCGCTACTGGCCGACCTGGATCGCGATCGGACTGCTCTACCTGCTTTCCCTTGCCGGTCACCGTGTGCGCCGCGCCGTCGCCCGGCTGCTCGCGCGGCTCTACCGAAGGGTCAATCCGCGGCGGGTCGGCATCGTGCGCACCAACCTGGCCCTGTGCTTTCCGGAGGTGCCCGGATCGACCCGCGAGGACTGGGTCCGTCGTCACCTCGAGCTGCACTTTCTCGCCCTGGTCGACCTGGGGCGCATCCACCGGGCGCGGCGCGGCGACCTGAGCCGGCAGACCGAGGTGGTCAACCGGCCCGTTCTCGACCGCTTGCGCCGCGAGCCGGGGCTGATCCTCACCGTGCACAGCGTCGGCCTGGAGTGGGCCGCGGCCATGCTGGCCGAGACGATCGAGGGCTCGACCATCTACAAGCCCTTCGCCGACAACGCGGTGGTCGACTGGTGGTTCGGCGGGATGCGGACCCGTCACGGTACCGAGGCGCTGCCCCGCGACCGGGGCATGGGGCCGCACCTCAAGGCCCTGCGCCGGGGACGGAGCTTCTTCTATATCGCCGACGAGGACCTGGGCGCGGAGCACGGCGTGTTCGCGCCGTTCTTCGGCGTGGAGAAGGCCACCTTGCCGCTGGCGGGCAAGCTGGCGCGGGCAGCGCGCTGCCCGGTCTACCCCGTGATCGGCCAGCTCGACGAGACCAGCGGGCGATATCGGCTGCGATTCCTCGATCCCGTGGAGCTCCCGGCGAACGCCGACCGCGAGGGGGCCACGGCGATCAACGGGGTGATCGAGGAACTGGTCCGGGACGACCCCGTCCAGCTGATGTGGTCGCTGAAGTACTTCAAGACGCGGCCGCCGGGAGAGCCCGACCGCTACCGGCGCTGAACACGCCCGGCGGCCGGTCTTTGTCCGCGCCTGCCCCTCAGCCCGCCCGGCGGCGACCGCGGCCGCTGGTCTGGCGACGGAAGCGCGGGTAGGTCCACTGGTACTGGGCCGGCGCCTCGCGCACGACCCGCTCGACTTCGCGGTTGAGTGCCGCGGCGGCCTCCATCGGATCCTCGTGGTCGATCGGTTCGCTGACCGGCTCGTAGCGGATGCGGAAGCCCGCCGCGTCGGGGAGGCGCTCGGCCCAGCCGGTGAAGGCCGGCGCCCCGGTGCGGCGGGCCAGTGTCCGGATCAGCGTCATGGTCAGCGCCGGCTGGTCGAAGAACGGCGCGATGATCCCCTCGCCCTCGAGCGGGGCCTGGTCGGGGAGGATGGCCACCAGCTCGCCGCGCTTGAGGGCCCGCAGGGCCTTGCGCACCCCGCCGACGTTCGCCGGCGCCATGTCGGCACCGAAGCGCGAGCGCATCTCCACCAGCAGCGCCTCCATGGCCGGCTCGCGCGGCGGGCGGTACATGACGGTCGAGGGAACGCGGGCGGCCGTCGCCAGCCCTCCCAGCTCCCAGTTGCCCATGTGCGGTCCGAGCAGGATCGCGCCGCGGCCTTCCTCGAGGGCCTGCTCGATCTCATCGAAGCCCGGCGTGTCGACCAGCGTCGCCTCCAGCCGCTCGCGCGGCCAGCGCCAGACGGGTGCCGTCTCGATCACCCCCATGCCGGTCTCGATCAGGCTGCGACGGGCCAGCCGCTCGCGCGCCGTCTCGCTCAGTTCGGGCAGGCAGCGCGCGAGGTTCTCCTCGACGGTGCGCCGCGTCTTGCCGTTGGCCAGCCAGAACGCCCGTCCCACAACTCTCCCGAGGCGCTGGGCGCCGCGCAGCGAGAGACCGCCTAGCAGGCGGAGCGCCAGGCGAGCGAGGCCGAGGCGCAGCCGGCCGCGCAGTCGACGTCGCCAGTCGTCGCGCTTTCGACTCATGACCGGCGTTCCGCGGGCCGGGGCGCGGCCCGTCTTTCGGCCTGGGCCTCGGCGTGCGCTACCGCCCGCTCCATCCCGTCGGCGACCAGCGGGGCCATGGCGGACTTCAGCGAATGGAACAGCTGGCCGTTGCCTTGTTCCTCGGCGGCGAGCAGCTGCTTGAAGTGCTCGCGCTGGGTGGGCATGGCGAAGCAGGCCGGGCAGTTGTCGTCGATCACCGGCAGGCGGTGGCGGCGGGCGAAGTCCACCAGGGCCGACTCGCGCACGTCGACCAGCGGGCGGATGATGCGCACGTCGCCGGCATCGTTGAGGTAGTGGGCCTTCATGGTGTTGAGCTTGCCGCCGTGGAAGGCGCTCATCATGAAGCTCTCGGCGAGATCGTCGAGGTGCTGGGCCAGCGCCAGGACGTTGTAGTCCTCCTCGCGCGCGAGACGGTAGATCAGGCCGCGCTTGAGCCGCGAGCAGAACGAGCAGTAGGAATCCCCGCTCATGTGCTCGTCGGCCAGTCCGACGATGTCCTCGCGCAGGTGGTGAAAGGGCACGCCCAGCCGCTTGAGGTAATCGGCCAGCGGGCTGGGGTCGAAGCCCGGCACCATCGGGTCGACGGTCACCGCGGCGATGGAGAAGTCGATCGGCGCGCGCCGCTGGATGTGGCGCAGGATGTGCAGCAGCGAGAGCGAGTCCTTGCCGCCGGACAGCCCCAGCAGCACCCGGTCGCCGTGGTGGAGCATCCGGTAGCGCATCACCGCCCGCGAGACGAGCTTCTGCAGGCCGCGGCCGGGCTGAGCCCAGGCGGCGGCCGGGCTGGCGTCACGGGAATGAATGCTGGTGTCGGCAGGGGCGGTCATGTGTCTTTCGGATCAGGCGGTTGTGAACGACGCGCCATCTTACCAGCCCCCCGCGCAGCGATCATCGCCGGGCGGCTCCGTCGCCGGGTGTCCCGGTCAGTCGGCGTAGATGGGGCGGCCCCGGTACCAGCCCTTGATGCGTCGTGCCGTATCGGGTGCGTTCGTGGCATCGGGATCGGGGGGCTTCCGGGACGGGGTCCGCTTCCAGCGAGGCGGCCAGTGCGGCCACCGCCGGGTCCTCGCTGGCCCTCGCCAGCCTCAGCAGCCGCTGCCGGAGGCCGTAGCGCCCCATGTCCACCTCGATGCCCATGTCCTTTTCCAGGGCCCGCTTCAGGGCGATCAGTTGCTGCATTTCCCGACGCTGCGACATCTTGGTGGCTCCGGTGGTGGGTGATGTCGTCAACCGGGAGCAAGTAGCGCGCCAGCGAGTCCATGGCGTCCGGAGGCCTTCCCGAGCGGCCCGTGCCCGCCCGGTTGCACCCGCCGGGGGCATCGGCGGAGTCGGCCGCCTCGTCCTGGTGAGCGACCGATCCGCCCGGGAAGCATTACACTGGAGGCCTCCGTCGATCGGACCGTCGACCGGTCGGTGCCGTCGGCGGGAGACGACATGCAAGAGACACCGAGGTCAGCTTCAATGCGTTCGCTCTATCCCCTGGTCGAGCCACTGGTCAATCACAGCCTGCCCGTCGGCGACGGCCACGTGCTCCACGTCGAGGAATGCGGCCGACTGTCCGGCATCCCGGCGTTGTTCCTGCACGGCGGCCCCGGGGCGGGCTGCACGCCCATGCACCGGCGCTTCTTCGATCCGGACCGCTATCGCGTCATCCTGCCCGACCAGCGGGGGGCGGGGCGGTCGACGCCGCATGCCGGCACCGAGGCGAACACGACGGCCGACCTGGTGGCCGACCTCGAGCGCATTCGCGAAGAACTGGAGGTCGAGCGCTGGCTGGTCTTCGGCGGGTCCTGGGGGTCGACGCTGGCGCTGGCCTATGCCCAGGCGCATCCCGAGCGGGTCAGCGGCCTGGTCCTGCGCGGGGTGTTCCTCTGCCGGGAAGAGGACATCCACTGGTTCTACCAGCACGGGGCGAGCCGCGTTTTCCCGGATCACTGGCAGGACTTCCTCGAGCCGATCCCGGTCGAGGAACGCGACGACCTGGTCGCGGCCTACCGCAGGCGGCTCGACGGCGACGATCAGATCGCCCAGTACCACGCCGCCCACGCCTGGTCGGTCTGGGAGGGACGCTGTGCGACCCTGCGGCCGGAGCGCGAGGTGGTCGACTACTTCGCCAACCCGCACAACGCGCTGGGCATCGCCCGCATCGAGAACCACTACTTCAGCCACGGCGCCTTTCTCCACCAGCCGCTTCTCGACGGCACGGACCGGCTGGCCGGCATCCCGGGGCACATCGTCCATGGGCGCTACGACATGGTCTGCCCGGTGGACCAGGCGCATGCGCTGCATGCACGCTGGCCCGGCTCCGAGCTGGAGATCATCGACGAGGCGGGCCACGCGGCGAGCGAGCCGGGCATCGTCGATGCGCTGGTGCGGGCGACCGACCGCTTCGCCGAGCTGCTGGAGCCGAACGGGGGGAGCGGGGCGTGATCGCGATGATCCAGCGGGCCGCGCGCGGAGCGGTGCGCGTGGACGATGAGGCGATCGGCGAGATCGGGACCGGGCTGGTCTGCCTCGTGGGCGTGACCGACGGTGACGGCCCGGCGCAGGCGCGACGCCTGGCCGAGCGGGTGATGAACTACCGGGTGTTCCCCGACGAGCAGGGCCGGATGAACCGCTCCGTGCGGGACATCGAGGGCGGCATTCTGGCCGTGCCGCAGTTCACGCTGGCCGCGGACACGCGGCGCGGCAACCGGCCGAGCTTCACCCCGGCGGCGGCCCCGGAGAAGGCGAGCGAGCTGTTCGACGCGTTCGTGGCGGCCCTGCGCGCCGTCCACCCGGGCCGCGTGGCCACCGGGCGATTCGGCGCGGACATGCAGGTCGAGCTGGTCAATGACGGGCCGGTGACCTTCTGGCTGGAGGTCACGCCGCCCTAGCGGACGAGGCGCCGTCGGGCGCCGACCCGTCAGGAACGAAAAAGGCCCGCCGATTGGCGGGCCTTGTCATTTCCGAGGTTCAGTCTGCCTTAGGCAGCCTGGGTCGCCTCGTCGGACTCACCGGTGTTGGAGTTCCAGGTCATCTTGATCTCGTCGCCCTTCTTGCCCGGAATCTTGATGTTCAGGTACGGGTTCTTGGAGACGCCTGCAGACAGGTTGGCCTGCATGACCTGCTCGCCGTTGACCTTGACGCTCATGGTCTCGATGTAGTCGGCCGGGATCTTCTCGCCGGTGGACTTGTCTTCGCGCTGACCGGTTTCCATCGGATGACGGATCAGGGCCTTCACGTCCAGAACGTCGCCGGCCGGGGAGATGCGCATGCGGATAGTAGACATAATCTATACCTCTTGGGTTATCTGTCTTGAATCAGTGACTTCGCGTTCAGGGGGCGATTAGCCGCCGCAGCCACCGATGGTTACCTTGACTTCCTTGCCGGCCTTGTACAGCTTGCCGCCAGCGTTCACGACGCCGGTGACGTCGTCGGTCTCGCCCATGCGGATACGGGTGGAGACGAACGGGTTGGCGCCGGACAGGTCGAAGGAAGCGACCAGCGGGTTCGGGTTCTTCGAGACGAAGATGGCAACTTCCTTGGAATCGGAGATGCCGGACTCGATGGTGACCGGAACGACCGCGCCGTTCTCGGCGATGTCCGGGGCCTTGACGGTGATGTCGTCGGAATCGGAAACGTCAGAGGAACCGAACAGCTCGCTCAGGGCGTTGTCCATGCTCTCGGACTCGAAAGCGGCCTTCGGCCAGTCGGCAGCGAGAACTGCACGCGGGGACAGCAGGCCGGCACCAACAGCCAGGCCAGCAGCACTGGCAGCGAGGCTGCCCTTCAGAAATACGCGACGCTTGGTTTGCATATCGTTAACTCCTCGTTAAGTTGTGGGTTTCCACGCCCTTTCCTGAAGCATGGCCTGTGCCAACTTGCATGTCCCTTGGATAACAACGACTTGCGCTCGCAATGGTTGGGCGTTGCAGGTTGCAATCTGCAATTCGAGCGGCGTTTCGCGTTGCAGCAGCGAATCCGGGAGTGCCCCGGCGGGTTACTTCTTCTCGTAGCTCTGCAGCTTGCGCCACAGGGTGGACTTGTTGATGCCGAGGATGGCAGCCGTGCGCTCGCGATTGCCCTGCGCGTACTCGAGCGTCTTCTCGATGTAGCGGCGCTCGAGTTCCTCGAGCGTGGGGTGGTCGGCGTCGATGGCCGTGCCGCCCGCCTGGGCCTCGCTGCCGGTGGCGGTGTCCTCGCCGACCAGATCGAGATCGATCTCCTCGCTGTCGGACAGTGCCACGGCGCGCTCGATGGCATTCTTCAACTCGCGGACGTTGCCCGGCCAGGGGTAGTCGAGGATGGCCTTGCGGCTCGCCTCCGAGAGGCGCTCGGCCGGCCGGTGGAAGCGCCGGGCGAACTCCTCGAGGAAATGCTGGGCCAGTACCGGGATGTCCTCGCGGCGTTCGCGCAGAGGCGGCATCTGCAGGCGCACCACGTTGAGCCGGTGGTAGAGATCGTGGCGGAACTCCCCGGCCCTGACCATCTCGGCCAGGTTGCGGTTGCTGGCGACGATGAAGCGCACGTCGATGGGGATGGTCTTCACCCCGCCGACGCGGGTGATTTCCTGTTCCTGGACCACGCGCAGCAGCTTGACCTGCATCGCATCCGAGATGTTGCCGATCTCGTCGAGGAACACCGTGCCCCCGCTGGCGACTTCCAGCAGCCCCGGCTTGGCCGTGTTCGCGCCCGTGAACGCCCCCTTTTCGTGGCCGAAGAGCTCGTTTTCCAGCAGGGTGTCGGTCAGCGCGCCGCAGTCGATGACGATGTAGGGCGTGTGGGCGAAGTCGGAGCGTTCGTGCGTGGCGCGCGCGGCCAGCTCCTTTCCGGAACCCGATTCGCCCTCGATCATCACGTTGATGCGCACGTCGCGGATCTTGTCGATGATGCGGTAGACCGCCTCGATGGCCGGCGAGCTGCCCAGCATGGCCCGCTCGCCTTCCTCGAGGGCCGGCGCGGCCGCCTGCGTCCCGCCGAGCAGGCGGTGGACCAGCTCGACGAGGGATTCGGGGTCGTAGGGCTTCTTGACGAAATCGCTCGCGCCCAGACGCAGCGCCTGGATGGCGTTGTCGATGGTCGAGTAGCCGGTGATCAGGATCACGGGCAGGTCCGGCCATCGCCCGCGCAGCCACTCGAGGAACTCCAGCCCGTTCATGTCGGGCATCTTGAGATCCGTGATCACCAGGTCGACCGGGTTTTCCTCCAGCCACTGCTGGGCGCTCTTGACCGACTGGAAGCCGTGAACCCTCAGGTCCTCGGTGCGCGCGTAGCGGGTGAACAGGTCGCTGGCGCGCTCGTCGTCGTCGACGAAGGCGATCACGGGGGAGTCGGGTTGCCTGTCTTTGCTCATGGGCTGATCGTCGGGAAACTGGGTTTGTCGTCGGGGTGCAGCACCCGCGGACGGGCCTT
Source organism: Guyparkeria sp. (assembly GCA_041690375.1). Taxonomy (GTDB): domain Bacteria; phylum Pseudomonadota; class Gammaproteobacteria; order Halothiobacillales; family Halothiobacillaceae; genus Guyparkeria. The sequence goes on along the minus strand of JAWLHL010000033.1, from coordinate 11,153 downwards.
GTGCCGGGGCAGGGTGACGCGCGCGAGCACGCCGCGGGCTTCCGGCTCGCCGGCTTCCCGCCGGTTCTCCAGGCGCAGCTCGCCGCCGTGGTACTGCACGATGCCGAGGCTGATCGACAGTCCCAGCCCGGTGCCGCGGTCGACTTCCTTTGTGGTGAAGAACGGGTCGAATATCTGGTCGACCAGTTCCGGGGAAAGGCCGGGGCCCTCGTCGCGGATCTCGATGGTGACGGACTCCTCGCCGCACTCGGCCTGTATCAGTATATGCCCGCCCGCGGGGCTGGCGTGGATGGCGTTGCGTACAAGGTTGCCGACCACCTGTTCCATCTGTCCCGGGTCGAACTCCGCCTGGCAGCGGGCGGTCGCGCTGAGCAGGGCGAGGTGGACATCCGCCTCCATCGCTTCCGGCTCCATGCGGTCGATTATCTCCTCGAGCCACTCGGCCAGGTCGACGGTCTCGTGTTCGGGCGGCAGCTGGCGGGCGAAGTTCATCACCCCGCGCACGATCCGGCTGGCCCGGTGGGCCTCGGCGCGCAGGTCGCGGATGTCCTCCTCCAGGCCGGACGATTCGGGCGGGAGCTGCCGTTCGATCAGCCGCGTGAGGGTGAGGATGTTGTTGAGCGGGTTGTTGATCTCGTGGCCGATGCCCGCGGCCATCTCGCCGATCGAGGCCAGCTTGGCCTGCTGTAGCGCCCGCTTTTCCGCGCGGTCGCGCCGTCGGGCCTCCTCGGCGAGCTGGTGGGTGAGATAGCGGAACGAGGTCTGCAGCTGCCGGACCTCGGTGGTTTGCGAGTCGACCGGGATGGGCTGGTTGCGGTCGCCGTCCGCGAACTGCTTGAGGGCCAGGGCCAGCCGGGAGATCGGCCGGGCGAAGTAGCGCGCACCGAGCCCGGCGAACACCAGGCTCATCACGAGTGCCAGCAGTCCGAAGCCGAACAGGCTCAGCCGGATGTCGCGAAACGGCGCCGAGGTGATGTCGGCCGGCAGCCGGATGGCGACGAACCACGACACCAGGCTGTGCGGATAGGGGTGGTATTCCTGGTAGTAGTAGCGGTACTCGGCGTCCCGGTCCAGGTAGACGCCGTTGGACTGGGCCACGGCGGCGTCCCAGAACGCGCCGTCGTCGATGGACCAGGCCGTCACGCCGGCATGCGGCCCGCCGTTCTCGAACGGCGAGACGAAGTCGATGCCGCGCGTGTCGTCGTAGAGGATCAGGCTGTCCCGGTCGGGACGGCCCGGGTTGTGCTCCATGATCAGCACCTCGCCGTCGCGGGGGCGCGGCGAGAACGACAGGATCTGGTCGAGGTGCTCGCCGAAGGTGTTGACCACGACATAGCCCGCGGTGCGGTCATCGACATTGCGCAGGGGGCGCACGGCGTACAGCGTGCTGGGCTGCCGGCCCGGCAGGGCGTCCCCGAAGGAGGCCGGCAGGGTCATGAAGCTGATCTCGTCGGAGGGCAGGGCCTGCAGCCGACCGAGCAGCTCGTCGTTGTCGAACTCCTCCTCGACGTAGTTGACCTGGCCGAGGCTCTCGAAGGCCGGCGGGGCCACCCGCCCCAGCGTCACCTTGATGAGCGTGTTGCCGGCCGCATCCAGAATGCGGATACTCCCCAGGCCGGGCACCGTGCGCTGCAGCCCCGCCAGAAAACGGTTGGCGTTGATGCGCATCGATGTCAGCTCGGGGTGGCGGATGCCCGACGCCGAGGCCATCAGGGCATTGAGCATCGTCTGGATTTCCTGTGCCTGGCCGATCCCCTCCACCACCTCGCGCTCGTAGCGCATCCGGTTGCTCATTTCCCCGATCAGCGAGTCGATGTTCTCCTCGATCTCGCGGTTGATCTCTTCCTGGAAGCGTTGTTCGCTGTAGCTGGTCACGCCCCAGACGAGCAGCACCAGCGGCACCAGGGTGGCGGTGAAGGTCCACAGGAAGATGTTGACCGGCAGGCGCATGCAGCGGGTCCTCGGGGCGCGGTGCCCTCCCGGCGGGGAACGGGATGGACTGGTGATTCGGATTGAGGGTGAAGCTATCACAAAGCACGACTGGACACAGTGGCTGGCCGAACGGGCCGAAGCGGCGCTGACCCGGCGTCTGCGGGTGGCGGATTCGCCGCAGGGGCCGAGGATGCGTATCGACGGCCGGGAGCAGCGGGTCTTCTGCAGCAACGACTACCTGGGGCTGGCGAACGACCCGAGGCTGGCCGAGGCCCTGCGCCGCGGCGTGGAGCGCTACGGCGTGGGCGCCGGCTCGGCGCATCTCGTCAACGGGCACTTCGCTCCGCACCAGCGGCTGGAGGACGAGCTGGCCGCATGGCTGGAAGTGGACGCCGCGCGGCTGTTCTCCACCGGGTACATGGCCAACCTCGGCGTGGTCGGCGCCCTGGTCGGCCGCGGCGACACGGTGCTCGCCGACCGCCTCGATCACGCCTCGCTGCTGGATGCCGTCCAGCTTTCCGGCGCGCGCCTGTCGCGCTACCGGCACGGTGACATGGCGGACCTCGAGCGTCGGTTGTCGACAGCGCGCGGCGAGCGGATGATCCTCACCGACGGCGTCTTCTCGATGGATGGCGACGTCGCCCCGCTGGCCGACCTGGTAGAGCTGGCCGATCGCTTCGATGCTTGGCTGGTGGTCGACGAGGCCCACGCCTTCGGCGTGCTGGGCGAGCAGGGGCGCGGCAGCTTCGAGGCCGCCGGCATCGGGCCGGGCGAGCGAGTCCTGCGCGTCGGCACGCTGGGCAAGGCCTTCGGCACGGCCGGAGCCTTTGTCGCCGGGGCGGCCGAACCGCTGGCCGTCTTGCTGCAGCGAGCGCGGACCTACCTGTTCACCACGGCCCAGCCGCCGGCGGTGGCCGAGGCTTCGCGAGCGGCGCTGTCCATCGTGCGGGACGAGGGGTGGCGCCGTGAGCGCCTGGACGAACTGGTCGCCCGGTTCCGGCAGGCGGTCGGGGAGCTGTCGGGGCTGGAACCGATGGCCTCGTCCACCCCGATCCAGCCGCTGGTGATCGGTGACAGCGCCCGGGCGATGGCCATGGCCGACCGGCTGGGCGAGCTCGGTTTCATGGTGCCGGCCATCCGGCCACCCACCGTTCCCCGGGGTTCGGCCCGCCTGCGCGTCACGTTCAGCGCGCGGCATTCCGACGATGACCTGCAGGCGTTGATAGGAGCGCTCGCGGAACTGGTCTAATATTTCAAGGATCAAGGAACGACGCCGGTGCGGTGGCACCCGGTCTTTTTGATTTTTTGCAACTTCACGGAGAGACGCCATGAAACGAATGATCCTTATCGCCGCAGCCAGTGCGCTGGTACTGGCCGGCTGTGCCCAGAACCCCTACACGGGCGAACACAAACGCACCGCGACCGGCGCGACGGTCGGCGCCGGCGCCGGCGCCGCGCTCGGCCAGCTCATCGGCGGCGACACGAAAGGCACCCTGATCGGCGCTGCCGTCGGTGCGACGGTCGGCGGCCTCGTCGGTCGGCAGATGGACCAGCAGGAACGCCAGCTGCGTGAAGAGATGGCCGGCACCGGCGTGGACGTCCAGCGCGAGGGTGACACCATCCGCCTGCAGGCGCCCGAGTCGATCACCTTCGACACCGACAGCGCCGATATCAAGCCGCAGTTCCAGGGGCCGCTGGCGAACATCGCCGAGTCTGTCCGGCAGTACCCGAACACCGTCGTGCGGGTCGAGGGACATACCGATTCGACCGGTTCGGCCTCCTACAACCAGAACCTGTCGCTCAACCGCGCCGAGAGCGTGACCAGCTACCTGGCCCGCGAGGGCGTCGATCCGGCGCGCATGCAGGCGGTGGGCTACGGCTTCTCCCGCCCGATCGCGACCAACGACACCCCGGAAGGCCGGGCGCAGAACCGCCGCGTCGAGATCCTGATCCTGCCGCAGGAGCAGTGATGGTGGGCCGCCTCGCGGCCTGACCGATCCACGACGCGTCAACGAGAGGGCCCCGCGGGCGGACCGCGGGGCCTTCTGTCTGTCCGGCGTGCGGAAACGCGACCGCCCGTCGGTTCAGCGGGATGGCTCGATCCGTTGGGGCAGGTCGGTCGGGGGATCGATGCGGTCACCGACTCCGAGCCCGAGTCGTTCGGCCGTCCCGGCGGGGAGTTCGAGCACGTGGCGGGCCGGGGCGCCGCTGCGGTGCAGCGGGCAGGGATCTCCGGGACAGGGCGGGGCGCGCTCGGTCAGCCCGACGACCTGCCAGTTCGCGTCGAAAAAGACGATGTCGATCGGAAAAGCGACGTTCTTCATCCAGAACGCCCGCGGCGCCTCGTCCGGGTAGAGGAACAGCATCCCGCGCCCGTCGGGCAGACCGGCCCGGTGCATCAGGCCCTGGCGGCGAGCGGCCCGGTCGGTGGCCAGCTCCACGACAAAGCGCTCGCCGGCGATGACCAGCGGGCGGACCTCGTCCTCCATCGGTCCGGGACTGGCCGTCATCAGCCAGCCGCCCAGCAGGCAGGCGGCCAGCCCGAGGGCGAGCCGTCGCATCGCAGTGATGGAGACGGGTGGCGTCATGCTTGCCAGCCTAGCGCAGGATGCCCTTGCAGGCATCGGGCGGTGCCCGTTTTCGGGGGGCGCTGGTAAGATGCGGCAACCAATCCAATCAAGCCCTGCGTCCCATGACCGACTCCGAAAATCGACGATCTGCCGAGCAGCGCCGCCAGGACGCGCTGGACTACCACGCCCTGCCGCAGCCCGGGAAGATCGCCACGGCCATCACGAAGCCCACCGAGACCGCCCGTGACCTGGCGCTGGCCTATTCGCCCGGCGTGGCCGAGCCGGTGCGCGAGATCGCCGCCGATCCGGAAGCCGCCTGGCGCTACACCGGTCGAGGCAATACCGTCGCGGTGATCTCGGACGGCTCGGCGATCCTCGGGCTGGGCAACCTCGGCCCGCTGGCGTCCAAGCCGGTGATGGAGGGCAAGGGCGTGCTGTTCAAGCGCTTCGCCGACATCGACGTGGTCGACCTCGAGGTCGAGGCGGAGAACCCGGCGGCGTTCATCGACACGGTGCGGCGGCTCGAACCTTCCTTCGGCGGGATCAACCTCGAGGACATCAGCGCGCCGCGCTGCTTCGAGATCGAGGCGGCACTCTCCGAGGCGATGGACATCCCGGTCTTCCACGACGACCAGCACGGCACGGCGATCATCATCGCCGCGGGGCTGACCAACGCCCTGAGGCTTCAGGGCAAGCGCCTCGAGGACATCCGGCTGGTGCTGGTCGGTGCCGGGGCCGCGGGCACCGCGACCCTCAACCTGCTGATCGACATGGGGCTCAAGCGCGAGAACCTGCTCGTGGTCGACCGCCCGGGGGTGCTGCATGCCGACCTGGAGGGGCTGCCGGAACACCACCGCCGCTTCGCCGCCCGCACCGAGGCGCGCACGCTGGCCGACGCCCTGGTCGGCGCGGATGCCTTCATCGGCGTCTCCGCGCCCGACCTGCTCACCCCGGAGATGCTCGCCAGCATGGCCGAGCGGCCGGTGGTGTTCGCCCTGGCCAACCCCGACCCCGAGATCCTGCCCGAGCGGGCCCACGAGGTGCGCGACGACCTGGTCATGGCCACGGGGCGCAGCGACTATCCCAACCAGGTCAACAACGTGCTGGCCTTCCCGTTCATCTTCCGCGGCGCGCTGGACTGCCGGGCACGGCGGATCACCGCCAACATGAAGATCGCCTGCGTCGAGGCGCTGGCCGCACTCGCCCGCGAGCCGGTGCCCGCCTCGGTGCTGGCCGCCTACGACCTCGACGAGCTGGCGTTCGGCGCGGACTACATCCTGCCCAAGCCCTTCGACCCGCGCCTGATCGAGCGCCTGCCCGCCGCGGTGGCCCGCGCGGCCGAGGAGGACGGCGTGGCCCGCACGGCCTACCGCCCGCACCCCATGCCCGCCGCCGGGTCGGCATGAGCCGCGATCGTGCCTGGCTGATCGACGCCCATGCCCAGATCTGGCGGGCATGGCATGTCTACGACAAGGCGCGGACCGACCGTTCCGGCCGCCCGGTCAACGCGCTGCTCGGCTTCGCCGACTACCTGCTGGAGCTGGTGGAATCCACCTGGCTGCCCGATCGTCCCGCGCCGGTGATCGCGGCGGTGTTCGATGCCCCCTGCGGCCGCGGCCACCGCCAGGCGATCTACCCGGACTACAAGGGCCATCGTCCACCCCATCCGACCGAGCTGACCGAGCAGTTTCCCCGCTGCCGGGAGCTGGCCGAGGCGGCCGGGTTCGGCGCGCTCGACCACCCCGGCTTCGAGGCCGACGACGTGATCGGCACGCTGGTGAATCGCCTGCGCAGCCGCGAGCGGGCGGTGACCATCGTCACCGGCGACAAGGATCTCGCCCAGCTGCTCGGTCCCGACGACCGCTGGTACAACCCCATGCGCGGGCAGGTGATGGCCTACGGTGACGTCAAGCGCCGCTTCGGCGTCATGCCGGGGCAGGTGGCCGACTGGCTGGCGCTGACCGGCGACGTGGCCGACAACATCCCCGGCGTGCCCGGTATCGGGCCACGCACCGCCGCGCGCCTGCTGAGAAAGCACGAGAGCATCGACGGCATCTACGCCAACCTGTCGTCCGTCTACGGCATGAAGTTCCGGGGCGCGCCGCGTGCCCAGCGCCTGCTCGCCGAGCACGAGGACCAGGTGCGCCTGTCGCGGCGACTGACCGAGATCGTCTGCGACCTGCCGCTGGCGGCCAGCCCCGTTCCCTGGCGGGGCATCGACGCCCCCGCCGTGGTGCGCCTGCTCGAAGACGCCTGCGCCGACCCGGCCCGGATCGAGCGCTGGGAAGCCTGGTCCGAGACCGCGCTGGCCCGCTCCGCATGACCCTGCTGGCCTTCAACAAGCCGTTCAACTGCCTGTCCCAGTTCACGCCCGAACCCGACAGCCCGGCGGGGACGCTGGCCGACTGGATCGACTTCCCGGGGGTCTACCCGGCCGGTCGGCTCGACCGCGACAGCGAGGGGTTGCTGCTGCTCACCGATGACGGCCGGCTCCAGGCGCGCCTGGCGGACCCCAGGCACAAGCTCGCCAAGGTCTACCTCGCGCAGGTCGAGGGCGAGATCGACGCGGGCGCGCTGGCGGCCCTGCGGGCCGGGGTGACGCTCAAGGACGGGCCCACCCGACCGGCCGGGGCCGAACGGGTCGACGCGCCGGACTGGCTCTGGCCGCGGGACCCGCCCGTGCGTTTTCGCAAGACCGTGCCCACCAGCTGGCTGGAGCTCACCCTGCGCGAGGGGCGCAACCGCCAGGTCCGGCGCATGACCGCCCACGTGGGCTTTCCCACCCTGCGCCTGATCCGGGTCGCCATCGGACCCTACCGCCTCGACGGACTCGCTCCCGGCGAATGGCGGTTGATCGACGGCTGAGGCGCCGAATCCGGACCGGCTGCCGAAGGACGACTTCGGCTGCTTTTCCCGACCGCTGTGCTGTGGCAAAAGCCGTTTGTTCGCAACGGCTTAGGGGGCGTCAGTGGGCCTTTTCCGTCCCACGCTTTGCGCCGGCCGGCATAATCCGGTAGATTGCGCGATCCGCTCGGCGCGGCGGGGTATTCGCATGTCCTGTTTTGTCGTGACAAAACAGTGACTTGCGGGGTGAGTGGTCGAGTACAGAGAAGGGCGTGCCATGAATATCATGAAGCAGTTTGTGCTGGGGCGTCGGCTGGTGGGCAGCTGGGCACTGGATCGGGGCGTGACGCTGGACGACGCGGCGGCCATCAGTCTGGCCGAGCACCTGGAAAAACAGGACTGGCAGGCCCCGCGCGAGTCCGACGACCTCGAGCTCTCGCTGCTTTCCTTCCTGGTGCTGGAGACGGCCCACCGCTATTACGTCCAGGCCGACAAGGCGCTCAAGACCTGCCAGTCGGACGATGGGCGGACCCTGTTTGCCACCGAGATGCTGCCCGAGCGGCTGGCCGATCTCGCCGCCACGCTGCGCTTCTACGACGAGGCGCCGGCGCTGGCCGAGTCCCTGCCGGTCAACGGGCTGGCCAGCCTGCAGAGCCTGACCAATACCCTGTTCGCGGTGATCGCGGCGCACTTCCCGGAGCACATGGCCGACGTGCACGCCCTGGCGATGCGAGACGAGGTGGCCGGGGCCGTGCGGGAGCGGTTCCCGCGCCGGGCCGGGCACGTGCCGGTCTACTCGCCCACGCATCTGGAATTCATGGGCGCGGTGGACAAGACCCGCTGCATCTTCGCCCCCTCGGGCAAGTACTGGGGCGCGCGGGACTTCGACGAGTCACTGGACTTCGACACGAACGTCCGCCGCTTCGGCGAGGACCTGTTCCGCTTCATGCTCGTGGGGCACAAGGAGAAGTTCAAGGGGCTGGCCGTGCGCCTGCCGGCGGCGATGAGCGACTCGGTCGAGCAGCTGGCCCGGACCACCGCGCGGTTCCTCGAGGCGATGAACCGCATCGACCCGGCCGGCTCCGACTGCCTGCGGCAGGTCGACGGGCGCGAGGGCTGGAAGTTCGTCTGGGCCGGCGAGCCGATGTTCCTCACCGCCTTCGGCACCTGCTACCCGGCGGACCATCCGCGCAACCCGTACGGCTTCGACCATACCTACTTCTTCTTCCAGCCGGACTTCGTGCTGCGCAACCACCCGGGGCTGATCGACGGCAAGGAGGAGATCTCCCGGCAGCGCATCCTCGCCTCGTTCCGCAAGCACGGCATGGACTACGACAACGCCGGCAAGGAGGCCGAGCACGCCCGCTACATCCGTCCCATGGAACCCGACGGCCCGGCGGTCGAGTGGTGGCACTACCTGCCGTCGCGACAGCACGCCGACATCGAGGGCGTGCTCGACGCGGCCGGCTGATCGCCTGTCGCTAGTCCAGCCGCGCGAGCAGCGCTTCGCGCAGCGCGCCCGACAGCGGCGGCTCGCCCAGCCAGATGCCGAAATAGGCTCGCGCCAGTGCGGCATCCTCGCTCTCGAACACCGTCGTGCCGTTGAGTGACAGCCGCAGCTGGCGGCTATCCGGTCGCCAGTCGAGCCGGTAGCGGTCGCCGTCGCCCACGTCCCTCATGGCCTCGTGCAGGGATTCGATCTTCGGTCGCAGTTCCTCCCGGGCGGCCTCGTCGTGCTGCTCGTCCAGCGCCTTCCACGCTGCCTTGCGGATGCCGTCGACGCCCACGTCGCGGTGGTATTCCAGGACCAGCGTCATCGGCTGCGAGCCGCCCCGGAGGGCCGCCCTGCCGGCCGAGGCCGGGGCGTAGAGCGCCGCGTCGTAGACCTCCCACACCATGTAGCTCGCCGTGCCCGAGCCGCGCAGCTCCAGCCCCGGCTCGTCCTCGAGTTCGGGAGCGAAACCGGTGCCGAACGCGGCGGCCGGCAGGAGGGCGGCGCCCAGCAGCAGGCCGCGCAGGGTGGCGGCGTTCACGAGCCATCCCCGTCCGGGTCGGACTTGACGAAGAACAGCGTCACCTCGCCCACGCGGATGCCGAACTTGCTGACCGTGGCGCGGTTGATCACAACGTTCTTGCTGCGCCGGATCATCCAGTCGTCGAACTTCACGTCGATGGTGGAATCGCCGTAGGGCAGGCGCAGCGTGTAGCGCCAGTTGAGCGCCTGGCCCACCTCCCGGCCCGCGGCCGTGCCCACGATGTCGCCGGCCCGGCCGACGTACTCGCCGTCGCCGGTGGGCGTGATGCGCCAGGTGCGCTGGTCGGTCTCGCCGTCGTCGTAGACGAAGTCCTCGTCGAGAACGAATTCCTCGCCCTCCCAGTAGCCGTCGATCTCGACGCGGAACTGGCCCTTGATCTCGCCGTTGCGGCCCTCGAAGACGCCGTGGGCCCAGGTGCGGCCGTCGAAGTACTCGGTCAGGTTGAAGGCGGGCTCGGTGCCCTGGAACTGGTCGATCTTCATGCTGGAACACCCGTTGAGCAGCAGCAGGGCCGTGAGGCCGAAAAGGGAAGTGATCACGCGTTTCATGGATGGAGTCCTCCGGCGTCGGTTTCGGTGTCGGTCAGTCGGGTCAGCACCAGCCAGGCGGCGGCGAGCTTGAAGGCCACCGGCAAAGCGCCGTAGGTCAGTGCCAGCGCCGTGGTCTCGGTATCGCCGGATTCGAAGCCCGTCGCCGAGAGCAGCCCGTAGCCCAGGCCCACCGCCACGGCGAGTGCGAGCTTGGTCGCCAGTCCCAGCAGGCCGAAGAACAGCCCGGCCCGGTCGCCGCCGCCGGCGTCGCTGTCGATGCCGGCGATGTCCGCCTGGATGGAGGCCGGCAGCGCCATGTCGGCGCCCAGGCTCAGTCCGGAGACGGCGCAGATCACGGCGAACCACATCACGTCTCCCGGCCCCAGCAGCGGGGCGAAGGCGAAGCTCGTCGCCGCCAGCAGGATGGAGGCGCCCCAGGCGCGGCGCTTGCCGGCCCGCCGGGCCGCCCAGGTCCAGGCGGGCAGGGCGACGATGCCGGCGCCGAAGTAGATCAGCAGCAGGCCGCCCAGCCAGTTCTCCGCACCGAGCCGGTCGGCGACGAACATCAAAAACAGCGCGGCCGGGATGCCGTTGGCCAGGTTGTTGAGGAAGTAGCCGCCGAGCAGCGCGCGCAGGCGGCGATTGTCCCGCAGCAGCGGCCAGCCGTGTCGCCAGTCGGCCAACGGGCGATGCCGGCGCGGCTCGGGCGTGCCCAGCGCGAGCAGGAACACGCTCGCCGGGAGCAGGATCGCCATCAGCCAGAACACCGCGCCGAGCACGTCGTCCGGGGCCTCGCTGCCCAGCAGTATCGGCAGGGCGGCGGCCAGCACCGTGCCCACCAGCGCCAGCCCCTCCCGCCCGGCCGCGAGCCGGGTCCGCCCGTGCGGCGTCGGGTCGGCCTCCGCGCCCAGGCTGGTGTAGGGGATCTGGATCAGCGTCCAGCCGAGAAACGCCGCCAGTCCCCAGCCGTACAGGTGGCCCAGTCCCACGTCGTCTCCGGGGCGCAGCAGGAACCACAGCGAGACCAGCAGGAGCGGAACGCCGGCGGCCATCAGCGTCTTGCGCCGGTGACGGCCGGGGACGTGATCGGAGAGCAGGCCGACCAGCGGATCGGTGACCACGTCCCAGATGCGGGTGAGCATCAGCGCCAGCCCCACGGCGGCCAGGCCCAGCCCCAGCTCGTTGGCGTAGAACGGCGGCAGGTAGACGTAGAGCGGGATGCCCATCAGCGCCAGCGGCAG
>JAWLHL010000032.1:0-18767 GCA_041690375.1 Guyparkeria sp. | reverse complement strand
GGAAACTCTGCACGAATGCCATGCCACTCTGGCTTGGCGAGTCGTTCGTGATCAAGGCGCTTGAACGCCGGCGTGCCGGTGGCCACGTCAAGACATCGCAACGCCGAGCACGGGCGACTCGCCAGGCCCCGCAGGGCGCGCCTTGAGCCGGGCATCTGCTGCGTTGTCGTCCTTGGAAAGAGAATGACTCTTCCGCGGCGGACGAGCGCCTTGCATCTGCCCGGCTCAAGGCGCGCAGAGCGGTATGGCATTCGTGCAGACCTTCCCTCAGCGAGGAAGCCTGGTTGCATGAACACGGCGTGGAGGTAACGGTCGTGAACGATCCTCGCTGCATCGAGCTGATGCGCCGGTTCATCGAGGCGCACCCGGCCCTCTGGAACGAGGACATCGGGGAGTGACGAGACATGTCGAGAAAGCCGGATCGGTGCCCTTGCCCTGCAACCGGTCCATCAGGGCGTAGAGCACCACGCTCGGCCACAGGACCATGTCACGGTGTTGGTCGGCATGCCCGGCATGATGTAATCGTCCGGCGCGGTCCCCGCTTTCGAGCGGCCGCCGCGACCGACGCCTCGATCGATCCGGCCTTCCTCCGGGAGGGCCGGATTTTTTTGTGTCGACGAACCGGCCACGGCACGTCGAGTGCTCGCAGCCGACGTGCCGGGGACTCTCGCCTCAGGATCCCGCGGCAGGCCTCTTCGCAAGGCGCAGCACGCTGGCCGTGAGCGCCGGCAGGAAGGTCAGCGTGACGAGGGTCGCGCCGAGCAGGCCGAACATCACGATCGCGCCGACCCCGCGGTAGAGCTCGGTGCCCTCGCCCGGGATCAGCACCAGCGGCGAGAGGCCGCTGATGGTGGTCAGCGTGGTCATCACGATCGGCCGCAGCCGCACGGAGACGGCCTCGCGCACGGCCGCGACGGCATCCGCCCCCTCGGCGAAGCTGTGCCGGGCCTGTTCGACCAGCAGGATCGGGTTGTTGACCACCGTCCCCATCAGGATCAGGAAGCCGAGCATGGTGATCATGTCGAACGGCTGGCTGATCGCCGCGACGCCCACCAGCGGCAGCAGCCCGCCGAGCAGGTTCATCAGCGCCAGCCCGGCGATGCCGCCGGCGATGCCCAGCGGGATGGCCGTCATGATCAGAAGCGGGTAGCGCCAGTGGGTGAAGATGGCGACCAGAAGCAGGTAGATGATCGCCAGCGCGATCACGAAGTTGCCGCCGAGCGCCTCGCGCGTGGCGTCGAGCTGGTCGGAGGCCCCCGAGATCGACAGGTTGACCCCGGCGGGGATCTCGCCGGCGGCGCGCATCTCCTCGACCAGCTCCTCGCGCACCCGCTCGACGCCGGTCTCCAGCGCCACGGACTCCGGCGGGATGATGTCGAGGGTGACCATGCGCTTGCCGTCGACGCGACGGACGATGCTGGTGTCCACGCGGGTATCGATGCGGGCGACCGAGGAGAGCGGCAGGCTCGCGCCCTGCGGGCTTTTCAAAAGGATCTCGTCGAGCCGGGCCAGCCGCGGGTCGCGCCCGCTCGCCCCGTAGAGGTAGATGTCGATCTTGTCGTCGCCGAGGAAGAAGTCGTCCACGTAGGCCCCCTCGGTGAGCGCCGAGACGGAGAACCCGACGGCCTCCAGGCTCAGGCCGAGCTCGGCCGCCCGGTCCCAGTCGGGGCGGATCTCCACCAGGGGCTGCGCCAGTTCCAGGGTCGAGGGGCGGGTCTGGATGCGCGGATTGTCGAAGATCGCCTCCGCGCGCTCGTAGGCCCGCCGGGCGACGGCGTAGATGTCGGCGAGATCCGTCCCGGCGATGTCCAGCGAGATGCTGCGGGTGCCGCCGTCGTTGCTGGAGATGATCGACCCCTTCGCCGCGAAGGCCCGCATGCCGGGATACTGCTCGTAGAAGCGGGTGATCTCGGTCATCAGCGCATCGATGTGGTCGGGGTCGAGCGTCTCGGAGATCACCCGCAGCTGCGTCGGCTGCACCTGCATGACCAGCGTACGCAGCGGCGGGACCGACGTCTCGCCGCGTTCGAAGGCCCCCGGCTCGGCGCCGACGGCGGGCAGCAGATGCGCCTCCACCTCCTCGCCGATGCGCGCCATCTCCGCGAGGTTGTAGCCCGGCGGCGCGTTCATCACGGCGAAGGTCTTGGGTTCCTCGCCCTCGGGCAGGTACTCGGCCGGCGGCGTCAGGAAGACGACGATCGACACGCTGGCCGCCAGCACGACGGCCATCGTCACGCCTCGCCGCCAGGCGCTGCGCACGATACCGTGGACCATGCCCTCCACCACCCGGCTCCAGCGAGGCGGCCGGTCGTCCGCCGGCCCGTTGCGACCGAAGTCCAGCCGGGCGCTGAGCGTGGGGATCAGCATCACGGCGACCAGCATCGAGGCGATGATCGCCGCGGCGATGGCGATCGCGACGTCCGAGTAGAGCTGCCCGGCCTCCTCCTCGATGAACAGGATCGGCAGGAACACCAGCACCGTGGTGGCGGTGGAGGCCAGCACCGCCGGCCAGACCTCGCGCACGCCTTCCACCGCGGACTCCAGCCGCGACAGTCCCCGGCGGCGCAGGCGCTCGATGTTCTCCAGCACCACGATGCTGTTGTCCACCGTCATCCCGATGGCGAAGGCCACGCCGGCCAGGGAAATCACGTTGACGGTCCGTCCCGTGAGCGAGAGCCCCAGGAACGCGGCAATCGCGCACAGGGGGATGCCGATCACACCGACCAGCGTGGCCCGCGACGAGCGCAGGAACAGGAACATCACCAGGGTGGCGAACGCCGCCCCGAGGCCGAGGTTGACCCAGACGTTGGCGATGGAGGCCTCGACGTAGCGGGCGTCGTCGGTGTTGAGCTCGAGGATCATCCCGGCCGGCTCGAGCACCTCGGCGTTGATGCGCTCGACCTCGTCGAGCATCGCCCGCTTGATGTCGATCACGTTCGAACCGCTCTCGCGGCGTACCTGCAGCCCGATGACTTCCCGGCCGTTGGCGAAGGCCAGCGACCGCTGCCGTGAGCCGCCCTGCACCACCCGGGCGACGTCGCCCAGGCGGATGACCGCATCGCCCTGCCGATCGATCACCAGCCGCCGGAGTTCCTCGGCGGTGGCGAAGCGGCCGACGGTGCGCAGCAGGTAGCGCCGCTTGCCCGCGTCCACCTCGCCGCCGGAGATGTCCTGGTTGCGCGTGCGGATGGCGTCGCGCAGGTCGAGCAGCGTCAGCCCGCGACGGGCCAGCTGGCGCTCGTCGACGTGGATCTGCATCTGCCGCTCGGCGCCGCCGCGCATGGTGACCTCGGAGACGCCCGGGACGCTCTCCATCCGCGGACGGACCTCGTCGTCGACGAAATCGCGCATCAGGTCGATGTCCAGCCCGCGGGGGTTGTCCGGCAGGGTCGAGACGCGGAAGTACATGAAGGCGTTCGAGGAGAACGACGTGGCCGCGATGCGCGGCTCGTCCACGTTGCGCGGGTAGTCCGGCACCTGGCTCAGGGCGTTGTTGACCTCGATCAGCGCCTCGGTGATGTCCGTGCCGAAGGGAAATTCCAGTTCGATCTCGGCGCTGTCGCTGGTCGCCGTGGCGTTGAGTTCGCTCAGGCCGGGAATGGTGCGCAGGTAGCGCTCCTGCTCGATCAGGATGTCCTTCTCGATGTCCTGCGGCGTCGCCCCGGGCCAGCGAGTCTCCACCGTGATGGTGCGCACGTCGAGGTCCGGGATCATCTGCACGGGGATGCGCAGGGCGGCCACGGCGCCGAGGATGGCGACGATCAGGGTGATCACCGTCACCAGCGTGCCGTGACGGACGATCGCCGCGAACATCAGCCGCCCTCCCCGTCGACCCGCACGGTCATGCCCGCCTCCAGGGATTCGTTGCCGCGCACGATCACGCGGTCACCGGCCTTGAGTCCCTCGGTCACCACGACGCGCTCGCCGAAACCGTCGGACAGCGTGACCTGCCGCTCGGCCACCGTGCTCTCGTCGGCATCGGCCAGCACCCAGACCGTCGTGCGCCCGTCGGGGTAGCGCTGGACGGCATCTCGTGCCAGCGTCAGCCCCTCCCGCCCGGTGGGCAGGCTCAGGCGACCTTCCACCGCCATGCCCGGCAGCAGGGCATCGTCCGTCGACGGCTGCCCGCGCAACAGGAAAGTGCGCGCGCTAGGATCGGTGACTGGCACCACGGTCGCGACGTCCGCCTCCCGCCAGTCCCCCCGGGCATCGTCCGGGCGATAGCGCAGCGTCACCTCCTCGCCCGTCAGCCGGTGGTAGCGTTGCGGCACCGGGAAATCCAGCCGCAGGGCGTCGGTATCCACCAGCCTGACCAGGCTGTCGCCCGGCTCGACCCACTCGCCCCGTTCGGCCTCGCGTTCGACCACCACGCCGTCGAACGGTGCGGTGATCCGGTACCGGGCCAGCCGGGCCTCGCCCTGCTCCAGCTCGGCCGCCAGCCGCGCTTCGCGTGCCCGCGCCACCGCCGCGGCACTGGCTCGCGCACGCACCTCGGTCTCCGCGATGTGTCGGCCGGCGACGACCGAGCGGGCTTCCTCGAGACGGCGCTCGGCCTCGCGGCGTGCCGCCTCCGCCTCCTGCCGTTCGGCCTCGAGGCTCTTGACGGCCAGCCGCTGGAGTTCGGCATCCAGCGTGAACAGCGGCGCGCCGGCCGCCACCCGGTCGCCGGTCGCCACCGTCACCGTTTCGACCAGGCCGGCGATCTCCGCGGACAGCCGGGCCTCGCTCAAGGTGTTGACCGTGCCGTCGAGCGGCACCACCTCGACGATCTCGGTGGTTCGGGCCGTCTCGACCGCCACGCGCGGCGCTTCGGCCCGGGCCGGCAGCGGATCGAACTGGAACACGAGGGCGACGAGCATCGCGGCAAGCGGCGTGGTCGGCAGTCGGTGAGGAATCGTCATCGGGGAGTCGGCGTTCGCTGTGGGTGACTCGTGTGCCCGGCTTTCATCGGCGCGAACACCGACGGCCGCTGGCAGACGACCGCAGGGAGACTAGTCCGAAGCGGGCGCAACCTCCACCTCCATCACGATGCTCGGGCAAGAAAAAACCCGCCGGGAACGGCGGGCTCGCTGGGAAAGACGGTGCCGGACGGCGGAGGGAGATCCGTTCAGTGCCCCTTGCCCTGAAGCCTGTCCATCACGGCGTAGAGCACGCCGGAGGCGACGAAGGTCAGGTGGATGCCCACCATCCAGGCCAGGTCCCGGTCCGAGATGTTGTCGACGTTCATGAACGACTTCAAAAGCTCGATCCCCGAAATGGCGACGATCGAGCCGATCACCTTGATCTTCAGGTCGGTGAAGCCGATGTGCCCCATCCATTCGGGACGGTCGTGGTGGGACTGCAGATCCTCCATCTTCGAAACGAAGTTCTCGTAGCCGGAGAAGATGATGATGATCAGGAGGTTCATGATCAGGGCCACGTCCACCAGCGTGAGCACACCGATGATGACCTCGGATTCCTCGAGCGTGAAGACGTGGCTGAACAGGTGCCACAGCTCGGCGCCGAACTTGTACAGCAGCAGGAGCATGGCCAGCACCAGCCCGAGGTATACCGGGGCCATGATCCAGCGGCTGCCGAAGAGAAAGTGCTCGAAGTAGTGCTCGGCGTCGCCGGAACGACGCGCCGCGTCATTGGTGGGTTCGGATTCCACAATCGGACCTCGTGATGCATGAAAGGGCTCGCCCGCTCGACCGGGGCGGTCGGTATCTTACCATCGCCGTCAACGGCCGGGCGCCGTCAGCTCGGGTCGGCAGGGGCAAGGTAGCGCGGCGCGACGTCCTCGAGCCGGGTGGGCTCGCGGGGGCATTCCGGCGAGCAGACATTCGCACGACGCATCGAATCGTAGTTGTCCCGCGAGAACGGCTTGCCCGGCATCCATTCGAGCACGCGGGCCTGCAGCCGGGATGCCCAGTCCGGCAGCCCGAGCACCCAGCGGGGATGCCCGCTGGTCCGGGCGGCGTAGCGCACCAGGTCGCCCAGCGAGTAGTCGTGCGGTCCACAGAGATCGATCCGCTCGCCGACCGTTTTCGGGTCGTCGATCGCCTCGACGAAACGGCGGGCGACATCACCGACGTAGACCGGCGAGAAGCGGGCCCCGGCGCAGGCGAGGGGGAAGATGCCCGGCATCAGGCGGGCCAGCGCCGCGAACCGATTGAGGAACGCGTCCTCCGGGCCGAAGATCACCGACGGGCGGAAACTGGTGACGGCGATGTCGTGCTTGCGACCGAAGCGGTGCACCCAGTTCTCCGCCTTGCCCTTGGTCCGCTGGTAGAAGCTGGTGCCTTTCTCCTCGTCGGCGCCCAGCGCGCTCATGTGGAGGTAGCGCGGCACGCCGGCGTCGGCCGCGGCCCTCAGCGCCGCCTTGGCCAGCCTGATATGGACACGCTCGAACCCCTTGCCGTCGTGACGTGGCTCGTTGAGGATGCCAATGAGGTTCACCAGCAGGTCGGCCCCTTCCAGCAGCCCGGCCAGTTCCGGCGCCTCGCGCCGGGTGGCCAGGTCCGAATCCCCCGGCGCATTCATGTCGCAGAGCACCACGCTCGGCCACAGGGCCATGTCACGGTGGCGGTCGGCATGTCGACTGGGCACGACCACCTCGTAGCCGTGGCGGGACAGTTCCCGGACCAGGTGACGGCCCACGAAACCGGTGCCCCCGAGCACCACGGCCCGCGGAAGTCCCCGGGGATCGTTCGTTCCGCCAACTGCATGCGATTCGTCCATAGTCTCCCTGTGGCCCTGTGGCCGGTTCCTGGATGAAAGGTAGAGTACACTCTGCCCTGTCGCATCCATAGCACAGCCGCAACCCGTTCCCAACGAGACCATCAACAGGACGCCATGAGCCCGACCGACGAAACTCCCCGGATGGATGCCGCGACGACCACCGAGACGCTGATCGTCGGCGGCGGCGCCAGCGGCCTGGCCGCCGCCTGGGAGCTGGCCCGCCACGGCCACGCGGTCACGCTCCTCGAACAGGACGCGCAGCCGGGCGGGAACATCCGCAGCCTGCGCGAGGACGACTGGCAGATCGAGATCGGCCCGAACACGCTGATGGTCAAGCCGCCGCTGTACGAACTGCTGCGGGAACTGGACCTCGACGACGAGGCGATCTTCGCCGGCGAGGCGGGCAAGAAGCGCTACATCGCCAAGGGGGGGCGGATGCACGCCCTGCCCACCCATCCGCTCAAGGCTCCGTTCAACCCGCTGATCGGCGCGGGCAGCTGGCTGCGCATCCTCCGCGAGCCCTGGGTCCGCCCGCAGGCCACGCACGAGGAAACCCTGGCCGAGTTCGTCGAGCGCCGCCTGGGACGCAACATCCTCGACTATCTCGTCGACCCCTTCGTCTCCGGCGTGTATGCCGGTGATCCGCGCCGGCTGTCGGTCGAGGCGGCCATGCCGAAACTCGCCGCACTCGAGCGCGAACACGGCTCGCTGGTCCGGGGCGGACTGGCCGCCATGCGAAAGAACCGCAAACGGGCCGGGAACCAGCCGCACGTCATGCCCCGCCAGTGGCGCGGCAAGCTGATCAGCTTCCCCGAGGGCATCCGGACGCTGACCGACCGCCTCGCCGAGCGCATCGCCGCCGCACCCCGCGCCGCCATCCACTGTGATCGTCCGGTTCGACAGGTCAGCCGCGAGAAGGAACACTGGGTCGTGACCGATGCCGCCGGCGGCCGCTGGCAGGCGGAAAACCTCGTGCTCGCCACGCCCGCCCACATCAGCGCCCGCCTGCTCGCACCGCTGGACCCGCTGCTGGCCGAGCCGCTCGACGAGATCGTCTACCCGCCCGTCGCCTCGGTGGCGCTGGGCTTCCCGCCGGGGCTGATCGATCACCCGCTCGACGGTTTCGGCGTGCTGATCCCCCGGCGCGAGGAACGGCGCACCCTGGGCGCCCTGTTCTCCTCGACGCTGTTCCCCGGGCGCGCGCCGGCCGGGCACAAGCTGATCACCGCCTTCATCGGGGGGAGGCAGGACCCCGAAGCGCTCGAGATGAGCGATGCGGAACTGGTCCGGCAGGTGCACAACGACCTCGCGGACCTGCTGGGCATCGAGGGCCAGCCGGTCTGGCAGCGCGTCAACCGCTGGCCACAGGCCATCCCCCAGTACGAACTCGGGCACCTCGCCCGCATCGAGCGGCTCGACCAGGCACTGGAAAACCACCCGGGGCTGTCGCTGATCGGCAACTGGCGCGGCGGGATCGCGGTGGGCGACTGCCTGGAGAACGGCAGATCACTGGCCGACCGGATCCGGGCGGATGCCCGGCATGGCGGCTGAGCCGGTCAGCGGCGCCGCTCGTCGTGCTCGATGCGGTCCCGGTCACGCGGATCTCGCGGCGTGACGTCGTCGGCCTCGCCCTCGTAGACGTTGCCGCCGCCCCGCGGGCCGCGGTCGAAGGGTCCGCCGCCCATGCCACCGCGTTCGACGACCACCTGCTGCAGCCTGCCGGCCAGCCAGGCGCCGAACGCGAGGCGGCGCAGGAACGGCGTGACCAGCACCAGGCCGAGCAGGTCGGTAATCGGCCCCGGCAGCAGGAGCATCAGCCCCCCGAGGAAGTTCGCCGCCACGCCCAGCCCGTCGACCTCGCCGCGGCCGGTACGGGCCATGTCGCGCTGGGCGCGGGCCATCGCGTTGGGCCCGGCCGTGCGCATCAGCCAGGCGCCCCAGATGCCGGTGGCGAGAATCCAGAGCAGCGTGGCGACAAAGCCCATCGCCGCTCCCATGGCGATCAGCAGCACCAGTTCGAGCAGCGGAAGCAGAAGGATGAAGCCGGAGAGTTTTCTCATGGGAAGCGGTCGACCTGCGCGGTTCGGATGGATTTCGGACTGCCGATATTCCAATGAATTGCAGTCTAATGATTGTGAGGCTACGCTTTCGCCGGAACCTTGAGGCCGGTGACGGGACCAACCCGTTCACCGCCTTTTGTTGATCCTTTTGAAACGCCTCGCCAGAAGACAATAATGACGATCGAGCCGAGCACAATAGCACTGGTGATCACCACCTTCGACGATCCGCAGGTCGCGGACGAGTTCAGCGCGCGGTTGCTGGACGACGGACTGGTGGCCTGCATCAACCGCGTCGGCCCGGTCACCTCGAGCTATCACTGGCAGGGCGAGGTCTGCCGGGACGAGGAATACCAGTTGCACATGAAGACCGGCCTCGACCGGGTGGACGAGCTCAAGGCCGCCATCGAGCGCCGGCATCCCTACGACTGCCCCGAGGTGCTCATCCTGCAGGCCGGAAGCAGCCAATCCTACTCACAATGGGTCCAGCAATGCGTTCGAATCACTCCCTGATGTCGCCTCCCCTGCCCCGCGCGCTCCGCGGCGGCCTGACGGCGGGCCTGGCCCTGCTCGTCTCGATGTGGGCCACCATCTCGTCCGCCCAGCCCGAACTGCTGTCTCCCGAAGAGGCCTTCGGGGTGGAGGCATCGGCCGACGGCGAGGACATCCGGCTAGACTTCCGGGTGGTCGACGGCTACCACCTCTACCGTGACAAGCTCGAGATCGAGGCCGGCGACGGCCTGACGATCGCCGACCCGGAACTGCCCGAGGCCGTGATCGAGGACGACCCGGTCTTCGGCGAGACGCCGGTCTACAAGGCCGACTTCACCGCGAGCCTGCCGGTCGAGGAGAGCGCCGGCGGCGAGGCGACGGTCACGGTCGAGTACCAGGGCTGCTCGGACATCCACGGGGTCTGCTTCCCGCCGGAAACGCACGAACTGCGCGTCGACCTGCCGGAGATCGCCGCGGGCGGCTCGGCGGAGGCGCCGTCCGAGTCGGGTTCCGACGCCGTTTCGGACGGCGGCCTTGGGGGCGGCGGCGACAGCGAGCCGATGGACCCCGAGGAGGCGTTCGTCCCGGAGGTGATCGTCGACGGCCAGAGCGTGTTCGTCCGCTTCGACATCGCCCCCGAGTACTACCTGTATCGCGATCGCACCCAGGCCGCCGTCGCGGGCGACGCCAGCATCCGCGGCGCGCACATAGGTGAAGGCGAGCGCAAGGACGACCCCAACTTCGGCACCGTCTGGGTCTTCCATGACCAGCTGGAGACCGAGGTGTCGGTCGACGCGGAAGCGCCCTACACCCTGGTGATCGGCTACCAGGGCTGCGCGGACATGGGCCTGTGCTACCCGCCGATGGAGAAGGCCTGGCGGATCGACCCCGCCTCGGACGATGCCGAACTCCTCGACGAGGTGCCGGAAGACGCCGGCGAACTCGCCCCGCTGGAGGACATGAAGGCGCTCGGCGACGACCGCGGCGAGGCGCCGGAGGACGGCGAACCGTCCCGGGAGCCTGCGTCCGACGGGACCGAGGACTCGGCGGAGGCGGCCGCCCCGGCCGGTTCGGAGACCGACCTGATCACCCAGCGGCTGGTCGAGGGCACCCCCTGGGCGATCGTGCTGGGCTTCCTGGTCTTCGGCCTGCTGCTGGCCTTCACGCCCTGCGTGTTCCCGATGATCCCGATCCTGTCGGGCATCATCGCCGGCCACGGCGAGCACATCACGACCCGCAAGGCCTTCGTCCTCTCGGTGGTCTACGTGCTGGCCATGGCGATCACCTACACCGTGGCCGGGGTGCTCGCCGGCCTGTTCGGCGCCAACCTCCAGGCTGCTTTCCAGAACCCCTGGGTGCTGAGCGTGTTCGCGGCGATCTTCGTCGCCCTGGCGATGTCGATGTTCGGCTTCTTCGAGCTGCAGCTGCCCTCGTCGATCCAGTCGCGCATCATGCAGGTGCAGAACCGCCAGCAGGGCGGCACGCTCACCGGCGTGGCCGTGATGGGCTTCCTGTCCGCGCTGATCGTCGGCCCCTGCATGGCCCCGCCGCTGGCCGGCGCGCTGATCTACATCGGCCAGACCGGTGACGCGGTGATCGGCGGCCTGGCGCTGTTCGCCCTGTCGATCGGCATGGGCCTGCCGCTGATCCTGGTCGGCACCCTGGGCGGCAAGTACCTGCCCCGCGCCGGCGGCTGGATGGACGCCGTCAAGGCCGTGTTCGGCGTACTGCTCCTCGGCGTGGCGATCTGGATGCTCGAGCGCTTCCTGCCGGCGGCCGTTACCCAGCTGATGTGGGCCGTGCTTCTGATCGCCTCGGCGGTCTACATGGGGGCCACCGAGTCCATCCGGGAGGCCGCCTCCGGCTGGATGCGGCTGTGGAAGTCGATCGGGCTGGTACTGCTCCTGTGGGGGGCGCTGATGCTGATCGGCGTTGCCGCCGGCGCCAAGGGCACGGCGCTCGCCCCGCTCTCCGGCATCTCGCTCGGTGGGGGCGGCGGCAGCGAAGCGGCCGAACTCGAGTTCCGCCAGGTGGACAACGAGGCCGAGCTCGATGAGGCGCTTGCGCAGGCGAAGAACGCCGGCCAGCCGGTGATGCTGGACTTCTACGCCGACTGGTGCGTGTCCTGCAAGGAGATGGAGCACAACACCTTCAGCGACCCGGAGGTCATCGAGGCCTTGAGCGGCTTTCTCGTCCTGCAGGCCGACGTGACGGCCAACAACGCCGACCACAAGGCCCTGCTCAAGCGCTTCGACCTTTACGGCCCGCCCGGCATCATCTTCTGGGACGCCGAGGGCGAACGCGTCCGCGAGCACTGGGTGGTGGGCTACCAGCCGCCCGAGCGCTTCCTGACGCACGTCTCGGCGGTAGCCGACCGCTGACCGCCAGCATCGACCAGCCCCGCCCCGGCGGGGCTTTTTCTTACCTGCAGGCAAGTTCGTGAAAAATCGGCCAAGTGGCGCCGATCGGCAAAAAACCATCGTGGAGCACGTGGACTTGGAGCCGTTCAACGGGCACAATGCGGGCAAACCAACAGGTCGTTTCGTGACAAGGCTCGTCACGTTCGCGACCGCCAGCAGCGAGTTCCCATGCAACGGATTCTGGTACTCAACGGCCCCAACCTGAACCGGCTCGGCACGCGCGAGCCCGGCCGCTACGGCCGCCTCACGCTGGAAGAGATCGGTCGCCGCCTCGATACCGCCGCCGCGGCCAGCGGCGCGACACTGGAACACTTCCAGAGCAACCACGAGGGCGAGGCCATCGACCGCATCCACCGCGCGGGAGACGAGGGCGTCGACGGCATCCTGATCAACCCGGGCGCCTGGACACACACCAGCATCGCCCTGCGCGACGCCCTGCTGGCCGTCGACCTGCCCTTCATCGAGATCCATCTCTCCAATATCCACGCCCGCGAGGCCTTCCGGCAGCAGTCGTACTTCTCTGACATCGCGCTGGGAAGCCTCGTCGGGCTGGGCGCGCTCGGCTACGAACTCGGCCTGCGCGCGCTCGTCGAACACCTGGACGCCGCCGCGTCCGACTGACAGACAAACGCAAACCGCAAGAGAACCGCCATGGACATCCGCAAGGTAAAGAAGCTGATCGAACTGCTCGAGGAGTCGGGCGTCGCCGAGATCGAGATCAAGGAGGGCGAGGAATCGGTACGCATCTCCCGCGCCTCCCAGCAACCGCCCATGGTCCAGGCGCCGGCACACCCGCCGGCTGCCGCGGCACCCGCGGCTCCCGCCGCTGCCGAGCCGAGCGCCGCCGAACCGGCCGAGCCCGCCGGCGAGACGATCAACTCGCCCATGGTGGGCACCTTCTACCGCGCCTCCTCGCCTGAGGCCAGCCCCTTCGTCGAGGTGGGCTCCACGGTGAAGAAGGGCGACACCCTGTGCATCATCGAGGCGATGAAGATGTTCAACCAGATCGAGGCCGAGGTCGACGGCACGATCAAAGCCGTCCTGGTGGAGAACGGCCAGCCGGTGGAATACGACCAGCCGCTGTTCGTGATCGAGTGATCCCGCTCGACACGTCACCGGCCCACCCCGTATTTCCAGGAGTCATTCCAAGATGCTGAACAAGGTTCTGATCGCCAACCGGGGCGAGATCGCCCTGCGGATCCTGCGTGCCTGTCGCGAGCTCGACATCGGCACCGTGGCGGTGCATTCCACCGCGGACCGCGACCTCAAGCACGTCCGCCTCGCCGACGAGTCGGTCTGCATCGGCGGGGCGCGATCCAACGAGTCCTACCTCAACATCCCGGCGCTGATCGCCGCCGCCGAGCTGACCGACGCCAGCGCCATCCACCCCGGCTACGGCTTCCTTTCCGAGAATGCCGACTTTGCCGAGCGGGTCGAGGAATCCGGCTTCATCTTCGTCGGCCCGACCGCCGAGTCGATCCGCATGATGGGCGACAAGGTCACCGCCAAGGAAACGATGCGCGCGGCCAACGTGCCCTGCGTGCCCGGCTCGGAAGGCGCGCTGAACGACGACCCCGACGAGAACCAGCGCCTCGCGCGCGAGATCGGTTACCCGGTCATCATCAAGGCCGCCGGCGGCGGCGGTGGCCGCGGCATGCGCGTGGTACACACCGAGGCACACCTCCATCACGCCATCGAGATGACCAAGAGCGAGGCCGGCGCGGCGTTCGGCAACCCCGAGGTCTACATGGAGAAGTTCCTCGAGCACCCGCGCCACATCGAGGTCCAGATTCTCTCCGACGGCCAGGGCAACGCCATCCACCTGGGCGAGCGCGACTGCTCCATGCAGCGCCGCCACCAGAAGGTGATCGAGGAGGCCCCGGCCCCGGGCATCACCGCCGAGCAGCGCGCCGAGATCGGCGCGGTCTGCGTCGAGGCCTGCAAGCGGATGAACTACCGTGGCGCCGGCACCTTCGAGTTCCTCTACGAGAAGGGCAGCTTCTACTTCATCGAGATGAACACCCGCCTGCAGGTCGAGCACCCGGTGACCGAGATGATCACCGGCATCGACCTGGTCAAGGAGCAGCTCGCGATCGCCGCCGGCATCCCGCTGTCGCTCACCCAGGACGACATCGAGTTCCGGGGACACGCCGTCGAGTGCCGCATCAACGCCGAGGACCCGGCGACGTTCGTGCCCAGCCCGGGGCGGATCTCCAGCGTGCATTTCCCGGGCGGGCTGGGCGTGCGCGTCGACTCGCACATCTACAACGGCTATACCGTACCGCCCTACTACGATTCGATGATCGGCAAGCTGATCACGCACGCCGGTGACCGTGAAGCGGCCATCCGCCGCATGCACGGCGCGTTGCAGGAAATGGCGATCGACGGCATCAAGACCAACATCCCGCTGCACCGCGAGCTGATGGCGGACGCCAACTTCATCGCCGGCGGCATGGACATCCACTTCCTGCACAAGCGCCTCGGCATCGCCTCCTGATGGCAGGAGAATGGCAGACGCTGTGGCTGGACGTGCCCCGTGACGACGTCGAGGCGGTCGAGGATGCGCTGCTGGCCGCCGGCGCCCTGTCGGTCACACTCGAAGAACTCGGCGACGAGCCGGTCCTCGAGCCGCAACCGGGCGAATCTCCCCTCTGGGCCGAAGTGCGCGTGGTGGGACTGTTCGAGGGCAGCGTCTCGCCGGCAATGATCGTCGGCGCCCTGCACGGCCAGCTCCGCCCCGCCCTGCTCGACCGCCTGGGCCACCAGGTCTTCGACGAGGACGACTGGGTCCGCCGCACGCAGGCGGATTTCTCCGCCATGCCCATCGGCGAACGCCTGGTCATCGAACCGGCCTGGGAGGAAACGTCCTCCGGCGCCGAGCGCCTGCCCATCCGCCTCGACCCGGGGCTGGCCTTCGGCACCGGCAAGCACGAGACCACCCGGCTGTGCCTGGAGTGGCTGGAGTCTCGGGACATCGCCGGCCAGCACTGGCTGGACGCCGGCTGCGGCTCGGGCATCCTCGCCATCGCGGCGCTCAAGCTGGGCGCAGCCCGGGTCGACGGCACCGACATCGATCCGCAGGCGCTCACCGCCAGCCGTGGCAATGCCGAACTCAACGACATCGAGCCCGATCGCCTCGCCCTGTACCTGGCTGCCGACTACCCGGCCGACCGGCAGGTCGACGGGATACTGGCCAACATCCTCGCCCCCACGCTGATCGAGCTGGCGCCGGTACTGAGCACGCACCTCAAGCCCGGCGGCCGGTTCGCGCTCTCCGGCATCCTGACCCACCAGGCCGACGCGGTGGCTGCGGCCTGGACGGCGGCCGGCAACGAGGTCACCACCTTCCGGGAACTGGGGGACTGGGCACTGGTGGCGGGGCGTCGGCCCTGATCTAACGTCCGGGCGACGAATCGCCACCCTCTTCCCGCGCCACCTCGTTTTGCCGAGCCTCCCGTTCCTGCTCGAGGAGCGCCTCGATCCGGTCCAGCCGGTGGAGGATCTGCATGTCGATGCGCTCCTCGTCCTCGGTGCTCGCCTCCATCCTCAACCCCACCAGGAACGCGGCGATCGAGGCGCTGATCAGGCTCAGCCAGATCACCGCCATCGCCACGAAGATGATCCCCATCAGCCGGCCGGCTTCCGTCTGCGGCACCAGGTCGCCGTAGCCGACCGTGGAAAGGGTCACCAGCGTCCACCACATCCCGTCGCCGAAACCGTCGAAGGTCTCCGCATCGAGCATGGGCATGATCGAACCGCCAAGGGTCAGCAGGAAGGCGGTCATCAGGATAATGGCGAAGAAGACGTGCCGCCCCAGTTCGCGGAAGTAGCGCCGGCCGAGACGCAGGGCGGTGATGACCACCAGCAGCCCCCGCAGCAGCCGGACTCCGAGCAGGAAATTCACCCCCGGAATGAAAAGCAGGGGCAGCCCGAAGGCCACCACGGCCACCAGCAGCCAGTTGGTCTTCAGGTAGAAGGCGCGATCCTTGACCAGCGCGAGCAGGATCAGCTGCTCGACGAGGAAGAACCCCCACAGGATCACGTCGATGCCGAAGCCTTCGGACACCGAGAGGTGCCCGGTGTGGACCAGGTACCACTCCACCGGTATCCATAGCGCGATGAACAGCAGGGGCAGCTCCAGCCGGAATGCCCAGCGCTTCGCCACCCTGTCCTCGTGGTCCGCCACCCCGGCAATGCCCAGCAGGCGCGTTAGAGCCACCCCCCAGCGGACCAGGAGTCGCGCGGCGTCATGCTCCGGGTGGATCATCCAGTCAGCCGCCGAACCGCTGTCCGCCGGCCATGCGGGTCATCCAGCGGCGCAGGGGCGAGAAACCCGCGACCGCCTGGGTCGCGGCCGTGCGGGCGGCGACGGTCAACGGGTCGCGACGGCGGTAGCCCCAGTCGAAGCCGTCCATCAGCGACTGGATCAGGTGATTGTCCGCCCGACGCAGCCGCTCGTAACGCTTCGCCAGGCGGGAATCCCCCGGCTCCCGGCCCCGCCCGGTCTCCTCGCCGACCACGGCATCCAGCGCCGCGACGTCGGCGAAACCGAGGTTGGCGCCCTGCCCGGCCAGGGGATGGATCGAATGGGCGGCATCGCCGACCAGGATCACCCGCTCGGCCCAGTAGCGCTGGGCATGCAGGCGACGGATGGGGAACCAGCCCCGGGCGGCGACCGACTCGATCTGGCCCAGTTCCGGCGGGAAGTGCCGCATCGCCTCCCGGCGCAGTGACTCGGGGTCCAGGGCGTGGCGGGCGCGCACGCGCTCGGGGCTGTCGTACCAGACCAACGAGCCGCGCGGGCCGGCGAGCGGCAGGAACGCCTGCGGCCCGTCGGGGGTGAAGCGCTGCCAGGTGATGTCCTGCTGAGGATAGGCCGTGTCCACCGAGAGGATCTGCGCGGCCACCGCGTAGTCCCGGCTGCTCGCGCCGATCGAGGCCGCCTCGCGTACCCAGGAGCGCTGCCCGTCGGCACCGACGACAAGGTCGGCCGTCACCTCGCGCCCGTCCTCCAGGGTCAGGTGCGCCTCGCGGGCCTCGACGGCCAGCCGCTCCGGCACGCTGCCGGTGAGCAGCTGCACGTTGTCGCACTCGGCAAGCTGCTCCCAGAGGGCGTACTGCACGCGACGGTTCTCGACAATGTAGCCGAGATACGGCCGGCCGATCTCGGCGGCATCGAAGGTGAGATCGCCGGGCGCGACGGCATCGAAGACCCGCATGCGCCGGTACAGCGCGGCCCGCTCGGCGCGGATGGCCTCCCAGGCGCCGAGGCGATCCAGAAGGGCGATACTCGCCGGGGCCAGCGCCGAGACGCGCAGGTCGAAGGCATCAGCTCCCCCCAGCGGCCGGGGCCGCTCGCGCTCGATCAGCACCACCTCCCGGTCCTGGCGGGCCAGCGCCAGCGCGGCCGCGGCCCCGACCATCCCGCCGCCGACCACCGCGATCTCGCCTCGCAGGGTTTCCCCGGGTGTCACGGTCGCGACATGAACCATCAGGCAATCCCCCGCGTGGCGCGCACCAGTCGGTTCTTCGCCGGCAGCAGCCCGTCGAACATCGAGAGCGTCGCGCCGCGCAGGTGGCCCAGGCCCGGAAGATCGAGCGAGAATCCGCGCACGAGGCTGTCGGTCAGCGTGATGGTGCGTCGATAGTCGGCCGCGCGCAGGGAGCGATACCGGGCGAGGCGTTGCGGGTCCCCGGGATCGACGGATTCGCCGCGGTCGGCCCGCAGCACCCGGGTCAGGTCGCGGATGTCGCGCAGGCAGAGGTTGAAGCCCTGCCCGGCCACCGGATGCAGCGCATGCGCGGCGTTGCCCATCACCACCAGACGCTCGTCCACGGCCTGCTCGGCGGTCACCAGCGTCAGCGGGTACTGGGCCCGGCTGCTCGCCGCCGAGAAGCCGCCCAGCCGATGTCCGAAGGTCTCGTCCACTGCCCGGGCGAAGGCCGCGTCGTCGAGCGCCGCGATCCGCCGGGCCTCGTCGCGTCGCGCCACCCAGACCAGCGACACGCGGCCATCGGCTGCCGGCAGCACCGCCAGCGGCCCGCCCGTGGTGAAGCACTCGAAGGCCACGCCTCCATGCGGGCGGGCGGGCATCGCCGTGGCGACGGTGGCCACCTGGTCGTACTCTCGCCGGCGCACGCTCATGCCTGCCTGCTCGCGAACCGGCGACTCGGCCCCGTCGGCCGCCACCATCAGGCGCGCCCGGATCGTCTCCGGGCGTTCGTTGCCGTCCGTGACCTGCACCTCGATGCCGGTCTCGTCGCTCCGGTGGGAGACGTACCGGGCCGGCCGGAGATAGCGGATGACCCCCTGCCCGTCCGCCGGGGAGGCGAGCCGTGCCTCGATCCGCTCCCCGAGCTCGCTATTGGGCATCACGTAGCCCAGGGCCTCGACGCCGGCCGAGTCCGCCGTGATGCGCGTCAGGCCGAAGTGGCCACGGTCGAACACCCTGACCTCCCGTATCGTTCCGGCCGCCTCGCGCAGCGAACGGTCGATCAGCCCGAGCGTGTCCATGTACTGCCAGCCGGCGTCGGCCACCGCGGTCAGCCGCTGGTCGAAGCTGGTCGAGCGCTCCGGCGCCCGCCGCTCGATGACGGTCACGTCCCAGCCGTCCCGCGACAGGGCCTGGGCCAGCACGCCGCCGACCATGCCGCCGCCGACGATCACCACGTCGGTAGTGTCCGACCGTTCCTCCGCGGGGGCCCGGGTTGCCTCGTTCATGGAATCACTCCAGCGGTTCTTTCACCGGGTCGAAACGTCCGCTCATAAGCGCCTCGACCTCGTCGATGGTCTTGGGGACCTGGCGGGTCAGGACCTCGTGGCCTTCCTCGGTGACCAGCACGTCGTCCTCGATGCGGATGCCGATGCCGCGATAGGCCTCCGGCACCTCGGCGTCGGGGTCGACGTAGATGCCCGGCTCGACGGTCATCACCATCCCGGGTTCGAGCGCGCGCCAGTCGCCGTCGACCCGGTAGCGACCCACGTCGTGGACGTCCGATCCCAGCCAGTGGCCGGTACGGTGCATGAAGAATCGGCGGTAGCGCCCTTCCTCGATCGCCTCTTCCACCGGGCCCTCGA
>JAWLHL010000031.1:6435-19879 GCA_041690375.1 Guyparkeria sp. | reverse complement strand
CCGACCAGGTGGGCGCCTTCGCCGAGGCGGACTGGGCCATCGGCGACAATGACGGCCTGCGCCTGGCCGCGCGGCTCGACCGCTTCGAGTCCGAGATCGACACCTCGCTCGACAAGAGCATCGCCACGAACATGATGGTGCCTGCCGCCATCCGCGAGTCGGCGGGCGACGAGAAGAGCGACACCGAGGCGAGCGCACTGCTGCGATACACGCACCGCTTCGACCGCCACCTGTCGGGCAACGTCGGCGTAAGCCGCACGGCAGTCGCACCCAACCTCACCCAGCGCTACGTCCTGACCGGGGGACTGGACAAGGTGGGCAACCCGGACCTCGACCCCGAGATCCACCACCAGATCGACGCCGGGCTGACCTGGCAGACCGAGCGGCAGTCAGCACAGGCCACGGTCTTCGTCGACGAGGTCGACGATTTCATCCTGCAGGACCAGGGTGGCATCAACGGCCTGCCCGACACCTCGACCAGCTACCGCAACGTCGACGCGCGTCTGTACGGCGCCGAACTCGACCTGAAACAGTCCGTCACCGACTGGCTCAGTGCGCACGGGCAGATCGCCTACACCCGCGGTCGCAATACCGACGACTCGCGCAACCTGCCGCAGATCCCGCCGCTGTCGGGCCGGGTGGGCCTGCTGGCCGAGTACGCCGACTTCGACGGCGGGGTGGACCTGCGCTGGGCCGACCGGGCGACCGAGCTCGATACCGCCAGTGGACTGGATACCCGCGAGACCGCCGGCTACGGCGTGGTCGACCTGCATGCCGGCTACCGGATCAGCAAGAACTGGCAGTTGCGCGCCGGGGTCGAGAACCTGTTCGACAAGACCTACAGCGAACACGTCAACCGGGCGTATGTCGGGACGTTCGGCGACCCGAGCGCCCGGGTCAACGAGCCCGGCCGCACCGTCTGGGCGCGCCTGACCGCCCGGTTCTGAATCCGGGGCCAGACCCCGTTTTCGCCCGCGGGCGAACGAACTCTTTCGGCAGCCTCCGGGCTGCCGTTCTTCGTTCGGTTGCCGGCCGACACCGGCCGGGCGGGCGCGAATGCGCGCAGCGGGCTGACGTCGCGAAAGGCTCGCCCGGCAGGGGGAACCAGGGTCATCTCGCACAGGGATTGCGGCATATCCCGCAGACCTCTCGTTTCAACCCGCGGGAAATCAGTAACTTGGAGTTGGCACGGCCCCTGCAGCATACCTGGCGGATGAGTTCTCCGGGATCGACCCCCCGGACGATGCTCCTCTCTCCAGACTGCCACGCGACATCGTGGCCCTGCGGCAGCCGCCCGGCTGCCGTTTTTTTTTGCATGCAAGACCGCGAAAGGTGTTCCCGGGAGCCGTGGACCTGGGCGACAGACGACAAGGGCCGCACCGGAAGGATGGCGGTGCGGCCCAAGGAATGACGTGGGGAATGAAACGACGACAGGCGCCGGTCGGCCAGTGCCTATTCGATGGCGAACTTCTTCAGCCGGTAGAGGAAGGTATCCCGGGAAAGATTCAACAGGCGGGCGGCACGCGACTTGTTCCCGCCGGTCTGCACCAGCGCCTGGCGCAGCAGGTCGCTCTCCACCGCCTCGAGATCCACCCCGCCCTCGGGCAGGACGAAGCCCGGGGCAATCGGCCCACCGCGCTCGCTCTGGTCTGCCGAGCGCATCGCCGGCGGCAGTGCCTCGACGTCGACGACGCCCCCCGCATGGAAGATCACCAGGCGCTCGGCCAGCTGGCGCAGTTCGCGCACGTTGCCCGGCCAGCGGTAGCGGCGCAGCACCCCCGTTGCACGGGCCGTCAACCGCGGAACCACCACGCCGTTCTCGCGGGCGTTCTCCTCGAGGAACTGCCGGAACAGCCATTCGGCATCGCCCTGGCGGTCGCGCAGCGGCAGCAGCTCGATCGGCACCCCGCTCAGCCGGTAGTAGAGATCCGCGCGAAACACGCCCTCCTCGACCATGGACTCGAGATCCCGGTGGGTGGCCGCCACGATGCGCAGGTCCACCCGACGGGTGAAGGTTTCCCCCACCGCCCGGGTCTCGCCGTTTTCCAGCAGCCGCAGAAGCTTCGCCTGCATCGCCATCGGCAACTCGCCCAGCTCGTCGAGAAAGAGCGTGCCGCCGTCGGCCTGCTCCACCAGGCCCTGCTGGTCGTTCAACGCGCCGGTGAAGGCGCCGCGACGGTGACCGAAGAGCGTGGACTCGGCGAGATCCTCCGGTATCGTGGCGCAGTTGACGGTAACCAGCGGTCCGTGCCGCCGCGAGGACCCCTCGTGGATCGCGCGGGCCGCCAGTTCCTTTCCGGTACCGGTCTCGCCGGTGATCAGCACCGTCGCGTCGGTCCCCGCCACCAGTCCGACGCTGCGC
Source organism: Guyparkeria sp. (assembly GCA_041690375.1). Lineage (GTDB taxonomy): Bacteria > Pseudomonadota > Gammaproteobacteria > Halothiobacillales > Halothiobacillaceae > Guyparkeria. The sequence continues at coordinate 17,517 of JAWLHL010000031.1, read as the reverse complement.
AGCGTGGACTCGAAGCGTGGCGACTGGGTGCGTAATGCCTCAAGATAACGGTTTCCGGTCATGTTCCGTCTGGCCTGTTTCGATACGGTGATAAACCTGTCCGATCACAGTTTACCGCCGGGGTCTCCCCGGGGAAAGCCGACCCGGCACCGACCCTCAACCGCGCGAGGACATCCATGACAGCAGCAACCCGGGATCTCAACTGCTACATCGTCGGCGGCGCGGTCCGGGACCGCCTGCTCGGTCGCCCGGTCATGGACCGGGACTGGGTGGTCGTCGGCGCCACGCCCGAGGCGATGCTGGAACGCGGGTTCCGGCAGGTCGGGGCCGACTTCCCGGTGTTCCTTCACCCCGACACCGGCGAGGAACATGCGCTGGCACGCACCGAGCGCAAGCAGGGACGCGGATATCACGGCTTTGCGGTGCATGCCGATCCCGACGTGACCCTCGAGGAAGACCTGGAACGCCGCGACCTGACCATCAACGCCATGGCGATGCAGGAAGACGGCAACATCATCGATCCCTTCGGCGGCCGGGCCGATCTCGAGGCACGGAAACTCCGCCATGTCGGCCCGGCCTTCGTGGAGGATCCCCTGCGCGTGCTGCGCGTGGCCCGCTTCGCCGCCCAGCTGGCCGAGTACGACTTCGCCGTCGCCGATGACACCCTGGAGTTGATGCGCCGGATGAGCGACAGCGGCGAACTGGCCGACCTGACCCCGGAACGGGTCTGGACGGAGACCGCCAAGGCCCTGGCGACCCGGCATCCCGCCCGGTATTTCGAGGTGCTTCGCGATGCGGAGGCCCTGTCACGGGTCTTTCCGGAGATCGACGCCCTGTTCGGTGTCCCGCAGCCGGCGAAGTACCACCCGGAAATCGACACCGGCATTCACACGCTGCTGGTGCTGGAGGCCGCCGCCCGCCTGAGCGATTCGATCGCGGTGCGCTTCGCCGCCCTCTGTCACGACGCGGGCAAGGCGCTGACCCCGCGGGAGGAATGGCCGCGACACATCGGCCACGAAGCACGCGGGGTCGCCCCCGTGCGCGAGCTGTGCGATCGGCTGCGCACCCCTAAGGCCGTGCGCGAGCTGGCCTTGCTGGCGACCGAGATGCACGGCCGGGTGCACAAGGCCTGCGAGATGCGGGCCTCGACGCTGGTCGACCTGCTCGAACGCATGGACGCCTTCCGTCGACCGGAACGCTTCCGCGACGTCCTGACGGTGTGCCACGCCGACGCCCGCGGCAAACCCGGCCACGACGCCGACCCCTACCCGCAGAGAGAATGGCTTGCACAGGTCCGTGACGTCGTGGCGGCCATTTCGCCCCGACCGCTGGTCGAAGAGGGATACCGGGGTGCGGAGATCGGCAGGAGGCTGCGCGAGCAGCGCATCCGCGCCGTCTCGCGCCTGAAGGCCGCGCGGGAAGCCGCTCAGGACTGATCCTCCAGCTCGTCGCGCAGGCGGCGGGCCGCCGCGACCATCGCTGCCAGCGCGGACTCCACCTCGGGCCAGCCGCGCGTTTTCAGGCCGCAGTCCGGGTTGACCCACAGGCGCTCGGCGGGGACCTTCTCCAGGGCCAGTCGCAGACGTTCGACCATCTCCTCCTCGGAGGGAACCAGCGGCGAGTGGATGTCGTAGATGCCCGGGCCGATCTCGTTGGGATAGTCGAAGTCGGCGAAGGCATCGAGCAACTGCATGTTCGAGCGCGTGGTCTCGATGGTGATCACGTCCGCGTCCAGGGCGGCGATCGATTCGATGATGTCGTTGAACTCGCTGTAGCACATGTGGGTGTGCACCTGGCAGTCGTCCGGCGCCACGGCGGTGGCGTGCCGGAAGGCGCGCACGGCCCAGTCGAGGTACTCCTTCCAGTCCCGGCGGCGCAGCGGCAGGCCTTCACGGAAGGCCGGTTCGTCCACCTGGATGGCCGCGATGCCCGCCGCGGCCAGGTCGCGCACCTCGGACCGCAGGGCGTCGGCAATCTGGTAGGCGACCTCTTCGCGCGGCAGGTCGTCGCGCACGAAGGACCAGAACAGCAGCGTCACCGGGCCGGTGAGCATGCCCTTGAGGGGCCGGTCCGTCAGCGACTGCGCGTGGCGGCTCCATTCGACGGTCATGGGAGACGGGCGGCTGACGTCACCCCAGATGATGGGCGGCTTGACGCAACGCGAGCCGTAGGACTGCACCCAGCCCTGCCGGGTGAAGGCGTAGCCCTCCAGCTGTTCGCCGAAGTACTCGACCATGTCGTTGCGCTCCGGTTCACCGTGGACCAGCAGGTCCAGGCCGATCGATTCCTGGAAACGCACCACCTCGACGATCTCGTCACGCATGCGCTGTTCGTATTCGCCCCGGTCGAGCTCGCCGCGCTTGAAGGCACGCCGCGCGGCCCGGATATCGTCGGTCTGCGGGAACGAACCGATGGTCGTCGTCGGCAGTAGCGGCAGGTCGAGCCGCTGTCGCTGGCGCTCGGCGCGTTCCGGGTAGGGGCTCTGCCGCGCAGGCTCTTCCCGGAGGGCGTTGGCGATGCGCTCGCGGCATTCGGGATCGTGTCGACCGCGCAGCGATTCCAGCCGCTCACGCGCCGACCGGGCCGCCTCGATTTCCGTGGCGATGGCCGCGCGGCCCTGCGACAGACCGCGCGCGAGGAGCTCCACCTCGTCGATCTTCTGCCGGGCGAAGCTCAGGTTGTCCGCCAGGGCGTCGGGCAAGTGGGTTTCGTGGCGGGCATCGAGCGGCAGGTGCAGCAGCGAGCAGCTCGGCGCGAGCCACAGGCGATCTCCCAGCTGCCGGTGCAGGGGCTCGAGCCGATCGAGGGCCGCCTCGAGGTCGGCGCGCCAGATCGAACGGCCGTCGATAATGCCGACCGACAGGACCTTGAAGGAAGGCAGGCGATCGATCACCGCCGGCAGGTCGACCCGGGTGGTCGCATCCACGTGGAGGCCATCGACCGGCAGGCCGGCGGCCAGGGCCAGCTGGCCGTCCAGCTCGGCGAAGTAGGTGGCGAGCAGCAGCTTCACGCCGGGCGTCTTGAGGCGGTGATATGTCGGCTCGAAGGCAGCCTGCCATTCGGGCGGCAGGTCGAGCCCCAGCACCGGCTCGTCGATCTGCACCCACTCGAGCCCGAGCGCGGCGAGTTCTCCCAGCAGGGCCGCGTAAGCATCGGCCAGTTCGCCGGCCCGTGCCAGCCGGTCGGCCTCGGCGGCGCCACGACTCAGCCAGAGAAAGGTCATCGGCCCGATCAGCACCGGTTTTGCGTCCGCACACTCGGCTACCGCCTCGCGGACGGGCGCCAGGAATCGTTCGGCGTCGACGCGGAACGGCCGTTGACCATCAAGTTCCGGCACCAGGTAGTGATAGTTGGAATTGAACCACTTCTTCATCGCCAGGGGGGCCAGTTTCTCGCCCTCCTTCTCGACGCCCCGAGTCAGGGAGAACAGGGATTCGGCGGTGTTTGGCAGGTTGCCGAACCGTGCGGGCGCCTGACCGAACAGCAGGGCCAGGTCGGCCATTCCGTCATAGAACGAGAAGTCTCCGGTCGACGGCCGATCGATCCCGGCGGTCAACTGGGACTGCAGGTTCTGCCGACGAATCCCGGCGGCAGTCGATTCCAGCGCCTCGAGGCTCGACTCGCCACGCCAGGTCCGCTCGAGCGCCCACTTGAGGGCCCGATTCTCTCCCATCCGGGGATAGCCGAGCAGGTGGGTGACGGGGCGTGATCTGTCAGGGAACGGCTGTGCGGTCATGGGCATTCCTTGTTGGTCTGTTCAGGTGAATGCGCACAGCCTAACGGCTACCTTGATGAGCTTGTTGGATGTTTTCTAAGTTTTTAGTTTATTTGTTTTCATCTTGGTCCGACGCATCACCTGGGCGGGCCATGGCCGGCGCCCCGACTCGGCCGCGCTTGCCCGGCTTCGCCTCGTACATGGCCTTGTCGGCATGACGAAGAAGCCCGTCGAGTGAATCGGCGTCGATCGAAAGACGAGCGAACCCGATGCTGGCCCTCACGTGCAGGGGGTGATCCATCCCGTGCAGCACGATCGGCGATTCGATCCGCTCGCGGAGGGTCTCGCCCAGTGCGGCAGTGGCCTCGGGGGACCGTACGCCGTAGAAGACCACCACGAACTCGTCTCCCCCGAGCCGCGCCACGATGTCCTCCCGGCGTCCGATGGCGCGCAGGCGGCTGCCGATCTCGCGCAGCACCTCGTCACCGACGTGATGGCCGTGGATATCGTTGATGGGCTTGAAGTCATTGAGGTCGATAAAGGCGAGCGCAATGCCCTCCCCCTCCCGCAGCGCGTGCAGGCGCGCCTGCTCGAAACGCTCCTCGAGGCCGGCGCGATTGAGAAGATCGGTCAGAGGGTCATGATGCGCGCGGTGATGCATGGCCTCCATGCGCAGGTGCCGGCGGGTGACGTCCGTGATCACGGCCACGTACCGGGTGACGCGCCCCCGCTCGTCGCGCACCGCGTCCAGCGACCAGTTGAGGACCCGCCGACTCCCGTCCGGAAGCCGGGAGGCCACCTCCTCCTGCCAGCGATCGCGATACCTGATGTGCCGGGCGACCTGACCCAGCCAGTCGCGGGTCGGGGAGATCGCCTCCGGAACCCTAAGCCGCCGGCCGGACAGCTCCGCGGCCGACATGCCGACCAGCCGCTCGAAGGCCGGGTTCACCGCCAGTACACGGCGACGGCGATCGAGAATCACGATGGCGTCCCCCGACCCCTTGAAGACGGCCGTGGCCAGTTCCTCGAGCTGTTCGTATGCGTGGCGACCGGACTGGTCGCTCAGGGTCCCCACCAGTCCGGCATCGGGGCCATCGCCGGCGTCGACCGTGTCCACCCGGACCTCGACCGGCAACGAGGCGGCGTTCTGCCGTACCAGGCGGGAGGTCATCACCAGTCGACGGCCGGTGTCGCGGGACCGCTTGTAGGCGAGCCTGACTCGGCGGTGCTCGGCTTCCGAGAACAGGTTGAGCCAGCTGGCTCCCAGCAGGTGCCGGCCACTGCGGCCGGTAAGCCGTTCGTAGGCGGGGTTCAGGTAGACAAGGCGGCCAAGGGGGTCGGCACGGAACACGACATCGTTGACGTGGCTGTTGACGTCCCGCAGAAGCCGCTCCGATGCGACCAGCCGTCGTTGCTGGATCTGCCAGCGGAGGACCAGCCAGATCACCAGCAGACCGAGGAGCACGCTTCCCAGCCGTGCCACCCGCCCCGACCAGATCACCGCCTTGCTCGGCTCCGACGGGCGGAGGGCCAGTTTCCATTGCCCGTCCAGGGCGACCACCGACGTCATCAGGCTCGCCGGGCTCTCGAAGCGTTCCGGCCGACCGAGAAAGACGGACCCATCCTCGCCCAGCCCGTCGAAGCCCCGCACCGCCAGCCGTCCCTCCCGGACAAGGTCCCCGGCCTCGGCCGCCTCGAACAGGCGCATCACGTCGATCGGGGTGCTCACCACCCCCCAGTACTCCCTGTCGCCATCGTCGCCACGCTCGATGAACACCGGTACGCGGTGGATCACGGCATAGCCGCCCTGGACCAGCTCGTAGGGTCCACCGAGGACCGACTTGCCGGTCTCGATTGCCCGCTGCAGGGACCTCGACTGCCGCGGGTGTGCCGCGAGGTCGACACCGATCGCCTCCTCGTTGCCCTCCAGGGGGATGCTGAGGCGGACGACGCCGTCCGGCGCGATGGCGATCGACTGGATCACGGGAGTCCGGTCCAGCAGCCGCTCGGCCACGGCGCGCACCTCCGCCTCGTCGAGCCCGCGCTCGACCTCGATCATCGCCGCGATGCCGTCGGAAACGTTTGAGGCCTGGTTCAGCTGTGACTCGATGCGCGTGCGGATCTGGGCCAGGGCATCGAGATCGGACTGCAGCCTGGCGTTCATGGCCTGGCGCTCGACCAGCCACTGCAGCGATAGCAGCAGCCCCATGACCACCACGCCGGCAAGTATCGAGGGGGCCAGAAACCCGATGCGGTCGCGAAGAGAAGTCTCACCTGGCGGGCTCAAACCCGCCAGGCGACGCGTTACCCCGGACGTGCGACTCATCCCGGAGCGCTCCAGGCGAGCAAGGCCGCGTACGAGAGCACCCGCGCGATGGCAAGGCGCCGTCTCCTGGGGGACCGAAAGCCCGTGAAGTCCGCCACGAAAAAGCCGGCTCCCTTGCGGAGCCGGCCCTCGTTCAGTCGGCGCGCCGGTCAGCCATGCGGCTGCCGATGCTGTTCCTTGGCCTGTTTTGCCTTGCCGGACTTTCTCCACAGCATCCAGAAGGCATAAAGCGGCATGCCGATGATGCCGAGCATTGCCAGGGCGCTGATCAGAACGATTTGCATCTCGATGCTCATGGCATTCACTCTCCAGGTTCAGTTGGTTCGTATGACCGCAGTCCTTCAGCGGACGGGCCACAGGGCTAATTTAGACCCTGCTTATACCCTCATCAACCAAGCGAATCACTAGACTTTTCATCCAGCTTTTTCGACTCGCTCGAACGAGGGTAGACCATCCTCCGTCGAGTGTTTCTTTCCTCTCGGGCATGACCGAACCGCGGACTACGCAGCCCCCGCGAGAAAGGCCGCTCCGCGAACGCCGCTGGAATCCCCGAACCGAGGCGGAAGCAGGCGAGTGGCAATGGGGTCGGAGAAGACATACCGGTCCCAGATCGCGGGCACGTTTTCGTAGAGACGGCCGACGTTCGACATCCCACCACCGAGCACGATCACCTCGGGGTCGAACAGGTTGATCACGTGCGCCAACGCCCGCGCCAGTCGATCCTCGTACCTTGACAGGGCCGCATGCGCCGCTCGGTCACCCTCCCCGGCCAATCGGGCGACCTCGGCCCCGGTCAGCGAATCGCCGGCGAACTCGGCATGATCCCGTTCGAAGGCCGGCCCGGACAGCCATTGTTCGATGCAACCGGACAGGCCGCACCAGCAGGACGGCCCGGGCGTCTCCTCCGGAGTCGCCCAGGGCAGCGGATTGTGACCCCATTCCCCGGCAATGGCATTGCAGCCGGTGAGCACCTGGCCGTCGACCACCAGGCCACCCCCGACCCCGGTGCCGAGAATCACGCCGAACACCGAGGCCGCGCCTGCGGCCGCGCCGTCATCCGCCGCCTCGGACAGCGCCAGGCAATTGGCGTCGTTGGCCATCAGCACCCGGCGGCCCAGACGCTCCTCGAGGTCGAGCTTCAGCGGACGGTCGTTGAGGACCACGGAGTTGGCGTTCTTGATCAGGCCCGTGCGCGGCGAAATGGTGCCGGGCGTTCCCACCCCGATGCTCGACGCCTGACCACGGTCGCGCTCGGCGCGCTCGATCAGTGACGCCATGGTCTCGATGGTGCCCTCGTAGTCTCCTTGCGGCGTCGGCTCGCGCTCGCGCCACAGGATCTGGTTGTTCGGGTCGAGCACGGCCACCTCGATCTTGGTGCCGCCGAGATCCACTCCGAGTCGATTTTCCATCCCGCTTCCTCCATCAAGAAGGCCCGGTGGTCAGACGACTGCCGAGGGTCGCCTCCCGCACCGGGCCTGACCGACTTTCCCCTGGATTACAGTGCCTTGAGCGCAGCCTCGTAATCCGGCTCGTCTGCGATCTCGACCACCTGCTGGACGTGGCGCACCGTGTTGTCCTCGTCGAGCACCACCGTGCGCGCCGCCAGCCCCGCCAACGGGCCGCTGGCGATGCGCACGCCGTAATCCTCGAGAAACTCCGGATGACGGAATGCGGAAAGCATGACCACCTGGTCGAGGCCCTCGGCCCCGCAGAACCGTCCCTGGGCGAACGGCAGGTCCATGGAAATGCAGAGCACCACCGTGTCACCGAGGCTGCTGGCGCGCTGGTTGAATTCCCGGACCGACTGCGCGCAGGTGCCCGTGTCGATACTGGGGAAGATGTTGAGCACTTTCTTGCGGCCGGAAAAGCTCTCCAGCCCCTTGTCGGAGAGGTCGCTGGCGGTCAGGGTGAACGCCGGCGCCTTGTCACCCACGGATGGCAGCGAGCCGGCGACCTCGACCGGATCCCCCTTGAACGTGACATTGGACATGCTGTGCCTCCTCTGGCTTGTGAAAGGCGTGAACGAAAATCGTCGCGCTAGTTGCGCAGCGTGGCGATCAGGCGCTTGGGCTTCAAGAGCAGATCGAGCGCGCTGTTGATGTCCGGGCAGACCACGTCCGAGGCGTCCAGCGCATGCCGCGACAGCCCCTCGGACTGGACCACCCCGATACCGAGCACCGCCTCTGCCAGCATGAGCGCGTCGTTGCGACCGTTCCCGATCGTGACGCACTCCCGCGCCGAGAGCGTGCGCACGTAACGCTGCTTCGCCTCGTCCTGCAGGTGGTCGGAAAGCGTCGAGAGCGTCACCGGCAGGTCCGCGAGGCGACCTTCGACGTCGCCGTAGGTGTCGGCCGTGATGACGTGAACGTCAAGATGCTTCGACAGTTCGCGGATGCGCTCTCCCACGCCCTCGACCAGGGCGCCGTCAAGCGCCAGCGTGCCGTTGTAGTCCAGCACGAGGTGAGACAGTTGCAGCACGCCCCGACTGGGTATGGTGATTTCCAGCATGTTTCACTCCTCGATCACGATTTCCGGACCCTGGCTCGACTCGGCACGCACCGCCCGCCCGAGCGATGCGGCCAGCCGTCGGGCGGCCCGGCGATAGGTGGAGGCCAGCGCCCCGCCCGGGTCACGGGCCACGGTTGGCGTGCCGGCGTCGAGGTCCTCGCGTATCTGCACGTCGAGCGGCAGCTGACCGAGCAGCTCGGTGTCGTACTGCTCGGCGATGCGCTGCCCGCCGCCTTCGCCGAAGATCGCCTCGACATGGCCGCAGTTCGAACAGACGTGCGTGGCCATGTTCTCGATCACGCCGAGAATCGGGACGCTGACCTTGCGGAACATGTTGATCGCCTTCTTCGCGTCGAGCAGCGCGATGTCCTGCGGCGTGGTCACGATCACGCTGCCCGCCACCGGCACCCTCTGCGCCAGAGTCAGCTGCACGTCGCCGGTGCCCGGCGGCATGTCGACGATCAGGTAGTCCAGCCCGTCCCATCGCGTGTCGTTCAGGAGCTGCATCAGCGCCGAGGTCACCATCGGGCCGCGCCAGACCATGGCCGACTCCTCGTCCACGAGGTAGCCGATGGACATGGTCTGCAGCCCCTGGGCCTCGACCGGCGCCATCGACTTCTCGTCGACCTGGCGCGGTTTCTCGTCCGTGCCCAGCATGCGCGGCTGGCTGGGGCCGTAGATGTCGGCGTCCAGCAGCCCCACGCGGGCGCCGTCCGCCGCCAGCGCCAGCGCGAGGTTGACGCTGGTGCTGGACTTGCCTACGCCGCCCTTGCCGGAAGCTACCGCGATGATGTTCTTCACCCCCGGCAGCGGCTTGCCGTGCATGACCGAGCCCTCGGGTGCGACGAAGGCCACCGTCACGTTGACGGCCACCGAATCGTCGATGCCCCGCACGGCCTGCTCGATCACGCGGACCAGTTCGTCCTCCCACTCACCCGGCGGGTAGTCGAGGACGATGTCGACCTGGCAGGCCGTAGCCCCGCACTCGACGCGCTCGACCGCGTTCGCCTCGCCCAGTGTCTGGTCGTTGTTGGGATCGCGGACGGCGGCGACGGCCGACTCGATCGAGGCCGCCAGCCCCTTGTCCTCTTTCCGCTTCTTGCCGAACAGGCCCATGGATTCGCATCCCCCTTGATCTGGTTACCGTGACCAACGGGCGGTAGCTGTCGACTACACGCCGTTGGGTGAAGGGTAACAAAACAGCACCAATTTGGTCGGGTTAAGAGGACATTGCCTTTTCTGCCTCCAGCACCGCCTCCTGCATCGGCAGCAGGCTGTCGGGGTTGAGCGACAGGCTGGAGATGCCCTGCTCGACCAGCCAGCGGCTGATCTCCGGGAAATCGGACGGGGCCTGGCCGCAGATGCCGACGTACTTGCCGTGGCGCCGGCAGGACTCGATGGCCATCGCCATGAGCTTCTTGACCGCGGGATTGCGTTCGTCGAGCCCTTCGATCAGCGACGAGTCCCGGTCGACCCCGAGGGTCAGCTGGGTGAGATCGTTCGAGCCGATGGAAAAGCCGTCGACACGTTCGAGGAACTCGTCGGCCAGCAGCGCGTTGGCCGGGATCTCGCACATCAGGTAGACCTCGAGGCCGTTCTCGCCGCGCACGAGACCGTTGTCCGCCATGATCTCGAGAACGCGATCGACCTCCTCGACGCTGCGCACGAACGGCAGCATGACCCGGGCGTTGCTCAGCCCCATTTCCTCGCGCACCCGTCGCAGCGCCTCGCACTCCAGCGCGAAGCTCGGCGCGAACGACTCGGCGTAGTAGCGCGATGCCCCGCGGAATCCGAGCATGGGATTCTCCTCGTGAGGTTCGAACCCCTCGCCACCGATCATCGCCGCGTACTCGTTGGACTTGAAGTCCGACAGCCGCACGATCACCGGGCGCGGGTAGAACCCCGCGGCGATGGTTCCGACCCCCTCGGCCAGGCGGCGGACGTAGAACTCGCGCCGATCCTCGAACCCGGCGGTGCGCTCGTCGATCAGCGCCCGGGTGTCGGCGTCCAGCTTCTCGTATTCGAGCAGGGCCCTGGGATGAATGCCGATGCGGTTGTTGATGATGAATTCCAGGCGGGCCAGCCCCACCCCCGCCGCCGGCAGGAAGGACAGGCGGAAGGCCTGCTCGGGATTGCCGAGGTTGATCATCAGGTCCGTGCGCGGTTTCTCCAGCGAGCGGGCGTCCAGGCGCTCGACCGTGAACGGCAGCTGCCCGCGGTAGACGTAGCCCGCGCTGCCCTCGGCGCAGGAGACGGTCACGTGCTCGCCGTCGGGAACCCGCTCGGTGGCATCGCCGCAACCGACGATCGCCGGGATCCCCAGCTCCCGGGCGATGATCGCCGCGTGGCAGGTCCGGCCGCCCCGGTTGGTGACGATCGCCCCGGCACGCTTCATGATCGGCTCCCAGTCGGGGTCGGTCATGTCCGTGACCAGGATGTCGCCGTCGTCGAGCGCGCCCATCTCCGCCGAGGATTCGACGATCCGCGCCCGGCCGCTGGCGATCCGCTCGCCGACGCTCTTGCCCTCCACGAG
>JAWLHL010000031.1:0-6335 GCA_041690375.1 Guyparkeria sp. | reverse complement strand
CGGGAAAGCCCGACTCGGTGTCGATGCTGAACATGACGCCCGAGGAGGCCAGGTCCGCGCGCACCATCTTCTGCACGCCGGCCGAGAGGGCCACGGCCATGTGATCGAATCCCTGGTGGACCCGATAGGAGATCGCCCGATCGGTGAACAGCGAGGCGAAGACGTGACGGACGCTCTCGAGCAGGGCCTGTTCACCGGAAATGTTGAGATAGCTCTCCTGCTGGCCGGCGAACGAGGCGGTGGGCAGGTCCTCCGCGGTGGCCGAACTGCGCACCGCGACGTCCGGGTTCTCGCCGTATTCCTCGCCCAGTTCGCGGTAGGCCGCCACGATTTCCTCCGCCAGATCGGTCGGCATTTCACCACCGCTCACCCATTCCCGTATCCGGCGGCCGGCGTGTTCCAGTGCGGCCACATCGTCGGTGTCCAGATCCGAGAGGACCTCGCGGATGCGTTCCTCCAGGTCGTTGTGACGGATGTAGTGGCGATACGCATCGGCCGTGGTGGCGAACCCGTTGGGCACCTGAACGCCCCGATCCCCGAGTTTCGCGACCATCTCGCCGAGCGAGGCGTTCTTGCCTCCCACGCTGGCGACGTCGTCCATCCCCAGTTCCGAAAACCGCCTGACATACTGCATCGAGTGCCTTCTCCCTGATTGCGCAAAACCCGCTGGAACCCCCGCTCGGATCGCCATCTGGCCTGGGCCTGCGTGCCCGTCCTCCACCCGACTCGACACGAGTGACGCGGCCTGAACAAACGGGTCAGAGGTTCTCGGCAGAGCTTAGCAGTTAGCCCGCCTCCGTTCGGCCGAAATCAGGTCGACTTCGCATATGGGAAAACGGATGTATACTGCCCCGCACATTCCATGCAGGAGAGATCATCCATGCTGCTTCGTTCCGCCATGGCCGGCCTGCTCGCCGCGTCCCTGTTCCAGCCCGTACTGGCCGGCAACGCCGAGACCTACGAACCGAAGGCCGAACAGGTCAACGACAACGTCTACGCCATCATCGGCCCCACCGACGCCCGCACCTACGAGAACCACGGCATGAACGCCAACTACGGCGTCATCACCACCGACGAGGGCGTCATCCTGATCGATTCCGGCCCGGGGGCGTTCAGCGGCCCGCACATCGAACGCGCCGTGGCCGCGGTCACCGAAAAGCCCGTCCGCTGGGTGGTCAACATCGGCGTGCAGGACCATCGCTGGCTGGGCAACGACTACTTCCGGGGACAGGGCGCGGAAATCATCGCCTTCGAGAAGACCGTCCAATCGCAGAAGGAATTCGCCGACCAACACATGGAAGGCCGTCTGCCCGACGCGCTGAAGGAACGCTTCGAGGGCACCGAGCCGGCCTACGCCGACCGCGTTCTCGAAGGCGACACCGCCACCATCACCCTGGGCGGCACCGAGATCGAGCTCTCGCTGACCGACGCCCACTTCCCCGGCGACGCCATGGCCTACCTGCCGGCGGCGGACACGGTGTTCACGGGCGACCTGGTCTACGTCGACCGCATGCTGGGCGTGCATCCCTGGTCGAACCCGCAGAACGGTCTGGAGGCCTTCGGCCGGCTCGAGGAGATCGACCCCGAGCACGTCGTCCCGGGCCACGGCCGGGTCAGCGACATGAAGCGCGCCCGCCGCGATTCCGGCGACTACTACGACTTCCTGGTCAACACCGTCGGCGAGGCGGCCCGCAACTTCGAGGCCATGAGCGACGTGCTGGACGCCAACGAGGACGTCGAGGACTTCAAGCACCTCGAGCACTACGACAGCTGGCACCGGACCAACATGAACCGCACCTTCATCCTGTTCGAAGGCATGTAAGGCCGATTCGACATTTCCGCCCGGACCGGGGCGGCAGCGACCAACGAAAAACGGGGCTCGAGGCCCCGTTTTTTCGTGTCCGCGCGCATGGCCGCCGACTTCAGTCCGGCACCGGGCGAACCATCTCGATGGCCGCCACCGCGATGCGCTGGCCGTCGTCCGTTAGCAGCCAGTCATCGCCGCCTTCACTCAACACATCGAGAACCCTGACACGCCGCCAGCGTCCGTCGAGACGGATCTCGGCGGCATCCCCGTGCAGTGCCGCGGCCTCGAGCACGTCGAGAATGCCGCAGCGCCAGTCAACCGGATCGGACTTGCGCATCGGGAGAGCGGCGGTCGGCCAGGTACAGGAACAGGGCGAGCAGGAACAGGAGCGGAAGCGCCATTTCCATCCCTTCCTCCAGCGAGAGCATCACCATGTCGATGTCCGAGGGCAGGATGATGTCGAAGCGCACCCGCAGGATGGACGGACCGCGATCGACGGCCTTGAGTACCGGCGAGATCACCACGGCGAACAGCGTCACCCAGCCCCAGGGTCGCCGCCAGCCGCCGCGGGCGAACAGTTCCCGCCCCCCGACGATCAGCAGCCAGACCAGCAGGACCGTCAGCGCCAGGGCCACGGCGCCGGCGATCAGCTTTTCGGCCAGCGGCACCTCGGCCATCTCGTAGTAGTTGGTCTTGAACAGGCTGTCGGCGGTGAACTTCTTGTGCCAGCCTTCCTCGCGGGCGGCCAGGGCCGCGGCGATCACGGCCATGCCGATACGCCTGCCCGGAGCGATCGGGCGGGCGAACAGCAGCACCGCCCCGAGCAGGAGCCAGAAAACCGGGCTCAGGTCCTCGAACCATCCCTCCTCGCTGAACATCACCTCGACGCGCTCGGGCGGCAGGCTGACCCCGAGGTAGACGACGATGGCGCTGTAGACGAGCAGGACCAGTGCACTCCAGAGAACGATCGAGCGCTGATTCATGAGATCGGCTTCCAAAAGATACGCATGCTAGCGACTTGCGGCTCGTCCGACAATTACCCGTTCGTGTCAGTCGACATACGGGCCCCGCTGGCGAATCGGCTCGCCGTGCGGGCGGCCGGCGGCGACCATCAGCTCGCTGCCGGCATGCGCGTCGACGCGGATGCTCGTCTCGTCCTCCACGAAGGCCGCCTGGGCCGTCTCCAGCCGCTGACCGTTGACGCTGGCCGTGCCCAGTCGCAGGTAGACGATCGCGCGCCAGCCCTCGGGGAGATCGATCGAGAAATCACTACCCGATTCCATCAGCAGGTGCCGGTATAGCGCCGGGGTCTGCAGGCTCACCCGTCCCTTGTCGCCGGCGATGCGGCGCTCGCGTCCGCCGTGGAAACCGATTTCCGGGATCGTGTCGGCAGGCGCCTCCTCGTAGGAAGGCTCGAGACCCTTCAGGCGCCGCGGCAGGTTCACCCACAGCTGGATGCCGGCGGTCTGCGTGTCCGCCGAGGGCATCTCCGAGTGCATGAGGCCGGACCCCGCGGTAAAGCGCTGCGCCCCGCCCGGGCCCACGCGGGAGACGTTGCCCAGGTTGTCCCGGTGCTCGATCTCCCCCTCGAAGAGGTAGGTCACCGCCTCGAAACCGCGGTGCGGGTGCTCGGGAAAGCCGGTTCCCGGGCCGAGCTCGAAGTGGTCGAACATCACGAACGGGTCGAAGTTCATGAACTCCGGCAGGGGCATCAGACGCTTGACCCGGGCACCCACCCCTTCCCGCATGACGGTCGCGCTGCGAATAACGACGCTCATCGGTTCGCCTCCCGTCCGTGCGGCGCCAGGAAGTCGATCTCGGGCCCCTTGGGCACGATGCCCGTGGGGTTGATCCAGTCATGGCTGACGTAATAGTGGTGCTTGATATGATCGAGGCGCACGGTCCGGGCCACCCCGGGCCACTGGTACAGCTCGCGGGTGAAGGCCCAGAGGTTGGGAAAGTCCACCAGCCGGTTGCGGTTGCACTTGAAGTGACCGTGGTAGACCGGGTCGAAGCGCAGCAGCGTGGTGAACAGCCGCCAGTCGGCCTCCGTGATCCGGTCACCGACCAGGTAGCGCTCGCGTCCCAGTCGCGCCTCGAGCTCGTCGAGCGCGTCGAACAGCCGGTCGAACGCCTCCTCGTAGGCGTCCTGCGTCGTGGCAAACCCGGTACGGTAGACCCCGTTGTTGACGTTCTCGTAGATTGGCGCGTTGACCGCCTCGATCTCGCCGCGCAGCGACTCGGGATAGTAGTCGTCGCGGTTGCCGGTCAGCCCGTCGAAGGCCGAGTTGAACATGCGGATGATCTCGGAGGACTCGTTGTTGACGATCGTCCGGCGCTGCTTGTCCCAGAGCACCGGCACGGTGACGATGCCGCTGACATGCGGGTCGGCCGCGGTGTAGAGCTGGTGGAGGTGATGGGCGCCCATCTGGCTGTCGGGCGTGGCGCCGGGAAAGTCGCCGAAGTGCCAGCCCTCGGGCCCCATGTGCGGATGGACCACGTCCACCGTGACCAGGCCCTCCAGCCCCTTCAGCGCACGGAAGATCAGGGTTCGGTGCGCCCAGGGACAGGCGTAGGACACGTACAGGTGGTAGCGACCGGCCTCGGCGGGAAAGCCGCCCTCGCCGCTCGGGCCCGGCGAACCGTCGGGCGTGATCCAGTGGCGGAACATCGAGTCCTTGCGGACGAACTCGCCACCCTCGGACTCCGACTCGAACCAGTCGGTGTGCAGTTCACCGTCGATCAGCAGACTCATCCACTCCTCCCGTTGGTCGTTGCACGGACTTGTGCCCAAAGGCCGCGAAGTATGGACCATGTCACCGGCCACGGCATCGAAATATACTGAAGTTCCATTTCGATACACTCACACTTACATTCCTCGCGCCATCGCCCCGAAGGCCGCCGGCTTATGTCCCGATCACAACGTTTTGGGCCGTCAAACGCGTCGCTGATGCGCATTTGCCCGTACCATGAACCCGACTACACACCGACCGGTACGATCGATCATGGACCTGGCGACTGTCGACAACCCGTGGCTGCTGATCCTCGCCGGCGCGCTGGGCATCGGGCTGCTGTTCGGCCTGGTGGCCGCCGCCACGCGCTACTGCAACATGGGCGCGGTATCCGACTGGGTGCTGACCGGCGACATGGGCCGCATGCGCGCCTGGCTGCTGTCGATCGCCGTGGCGATCGCCGCCGTGGGGGCGTTCGAGTTGCTCGGGGCGATCGACCTCGACCAGACACGCGTCAACTACCGCTCGGCAGACTTCCCCTGGTTGCGCTACCTGCTGGGCGGGATAATGTTCGGCATCGGCATGGTGCTGGCCGGCGGCTGCACCACCAGGACGCTGGTCAACATCGGCCAGGGTGATCTCAAGTCGCTCTGGGCCTATCTCATCGTCGGCCTGACGGCCCTCGTGCTGCTTTCCTGGCCACCGTCCCGGCTTTTCGTCGACCAGGGGCTCGCCTGGCCGGGCATCGATCTCGCCTCCGTGGGCATCGACCAGCAGGACCCGGGCGGGATCCTCGCCGGGATAACGGCCATGGAGGCCGCCTACCTCAGACCCGCCACGGCAGGACTCGTCGCCCTCGGCCTGATCGCCTGGCTGTGGCGGCTGGACCGGGCGCGACGGATGCGCCTCCCCGACGTCGTCGGGGGCATCGGCATCGGCGCGGTCATCGTTCTCGGCTGGCTGTGGACCGGATCACCGAGTGGCCAGGCGCTGATGAGCGAGGCGGCACTGGCGTTCGACCCGCCGCGCGGCACGGGCACCCAGTCGCTGAGCTTCGTCGGCCCGGCGGCCGAAGCACTGCGGCTGGCGGCCAGCCCGGCGTTCGCCCTGGTCACCTTCGGCGTGATCGCCATGCTCGGCGTGATCCTCGGCGCCGGATTCTGGTTCGCCGCCCGGCAGCAATTCCGGCTGCAGGGCTTCTATTCCTGGTCGCAGTTCGGCAGCTACACCGCCGGCGGCCTGCTGATGGGCGGCGGCGGGATCATCGCCATGGGCTGTTCCGTCGGCCAGGGGCTCTCCGGCACCTCGACACTGGCGCTGGGCAGCCTGCTGGCGCTGGGCTCGATGATCCTGGGCGCCTGGCTGACGCTCAAGGTGATGCTCTACCGCGCCCTGTACCCCCAGTCTTCCTGGTCAACCTCACTGTGCGCGATCCTCGCCGACCTGCGACTCGCCCCCGCGGCAAGGCACCCCTACCGGGGTCACGTCTCCAGCGGGGAACGTCCCCAGGGCTGCTCGAAGTAGCCAAAAGCGCGGCCGACGGCTTCGTTCACGCCCCGAGGCCGCTACCACCCGAACCAAAACGGGCCCCTTTGGCCCACGCTCGTTTTCGCCCCCCCTTCGCCGACGGACAATCGTCCGCCCGGCATCGTGTCGTCGAATAAAAACAACACCGTCTGCAACCGTCCCATGCCGCCCTGACCACCTTCGAAATTCCAGGTTGGTTCCCGAACCGCGCCCGGGTGCCCACGTTGCGTACCATTCATGCTAATGATTCGCATCCTTCATAAGTTTAC
>JAWLHL010000030.1:0-20635 GCA_041690375.1 Guyparkeria sp. | reverse complement strand
GCAAGCCCGGCTCGGTTCCGCTTGTCGAATAAGCTGACAACGGGCGTGGAACCTTCCTACACAACATTCCGAATCCGCTGATTCCAACCCCAAACGGCCAGCGCTAGCCTTCACTCATCCCCCGTGTACAAGGAGGTAGGATGATGAAAGGACTCAACTCATTCGCCCGGACGGTGGCTCTTGCCGCCGTCCTCTCCGTTCCCGTCACGGCCTCGGCCGCCGAGACCATCGACCTCAACCAGGCCTCCGCCGAGGAACTGGTGCAGCTCGATGGCATTGGCCCGGTCTACGCCGAGCGGATCGTCGACTACCGCGACGAGAACGGGCCCTTCGATTCCGTCGACCAGCTCACCGACGTCAACGGCATCGGCCCCAAGACCCTCGACTCCATACGGGAGCAACTCGACGTCAACTGAAAAACCACCCTCCCCGTGGTCCCTTGGCCCCGCCGCTTCGCGGGGCCTTTTTCTTGCTCGCGGCGGGACCGGGGAACGCCCTTCGGTACTTGTCGTTGTATTGATCGGATCAGGGCCTGTTCAACACCGGTGAATCCCTGTGGCGGGAATGACATTCCGGGACTTGTGCGAGACAATACTCGCTTTTACAGCAAACTCCGGACACATGAACCTCCACGAATATCAGGCCAAGGCCCTGTTGGCCCAGCACGGTGTCGCCGTCCCTTCGGGAAAGGTGCTTTCCGAGGTGCCGGAAGGACCGCTTGAAGATGATCTGCCGAGTACCGCCGACTCTCGCTGGGTCGTCAAGGCGCAGGTCCACAGCGGTGCTCGCGGCAAGGCAGGGGGCGTGATCCTGGCGCGTGGTGCCGAGGAAGTCATCGACGCGGCCAGGAGACTGCTTGGCTCGCGCCTGGTGACCGGGCAGACCGGGCCGGATGGTCTCCCGGTCGATCGTGTGCTGGTCGAGCCGGGTGCAGAGATTCGCCGAGAGTTCTACCTTGCGTTCACGGTGGACCGCGCCCTTCAACGCGTCGTGCTGATCGCCTCGTCGGAGGGCGGCATGGACATCGAGGCGGTTGCCGCACAGACGCCCGAAGCGATCCGTCACATCGTCATCAATCCCACCGTGGGGCTGCAGGCCTACCAGGCCCGTCAGGTCGCCTTCGATCTGGGGCTGAAGGACGCGCAGATCCGGGAGTTCGTCACCATGCTCCTGCGCAGCTACGAGGCCTTTGTCTCGAGCGATGCCGCGCTGGTCGAGATCAACCCGCTGGCCGAGACGGATGACGGTGCATTGACGGTGCTGGATGCCAAGGTCTCGCTGGACGACAACGCCGGGTATCGGCAGCAGTCGCTGTGGGCGGGCCGGGACATCAACCAGGAGGATGCGGCCGAGCGCGAGGCGATCGAACACGGACTCAATTACGTCTCTCTGGACGGTGACATCGCCTGCATGGTGAACGGCGCAGGCCTGGCCATGGCGACCATGGACCTGATCAAGCATGCCGGCGGGATGCCCGCGAACTTCCTCGACGTCGGCGGAGGAACCTCCGCGGCCAAGGTGACCGAGGCATTCAAGCTGATTCTCCGCAATCCCCGTGTCGAGGCGATCCTGGTCAATATCTTCGGCGGTATCGTGCGCTGCGATCTCATCGCCGAGGGGATTATCGAGGCGGCGCGCGAGGTTTCCCTCGAAGTGCCGACGGTGGTCCGCCTGGCCGGCACCAACGCGGAACTCGGACGGAAGATGCTCTCGGAGTCGGGACTGAACCTCACCGCCGAGGACGATCTCGCCAAGGCGGCCGAGACGGCCGTGATGCTGGCCAAGCAACATCGGGGGGCAGCGCAATGAGCATTCTGGTCGACGCTGACACCCGCGTGATCTGCCAGGGTTTCACCGGCAGGCAGGGCACCTTCCACTCGGAGCAGGCGCTCGCCTACGGTACGCGTCTGGTCGGCGGCGTGACACCGGGCAAGGGTGGTCAGACGCACCTGGGGCTGCCGGTTTTCGACACCGTCACCGATGCCGTGGCCGAGACCGGCGCGACGGCAAGCATGATCTACGTGCCGGCGCCGTTCGCGGCCGATTCCATCCTCGAGGCGGCCGATGCCGGCATCGAGGTGATCGCCTGCATCACCGAGGGCATCCCGGTGCTGGACATGGTGCGCGTCAAGGCGGTGCTGGCCCAGGATTACCCGGACGTGGCACTGATCGGACCGAACTGCCCGGGCCTGATCACCCCCGATGCCTGCAAGATCGGGATCATGCCGGGGTCGATCCACCGCAAGGGAGTGGTGGGCATCGTTTCACGCTCCGGAACGCTCACCTACGAGGCGGTCGCGCAGACGACTGCCGCGGGGCTCGGGCAGAGCACCTGCGTCGGTATCGGTGGCGACCCGGTCGGTGGACTGGACTTCATTGACTGCCTGTCGCGCTTTGCCGACGACCCGCAGACCGAGCTGGTGCTGATGGTCGGCGAGATCGGGGGCGACGCGGAGGAAGCGGCCGCGGCATACATCGCCCGGGGCTACCCGAAGCCGGTGGTCGCCTACATCGCCGGCGCGACGGCCCCGGCGGACAAGCGCATGGGGCATGCCGGCGCGGTGATCTCCGGCGGCAAGGGTACGGCCGAAGCCAAGTGTGCCGCCCTTCGGGAAGCCGGCGTTCACGTCGTGGAGAGTCCCACCGAGCTGGGCGTGACGGCCGAGCGCGTGCTGGGCCGGACGTCCGGGCGGGGTGCGGTCTGAGCGTGGAGCAACTCACATCGCAGGAAACCGGTGGACTGCGGATAGCCCTGGCGCAGATCAACACCCGCGTGGGCGACTGCCACGCGAACGCCTCACGCGTGATCGAACTGGTCGCCCGCGCCCGCAAGGAAGTCGACGCCCGGCTCGTCGTCTTCCCGGAACTCACCATCTCCGGCTACCCGCCCGAGGACCTCCTGCTTCGCGAGGACTTCGTCGATTCCTGTGAGCGGGAACTCGAGCGGATCGCCGAGAACGTCGGCGACCTGGCGGTGATGATCGGCACGCCGGGTCGGGGGGGCGACGGGCACATGCAGAACCAGGCAGTGGTCATCGACGGCGGACGCGTGGTGGCCCGGTACGCGAAGCGGGCCCTGCCGAACTACGGTGTGTTCGACGAAAAGCGCTATTTCCGCAAGGGGCGCGAGCCGCTGGTGGTGGATATCGACGGAGTTTCCGTCGGCGTGGTCATCTGCGAGGACGCCTGGCACGAAGGCCCGATCGAGGAGACCGCCCGGGCGGGCGCCAATGTCATCTGCGTCCTCAATGCCTCCCCGTTCCACCGGCAGAAGACCCGCGAGCGCGAGGCCCAGATCGCCGAGCGCGTGCATGCCAGTGGCTGCGCGGTGATCTACGTCAACCTGGTGGGCGGGCAGGACGAGCTGGTCTTCGACGGCCGCTCGTTCGTCTCGTCGGCCTCGGGCAACCACATGCACCTGCCCGGTTTCGCCGAGGCGATCGGCTGGACCGAGATCTCCGCACAGGGAGAGGTCCTCGCGCACGGAGCGAGCCACGAATGGCAGCAGGGAGAGGCGGAGATCTATCGCGCCCTGACCACCGGTATCGGCGACTACGTGCGCAAGAACGGGTTCTCCGGTGTCGTGCTGGGGCTGTCGGGCGGGATCGATTCGTCGCTGGTCCTCGCCCTCGCTGTCGACGCACTGGGAGCGGAAAACGTGCTGGCCGTGCGCATGCCCTCGCGCTACACCTCGCCGATGAGCCTCGAGGATGCCCAGCTCCAGTGCGACGCGCTGGGCGTGCGCTGCGAGACCATCTCGATCGAGCCGATCTTCGAATCCTTCCGGGATGCCCTTTCGCCGCTGTTCGCCGGGCTGGCCGAGGACGTTACCGAGGAAAACCTGCAGGCGCGGGCCCGTGGCGTGATCCTGATGGCCCTGTCGAACAAGTTCGGCCGGCTGCTGCTGACAACCGGCAACAAGTCCGAACTGGCCGTCGGCTACGCCACCCTCTACGGGGACATGGCCGGAGGCTTCGCGCCGATCAAGGACGTGCCCAAGACCGTGGTCTACGAGCTGGCGCGCTACCGCAACAGCCTGGGGGGCACCGTGCGCCCCGAGCTCGCGGCGGTGCCGGAACGGGTGATCACCCGCGAGCCGTCGGCCGAACTGCGCGCCGACCAGAAGGATTCCGACTCGCTACCGCCCTACGCGGATCTCGACCGCATCATCGAGGCCTTCGTCGAGCGCGACTGCAGCATCGAGGACATCGTCGCCATGGGCCTGGACGAGGCAGTCGTGCGCCGCGTGGTCGGCATGATCCTGGTCAACGAGTACAAGCGACGCCAGGCGCCGCCGGGCGTGCGCATCAGTCGCCGGGCCTTCGGCCGCGACCGCCGCTATCCGATCAGCTCGGGTTTCCGCCCGGACAAGGCCGATTCCTGAGGGGGCGATCGCGGGGAGCTGGCGACAATATCCGCCTGACCTCTGACCTCTGACCTCTGACCTCTGACCTCTGACCTCTGACCTCTGACCTCTGACCTCTGACCTCTGACCTCTCTAGCCGAGGTCCCCCCATTGATACTGCAGCACCGCCACCCCGGCGATCGCCGCGGTCTCCGCGCGCAGGATGCGCGGACCCAGGGTCAGTGCGCGAAAACCATGCTCTCCGGCCCTTGCCACTTCCTCCTCGGTCAAGCCGCCCTCGGGGCCGACCAGCAGGGCCACGCCTTCCGGGCGCGGCCGGTCGCGCAGCTCCGTCAGCGGCTTCTCGGCGCGCGGATCCAGCACCAGGCGGGTCCGCGCATCGATCATCCCCAGGGCCTCGTCCAGAAGTCGGATCGGTTCGATGGCCGGCAGCTCGTCGCGCCCGCACTGCTCGCAGGCATTGATCATGATCTGGCGCCAGCGGATCAGGCGCTTCTCGGCGCGATCCCCCTTGAGCTCCAGAACGCTGCGCTCCGTCTGGACCGGAGCGATCGTGGTCACCCCCAGCTCGACAGCCTTCTGGATGACCAGGTCCATCTTCTCGCCCTTGGCGAGGGCGGCCATGAGCGTGATGGGCACCACGTTCTCGCTCGGGCTTTCCGTCACGGATTCGATCGCGACGGCCGCCTCGCGGCGGCCCAGGGCGAGCAGGGCGCTCGCCCGCAGGCCGCGCCCATTGAAGACTTCCAGCGGCTGGCCGTCTTTCAGGCGCAGCACGTTGCGCAGGTAGTTGACCGTTTCGGCGGGCAGGTCGACGCGCGCGCCCGGGGTCAGTTCGGCGTCGACGAAGACACGACGGATACGCATCAGCGCACCGCGGCCCTCGAGGCATCCCGCGTGACCTCGAAGATGTGCCGGTAATCCGCTTCGTCGAGGACGTAGGGGGGCATCCAGTAGAGCGTGTTGCCCAGCGGGCGCAGCAGCAGCTCGTGCTCCAGCGCGTACTGATAGGCGCGCACGCCGCGCCGTTCCTCGAAGGGGAAGGGCTCGCCCGTGGCCGGGTCGACTAGGTCCATGGCGGCGATCATGCCGGTGCGGCGCACGTTGGTTATCTGGGGTTCGCCGGCCAGCTCGGCCAGGTGCCGGTCCATGATGGCCTGGGACTGGCGGTTGGACTCGATCACGTCGTCGCGCGCGAACAGTTCCAGGGTGGCGAGCGCCGCCGTGCAGGCCAGCGGGTTGCCGGTGAAGCTGTGGCTGTGCAGGAAGGCGCGCATGGTGGCGTAGTCGTCGTAGAACGCCTGGTAGACCGTGTCGCTGGTGAGTATCGCGGCCAGCGGCAGGTAGCCGGCGGTCAGTCCCTTGGACAGGCAGAGAAAGTCCGGGGTGATGTCCGCTTGTTCACAGGCGAACAGGGTGCCGGTTCGACCGAAGCCCACGGCGATTTCGTCGGCGATCAGGTGCACGTCGAACTCGTCGCAGAGCATCCGTAGGCCGCGGATGTAATCCGGGTGGTGCATCAGCATGCCGGCCGCGCACTGGACCAGCGGCTCGACGATCACTGCCGCCGTGCGGTCGGCCTGCTCCTCGAGGATCCGGCGCATGCCGTCGAGCGCTTCGGCGGCCCGCTCGCGGCAGTCGCCAAGGTCCTGCCGACAGGCGGGCGAGGGCGCGGTGGCCGTGGCGCGCAGCAACGGACCGTAGGTGTCCTTGTAGAGGCCGACGTCACCGACGGACAGGGTGCCGAGGGTCTCGCCGTGGTAGCTGTTTGCCACGGTGATGAACTCGCTCTTCTCCGGGCGACCGCTGTTGCGCCAGTAGTGGTAGCTCATCTTCAGCGCCACCTCGACGCCGGAGGAACCGTTGTCGGCGTAGAAGACCCGGTCGAGCCCGGAGGGGGTGATCTCGACCAGCTGCTCGGAGAGCTCGATCACCGGGCGGTGCGAGAAGCCGGCGAGGATCACGTGCTCGAGACGGTCGAGCTGCTCCTTGATCCGTTCGTTGATGGTGGGATTGGCGTGACCGAAGATGTTCACCCACCAGGAACTGATGATGTCCAGGTAGCGTCGCCCGTCGAAATCGTACAGCCAGGGCCCCTCGCCCCGCTCGACGGGTACCAGCGGGATGGATTCGTGATCCTTCATCTGGGTGCAGGGATGCCAGAGGACGTTGAGGTCCCGGCGTTGCCAGTCCTGGTTGCGGGTCATGCCGTGCTCCGGAAGTCAGCAGTGGATTCAGCGTTCGTTGATGGTTTCTTCGACGCGGCGACCGAAGTGCCGGCCGCCACGCTCTGCCAGCGAGACGCGGACGCGGTCACCGGGCGTGAGATCGAGCACGCTCACCGCCCGACCCTCGGGGGTGACCAGGCGGATGGTCTCGGCGTGCTGCAGTATGGCGGAGATCGTGGTGCCGCTGTCGTCGACCGCCTCGACCTGCACCATCGGCCGGCGCTCGATCTTGTTGCGGCCGACGGCCAGCGTGCGGGTGCGCCCGTCGGCGCCCACCACCAGGGCCGGGTCGCCGCTGGCCATCTCGGCAAGGTAGCGCACCCTGTCGCCGGGGGTGACCACGTAGCCGTGGATCGCGCCGGCGTTCACGCGGAAGGGGCGGGCGGCGCAATGCGGGTTGTCGACGTTCTCGCTGTGGACGAGGAAACGGGCGTGGTTGAAGCTGCCCACCAGCAGGCCCTCGCCCGGGGCGAGCTCGCCGATCAGATCCAGGCAGCTGCGGTCGCCCATGCCCACCGGCGTGATGGCGGTGATGCGCGCCTCGGTCAGCTCGACCGGCGCGGGGGCAAGTTCCGCGAGCACGCGGGCCAGCGCCTCGATGGTCTCTGCATCGGCACGGCGCAGCCAGACGCCGGCCACGCCCTGTTCCATGATGGTCAGGGCCAGTTTCGCCTGCTCGGCGTCGTCGACCACCTGGATGACGTCCACGCCGCGCGAGATCAGGTTCTCGGCGGGGATGATGCTCCACTCGGCCGGCTCGATGACCGCGAGCCGCTCGGGATCGACCGTCTCCTCGTCGGCCTCCCGCTCGATGCGGTAGCGCCTGAAATCACGCCCCTCTTCGAGGTCGCCGCCCGGACCGACGCGCGGCAGCCCGGCGGTGTCCTGTCCCTGGGGCAGGATCAGTGCGGTGGCGCCGGCCCGGGCCGCGGCGTGGGCCAGCGCGACGTCGGCGGGCTCGATCCAGATGTGCTTGGGCGGGGTCGAATCACTCATGCGCCGCAGTATAACGTCTCGCCGGCGGGGGCGCGGGCAACGGGTCAGTGATCGACCAGCCCGGCGTCCCGACACAGCCTGATGACCGGCTGCGAACGGTTCATGGCGTAGAAGTGGATGCCGGGTGCCCCGGCCTCGACCAGCTGCCGGCAGAGCTCGGTGACCACGTCGTGCCCGAAGGCGCGCAGGCTGTCCATGTCGTCGCCGTAGGCCTCCAGCCGCTTTCTCAGCCAGCGGGGGATGTCCGCGCCGCACATGTCGGAGAAACGGGCGAGCTGCTGGTAGTTGGTGATCGGCATCACGCCCGGGACGATCGGCACGTCGATGTTTAGCCGCTCGCAGTCGTCGAGAAAGCGACGGTAGGCCTCGATCGAGTAGAAGTACTGCGTGATCGCGGCGTCCGCGCCGGCCTCGACCTTGCGCTTGAAGTTGGCGAGATCCGTCTCGGCATCGGGTGCCTGGGGATGGAACTCGGGGTAGGCGGCCACCTCGACGTGGAACCAGTCGCCGCTGTACTCGCGGATGAAGGCGACCAGCTCGTTGGCGTAGCGGAAGTCGCCCGGGTCGCGCATGCCGCTGGGCAGGTCGCCGCGCAGGGCGACGATGCGCCGGATGCCCTGCTCGCGGTAGTCGTCGAGGATGGCGGCGATGCCCTCGCGCGAGGAGCCGATGCAGGACAGGTGCGGGGCGGCGGGCACCCCGGACTCGCGCTGGATCTCGCGGACCGTCTCGAAGGTGCGCGTCTGGGTCGAACCGCCCGCGCCGAAGGTGACCGAGAAATACTCGGGGGCGATCTCGCGGGCGAGCTCCCGGTAGACCTCGCGCAGTTTCGTCTCGCCCTCGGCGGATTTCGGCGGAAAGAATTCGCAGGAAACCGGGATCGGCATGATTCCTCCGGAAAGTGTGAGGCGGGCGACACGGGATGCCGTGCTGCCCGGGGGCGCATCGGGAGCGCCAGATTAGTCGCGCCGGGTCAGTAGCGGTAGGCGTCCGGCTTGAAAGGGCCTTCGGCGGGCACGCCCAGGTACCTGGCCTGCTCGTCGGTCATGCGGGTGAGCACGCCGCCGAAGCCCTCGACCATGTAGCGGGCGACTTCCTCGTCGAGCTGCTTGGGCAGTACCTCGACCCGCAGGGCCTCGGCCTTCTTCTCGGCCGGCAGCCCGGCGAAGCGTTCCCGGTACAGGTGGATCTGCGCGAGCACCTGGTTGGCGAAGGAGCCGTCCATGATGCGGCTCGGGTGGCCGGTGGCGTTGCCCAGGTTCACCAGGCGCCCCTCGGAGAGCAGGATCAGGTAGTTCTCGCTGTCCGGATCGAATGCGCCGCCCGCGGTCGCCTCGCGGTAGACCTTGTGCACCTGCGGCTTGATCTCCTCCCAGGCCCAGTTCTCGCGCATGTAGGCGGTGTCGATCTCGTTGTCGAAGTGGCCGATGTTGCAGACCACAGCGCCGTTCTTCAGCGCGCGCAGCATGGGCGCGTCGCAGACGTTGACGTTGCCGGTGGTGGTCACGATCAGGTCGATCCGGCCCAGCAGCGACTTGTCGATGCCGTCGTCATCCCCGGTGTTGATGCCGTCGACGTACGGCGAGACCACCTCGAAGCCGTCCATCGCCGCCTGCATGGCGCAGATCGGATCGATCTCGGATACCTTGACGATCATGCCTTCCTGGCGCAGCGAGGCGGCCGAACCCTTGCCCACGTCGCCGTAGCCGACCACCAGCGCCTGCTTGCCGGAGAGCAGGTGGTCGGTGGCCCGCTTGATCGCATCCGAGAGCGAGTGGCGGCAGCCGTACTTGTTGTCGTTCTTCGACTTGGTGACCGCGTCGTTGACGTTGACCGCCGGGATCTTCAGCGAGCCTTCCTCGAGCATCTCCAGCAGGCGGTGCACACCGGTGGTGGTCTCCTCGGAGACCCCGTGGACGCCTTCGAGCAGGTTGGGGTACTTCTCGTGCATCAGGCTGGTCAGATCCCCGCCGTCGTCGAGCAGCAGGTTCGGGGTCCAGGCGGCACTCCCGTCACCGGGGCCCTGAATGGTCTGTTCGACGCACCACCAGTACTCCTCCTCGGTCTCGCCCTTCCAGGCGAATACCGGGATGCCGGCCGCGGCGACGGCTGCCGCGGCGTGATCCTGGGTGGAGAAGATGTTGCAGGACGACCAGCGCACCTCGGCGCCCAGCGCGGTGAGCGTCTCGATCAGGACCGCGGTCTGGATGGTCATGTGGATGCAGCCGGCGATGCGCGCGCCGGCGAGCGGCTGCTCGGCGCGGTACTTCTCGCGGATCCTGATCAGGGCCGGCATCTCGCGCTCGGCGATGCGGATCTCGCGGCGGCCCCAGTCGGCCAGCGTGATGTCGGCGACCTTGTAGTCGTTGAAGGCTTGCGGCTTGGTTACGGCATTCACGGTCCACGTCCTCGTCGATTCTTTCGCATGGATCGACTTGAACGAGAGGCAGGTCGTGCGGCTCCTGTTCAAGTCGAGGCTTGAAAGCGACCCTGCGGGAGCGGGGTCTCAAGAGCGCCGTTGATCGGGTTGCCGGCCGCTTTGAGTCGGCCGGCAGCCTCGTCCCGGTCGAGCCTGATCCGCTTGTCAGCGGATTGCAGCGCTCCTCGACCGGGGCGGGTTTACTGGAATCGGCGGGCGATTCGGTGGGGAAGTATAACCTCAGGCCTACAGGTTTGCATCCACGCGCAGCGCCTCGGCGCGGTCGATCCGTTCCCAGGTGAACTCGGGCTCCTCGCGGCCGAAGTGGCCGCCCACCGCGGTCTTCTGGTAGATCGGGTGGATGAGGTCGAGCATCTTGAGGATGCCGTAGGGGCGCAGGTCGAAGTGCTCGCGCACCAGCTCGGTGATGCGCTGGTCGGAGACCTTTCCGGTGCCGAAGGTGTCGACGGAGATCGAGGTCGGCTCTGCCACGCCGATGGCGTAGGAGACCTGGATCTCGCAGCGGTCGGCCAGCCCGGCCGCGACGATGTTCTTGGCCACGTAGCGCCCGGCGTAGGCGGCCGAGCGATCGACCTTGGAGGGGTCCTTGCCGGAGAAGGCCCCGCCGCCGTGGCGGGCCATGCCGCCGTAGGTGTCGACGATTATCTTCCGTCCGGTCAGGCCGCAGTCGCCCACCGGGCCGCCGATGATGAACTGGCCGGTGGGGTTGATGTGGTACTTGGTGTGCTTGTCCAGCCACTCCCCGGGGAGCACCGGCTTGATGATCTCCTCCATCACCGCCTCGTGCAGCTCCTTCTGCGAGACGCCCGGATTGTGCTGGGTGGAGAGCACCACGGCATCGATGCCGACCGGCTGACCGCCCTCGTAACGGAAGGTGACCTGCGACTTGGCATCGGGGCGCAGCCAGGGCAGCGTGCCGGCGCGCCGCACCCGCGCCTGACGCTGGACGAGACGGTGGGCGTAGGTGATCGGCGCGGGCATCAGCACGTCGGTCTCGTTGGTGGCGTAGCCGAACATCAGGCCCTGGTCGCCCGCGCCCTGTTCGGTGTCGACCTCCCGGTCGACGCCCCGGGCGATGTCCGAGGACTGCTTGCCGATCGCGTTGAGCACGCCACAGGTCTGGCCGTCGAAGCCCAGCTCCGAGCTGGTGTAGCCGATGTCGCAGACCACCTTGCGCACCAGCTCGTCGACATCCACCCAGGCCGAGGTCGTCACCTCGCCGGCAAGCACCACGAAGCCCGTCTTGACCAGGGCCTCGCAGGCCACGCGTGCAGCGGGGTCCTGCTCGAGGATGGCGTCGAGTACGGCATCGCTGATCTGGTCGGCGATCTTGTCCGGATGCCCTTCGGACACGGACTCCGAGGTGAACAGGTGGCGCTTGTTGCCGGGTGCGGTCATGTCGGACGAGCCTCGTCGGATGGTGTCAGGTGGATGAGTGGAGCATGTCCGGCCCCGCGGTCAGTACCCGTAGGTGCCCTGGAGCAGCTCCGAGTGACCGCGATACAGGTTGTCGTTGGCCCGGACGATATCGGTCAGGTTGTTCGATTCGAGGATTTCCTGACCCGCATCGCTGCGGCCGAACGTTACCAGCGCCTTCTCGAGGGCGTCCGCGGTGTTCGGGCGCACCTCGGGGGACACGGAGAACGCGAGGAACGGCAAGGTTTCGGTGGTGACTACCGTGTTCAGCCCGGTGTAGCCACCGACCAGCGGGGTGGGTATGACAGCGGCACGAACTTCCTCGTCCAGGACGGCCTGCGCGACATCCCGGTTGGTGTCGCGGAACACCAGGTCAGGCTGCTTCACCGGGTTGGGGAAGAGCTGGTAGAGAGTCAGGGCGCTGACGGACGGAGTGGGCTGCACGGCCACGCGCTCGTTGACCAGCTCGTCGGGCGCGAAAACCAGATCGTCCTCGCGGGTGACCAGCGACTGGGTCACCTCGCCCTCGAATCGCGCGATCACGCGCCAGCCCTGTCGCTGGATTCGGAAATCGGTCACGGGGGCCGAGTCCAGCGCGAGGTCGAAGTCCGACCCGCTGCGCGTCGCTTCCCAGAACGCGAGGTAGCTGGAGAACAGCTTGAGCTCCACTGGCTGCTCTATCTGCTTCGAAAGGTGGTCGGCCACCGGGGTGTAGGCCTCCATGAGTTCCGCTTCCGGGAGGAAGGGGGCGATGGCGAATGTCAGGGCATCCTCGGCCTGCGCCTGCAGCGAGCCGAGGGTCAGGCCGACGGCCGCGATCGTGGCGGCGATCGAGCGGGCCGTCTTTTCGAGCACGCCGCGGTGGCTGCGGTCGTGAGCGGGGCTGGCCGTTTTCTTGAGACGGTTGAGGGTGCGTGTCGAGAACGCGTGCATGGAAGAGGCCTCCTGGTCCTTGGCAATTCGTGTCCGAACTGGTTCTTGTTTTTTTATCGTTTTGACGTCGGTCGGTCCTGGGCGGCTTCATGCCCCGGCAGTCGACTGACTCCGAAAAATATCACAAACGGTCCCGCCCGGACGAGACGAGTCCATGGACACCGGGTGCCGGTGCTGTGAGAGACTCCCGTTCTCGAGCAACTGGCTGAACCGGAAAGCAGGAGAGAAACGCATGGCACGAACCGAGACCCCGGTCTGCGACTTCGGCCGCCCGGCCGTCGATTTCGCCCTGCCGGATACCGACGGGCACATCTGGAGGCTGGCGGACGTTCGCGGGCCGAATGGCACGCTGGTGATGTTCATCTGCAACCATTGTCCCTACGTCAAGGCGGTGCTCGACCGGATCGTTCGCGACGCACGGGATCTCAAGGAGCTGGGTGTCCACTCGGTGGCGATCATGTCCAACGATCCGACGGACTACCCGGAGGACTCCCCCGAGAACATGAAGCGGGTCGCCGAGCGCTACCAGTTTCCGTTTCCCTACCTCCTCGACGAGACCCAGGCGGTCGCGAAGGCCTTTGGTGCGGTCTGCACGCCGGATTTCTTCGGCTACAACGCCGATCTCGAGCTCCAGTACCGCGGTCGACTGGACGCCTCGCGCAAGGAGGCCGAGCCCGACGCTCCGCGCGAGCTGTTCGAGGCGATGAAGCAGGTCGCCGAGACCGGGCGCGGCCCCGAGGACCAGGTGCCGTCGATGGGCTGCTCGATCAAGTGGCGAGACGGCTGATCGCCCGGGCCGTTTCGCACGGCCTCTTCCGGGGTTGCCTAAGCGATTGAAAAATCGGGTGGTTGCCTTGCGCAGGGGTTTTGGCGACAATGTCGCGCAATTGCCGCGCCCGCCTCGTGGGTGGTGCGCGTATGACCGCGTGCGCAATGCACACGGCGCCCAGATCGCTTCCTTTCAACCCTTTGGAGTGTTTTATGTCGACACGTAGAGAGCTTGCCAACGCCATCCGTGCGTTGAGCATGGACGCCGTTCAGAAGGCGAACTCGGGCCACCCGGGTGCCCCGATGGGCATGGCGGACATCGCCGAGGTGCTGTGGAACGACTACATGCAGCACAACCCGAAGAACCCGGAATGGCCGAACCGTGATCGCTTCGTGCTCTCCAACGGCCACGGCTCGATGCTGATCTACTCTCTGCTGCACCTGACCGGCTACGAGTTGCCGATGGAAGAGCTGAAGAACTTCCGTCAGCTGCACTCCAAGACTCCGGGTCACCCCGAGTACGGCTACACCCCGGGCGTCGAGACCACCACCGGTCCGCTCGGCCAGGGTCTCACCAACGCGGTCGGCATGGCGATCGCCGAGAAGATGCTCGCCGGTCAGTTCAACAAGCCGGGCCACAAGGTCGTCGACCACTACACCTACTGCTTCCTGGGCGACGGCTGCCTGATGGAAGGCATCTCCCACGAGGCCTGCTCGCTGGCGGGCACCCTGGGCCTGGGCAAGCTGGTCGCCTTCTACGACGACAACGGCATCTCCATCGACGGCCACGTCGAGGGCTGGTTCACCGACGACACGCCCAAGCGCTTCGAATCCTACGGCTGGCACGTCGTGCGTGACGTCGACGGCCACGACGCCGAGGCCATCGACGCGGCCATCCGAGAGGCGCGCTCGGTCAACGACAAGCCGACGCTTATCTGCACCAAGACCGTCATCGGCTTCGGCGCGCCGAACCTCTGCGGCTCCCACGACTGCCACGGCGCGGCGCTGGGCGAGGCCGAGGTCAAGGCTACCCGCGAGAACATCGGCTGGCACCACGATCCGTTCGTCATCCCGGACGAGGTCTACGCCGGCTGGGACGCCACCGAGAAGGGCTCGAAGGCCGAGGCCGAGTGGAACGAGGCCTTCGCTGCCTACGAGAAGGAATACCCGGCCGAGGCCGCCGAGCTCAAGCGCCGCCTGGCCGGCGAGCTGCCGGGCGACTTCGCCGAGAAGATGGACGCGCTGATCAAGGAGATCAACGAGAAGGGCGAGTCGGTCGCCTCGCGCAAGGCTTCCCAGGCCGTTATCACCGGTCTGGCGGACATGCTGCCGGAGCTGGTGGGCGGTTCGGCGGATCTCGCGCCGTCCAACCTCACCACCTGGAAGGGCTGCACCGCGCTGACTTCCACCGAGTCGGACGCCAACTACATCCATTACGGCGTGCGCGAGTTCGGCATGAGCGCCATCATGAACGGCATGGTCCTGCACGGCGGCCTGCTGCCGTATGCCGGCACGTTCCTGATGTTCTCCGAGTACGCCCGCAACGCCCTGCGCATGGCGGCGCTGATGAAGATCGGCTCGATCTTCGTCTACACCCATGACTCCATCGGCCTGGGCGAAGACGGCCCGACCCACCAGCCGGTCGAGCAGATCGCCACCATGCGCCTGATCCCGCGCATGCAGACCTGGCGTCCCTGCGATGCGGTCGAGACCGCGGTGGCCTGGAAACAGGCGGTCATTCGCCGTGACGCGCCGACCTCGCTGGTCTTCTCCCGTCAGGGCCTGCCGCACCAGGAGCGCAACGCCGAGCAGATCGCCAACATCGAGAAGGGCGGCTACGTCCTCAAGGACTGCGACGGCACGCCGGACCTGATCCTGATCGCCACCGGTTCCGAAGTGGGCCTGGCGATGGACGCGGCCCAGAAGCTCTCCGACAAGAAGGTCCGCGTGGTTTCCATGCCCTGCGTCGAGGCCTTCGAGGCGCAGGACGAAGCCTACCGCGAGTCCGTGCTGCCGAGCGGCGTGACCGCCCGCATGGCGATCGAGGCGGGCGTGACCTCCTGCTGGTACAAGCACGTCGGCACCCAGGGCAAGGTGTTCGGCCTGGACACCTTCGGCGAGTCCGCCCCGGCCGGCGACCTGTTCAAGGAGTTCGGCTTCACCGCCGATCGCGTCGCCGAGGAAGCCCGCAAGCTGGGCTGAGCCGCGGTCGTTTCATCCGTTTTCCGGGCGCATGTGTAAAGCGCGCATGCGCCCTGACTGATTTGCATCCACGTATCGATTAGGAGAAAACCCATGGCTATTCGTGTCGGTATCAACGGTTTCGGCCGCATCGGTCGCATGGTCTTCCGTGCCGCCACCCAGGAGTTCCCGGAACTCGAAATCGTCGGCATCAACGATCTGCTCGAGCCGGAGTACCTGGCGTACATGCTCAAGTACGACTCCGTGCACGGCCGTTTCGACGGTGACGTCTCGGTCGAAGGCAGCAACCTGGTCGTCAACGGCAAGAAGATCCGCCTGACCGCCGAGAAGGACCCGTCCCAGCTCAAGTGGGGCGACCTGGACGTCGACGTCGTGGTCGAGTCCACCGGCCTGTTCCTCACCGAGGAAACCTGCCAGAAGCACATCGACGCCGGCGCCAAGAAGGTCGTCCAGTCGGCCCCGTCCAAGGACGCCACCCCGATGTTCGTCTACGGCGTCAACCACAACGAGTACGCCGGTCAGAAGATCGTTTCCGCCGCGTCCTGCACCACCAACTGCCTGGCGCCGGTGGCCAAGGTCCTGAACGACAAGTTCGGCATCAAGCGCGGCCTGATGAGCACCGTTCACGCCGCCACCGCCACCCAGAAGACCGTCGACGGCCCGTCCCAGAAGGACTGGCGCGGCGGCCGCGGCATCCTGGAGAACATCATCCCGTCCTCCACCGGTGCCGCCAAGGCCGTGGGCAAGGTCCTGCCGGCGCTGAACGGCAAGCTGACCGGCATGGCGTTCCGCGTCCCGACCTCCGACGTCTCCGTGGTCGACCTGACCGCCGAGCTGGAGAAGGGCGCCTCCATGGACGACATCAAGGCGGCCATGAAGGAAGCCTCCCAGGGCGAGCTCAAGGGCGTGCTGGGCTACACCGAGGAAGCGGTCGTTTCCACCGACTTCCGCGGTCACCCGGAGCCGTCCGTTTTCGATGCCAAGGCCGGCATCGCCCTGGACGACACCTTCGTCAAGGTTGTCGCCTGGTACGACAACGAGTTCGGTTACACCTGCAACATGCTGCGCGTCGTGCAGCACGTCGGCAAGTAAACCGAGCGATCGGAACGGGTGGGTTTTCCCACCCGTTTTTCGACCTGCCTTTCGCACCAAGCGAAAGCCGTAAGGACTGGGCGCCATCGAGCCGCCTCCCATTCCTTACCGCTTTTTATCTGTCTCATTGAGGAGTTTTCCATGGCGAACGTCATCCGCATGACTGATCTCGATCTTGCCGGCAAGCGCGTACTGATCCGCGCCGACCTGAACGTCCCGGTCAAGGACGGCAAGGTCACCTCCGACGCCCGCATCCAGGCCTCGCTGGGGACCATCAAGGCCGCGCTCGACCAAGGTGCGCACGTGATGGTCACGTCGCATCTGGGTCGTCCGACCGAGGGCGAATTCTCCGAGGGTGATTCGCTCGCCCCGGTCGCCAAGGACCTGGGCGAGAAGCTCGGCCGCGAGGTGCGCCTGGTGCGTGACTACCTCGGCGGCAACGTCGAGGTCGGCGCCGGCGAGGTGGTCATGCTGGAAAACGTCCGCTTCAACAAGGGCGAGAAGAAGGACGACGAGGCGCTGGCCAAGCAGTACGCCGCGCTCTGCGACGTGTTCGTCATGGATGCCTTCGGCACCGCCCACCGCGCCCAGGCCTCCACCCACGGCGTGGCCAAGTTCGCGCCGACCGCCTGTGCCGGCACGCTGCTGACCGAGGAGCTCGAGGCCCTGAACAAGGCGCTGGCAAACCCGGCGCGCCCGATGGTCGCCATCGTCGGCGGCTCCAAGGTCTCCACCAAGCTGACCGTGCTCGAGGCGCTGGCCGAGAAGGTCGACCAGCTGGTCGTCGGCGGCGGTATCGCCAACACCTTCATCAAGGCTGCCGGCCACGGAGTGGGCAAGTCGCTGTGCGAGGACGACCTGGTGCCGACCGCGAAGGCTCTGATGGACAAGCTCAAGAGCAATGGCGCGAACATCCCGATCCCGACCGACGTGGTCGTCGGCAAGCAGTTCGACGAGAACGAGCCGGCCGTGCTCAAGCGCGTCGACGACGTGGCGGAAGACGACATGATCTTCGACATCGGCCCGGAAAGCGCCGAGGAGCTGGCTCGCATCATCGAGAAGGCGGGCACCGTGGTCTGGAACGGCCCGGTCGGCGTGTTCGAGTTCGACCAGTTCGGTGACGGCACCAAGCGCATCTCGCGGGCGATCGCCGAGACCAACGCCTTTACCCTGGCCGGCGGCGGCGACACCATCGCGGCCATCCAGAAGTACGACATCTACGACAAGGTCAGCTACATCTCCACCGCCGGGGGCGCGTTCCTCGAGTTCCTCGAGGGCAAGACCCTGCCGGCGGTCGCCATCCTCGAAGAGCGGGCGAAGGGCTGATGGCGAACATGCACGGTTCCACTGATCATCTGCCGGCACAGCGACGTACCAAGATCGTCGCGACGCTGGGCCCGGCCAGCGACGACCTGGCGACCATCACTGCCCTGGTGCGGGCGGGCATCGATGTCGTGCGGATGAACTTCTCGCACGGCAAGGCCGCCGACCACCAGCGCCGCGCCGACATGGTGCGCGAGGCCGCGGCCGCCGAGGGACGATACGTCGCGATCCTCGGTGACCTGCAGGGGCCGAAGATCCGCATCGACCGCTTCAAGGACGGCAAGGTGGAGCTCGAAGAGGGCAAGCCGTTCACCCTCGATGCCGACCTCGACCCGGATGGCGGCGACGAGAATCAGGTGGGTATCACCTACAAGGCCCTCGTTTCCGATTCGCGTCCGGGCGACATCCTGCTGCTCGACGATGGCCGCATCGTCCTCAAGGTCGACGAGGTCCAGGGCAACAAGGTGCGCACCACGGTGGTCGTCGGCGGCATGCTGTCGAACAACAAGGGCATCAACCGCCAGGGCGGTGGCCTGTCCGCGCCGGCGATCACGGACAAGGATCGCGCCGACATCAAGACGGCCGCCCAGATCGGGGTGGATTACATCGCCGTCTCGTTCCCGCGTTCGGGCGAGGATATCCACGAGGCCCGTCGCCTGTTGCAGGAGGCCGGTTGTCGCGCGCATATCGTCTCCAAGATCGAGCGTGCCGAGGCGGTCGACTGCATCCGCGAGATCATCCAGGCCAGTGACGCGATCATGATCGCTCGCGGCGACTTGGGCGTGGAGATCGGCGACGCCGAACTGCCGGCCGTCCAGAAGGCCTTCATCAAGATGGCCAAGGAGCTCAACCGTCCCGTCATCACCGCGACCCAGATGATGGAGACCATGATCGACAACCCGATCCCGACACGGGCCGAGGTGTTCGACGTGGCCAACGCGGTGCTCGACGGCACGGACGCGGTAATGCTTTCGGCCGAGACGGCGGCGGGCAAGTACCCGGTGCGCGTGGTCGAGACCATGGCGCGGGTCTGCCATCGGGCCGAGTACCAGATCGAGGCGAAGAAGAGCGCGCCGCCGCTGGACGTGCCCTTCGAGCGCATCGACCAGGCGATCGCGTATTCCGCCATCTACACGGCCAACCACCTCTCGGTCGCGGCGATCGTCGCCCTGTCCGAGTCGGGCGCCACGCCGCTGTGGATGTCGCGCGTCGACACCGACATCCCGATCTACACCTTCACCCGCTCCGAGGAGACCGCGCGTCGCGTCGGTCTCTACCGTGGCGTGCAGGCGGTGCACTTCCCGGTGCCCTCGACCGACCACGCCGAGGTCAACCGGATGGTGATCGAGAGTCTCCAGCAGATGGAGAAGCTCGATGAGGGGGATCTCGTGATCATCACCAAGGGTGACCTGATGGGTCAGATGGGCGGCACGAATGCCATGAAGATCGTTCGAGTCGGAGACGTGATCTCCGTCGACTGACCACTGGGGTTCAGGTCCGGTCGCGATTTTGCATATCCGGGTGTGCTGGGTATGCTGTCGCGCTGATTGAAGTTTCCCGCGCCCGGACTCCCTTCCGGGTGCCAGACCGGTTTCGCAACTACTTTTCAACTTGAGGAGAGGCAATATGGCGCTCATTTCGCTTCGCCAGCTGCTGGACCATGCCGCTGAACACAGCTATGGCATGCCGGCGTTCAACGTCAACAACATGGAGCAGATCCACGCGATCATGCAGGCCGCCGACGAAGTCGACAGCCCGGTGATCCTGCAGGGCTCCGCCGGTGCTCGCAAGTACGCGGGCGAGCCGTTCCTGCGTCACCTCGTCGAGGCGGCTACCGAGGCCTACCCGCACATCCCGATCGTCATGCACCAGGACCACGGTTCGGATCCGGGCGTCTGCCTGCGTGCGATCCAGTCGGGCTTCTCCTCGGTCATGATGGACGGCTCCCTGCTGCCGGACATGAAGACCCCGTCCGACTACGAGTACAACGCCGGCGTCACGGCCAAGGTGACCGAGATGGCCCACTCCGGTGGTGTTTCCGTCGAGGGTGAGCTCGGCTGCCTCGGCTCGCTGGAAACCGGCGAGATGGGCGAGGAAGACGGCCACGGCGCGGAAGGCAAGCTGGACATGGACATGCTGCTGACCGATCCGGAAGAAGCGGCCCAGTTCGTCAAGGAAACCGACGTCGACGCCCTGGCGATCGCCATCGGCACCAGCCACGGCGCCTACAAGTTCACCCAGAAGCCGACGGGTCAGATCCTGCGCATCGACCGCGTCAAGGAGATCCACGAGCGGATCCCGGACACCCACCTGGTCATGCACGGCTCCTCCTCGGTGCCGGAAGAGTGGCTCGAGATCATCAACAACTACGGCGGCGACATGGGTCAGACCTATGGCGTGCCGGTTGAAGAGATCGTCGAAGGCATCAAGCACGGCGTTCGCAAGGTCAACATCGACACCGACCTGCGCATGGCGTCCACCGGTGCCGTGCGCAAGCACCTGGCCGAGAACAAGGCCAACTTCGACCCGCGCAAGTTCCTGAAAGAGGCGACCGCCGGCATGCAGGCGATCT
Organism: Guyparkeria sp.; assembly: GCA_041690375.1. Lineage (GTDB taxonomy): Bacteria > Pseudomonadota > Gammaproteobacteria > Halothiobacillales > Halothiobacillaceae > Guyparkeria. The sequence continues at coordinate 299 of JAWLHL010000030.1, read as the reverse complement.
GCAAGGCGCGCTTCGAGGCCTTCGGTTCGGCCGGTATGGCTTCCAAGATCCGCCCGATCTCCCTGGAGGAAATGTACAAGCGCTACGAATCCGGCAGCCTGAAGCAGAAGGTACGCTAAGAGCCCCTTCCTCTGCCGGCTCCCGTGCCCGTCACGGGATGCTCGTATACGGAAAACCCCGCCTCGGCGGGGTTTTTTTTGGGTTCTTCGCACTTCCGCGTGAAACCCGCACAAAAATGACGGCAGCTCCTCAGGCTAGATTTGGTTGGTACCAAGCAATCAAATCAAAAGCCGCAAGGA
>JAWLHL010000029.1:0-21178 GCA_041690375.1 Guyparkeria sp. | reverse complement strand
CACCAGGATCGCGCCGTCCATCTGGGCGGCACCGGTGATCATGTTCTTGACGTAGTCGGCGTGACCCGGGCAGTCGACGTGGGCGTAGTGACGCTTGTCCGACTCGTACTCGACGTGCGAGGTCGAGATCGTGATGCCGCGCGCCTTCTCTTCCGGCGCCTTGTCGATCTGGTCGAACGCCATGCCCTGACCACCGTAGGTCGAGGACATCACGTGCGTGATCGCCGCGGTCAGCGTGGTCTTGCCGTGGTCAACGTGACCGATCGTGCCGACGTTTACGTGCGGCTTGCTACGTTCGAACTTTTCCTTAGACATCGCATCCTCCGCCAACCGGGTCAAGCAAATGGGGAATGTGGAGCTCATGACCGGATTTGAACCGGTGACCTCGTCCTTACCAAGGACGTGCTCTACCAACTGAGCTACATGAGCAAAGCATGAGTCGACGGCATGCCGCCGAAACAATCTCTTACAACAGATGCGACCCCGCCCGGGGTCGCGTCGGTCCGTTCCGGACCCGGGCCAGACGACCCGGGTCGCAGGACTGGAGCGGGTGATGGGAATCGAACCCACGTCATCAGCTTGGAAGGCTGAGGTTCTACCATTGAACTACACCCGCAGACCGTTTGAATCCCGCAAAGCGGCCGCGGGATTCGTCTTGTCTGGTGGTGGGGGCAGGATTCGAACCTGCGAAGGCTGAGCCGGCAGATTTACAGTCTGCTCCCGTTGACCGCTTGGGTACCCCACCCGGGAAGCGCGCCATTCTTCACAAAAAGGAGACGGGTGTCAACCACCCCAACCCCCTTTGCTGACCGCGCGACACGGAAGGCGCATTTCCGTGCCGCCAGCCCGCGATCCGTCGATTTCGACCGATCAGGACTCTGGTGCCGGCTGTGGGACTCGAACTCACGACCTACCGCTTACAAGGCGGTTGCTCTACCAACTGAGCTAAGCCGGCAATGGGCGCGCATTTTACTCACATCGCGAGGGCTTTGCCAACTCATCGACGCGCCCGCGCCAGCCGGGCCACGCCGGCAAGCACGAGGTCGGGCTCGAGCCTCGGCGAGAAGGCCGGGGAAACCAGCCCCGCCAGCCGTTCGGCGTCCCCGCCGGAGAGGAAGACCGCCATCCCGTCATCGGCCGCCCCGAGTCGTTCCGACCAGAGCGAGAGCATCTGGTTGAGCGTCGCCCCCAGCATCCAGCCCTGCCCCAGGGCCAGCCCGGTTGCCGTGTCGGTGGCCAGCCCCAGGTCCCGCGTGACCCGGGCGACGGGGCGGTCGGCCTCGGCCGAGCCGGGGCCCGGGGCGGCATCGAGAGCGTCCGACAGCGCCGGGGCGAGCTGCCGCAGCCCGGCCAACTGGGCCCGCACGCCCGGCAGGATCAGGCCGCCGAGATGACTGCCCTGCGCATCCAGCAGGTCGAGCGTGATCGCCGTGCCCGCGTTGATCACCACCTTGGGGTGGCCCGGGTCGCGGGCATGCGCCTCGATCAGGGCACAGAAGCGGTCGATCCCTAGCGCGTGATGATCGGTATAGCCCACCTTCACGTTGCAGCACTTGCGCGGCACGCCGAGCCAGCGGATCCGTGCCTCCGGACACAGTCGCACGAGCGCCGCCTCGAGCACCTCCCGGCGCTCCTCCTCGACGACCGAGGCCACGGCGATCTGCCGGGGGCGACGCCCCTTCTCGTCGACCAGCCGGGGGTCGAGCGCATCGACCAGGCGATCGACCGGCTCGCCTTCCATCGCGGGCCACTCCGTGGCGAACGGCTCCTCCGGCGCACGCGAACGTCGCTGCAGGCGCCCCTTGATCCGGCTGTTCCCCGCATCGATGTAGCAATTCACTGGCGTTGGAACTCCCTTGTTGTCTCTTCAGTCGCCCCGACCCATCCCTCGACGGGACGTACGCGATCGTTCGGCCCGACGGTCCGGCTCGTCCCGTCCGGCAGGCGCAGGGTCAGCAAGCCGTCGTCGCCCACTTCGGCGGCCCGCGCGTGGTAGGCCGCCCCGCTGGCCGGCTGGACCAGGACCGGCGCACCGAACAGCCAGTGCCGGTGCCGCAACGCGGCAATCCAGCCGGGCCACGAGCCGGGTCGGCATAGCACCTCGGCGGCCGACACGACCAGTCTTTCCGCGAGTTCCGCCGTGGCCGGCGCCGGATGCACCGCCGGGGCATGGACGGCGGACCATTGTGCAAGCCCCGCCGCCCGGTAGCCGTCGGCCAGCGAGGCTCGCGGCGAGCGCCAGTTGATCCCGATACCCGCCAGCCACAGCCGGTGGCCGGCGATGGAGAAGCGCTCGAGGATCAGGCCGCCGAGCTTGCCGTCGCCGAGGTAGAGGTCGTTCGGCCACTTGACCGCGGCCGGCACGCCCGCCTCCGACAGGACGGCGGCCAGGCGTGCGGCGAGCGCCAGCGCCGGAGGGGCCCCGGGAACTCCCCCGTCATCGGGAACGGTCAGCGAAAACCACAGTCCCTCGCCGGCGGCACTGTGCCAGGCCGTTCCCCGCCGGCCGCGCCCGGCGCTCTGCTCGCCGGCGACCACCAGGGCGCGAGGGGATTCTCCGTCACCGATCGCGGCGGCGGCCAGGTCTCGCACCAGCCGGTTGGTCGAGTCCACGCGCGACGGAAACGCCCGTCTCCAGCCGCGAAACGCATCCGAGTGCTCCAGACGCAAGCGCAGCGCCGGGAAGTCCAGTTCGGTGACGGGATCGGAGGTCATGGCTGAGGTTCCGGTGAAGAAGATGGCCGGGCCGCCATCTTGCCACGACTCGCCCGCCCGGTGGGACGGCCGGATCGAGGCGAGCCGCGGTCGACGACGTGTCAGTCGCCGACCACGGCGAGCCAGGAGGCAAGGCGCGCCTCGGTCTGCACGTCGCCGGGCTTGCGCTCGAGGCGATGCTGGTTGCGGCACTCGGGCGCGAGCTCGAGCCTCGTCTCGAGCAGCCGTCCCTCGCGAAAGACGTGCAGCCGCAAGCGGTCGCCGGCCCGATGACGTCCCAGGCGCGCTTGCCAGTCACGGCCGGTGACGGCGAATCCGTCGATGGCGATGATACGGTCACCCACCGCCAGCCCGGCGGCCGCCCCCGGCCGATCCTCGAACACGATCTGCACGCGCGCGGCCCGGTCGTCGCGCTCGTCGACGCGAATGCCGGCATCGGGCCCCTCCTGTTCGCCGCGGGGGTGCATCGCCACACCGAAGCGGCCCAGCAGCCCGGCAACGTCCAGGGGCTCGGTCGAGCGCAGCGCCTGCTCGAAGAAGGCCTGCATCGACTCGCCCATGGTCTCCTCGATCATCCGCTCGACCGGCTCGCCCTCCGGCAATGGCCGCTCGCCGTGCTCCTTCCACAAGCGGCGCATCACGTCCATCAGGCTCGCGCCACGCTCGCGCAGCATCAGGTCGAGCATCAACGCCACGATCGCCCCGCGCGTGTAGTAGCTGACGATCGCGTTCACCGCGTTGGCATCCTGCTGGTAGAAGCGCGTCCAGGCGTAGAAGCTCGATTCCTCCAGGGTCTGGCGCGACCAGCCCTTGCCGCGCATGGCGCGGTTGACGGTCTCCTCCAGCGCGGCCAGGTACTGCGTCTCGTCGATCAGGCCCGCGTGGCGCACCAGCCAGTCGTCGAAGTAGCTGGTGAAACCCTCGAACACCCACAGCAGGCGCGTGTGCGCGGGCCGGTCGAGCGGCAGCCCGGCGAAGGCGGACGGACGAATGCGCTTGACGTTCCAGTTGTGGAAGTACTCGTGCGCGCACAGGCTCAGGAAGCGCTGGTACTCCTTGCTGACCCCGGTGGCCGTGACCGCGGGCAGGTGGGACCGCGGGAAGATCAGCGCCGTGGAGTCACGATGCTCCAACCCGCCGAAGCCGGACTCGTCCAGGGCCACCAGGAACAGGTACTCGTCGAAGGGCGCACCGTCGAAGAGCTCGATCTCCGTCTCGCAGATGCGCGCCACGTCAGAGGCGATGCGGTCGAAGTCGGTTTCCGGCAGCGGATTGGAGAACACCATGCGGTGCAGCACGCCCCCGGCGGTGAATTGCCGCTCGACGAAGTCGCCGATCTCGACCGGGTGGTCGATCAGCGCCTCGTAGTCGGGCGCGGCGTAGTCGCCGAAGCCGCGCTCGTCGACGGCCATGTCCGGCAGGGTAGTCGCCACCCGCCAGGCATCCGGCAGCGCCGCGCCCTCGAGCACCACCTCGTGGCGGGCGTGCTCCGAGCCGTGCACGCGCAGGAACACGCTGGTGCCGTTGAAGAACACGTGGGTGGAGTCGGCGTGCGCGCTGCGCACGGAGAAGTCGGCGCAGTAGACCCGGTAGCTCACGATCACCGGCGTGCCGCTCGGGGCGAGATCCCAGGTCTGCTGGTCGACCGGTTCGATGCGCACAGGCCGGTTGTCGCGGTCACGCGCCTGCTTGCCCACCAGGTGGCGGGCGAAGTCGCGCACCAGGTAGCTGCCCGGAATCCAGGCCGGGAGACTGAGCCGGTAGCCCTCGTCGCTGGCCGGCAGCGTCAGGGACACGTCGATGTAGCGACTGTTGTGTCCGGCGAAACCGAGGCGGTAGAACGGCTCGACCCGCTGCTCGCCGGCGCCCATCAGGAGTCGCTCTCCGGCAGGTCGGGCACCGAGGAGTCGCTGGTCATCAGGTGATGGCCGCCGGGGTGGACGCGGCCGTGCTTGATCTCGTCGGGATGCGCGTCGCGGACTAGCCCGACCCGGGCGTTGAAGTGCAGCCGAAAGCCGGCCAGGGGATGGTTGAGGTCGACCTTCACCGTCTCGTCGCCCACCTCGAGGATCAGCATCTCGATGCGTCCTTCCGGCCCGTGGGCCTCCACCATGTTGCCGGGCACGAGGTCCGCCTTCGCGTCGATCCGCTCCTTGGGCACGTCGACGACCGCCTCGGGGTCGTGCAGGCCGTAGGCCTGCTCGGGCTCGACGGTCACCTCGATCTCGTCGCCCTCGACGTGTCCCTCCAGGGCCGCTTCCAGCCCCGGGATCAGGTTGCCGTGGCCATGGATGTACTCGAAGCCGTCGACCTGCGTGTCGGCCAGGACCTGGCCGTCGTCGTCGCGCATCACGTGGAAGACACGGACGACCTTGTCCTTCTCGACGCGCGGCAGGTCGCCGGGTTGATTTTGCGGTTCACTCATCAGTTTCAGACTCCTTGGAGTGTCAAACGGCCAGGCCGTGCCAGAACGGCAGTGTCACCAGCGCCAGCAGGGTCGAGGCACTCGCCGTGGTCGCGTACAGCGTGGTGTCCAGGCCGAAACGATCGCAGATCACCAGCCCCAGCACCATCACCGGCATCGCCGCCTCCAGCACCACGGCGGTAAGCGTCTGCCCGCCGGTGCCGACCAGCAGCGCAAAACCTAGGGCGACCAGCGGCATCCACAGCAACTGGATGGCGATCGCCGGGCTGACGGTCAGCAGCTGGCGACCGGTCAGGGTCTCCAGGCGCAGGCTCATGCCCAGCGCCACCAGCATGACGGGCACCACGGCCGCGCCGATGCGGTCGAGCCACTCGGCTGCCCAGTCGGGCTGGCCCACCCCGGCGAGGTTCAGCCCCGCCCCGGCGACCGCCGCCCACAGCGGCGGCACCTTGAGCAGCGTCTTGACCGGGTGGATCTCCTCGTCGCTCGAACCGAAGCGCGCCGCCAGCAGGATGCCGGCGGAGAGCAGCAACGGCGTGCAGGCGAACAGGTCGTACTGGATCGCGACCGCCCGACCTTCGTCACCGAAGAGGCTGCCGAGCAGCGGCAACCCCATGTAGGTGGCGTTGGGAAAGCTCGCCGCCAGCAGCAGCGCACCGAACTGCGCCCGGGTCAGGGGCATCAGCCGGCCCACGGCATACATCAACGCCATCGAGCCGAGCACCGCCACGCCGGCCGTCCCCGCGATGCGCAACGTATCCACCCCCAGCGGTGCACGCCACAGCACGGAGAACACCAGCGCCGGCAGGAACAGGTAGTAGACCGACGAGGTCAGCGCGCCGCGCGCGGCATCCGCGCTCCAGCCACCCAGCCGCACGTGCCGCCAGATCTGGCCCAGCGCGATCGTGCCCGCCATCTGCAGGATGACCGAGATCACGCCACGGCCCTCCCCGGCCGACGGTCAGCGCGAGGGCATGGCGCCCGGCTGCAAGCGGCCTCAGGCCTGGCCATTGGCCTCCTGCTCGGCCTTCTCCACCTCGGCGCGCACCTCGTCCATGTCGAGATCCTTGACCTTGGTGATCAGCTCGTCGAGCGCCTGGCGCGGCAGGGCACCGGCCTGGTTGAACAGCAGGATCCGCTCGCGGAAGACCATCAGCGTGGGGATCGAGCGCACCTGGAAGTGGCCGGCGAGCGCCTGCTCCTCCTCGGTGTTCACCTTGGCGAAGCCCACGTCGGGGTTGGCCTCGGCGGCCTGCTCGAAGATCGGGCCGAAGGACTGGCACGGGCCGCACCAGGGCGCCCAGAAATCCAGCAGCAGGATGTCGTTGTCCTTGAGAAGGCCTTCGAGGTTGTCCGCGGTCGCGGTATGAACGGTCATAGAGACACCTTGGTGTTGTCAGCCGATGGCTCGGCGGCATGTCGGCCCGGGCGGGCACCCGGGCCACGGATTTCGTTTCGAGGGGCGGGACCGTCGCCCCGCCTGCCCCGGACCTGTGGTCCCGTCGCGGCTTTTCAACCGCCGGGATCACCCCAGCGGTCGTGCAGTGCGTGCTCGACGCCGATCTGGTCGAGGATCCTCGCCACGGTGAAGTCGATCAGGTCGTCGATGGTCTTCGGCCGATGATAGAACGCCGGGGCCGGCGGCAGGATCACCACGCCGAGTTCGGCCAGCCGGGTCATCTGCGACAGCGCGATCGCCGACAGGGGCGCCTCGCGGGGGACGATCACCAGGTCACGGCGCTCCTTGAGACAGACGTCGGCGGTGCGTTCGATCAGCGAATCCGACAGGCCGTTGGCGATCGCCCCCAGCGTCCCGGTGGTGCAGGGACAGACCACCATGGCATCCGGCGGATTTGAGCCGGAGGCGAACGGCGCGGTCCAGTCCTCGCGGGCGTAGCCGGTCACCTGCCCGTCGGCCGCATTGAAGCGCCCGCCCAGCTCGGCGGCCAGCGCATCGTGCCGGGCGGGGAAGGGATCGTCGAGTTCCAGCGCGGCGACGGCATGCGCCGCCTTCGAGGCGATCAGGCTGACGCGGCAGCCGGCGGCAATCAGGCTCTCGAGCAGCCGCAGGGCGTAGGGGAGCCCCGAGGCCCCCGTCATGGCGAGCACCACGTGCTCGGTCTGCCCCACGCGCCTCATGCCGCCGCCTCCTGCAGCCGTTCGACGAGCCGGGCCGGGAAGCCGCCGAAGCCGCCATTGCTCATCGACAGCACCCAGTCGCCCGGGCCGAGTGCACGCGGCACCTGCTCGAGCAGGGCCTCCACCGATTCGGCCACCGCCAGGCGATCACCCAGCTCGGCGAGGGAGTCGGACGGGTCGAACCCCAGCCCGGCCGGGGCATGCACGAAGACCTGGTCGGCGCCGGCGAGCGATGCGGCCAGCCGTCCGGCATGCACCCCGGCGCGCATGGAGTTGGAGCGCGGGTCGAGCACCGCGACCAGCCGTCCGGCACCGGCCGCCCGCATCTGCTCGCGCACCGTGGCGATGGTCGCCTCGATCGCGGTGGGGTGATGCGCGAAGTCGTCGATCACGCGTGCGCCGCCGACCTGCCCCTTGACCTCCAGGCGGCGCGCCACGCCGCGGAAACCCGACAGCGCCGCCAGCGCCTGCTCGGCGGGCACCCCGGCAAAGCGCGCCAGCGCCAGCGCGGCCAGCGCGTTGTGCCGGTTGTGCTCGCCCTGGATGCAATCCGGCAGACGCCCGATCGCCCGGCCCTCGCAGACGACCTCGCCGTCCTCCTGCCACCAGTCGGCCGCGTCATCCCGCTGGTCGGCAATGCGCTCGACCGGCGAGTACACACCGGCCTCGAGCACGCGCTCGATGGCCGGCTCGCCCAGGGGGACGATCACCTTGCCCTGCCCCGGCACCAGGCGCAGGACATGCGAGAACTGCCGCTCGATCGCCGCCAGGTCGGGGAAGATGTCGGCGTGGTCGAACTCGAGGTTGTTGATCACCAGCCCGCGCGGACGGTAATGCAGGAACTTCGAGCGCTTGTCGAAGAAGGCCGTGTCGTATTCGTCGGCCTCGATGACGAAGAACGGCGTCTCCCCCAATCGGGCGCTGACGCCGAAATCCCCCGGCACGCCGCCGATGAGAAAGCCCGGCGCCATGCCCACCGTCTCCAGGATGTGGGCGACCATCGAGGTGGTCGTGGTCTTGCCGTGGGTCCCGGCAACCGCCAGCACGAAGCGGTCGGCGAGCACCTCCTCGCCCAGCCACTGGGGACCGGACCGAAAGCGGTGGAAACCGCCGAGCAGCCGGTCGATCACGGGCATGTCGCGCCGCATGACGTTGCCGACGATGATCTCGGCGTCCTCGGGGAGCGGGGCGTCCATGTCGGTGCCCACCTCGATCCCCGCCGCGGCCAGCTGGTCGCTCATGGGAGGATAGATGGCCTCGTCCCGCCCGGTGACCTCGAAACCCATCTCGCGGGCCAGCAGAGCCAGCGACCCCATGAAGGTGCCGGCGATGCCGAGGATGTGCAGCTTGCGGTTTTCGACGGTCATGACGGCAGCCCCGTATCCCCCGGCAGCATCTGGGTAGCCAGGGCCATGTAGACGAGAGAAGACAGGATGAAGTAGCCCAGGGCGATGAGCATGCCGATGGCGGCGTTCAGCCCCAGCGTGCGGCGGTAGATCTGCCCCAGCACGACCAGGTTCCAGGCGAACAGGGCGATCATTAGCATCGACCAGATGCCGACCGCACCGTCGATGTCCACCGCCTCGCCGCCGGTCGGCTGCATGGCCACCAGCGGCCAGGCGACCAGCCCCAGCATGGCCGTCGCCCCGTACAGCGCGGTCAGCATCTGCGGGATGCGCGGACGGTGCCCCCAGGCCATCGCCAGTCCCGCGGAGTACAGGGCCAGCACGGCCGCATCGGCGCCCAGCAGCACCAGTCCCGCGCCGAAAGCGCCTTCCGGCGCGACCACCTGGTCGAGGAGCAGCCCCACCAGCAGGTAGAAACCCAGCGCGATGTAGACCGGCCGGGTGCCGGCAGGCATGTCCTCCGGGCCGACCCGGAGGAAGATCAACTGGAAGAACAGACGTATCAGGGACAAGGCGTCGCACCCGTTGTGACTGCACGGCCGCCCGGCAGGCGGTCGGAAGGAGCCACGACGAAGCGCGAGAGGGAAACGTCCCGCTCGCGCCCGCCGGAGCTCCCGGACGGGTGAAAGCCTAGCGCAAAACCTACCCCGCCGTCTGCGTTCCGCGGCACCTCCAGGCGATCAGCGTCGCAGGTCGCGCAGGTACCACCACTCGAACAGACGCTTGGCCCAGTGCAGCAGGCGGCACGGCGGCGTGATGAACTGGCGCTTCTCGTTGCGGAAGACCAGCACGGCGCGGTCGAGCATGTCCATGACGCAGACCAGTTCCCACTTGAAGGTCTGCTCCACGGGTTCCCCGCCAATCTCGGCGAGCAGGTTGTCCGCCGCCGCCACGGCCTGCAGGTCGGCCATGTGGGCCTGCTTCGGCGCCCAGTCGGGTGCGGGGTAGCTGCCCGAGTCGCCGACCACGTAGACGCGCTCGAAGCCCTTGACGCGGGCATGCTCGTCGGCCTCGATCATGCCGCCCGGCGAGACGGGAAACGATGACTCGGGAAGCCAGGACGGGCCGGTCATGCCGGGCATGAACAGGATCAGGTCGGCCTCGAACTCGGCCTTCTCGGTGACCACGCGGTTCTTCTCGAAGCGTTGCGGCTTGGCGCCGATATGGATCGCGATATCTTGCTTTTCCATGCGCTCGAGCAACCGGTCGACCGCCTTCTCCCCCAGCCGGTTGCCCGGGCGGTCCGAAGGGTGGAAGAACACCAGATCGAACTTGTCCCGTCGCCCCTCGCGACGCAGCAGCCGGTCGATGCCGAACAGCAGCTCGAACATCGGCCCGCCGCGCACTGCCGACGGTTCCTTGGGGTTGCCGCCGAAACCGATGGCAATGGTCCCGCCGGGCAGCTTCGCCAGGCGGGTGGAGATCTCCTCGGCGGCATCGATGCCCTCGCAGAGGGTGATGGCGTGCTCGATGCCCGGCAGCTTCTTGATGAACCGCCCGCCACTGGCGACGATCAGCCCGTCGTTCTCCACCTCGCCCTGGTCGGTGAACACGCGCCGGCCATCCTCGCTCACCCCGGTCACGCGCCCGGCGTGGTGGGTCACGTCCAGGCGCTCGAGCAGCGGGCGGATGTCGTGGAGGATGTCCTCCCGGCGACGCAGCCCCGAGGGCACCCAGATCAGGCTGGGGTAGTACTGGAAGGTGGGTTGGGGCGCGATCAGCGTGATCTCCGCCGCCGGGTTCTGCTTGCGCAACCGTCGAATGGCGGTCAGGGCGCCGAACCCCGCTCCGATTACCGTCAGCCTCATCGAACTTTCCTCCGTTCTCCGCGGCAGGTCCGGGGGACGAGCCGCTCAATCAATTTCCTTATCATGGCATAAGATATTTCTAATGCTCAACGGCGGCGTCTTGCCGTCGCCCATCGCCGGGTCAGTGGCCGAGCCGCCAGCAGGACGACCAGCAGCCCCAAGAGCAGCAGCGGGGTGCGGGTGTCCAGCTTGACCGACAGGAAGTAGTGCAGCACGGCCAGACCGGTGGCAGGGTAAACCAGTCGATGCAGCTCCCGCCACCCGGAACCGAGCCGGCGCATCCACCCTTTCGTCGAGGTGACCGCCAGCGGCACGAGCAGCAGGAAGGCCAGCGCACCGAAGCCGATGTGCAGGCGTTCGGTGATCTCCTCGACGATCGCGCGCCAGTCGAGCTGCCGGTCGACAACCAGCCAGACGGTGACGTGCAGGCTGGCGTAGAAGAAGGCATACAGCCCCACCATCCGTCGGTAGTCGACCAGCCGCAAGGCGGGCAGGAGGCGTCCGACCGGCGTGATCGCCAGCCCGATCATGAGCAGCCAGATCGCCGTCTGGCCGAGAAAGCGCAGGCTGTCGACCACCGGCTCGAAGCCCAGCCGGTTGGTGGGAAGCGCCCAGGCCAGCCAGATAAGCGGCGCGAGCCCGGCGAGGAAGACCAGCCACCAGGCCGCCCGGCGAATCCCCCACCCCGGCATCAGAAGTGTTTCTTCAGGTCCATGCCGCGGTAGAGATGCGCCACCTCGTCGGCATAGCCGTTGAACATCAGCGTGTCGCGCCGGCCCAGCTCGCCGATGCGCCGCTCGGTGGCCTGTGACCAGCGCGGGTGATCGACCTCCGGGTTCACGTTGGCGTAGAAGCCGTACTCGCGCGGGAGCACCTGCGTCCAGCTCGAGGTGGGCTGCTCGCGCACCAGGCTGATGCGCACCAGCGACTTGCCGCCCTTGAAGCCGTACTTCCACGGCACGACCAGGCGGACGGGCGCGCCGTTCTGCGGGGCGAGCGGCTCGCCGTAGATCCCGGTGGCCAGCAGGGTCAGCGGGTGGCTGGCCTCGTCGAGGCGCAGGCCTTCGACGTAGGGCCAGTCGAGCACCTGGCGGCGCTGGCCGGGAAGCGGGTTGTCGGGATCGTAGACGGTCTCGAAGCGCAGGAACCGGGCCTCGCCGGTCGGCTCGACCCGCTCAAGAAGGGCCTTGAGCGGAACGCCTTCCCAGGGGATCACCATCGACCAGCCCTCGACGCAGCGCATGCGGTAGATGCGCTCCTCGGGGGAATGCAACGCGACAAGGTCGTCCACCGTGAACCGACCCGGGCGGCGCACCTCGCCGTCGACCACCACCGTCCACGGCTCGCGCTCGTCGATCAGCGATCGCAGCGCCCCGGCATTCCGGCTCGGCTCGGTCTTGCCGGTGCCCAGTTCGTAGTAGTTGTTGTAGCCCAGGATCGCCTTGCGTTCGGTCAGCTGCTCCGACAGGGCCTCGCCCTCGTCCGCCCGCGTGCAGCCGGGCAGTGCGAGCGCGATCCCGGCGCCGAGTGCCGAACGAATGAAGTGACGGCGGGCGGCACGGTCGACGACCAGCCGCCGGTCGGTGATCTCGTTTTCCCGCGGCTCGTGGCGTGAACGAATCCTGAAATGCATGGTCGACTCTCGTGCTCGTGGACGAATGCTGCAACCGGTACGCCGGCGCGGTTAGAATCGCCGCAGGCTGCCCGGCCGATGCCGGGAAAAGAGTATCGACGCAAACCGGCGTGTCTGCACGCCCCACGCCACGGACCGAGGCACCGATGCCCGCAACCATCGACCGACGACACGAACTGGCCCACGCCTTTCTCGAGCGCCATGCGCCCGGCTTCGGCGCGCTCTCCGCCGCCTCCTCTGATGCCAGCAACCGCCGCTACTGGCGCGCCGAGCGCGACGGCGAGAGCCTGATCGTGATGGATTCGCCCCCGGACAAGGAACCGCTCGACGCCTTCCTCGATGTCCACGAGCGCCTCGACCGCGCCGGGCTGCCCGTGCCGCGCATCCATGCCCGTGACCCCGCGGCGGGCTTCCTGCTGCTCGACGACCTCGGGCGCGAGACGCTCTTCTCCTGGCAGGCGTCGGCCGATCCCGACGACCGCGCCCATGCCCTCTCGGCCTGCCGGACGCAGCTGCTGCCGCTGGCGTCCACGGACCATGCCGGCCTGCCCGCCTTCGACGGCGACCGGCTGATCGCGGAGATGCGGCTTTTCGACGACTGGTACCGGCGACGACTCAGGTGCCGCGACTGGACGGATCGCGAACGGCAGCGCTGGGAAGAGCTGATCCGGCTCGTCGCCGACCGCCTGGTCGGCATGGAACAGGTGTTCGTCCACCGCGACTACCACAGCCGCAACCTGATGCCCGCCGGCGACGACTGGGTAATCATCGACTTCCAGGACGCCGTGGCCGGACCGCTGGCGTACGACCTGGTCTCGCTGCTGCGCGACAGCTACATCGACTGGCCGCGGGCAGGCGTCGAGCGCGAGATCGCCGCCTTCTGGCAGGGCGCGCGCGATGCCGGGCTGACGGCGAAGGACCTCGAGACCTTCACCACCGATTTCGCCTGGGTGGCCGTGCAGCGTCACCTCAAGGTGCTCGGCATCTTCGCCCGGTTGAGCCTGCGTGACGGCAAGCACGGTTACCTCGACGACCTGCCCCTGACCTGGCGCCACCTGCAGTGGGCGCTGGACCGCGCCCCGGAACTCGCCCCCCTGCGTGACCTGATCGCGGGCCTCGAGCCGGAGTCGGAGGAATGACCCCGGTAACGGCCATGATCCTCGCGGCCGGGCGCGGCGAGCGGCTGCGCCCACTGACCGACCGCACGCCCAAGCCCCTGATCGACGTCGGCGGGCGGCCCCTGATCGAGCACCACCTCGAGCGGCTCGCCGCGGCGGGCGTCGAGCGGGCGGTGATCAACCTCGCGCACCTCGGCGAGCGGATCCGGACACATCTGGGCGACGGCGGCCGCTGGGGGCTGTCGATCGAGTACTCCGTGGAAGGCGACCGCGCCGAGACGGCGCTGGAGACCGCCGGCGGCGTCCGCCACGCCCTCGACCACCTGTCGTCCACCTTCCTGCTGGTCAACGGCGACGTGCTCAGCGACATCGACTACCAGGCCCTGCTCCGGCGCGCGAAGGCAATGCCCGAACACTGCCTCGCCCACCTGGTGCTGGTCGACAACCCGCCGCATCACCCCGAGGGCGACTTCGGCCTCGACGCCGGGGGGCGACTCGTCCCGGACGGCGACGGCCGACGCACCTACTCGGGCATCGGCCTGTACCGGCGGGCGATGTTCGCCGAACTCGAACCCGGCCGCCGGGCGCTCGGACCGCTCCTGCGCGAGGCCATCGCGGCCGGGCGGGTCTGCGGGGAGCACCACGCCGGAGACTGGCTGGACGTCGGAACGCAGGAACGCCTGGCCGAGGCCAGGCGTCGCATGCGGATCGGTTGAGGCGACCGCGTCAGCGGAAGGCCAGATCCCGCAGGAACAGCGCGATCTGCGGGAACATGATCAAGAGCACGGTCACGACGAGCAGCATGACGATGAACGGCGGCGTGCCGCGCACGATCTCCATGTACGGTCGCCGGAAGACCGCCATGGCCGTGAAGATGTCGTAGCCGAACGGCGGCGTGGCCGAGCCGATCGCGGACTGGAGCACCACCAGCGTGCCGACGAGGATCGGATCGACCCCCGAGGCGTTGATCGCCGGGATGAAGATCGGCGTGAGCACGAAGATCGCCACGATCGGGTCGACGAACATGCAGGCGACGAAGTAGGACACCGCGATCAGGATCAGCAGGTGGGTGGGGTTGGCCGCGACGTGGTCGATCAACGGCCCGAGGATCTCGGTGGGGATCTGCGCCAGCGAGATCACCCAGGAGAACGCCTGCCCCGCCCCGACGAGAATGAACACCACCGCGGTGATCAGCCCGGTCGACAGCGCAATGCCCGGCAGGTCGGAGAACTTGACCGAACGGAACACCAGCATCTCGATGATCAGCGCGTAGAACACCGACATCGCCGCCGCCTCGGTGGGGCTGAACAGGCCGGAATAGATCCCGCCGAGCACCACCACGGGGAAGCCCATCGGCAGGATGGCCCCACGGATCGCCCTCAGCCGGTCCGCCCAGCCGACACGTTCGCCCAGCGGAATGTTCAGCCGCTTGGAGATCCACCAGCTGTAGACCGAGAACATCACCATGATCAGCAGCCCCGGCCCGATCCCGGCGATGAACATCTCGCCGACCGAGACGTTCGCCGCCACGCCGTAGATGATCGCCGCGATGGACGGCGGGATCAGCAGCGCCACGTCCGAGGAGTTCACCAGCAGCGCCATGGTGAAGCTGTCCTTGTAGCCGGCCTTGAGCATCTTAGGCCGCAGCGCGCTGCCGATCGCGACCACGGTCGCCTGGGTCGAGCCGGAAACCGCGCCGAACAGCGTGCAGGATACCGCCGTGGTGATCGGCAGCCCGCCGCGGCGGTGGCCGACGAAGGCGTGCACCAGGTCGAGCAGGCGATTGGCCGTGTGGCCCTTGGTCATGATGTCGGCGGCCAGGATGAACATCGGCACGGCGACCAGCACCGAGGGGCGCACGCCGCCGACCATCTGCTGGATGAGCTGGTTGGCGCCCACCTCGGGGAAGCTGACCACGAGTATCGCCAGCGCCCCGATGATCAGCGGCACCACCATCGGGAAGCCCATCAGCAGGAGCAGGAACATCAGCACGAAGGTCAGGGCGAGCATCAGCGACGATCCTCCTTCTGGCCGGAGGCGCCGGGCTCACCGCCTTCCGTGAGCTTCCTGCCCTCGACGGCGGCCAGGTCGGCCTCCTCGTAGACCTCCCGCTCGGCGAACGAGCGATAGACCTCCTTCTCGGTCAGGTTGCGCAGCGTGGTCAGGCTGTACTGCACCCCGGTGAGAAACAGCCCCAAGGGTACGGCGATGTAGAGGATCCAGAGCGGGATGCCCAGCGAGGGAGTCGACTGCCCGATCGAGCGGATCTGCATCTCGTAGAGGAACGCGTAATAGGCCAGATAGAACATCACCACGGCGGATCCCGTGGTGATGACGATGTTGAGCCCCTTGCGCCACTTGCCCTCGAGCTGGTCGTAGATGGCGGACATGCGGATGTTCCGCCCGTGCCGCGCCCCCTTGGCCACCCCGACGAAGGTGATGATCACCAGCAGCGCCTGGTTGATCTCCACCGACCAGGAAAGCCCGTTCACGAACGGCACCCCCCAGTCCTTGAGGTTGTTGCCCAGCACGTTGACGACGTTCAGCCCGGCCATGAAGAGGATCGCCGCGATGAGCACGGCGTCCTCCAGCCAGCCGATCCCGCGGTCGAGACCACGAACGGCCCGCATGACCGGTGATCGGAACGGGCCTCCCTGCGATTCGGACATCCACGTCTCCCTGCCGGCGAGTCGCCCTGCTTGTCGCGCCCGGCCGACACTCTTGTCGTTGTGATTCCGGCGCGCCGTCTTCCCGCGCGCCACGATGGCTCCGGTTTCCAGTGTAGTCCCGGCCGGAAGACCGTGTCCACGTGTTAGCCCTGAGCCGGGTTGCCGAACATGCTAAGGTCAACGGGTCGGGGCCGATCGTCGGCCCCCGGGCCAAGGCACTTCGCGTCCAGGCCGAACGCATCAGGAAAAATCCAGGGAGAGACGAGATGACAGACAAGACCTTCCTACACAAGGGCGCCCTGTGGATGGGTTCGCTCGCCCTTGCCGCCGGGCTGGCGCTGACCGGCTGCGGCGAGTCACCGGACGACGGCCAGCAGGTCTGGAAGTTCGCCCTCGAGGAGACCAAGGGCGGCGTCCAGTGGGCCTATGCCGAGAAGTTCAAGGAGTTGATCGAGGATCGCCACGACGACGTCGAGGTCAAGATCTACCCCTACGGCACGCTGGGCAGCTCGCAGGACATCACCCAGCAGATCCAGAACAACACCGTGCAGTTCGCCTTCGCCTCCTCCGGTCACGTCGGCTCGACGATCCCCGAGGCCCAGGTATTCTCGCTGCACTTCCTGTTCTCGCAGGACGATGACGTCAACCGGTCGATCTTCACCGACAACGAGGTCGTCTACGGCGAACTGGGCGAGGCCTACAACGAGAAGGGGCTGGAACTGCTCTCCATCGTGCCCGAGGGCTGGATGGTCTGGAGCTCGAACAAGAAGATCGAGAAGCCGGAAGACTTCGACGGCGTGAAGTTCCGCGTCATGCCGTCCAAGCTGTTGCTGGCCACCTACGAGGCCTACGGCGCCAGCCCTCAGGGCATGGCCTACTCCGAGGTCTACGGCGGGCTCGAGCGCGGCCAGATCGACGCCCAGGTCCAGCCGATGTTCGCCATGCGCGACATGAGCTTCCACGAGGTGCAGGACTACATGATCGAGGCGAAGAACGCGCAGTTCGTCGCCACCGTCATCTCCAGCCCGGGCTTCCTCGACAGCCTGCCCGAGGACATGCGGGAAAGCGTGGATGAAGTGACCGACGAACTCGGCCCGTACGTCTACGAGGAGCAGCAGAAGCTCAACGCCGAGGCGGCCGAGGAGATCCGCGCCGACGGCGGCACGGAGTTCATCAGCCTGAGCGATGAACAGGTCGCCGCGTTCGCCGAGCTCAACGAGCCGGTCTACGACCAGTTCATCGAGATGGCCGGACCGCGCGGCGAGCGCATCCTCGAGGCCATCCAGGCGGCCGTCGCCGAGGGCGAAGGCCAGTAAGCGCACCCGCCGCACAGGCAGGATCGAACAGGACGCGCCCGGCCGGGCGCGTTTTTTTTTGCTTCCCGTTTCCCGATCACGCTCCCGGCAGGCTCGGGGGCGGCCAAGCGACTGACAAAAGGGAATTTCCTGGACTATTCTCGAAAGGGAACCGGGTGGACCGCCGCGAGCCGACGCGGCCGGGCGAACGCGTCATGGCCGATGCGCGGATGCGCCGTTTTCGCATTCGCGCGGGCCCTGCGTCACGGTCGCGGCGGGTTCGCGCGCCGACAGGATGGCTTTTCCGCAACGAACCACGACAGGCAAGAGACACCGATGACGGCACATGCCAACTCCCACGAGGCGAACGAGTGCTGGCTGGCCGTCAACGCCGGCTCGTCCTCGCTCAAGCTCTCGGCCTTCGACGCCACCGGCAGCCGCCTGTTCTCCCGGCAGACCGACGAGCTGAACGACCCCTCGGGCGAGGGGCACGCGCAGGCACTGGTCGAGCAGCTCTCGGCCTTCGAGTGCTGCTGCCCGGGGCAGATGCGGGGGATCGCGCACCGCGTCGTCCATGGCGGGGACCGATTCCATGCGCCGACCCGCGTCGACGAGACAATGCTCGCCGGACTGCGGGAGATCAAGCACCTCGCGCCGTTGCACAACCCGCTGGCCGTGGCCTGCATCGAGGCGGCCCGGCGGCGGCTTCCCGACGTCGAGCAGTACGCCCTGTTCGACACCGCGTTCCACCACGATCTTCCCCCGGAAAGCCGCGACTACGCGCTGCCCGCGTGGTGTCGCGACAGGCTCGGCATCCGCCGTTACGGGTTTCACGGCCTCTCCGTCGCCAACGCGCTGCGGACGATGGCCGAGCAGCTCGGTCACCCCGAGGAAAGGCTGAACCTGATCGTGGCGCACCTGGGCAACGGCGCGAGCATGACCGCCATCCGCCGCGGGAAGAGCTCGGCCACCTCGATGGGGCTGACGCCGCTCGAGGGACTGGTGATGGGCAGCCGCGCGGGCGACATCGACCCTGCCATCCCGGGATTCCTGGAACGCCAGGGGGGACTGTCGCCGGAGCAGGTCGACCACCTGCTCAACCGCGAGTCCGGGCTGACCGGATTGTGCGGCACGCGCGACCTCCGCGAGATCCACGCGGCCATCGACCGCGGCGACGAGAGCGCCACCGAGGCGCTCTCGATGTACATCCACCGCATCCGGCACTACCTGGGCGGCTATCTCGTCAACCTGGGACGCCTCGACGCACTGGTGTTCACCGGCGGCGTTGGCGAGCACGACGCCATCGTGCGGGAGAGCGTCTGCGAGGGGCTGAACATGATGGGACTGGCCATCGACCCCGAGGCCAACCGGGCCCCGGGCGAAGCCACCAGGCCCCTTCACCAGCCGCACAGTCCGGCCGGCATCTGGATCGTGCCCGCCGACGAGGAACTGGAAATGGTCAGGCAGCTCCGGGAAATGCACTGAGACGAACGACGCCCCCGGGGCCGGGCAAGGGACTGTCGCCACTTGATCCACTCACCGTCATGCCAAGCATGAGGCCCGTGATGACGACCGAAAACGCTCCGCGAGACACCTACCTGCCCACCGACGAGGACCTCGCCGCAATCGACGCCTGGTGGCGGGCGGCGAACTACCTGTCGGTGGGCCAGATCTACCTGCTCGACAACCCCCTGCTCCGCGAGCCGCTGCGCCCGGAGCACATCAAGCCCCGACTGCTGGGCCACTGGGGCACCACGCCGGGGCTGAACTTCATCTACGCGCACATGAACCACCAGATCGTCGCCCGCGACCTGGACGCGATCTTTCTCACCGGCCCGGGGCACGGCGGGCCGGGACTGGTGGCCAGCGCCTGGCTGGAGGGCACCTACTCCGAGGTCTACCACGCGATCGGTCGCGACGCGGTGGGCATGCAGCGACTGTTCAAGCAGTTCTCCTTTCCCGGCGGCATTCCCTCGCACGTTGCCCCGGAGACGCCGGGCTCGATCCACGAGGGCGGCGAGCTGGGCTACGTGCTCTCGCACGCCTTCGGCGCGGCCTTCGACAATCCCGATCTGATCGCCTGCGCCGTCGTCGGTGACGGCGAGGCCGAGACCGGCGCACTGGCGACCTCATGGCACTCGAACAAGTTCCTCGACCCCGCCCGCGACGGGGCCGTGCTGCCGATCCTGCACCTCAACGGCTACAAGATCGCCAACCCCACCGTCCTCGCCCGCATCCCGGAAGCGGAACTCGACGCCCTGCTGCGCGGCTACGGCTACACGCCCCACTTCGTCAGCGGCGACGACCCGGACACGCTGCACGCCGAAATGGCGCGGACGCTGGATTGCGTGGTCGGGGAAATCCTCTCGATCCGCAGGCGGGCCCGGGAGGACGGCGAGACCGACCGGCCGACCTGGCCGATGATCGTGCTGCGCACCCCCAAGGGCTGGACCGGCCCGGCGGAGATCGACGGCAAGCCGGTCGAGGGCACCTGGC
The DNA here is from genome assembly GCA_041690375.1 of Guyparkeria sp. Lineage (GTDB taxonomy): Bacteria > Pseudomonadota > Gammaproteobacteria > Halothiobacillales > Halothiobacillaceae > Guyparkeria. The sequence goes on along the minus strand of JAWLHL010000029.1, from coordinate 1,474 downwards.
GCTCGCACCAGGTGCCGGTGGCGGACGTGCGCAACAACCCGGATCACCGCCGGCTGCTCGAGGAATGGATGCGGAGCTATCGCCCGGAGGAGCTCTTCGACGAGTCGGGCTGCCCCCGGGGCTGGCTGAACCGCCGCACCCCGACCGGCCAGCGGCGCATGTCGGCCAACCCGCATGCCAACGGCGGGCTGCTCTGTCGCCCGCTGGACCTGCCGGACTTCCGCGACTACGCCATCGACGTGCAGTCGCCCGGTCACGAATACGGCGAATCGACCCGGGCCCTGGGGCGCTTCCTGCGCGACGTGTTCCGGCGCAACGCCGAGCACGCCAACTTTCGCCTGTTCGGCCCGGACGAGACCTCGTCAAACCGGCTCGACGACGTCTTCGCGGCGACCGATCGCTGCTGGAACGGCGAGTTCCTCGAGACCGACGAAGGCCTGGCCCGCGACGGGCGCGTGATGGAGATCCTCTCGGAGCACACCTGCCAGGGCTGGCTGGAGGGCTACCTGCTGACCGGCCGCCATGGCGTGTTCTCCTGCTACGAGGCCTTCATCCACATCGTCGACTCGATGTTCAACCAGCACGCCAAGTGGCTGAAGACGAGCCAGGAGATCGGCTGGCGCGCGCCGATCCCTTCGCTCAACTACCTGCTGACCAGCCACGTCTGGCGGCAGGACCACAACGGCTTCTCCCACCAGGATCCCGGCTTCATCGACCACGTGGTCAACAAGAAGGCCGAGGTGATCCGCGTCTACCTGCCGCCGGACGGCAACACCCTGCTCTCGGTCATGGACCACTGCCTGAGAAGCCGCGACTACGTCAACGTGGTCGTCGCCGGCAAGCAGCCCCAGCCGCAGTACCTGGACATGGACGCGGCGGTCAAGCACTGCACCGCCGGCATCTCGATCTGGGAATGGGCCAGCAACGACGAGGGCTGCGAGCCCGACGTGGTGATGGCCTGTGCCGGCGACGTGCCCACCGCGGAGACGCTCGCGGCGGTGGACCTGATCCGCCGCCAGCTGCCGGAACTCAAGATCCGCGTGGTCAACGTCGTCGACCTGATGCGGCTGCAGCCGCCCTCCGAACATCCCCACGGGCTCTCCGACCGGACATTCGACTCGATCTTCACCCTCGATCGCCCGGTGATCTTCGCCTACCACGGCTATCCCTGGCTGATCCATCGACTCACCTACCGGCGCAGCAACCACGTCAACCTGCACGTGCGCGGCTACAAGGAGGAAGGGACGACCACCACGCCCTTCGACATGGCCGTGCGCAACGAGATCGACCGCTACCACCTGGCGATCGACGTGATCGAGCGGGTACCGGGCCTGAAGGTTCGCGCCGCCCACTTCCGCCAGCACCTCCACGAGCGACTGGTGGAACACGACCACTACATCCGCGAGCACGGCGAGGACCTGCCCGAGATCCGCGACTGGCGCTGGCCGACCGTCACCGGGCGCTGAGCCCCATT
>JAWLHL010000028.1:0-21520 GCA_041690375.1 Guyparkeria sp. | reverse complement strand
CAGCGCCAGCCCCACGGCGGCCAGGCCCAGCCCCAGCTCGTTGGCGTAGAACGGCGGCAGGTAGACGTAGAGCGGGATGCCCATCAGCGCCAGCGGCAGCCCCGGCGCGCCGTAGGCGAGCACGCTCGGGAGCGGCGATGTCGCGGCAGGCGTCATGGATCAGGCCGGGCGCTCGAGCATGACCTGGGCGACGTCGATCCGTCCGGTCAGGAAGCCCGCCTGGCAGTAGGCCAGGTAGTAGCGCCAGGTCTGGCGGAAGGCCTGGTCGAAGCCCATGCCCTCGAGTTCGTCCTCGGCGGCGTTGAACGCGCCTTCCCAGCGGGCCAGCGTGCGGGCGTAGTCGCGACCGAAGCGGTACGTGTCGCGCACGGCCAGCCCGGCGGCCTCGGCCCCGGCGTGGAAGCGCTCGATCGAGGGCAGCATCCCGCCGGGGAAGATGTAGAGCTGGATGAAGTCCGGTTCCCGGCGGTAGGCCTCGAACGCCGACTCCTCGATGGTGATCACCTGGATCGCCGCCCGGCCGCCGGGCTTGAGGCGGTCGTGCACCGTGCGGAAGAAGGTGGGCCAGTAGCGCTCGCCGACCGCCTCGAACATCTCGATGGAGACGATGTGATCGTACCGGCCCGCCTGGTCGCGGTAGTCGGTCAGGTGCAGTTGCGCGCGGTCGACCAGTCCGGCCTTCTCGAGGCGTTCCTGCGCCCACACCAGCTGCTCGGTGGAGAGCGTCAGGCCGTCGACGGCAAGGCCGCGCCGGGCGGCGCGTTCGGCGAGTCCGCCCCAGCCGCAGCCGATCTCGAGGATGCGCTCGCCGGGCGATGCCCCCAGGCCGTCGAGCAGCCGGTCGTACTTGCGCTTTTGCGCCTCGAACAACGGTTCGTCGGGCTGTTCGAACAGGGCCGAGGAGTAGGTCATCGACTCGTCCAGCCAAAGGCGGTAGAAGTCGTTGCCCAGGTCGTAGTGCGCGGCGATGTTGCGGCGGCTGCCGCGGCGGTGGTTGGCGCGCAGGGCGTGCTGCAGGCGGTGGGCGAGGCGGGTCCAGAAACCCGGGCGCAGGTCGCGGGCGATCTCCTCGAAGTTGCGCGCGCCGATCTCCAGCAGCGTGGTCAGATCGTCGCAGGAGTAGTCGCCGGCGATAAAGCCCTCGGCAATGCCGATGTCGCCCAGTCGCGCGATGCGCGAGAACAGGCGAGCCGGGTGATGCAGGTGCCAGTGGGCCGAGAGCTCGGGACGGTCGGCACCGACGAACTCGGCCTCGCCGCCGTCGTCGGTGGTCACCCGGACCCGGCCGATGCGGATGCCGGAGAGAAAGGGATTCACCCAGCGGGCGGACAGGGGAAGGGCGTCTGTCGGCGTGGCGCCGGTGGCCGCGCGGTTCAGGTTCCGTGTCGGGACGAGGGACATGAGCTGACCTCCGATTCGGGTAGCGGCGGGCTCTTGTGGAATCGCCCACCCTTGAGCCAGATCTTCAGGGCCTGCCAGTGGATCAGGCCGATCACCTTGAAGGTGAGAAACGGGGCGCGCAGGGACTCGACGAGCAGGCGCCGGTCGGTGAGGTTCCGGCGTCTGGCGGTATGCGTGGCCACCAGCGTGTCGACCTCGCCGTCCTCGCCGATCTTCGTCGCGCGGATGGCCACCACGAGCCGCTCGCCCGGGAGGTTGAGGCGGAAGTGGTAGCGCATGTTCATCGGCAGGAACGGCGAGACGTGGAAGACCTTGTCGGACTGGGCGCGAAAGGGTGTTTCGAGGGGGCGCCCGCCATCGTGGAGAAAGTAGTGGTGATGCTGGCCGAATGTGTTGCTCACCTCGCAGTCGATCGCCACGAGATGGCCGTTGCGGTCATGGCAGTACCAGACTGTCAGCGGGTTGAACTGGTAGCCGAGCAGACGCGGGTAGGCCGACACGAGGATGCGCCCGCCGTCGATATCGATGCCGTGCGCGCGCGCCGTGGCCGTGATCCAGCCGCGCAGCGGCATGTCGCGGCGTGGACCGTGGTCGCGGTCGTGCACCGAGAACAGGTTGAAGCGGTTGTGCGAAAGCAGGCGTCGACCGGGGAAGCCGGCCTCGAGGTCGTCCAGGTCCACCAGCAGGGAGAACACCCGATAGCGGAATCGGTAACGCGGACCGGTCAGCCGCTGGTGCATCACGTGGCCCTGGTAGAGCGCGGAGGTCATGCGGCCTCCCGGGCCCCGCGTTCCCAGGGGATGTCGGCGCCCAGACGGCGGGCCACGGCCACCGCGGAGCTCAGCCCGTCCTCGTGGAAGCCGTAGCCCGTCCAGGCGCCCGCGTAGTACATCCCCCGGTGGCCCTGCAGCGCCGGGATCTCGGCCTGCGCGACGACGGCACGGGCATCGAAGACCGGGTGGTGGTAGTTGAACTCCCCCTCCACCAGTTCGTCGCGCGGCGGCTCGAAGGGGTTGAGCGTGACCAGCCATTCGTGACGGGATTCGAGCTTCTGCAGCCGGTTCATCCAGTAGGTCACCGCCACGGCGCGGCCGCCGTCGGCTTCGCGGCGACCCAGGTAGTTCCAGCTTGACCAGACCTGGCGTCGCGTCGGCATCAGCCGGGTGTCCCGGTGCAGGTAGGCGCGGTTTTCCTGGAAGCGGAAGGCGCCGAGCGTGTCGCGTTCCCGCTCGTCCGCATCGGCGAGCATCGCCAGCGTCTCGTCGGCGTGCGCGGCGGATACCACCGCATCGAAGCGTCTGCCGTGCTCGGGCAGGTGGATGCCGTCCTCGCGACGCTCGATGCGCGTGACCGGGCGGGAGGTCAGTGCCTCGAATGTCCCTGCCTCCAGTATCCGGTCGATGTATACGCGCGAGCCGCCCGCGACCGTCTCCCACTGCGGGCGGTCCTGCACGTTCATCAGGCCGTGGTTGTCGAAGAACTGCAGGAAGCTTCTGGCCGGAAAGTCGAGCATCTGCCGGGTCGGGCAGGACCAGATCGCAGCGGCCATGGGCAGCAGATAGTCGTCCCGGAGGCGGGGGGACAGTCTGTTGGCGGAGAGGAATTGAGCGAGCGGCATGTCGTCGAGTGTAGACGCAGTCGCCCTCCCGTTACGCAGGGCGGCCTTGCCCAGCCGGTTGAAGCGCAGGATCTCGGCCACCATCCGCAAAAAGCCGGGGCGGAGCAGGTTGCGCCGCTGGGAGAACAGGGTATTCAGATTGTCGCCGCTGTACTCCAGTTGGCCGCGGTCCATGCTCATGCCGAAGGACATGTCGGTCGCCCGGGTCTCCACTCCCAGCGTCTCGAACAGGCCGAACAGGTGCGGGTAGTTGGGACGATTGCAGACGATGAAACCGCTGTCGACCGCGATCTCCCCGCCCCGGCCGTCGTCGACGCGATGGGTGTGCGTGTGCCCGCCGAGATAGTCGTTCTTCTCGAAGAGGGTCACCCGGTGCCGGCGGGCCAGCAGCCAGGCCGCGCCCACGCCGGCGATGCCCGAGCCGATCACGGCGATCTCGAGCGGGCGGTCAGGGGCGGGATGCAGGTGGGGGGTCGAGGTCACTGGCGTCTCCGGGGGCGAGCAGGGATGATCTGAGTGTATAACTCATGTACAAGGAGTGCACAAGAAGTTTCGGTCATGCCCGCGACCCGTCCCCCGGCTCAGCTTTGCCCCGGGAGCGAAAGGCCGTTTTGCGCAGGCCAAGGCCCTGCCCGCGGGCGCTTCAACCGGGCATCCGCGCACGGCGCGGCAGGGGAAGTACGTCGGGCGTATCGACCCCGAAGGGCCGGTGTCGTTCTTGCCCGGTCGGCCTCCTTGCAGGGATGGTTGAGAGAGGGCTCAACGGGTTGATTTGCCGGTGGATTTGTCTCGGCTGACAGTGGTTTCGGCGGCGATTTTCTGGAATAATCGCAGGATGAATTCGATTGCGTGACAGGATGTCCACGCCTCATCCTGCCGCCCGCTTCTCCCGCGGGCCGAGCCCCCATCGGAGCCCCGGCCCATGCCAGCGCGCTATTCCATCCGCCAGATCCGTCGCAAGGCCGTAGGGCTTGCGGTGCTCGGGGTCCTCGTCAGCGGCGTGCTGGTGGCGCTGGTCACGGCCGTGGCCATCTACCAGTCCGCGCGCGACGGGCTCGAGCGCAGCACCCTGATGGGCATCCAGGCGCAGGCCGTGGCGCTGGACAACCTGGTCCAGCGTTACGAGGGGATCGCCCGGCAGGTCACCAGCCGCACGGAGATCCGCAACCGGCTGGCCGCGTATGCGCAGGGGAACCTGGGCTTCGACGAACTGGTCGAGTTCACCGAGCCCAGGCTGGGCGATGCCCTGGGGAGTTCCCGGGCGCTGGTCGGGTTGAAGCGGCTGGGTCCGTTCGGCGAGGTGATCGTGGATGCGGGCGAGACCGGCGGGGTGCCCGAGCATTCCATGCTCGACGAGCTGAGCGAAGTCGAGAGCCGGCTGGTGCCCTTCGACGGGCGCATCGTCTGGCGCGCCGCCGCCCCGATCCTGGACGACGATGGCCGTCGTCTGGGGACCGACGTGCTGTTCTTCGAGGTGGACAGCCTGGTCGATCTGCTGGCCGACACCCGGGGCCATGATGCCCTGTCCCGCGGGTACCTCCTGGATTTCCGCGAGGGCCGTCTGGTGCGCGTAGACGAGACCGGAGACGGCCTGGTGATGGGTGCCGCGGAGAGCACCATTGCCGGCGACCTGGGCCGGATCGAGCCGGATCGCGCGGGCGTGGTCTGGCCGGAGCACGATGGCCAGTCGCAGGTGCTGTTCTACACCCCGGTGGGCGGCGGGCGGTGCCTGTTGCTGATCGAGGCGCCCTTCTGGAGCTTCTACCAGCCGGTGGTCGAGCGACTTGGCCTGCCGCTGCTGCTGGTGCTGCTCCTGCTGCCGCTGGTGGCCTTTCTTTCCGGGCGGGCGCTCAGGCCGGTGCTAAAGCGTCTTTCCAGCCAGGCCGAGGAACTCGAGCGGTCCGCGGGAGAACTGCGCCTGGCGGCGAGCGTGTTCGACGGGACCGGCGAGGCGATCATGATCACCTCGCCGCACCACCGCATCCTGCGCGTGAACCCGGCATTCAGCCGCATTACCGGTTTTGGTTTCGACGAGGTGCTGGGGCGTACGCTTTCCGAGCTGTTCCAGCTCGATGACGCGCAGGTAGGGCGGCTGGAGGCCGTCTGCCAGCATCTCGGCCGCGAGCACGTCTGGCAGGGCGAGATGGTCTACCGCAACAAGCGCGGCGAGTTGCTCACGGCTCTGCAGACGATCAGCGAGGTAGTCGACGAGAAGGGCGAGGTCGACTACTTCATCCACATCTTCAATGACATCACCGAGTCCAAGGCGGCCGAACAGCGCATCCGCTACCAGGCCCACCACGATCCTCTGACGGGGCTGCCCAACCGCGCGTCCCTGCGCTACCGGATCGATGAGGCCGTGGCCCGGGCCGATCGCGAGGATTCGGCACTGGCGGTCCTGTTTCTCGATCTCGACCGCTTCAAGCAGGTCAACGACCGGATGGGGCATGCCGTGGGCGATCGTCTCCTGCGGGACGTGGCCGGGCGCCTGCAAGGGTTGCTGCGCCACGAGGACACGGTCGGTCGGCTCGGCGGTGACGAATTCCTCATCCTGCTCGAGGGCCTGCCCGCACCGCACTTCGCCGGACAGGTGGCCGAGAAGGTGGTCGCGGCGCTGGTCCGCCCGTTCCGGTTGAACGACGAGCCGGTCGAGATCGGCGCCTCGGTCGGGATCGCGATCTACCCCGACCACGCGCTCGATGCCGATGCGCTGATCAACCATGCCGATGCGGCCATGTACAACGCCAAGGCCTCCGGGCGGAACACCTTTCGCTATTTCGACCAGCGCCCCGATACCCCGGCGTGAGGTCCGTGCCCTGGGGGAGGGGTGCCAACAGAAAAGCCCCCGTCGGCCGAGCCGAACGGGGGCTTTTTCCTTCCTGGTCTTGATCCGGGGCGGAGCCCCGAAAGCGGGCCTTACTGGCCGCGCTCCTCGATCAGGCGGTGGATGCGCGGGGTCAGGATCAGGTCCATCGCGTAGCTCATCTTGCCGCCCGGCACCACGATGGTGTTGTAGCGGGACATGAACGAGTTCGGGATCATCTGCAGCAGGTAGGGGAAGTCCACGCCGAACTCTTCCGGATCGCGGAAGCGGATCACGACCACGCTCTCGTCCGGCGTCGGGATGTCGCGGGCGATGAACGGGTTGGAGGTGTCGACGGTCGGTACGCGCTGGAAGTTGACGTCGGTCTGCGAGAACTGCGGAGTGATGTAGTTCACGTAGTCCGGCATGCGGCGCAGGATGGTGTCGACGATCTTCTCGGCGGAGTAGCCGCGCTCGGCGTTGTCGCGGAAGATCTTCTGGATCCATTCGAGGTTGACGATCGGCACGACGCCGACGCCCAGATCGACGTGCTGGGCGACGTCGACGTCATCGGTCTTCACCAGGCCGTGCAGGCCCTCGTAGAACAGCAGGTCGGAGCCGGCCGGGATGTCTTCCCACGGGGTGAACTCGCCCGGGCCGAGGTTGGTGTTCAGCCGGGCGTTGTGCTCGGCGGCTTCCTCGTCGCTGTGCAGGTAGTAGCGCTTCTTGCCGGAGCCCGACTCGCCGTAGCTCTTGAACAGGTCGGCCAGCTTGTCGAAGTGGTTGGCTTCCGGGCCGAAGTGGGAGAAGAAGTTGTTGCCCTTCTCGGATTCGGCGGCCATGCGCTCGCGCATGTCCTTGCGGTTGAGGCTGTGGAAGCTGTCGCCCTCGATCACGACCGGCGAGATGTTCTCGCGGCGGAAGATGTGGTTGAAGGCGGTCTTGACGGTCGAGGTGCCGGCGCCGGACGAGCCGGTAACCGCGACAACGGGATGCTTCTTGGACATGGTCCCTCCTGTTGGAAAGCAGTGAAGATGAAACGTGAAAAATCGGCGTAATCGGGTCGTCCTGCCCTGGGAGGAGCGCGCCGCCGTTGGCGCATCTCGACTCTCCGAGCAAACGAAAGCCCACGATAATAGGGATTTACCGGGACGGGAACAAGTTGACGGCTATTCATCCGCCACTTGTCCGCCACGCGGCGGTCGGGACCGGGTGTGATCTCTCAGTGACGGCGGTAGAGCAGGTCGAAGACCTGGTGGCCACGTTCCTCGCCGCGGCGCTCGAACTTGGTGCGCGGGCGCCAGTCGGGTCGGGCGTTCTCGCCCGTGCCTTCGTGCTCGGCGGTGAAGGCCGGGTGGGCGTCGAGCACCTCGCGCATGTGTTCGGCGTACTCGGCCCAGTCGGTCGCCAGGTGCCACAGCCCGCCGGGCTTGAGACGGCTGGCGACGAGATCCGCGAACGGCGTCTGCACGATGCGGCGCTTGTGGTGGCGCTTCTTGTGCCAGGGGTCCGGGAAGTACAGCAGCAGCCGGTCGAGGCTTTTCTCGCCGAGACGCTGTTCGACGAACGGCACGGCGTCGCCGCAGACGGCCTTGAGGTTGGTCAGGCCGAAGTGCTCGATGCCGTTCAACAGGTGCCCCACGCCCGGGCGATGCACCTCGATGCCGATGAAGTCGCTGTCCGGGTCTTTCGCGGCCATCTCGACCAGGCTGTCGCCGTTGCCGAAACCGATCTCGAGGGTCAGCGGCGCGGCCCGGCCGAACAGTTCCGCCGGGTCGATCGGCGGGCCTTCCGGCTCGATCAGGTACTTTGGGCCCAGTTCGTTCAGTGCCCGCTGCTGGCCCGGCGTGAGCCGGCCCTCGCGGCGGATGAACGAGCGGATGCGCCGCCGGATGGCGTGGCTCTTTTCGGTCGATTCGCTCATGGGATCAGAAGAACAGGCCGTCGACCGGCGAGGAAGCGCTGGCGTAACGTTTCCGCGGCATGCGACCGGCGAGGAAGGCCTCGCGACCGGCCTCGATGGCCTTCTTCATCGCCGAGGCCATCAGCACCGGGTACCCGGCGTGCGCGATGGCGCTGTTCATCAGCACGCCGTCGCAGCCGAGCTCCATCGCCACGGCGGCATCCGAGGCCGTGCCCACGCCGGCGTCGACGATGATCGGCACCTCGGCGTTCTCGATGATGGTCATCAGGTTGTACTTGTTCTGGATGCCCAGTCCCGAGCCGATCGGGGCGGCCAGCGGCATCACCGCCACGCAGCCGATCTCCTCGAGCCGCTTGGCGACGATGGGGTCATCCGAGGTGTAGACCATCACCTCGAAGCCGTCGGCGACCAGGGTCTCGGCGGCCAGCAGGGTGTTGGTGATGTCGGGGTAGAGGGTCTTCTCGTCGCCGAGCACCTCGAGCTTGACCAGGTTGTGCCCGTCCAGGAGTTCGCGCGCCAGTCGGCAGGTGCGCACCGCCTCGGTGGCGGTGTAGCAGCCGGCGGTGTTCGGCAGGATGGTGTAGCGCTCCGGCGGGAGCACGTCGAGCAGGTTGGGCTCGTCCGGGTTCTGGCCGATGTTGCTCCGGCGGATCGCCACGGTGACGATCTCGGCCCCGGCGGCCTCGGTGGCCTCGCGGGTCTCGGTCATGTCCTTGTACTTGCCGGTGCCGGTCAATAGGCGCGAGCGGAAGCGGCGGCTGCCGACGACCAGTTCGTCGTTGGTCGGCTGGTTGTTCTCGAGGGTCTGGGATTCGGTCATGGCTTGAAATGCGGGTATCGGATGGAATGGGATTGTCACGTCCGGGATGTTCCCGTCAGTGCGGTGTGCCGGTCTGCGCCATCCCGGCGCCGGGGGCGGCGTGCTGGTCGATGCTCAGCGCCAGCCCGTCGATGCCGAGCGAGTCGTGCAGGTGCTTGAGCTTGATCACGGCGAGGATGATCGAGCCGCTGCCGTCCGGCAGCGGCGCGCTGCGCACCACCTCGCCGGCGGTGGTGCCGTCGCTCGTCTCGATCGGCGTGCCGGCGGCCGGCGGCTCCAGCGCCAGGGCATGGCCACTGAACAGCCGGCGGTTGGGCTTGCCCAGGTAGTGCAGGCGCGCGATCACCTCCTGGCCGGGGTAGCAGCCCTTCTTCAGGCTGAAGGCGCCGAGTTCGTCGAGATTGATCCACTGCGGCACGAAATGCTCGACCGTGTCGCGGTCCACCAGCGGGATGCGGTCCTCGATCTCCGCCCGGTCCCAGACGGTGCTCGCCACGCGCGACTCCGCCGGCATGGATTCGAGCAGGCGACGCAGGCGATCGATCGGGCCGTGGATCGCGATGCGCGTCGTGCCGTCCCCATTCTCGCGGATGTAGAGCAGGCCGTCGGCATCCATCCCTGCCGGCCAGCGGGGGGCGTCATCGCCTCTCGTGGCCGCCAGGCGCTCGAGCATCTCCGCCGCCCCCGGTGCGGCCGCCGGTCGCGACGGTTCCTCGGGAAGGATCACGCCGAGAGCGACCCAGTCCTCGGCCCGTTCGACCTGCACGTCGCGGCGCAGCACATACATCTGCAGGCGTTTTTGCAGTGCCGGGGCGATGTCCGCGCGGGTGACCAGGTAGAAACGGTCGTCGTGGGCGACCACCCGGAACAGGCCCAGCGCTCGACCCTTGGCGTTGCACAGGGCGGCGAACGTGGCCGCGTCATCGGCCAGCGACTCGATGTCCTGCGTCAGGATGGCCTGCAGGAAGGCGCGGGCCTCGGAACCCGAGACCACGATGACCTCCCGGTCGACCAGCCCGGAGACGAGGGCTGCCCCGTCGGTGGCTGTGGTGTCGCCGGACGGCTGTGTCGCTGCCTGCCACTGCTGGCGGATCGCATCGGACATCTCGGTTACCCGTGGGGTTGACTGCCTTTGTCGGCAGGGAAATGAGAGACTGCGGTGGAACGCAAGGATAACATCCCCGTTGCCGATCACCGGGATGGAATGGATTTCATGCAAGGACACGCGCCGGGATTTCGTGGCGAACTCGGGTCCGACCCATGGCTGGTCGGAGCCTGGCGGCTGCTTGGCGGACTGGCCTGGCTGAGCCTCGTCGCGGTCGTGCTCTGGGGTGGATGGCCGACGTTCGGCGACGGCGAGTTGTCGACCGGGCTGGATGCCTCGGGGCGCGCGCTGCTCCTGCTCGGCGGCAGCTGGTGGGTCTGGCGCCACATCGCCGCTCGGCCGACGGGCCTGATGGTGTCGGGGCGGCTGGTCTGGCAAGGCCCCCGCGGGCGGTTCGAGACCTCGCGTGGCGCATGGCGGGGCGAGATGCGCCTGGTCTGGCGCAGCGCCGTTCTTGTCGGCCTGCGTCTGAATGATCCCGTCCGCGGCCGCGTCACGCTATGGCTGACGCCAGGCCGGGTCGGCCGGACCGGCTGGTGGCGCCTGCAACGTTTCCTCGTGCAGGGTGGAGGCAGGGGGAACGGCTGAGGCGGGCGTCAGCGGGGCGGGGGTGCCTGTCGCAGCCGGCGGTCGAGCTCGGCAACCGCCTCTCGAAGCGCCTCCCGGTCGCCGATGTTGTCCAGGCGGTAGTCGCTGATGGCCAGTCGTGCCGGGTCGTCCGCCTGCAGGGCGATAAGGCGGTCGGCCTGCGCCTCGTCGATGCCCGGTCGGGCCAGCAAGCGCTCGCGCCGGTTGTCTTCGGGGGCCGTGATGGCGATCACCCCGTCGAGCCAGTTGCGGTAGGCGGGCCATACGTCAGGTTCGGCAAGCAGGGGGACCACCACGATCACGTAGGGGGCCTGTTGTGCGGCGTGTTCCGCCCGCTCGCGGGCGCGGGCGCGAATGGCCGGATGCATGATGGCCTCGAGCGCCGCCCGCTCCGACGAATCGGCCAGTATCCGGCGCCTGAGAGACGGTCGGTCGAGCCGTCCGTCGCCCTGCAGCACCTCCTCGCCGAACCGCGCCCGGATGGCGTGCCAGCAGGATTGCCCGGGTTCGACCAGCTCGCGGCTGATCCGGTCGGTGTCGATCACGGGGATGCCGAGCGCGGCAAAGTACTCGGCCGCCAGGCTCTTGCCGCTGGCAATCCCGCCGGTCAGGCCGATGATCCTGCCCCGACCGGTCTTCCGCCTGGACTCGGAGGTCGTCACGGTCGCCTTCCTCAGTAGCCGCCCAGGTAGGCCGCGAGCATCGGTTCGCCGAGATACAGCGCCAGCAGTCCGGCCATGGCGAGATACGGGCCGAAGGGGATGGGGATGCGGCGGTCGTGACGCAGCACCAGGATCATGGCGACGCCGACGATGCTCCCGACCAGGGCCGAGAGGAGGATCACCAGCGGCAGCATCTGCCAGCCCAGCCAGGCGCCGAGCGCGGCGAGCAGCTTGAAGTCGCCGAAGCCCATGCCCTCCTTGCCGGTGAGCAACTTGAACAGCCAGTAGACCGACCACAGGGCGAGGTAGCCGAACACGGCCCCGAGGACCGCCTCCGTCAGCGACAGGTGGTAGTCCGGCAGCAGGATCGGCAGCAGCAGCCCCAGCCAGAGCAGCGGCAGCGTGAACACGTCCGGCAGCAGCTGGGTCTTCAGGTCGATCACCGAGGCGGCCAGCAGCGCCCAGCTGAACAGGAACACCGCCAGGGCCAGGGCGGTCGGCCCGAAGTGCCAGGCGGCAAGTCCCACCAGTCCGGCGCTGGCCAGCTCCACCAGCGGGTACTGCCAGGAGATCGATTTCCCGCAGTTCGCGCAGCGTCCCCGCAGCCACAGCCAGCTGATCACGGGGATGTTCTGCCAGGCGCGGATCGGCGCGCCGCATTCGGGGCAGGCCGAGGCCGGGCGGACCAGGTTGAAGGGCGCCTCGTCGGCGTCGGCGGGCGCGTCCTCGCCGGCGAGCAGGGCGCGGCACTGCCGCTTCCATTCGCGCTCCATCATCACCGGCAGACGGTTGATGACGACGTTGAGAAAGCTGCCCACCAGCAGGCCGAACAGGGCGGCGACGGCGATCCAGATCGCCGGGTGTTGCTGGAAGAAGGCTTGCAGTTCGGACATGTTTCAGGTGCCTGACATGGAAACGGCCCGGTGAGGCGGGCCGTGACGGAATCGATCCGGCGGCGTGGTGATCAGACCACGGCGCCCAGCTTGAAGATCGGCAGGTACATGGCGATGACGAGACCACCGACCACGATGCCGAGGAAGGCCATGATCATCGGCTCGAGCAGGCTCGACATCGCGTCGACCATGTTGTCGACTTCTTCCTCGTACATGTCGGCGACCTTGGCGAGCATCGAGTCGAGCGCACCCGTCTCCTCGCCGATGGCGACCATCTGCACCACCATCACCGGGAACAGGTTGGACTGCTGCATGCCGATGCGAAGCGGCGAGCCGGCGGAGACCAGGTCGCGCATGTCCATGACCGCGTCGCGGAAGACGGCGTTGCCGGTGGCCCCGGCGGTCGGCGGCAGGGCCTCGACCAGGGGCACGCCCGCCGAGAACATGGTCGCCAGCGTCCGCGAGAAGCGCGCGATGGCGGATTTCTCCGTCAGCGCGCCGAAGATCGGCACCTTGAGGATCATCCGGTCGAGGAAGTGGTTGAACTTGTCGGACCGGCGCTTGAAGAAGATGAACACCGCGATCAGTGCGGCGAGTCCGCCGAAGATCAGCAGGCCGTGTTCTCGCATGCCCTCGGACAGGCCGATGACGAACTGCGTGAAGGCCGGCAGGTCGGCGCCGAAGCCCTGGAAGAGGGATTCGAACTGCGGGATGACGAAGATCAGCAGGATCGCGGTGACGATGAAGGCGACCACCAGGACGGCGGTGGGGTAGAACAGCGCCTTCTTCACCTTGCCCTTGAGACTCTCGGTCTTTTCCTTGTAGGTGGCGATCCGGTCGAGGACCACCTCCAGCGCGCCCGACTGCTCGCCGGCGCGGACCAGGTTGACGAACAGTTCGTCGAAGTGCTTGCGGTGCCGGTCGAGGGCGTCGGCCAGGTTGGTGCCGCTTTCCACGTCGTTCTTGACCTCGTTGACGAGGTCCTTCATCGACTTCTTCTCGGCGCTCTGCGCGATGATCTCGAGCGCCTGCACGATCGGCAGGCCGGCGCTCATCATGGTTGACAGCTGCCGGGCGAAGGTGGCGACGTCGCGGGGCTGGACCGGCTTGGAGCTCGAGAAGAGCGGGCGGCTCTTGCGCTTGACGCGGATCAGGGTCATGCCCAGGCGGCGGATCTCCGCCCGCACGGCGGTGTCGTTGAAGGCCGCCATCTCGCCCTGGACGACGCGGCCCTCCTTGGTGCGCGCCTCGTAGGTGAATACGGGTTTCTCTGCGCTTTTCTGCTTGCTTGCCGCTGCTGTGGCCATCTTGTTCTCTCCCTATGATGCCCGGCCGGGGTCAGTCCTTGGTGACGCGGTTGACTTCCTCGAGGCTGGTGACCCCGGCGAGGACCTTCTTCAGGCCCGATCGCCGCAGGTCGTCGATGCCTTCCTTCTTCGCCTGGTCGGCGATGTCGATGGCGTTTCCGCCTTCCATGATGATGCGGCCCATCTCCTCCGAGACGGGCATGACCTGGTAGATCCCTACCCGTCCCTTGTAGCCGTTGGTGCACTGGTCGCAGCCCTCGGCCTTGAACAGCCTGGGCGAGTCGGCCAGGTCCTCGGCGGTGAAGCCCTCGCGGCGCAGCTCCTCTTCCGGGATGTTTTCCGGCTGCTTGCAATTATTGCACAGCCGGCGCGCCAGCCGTTGGGCGATGATCAGGCTGACCGACGAGGCGATGTTATAGGCCGGCACCCCCATGTTCACCATGCGCGTGAGCGTCTGGGGCGCGTCGTTGGTGTGCAGCGTCGAGAGGACGAGGTGACCGGTCTGCGAGGCCTTGATGGCGATCTCGGCGGTTTCCAGGTCGCGGATCTCGCCCACCATGATCACGTCGGGATCCTGGCGGAGGAAGGCGCGCAGGGCGTTGGCGAAGGTCAGCCCCACCTTGGGGTTGACGTTGACCTGGTTGATGCCCGGCACGACGATTTCCGCCGGATCCTCGGCGGTGGAGATGTTGCGGTCGCCCGAGTTGAGGATGTTCAGGCCGGTGTAAAGCGAGACCGTCTTGCCCGAGCCGGTCGGGCCGGTGACCAGGATCATCCCGTAGGGCTTCTCGAGGTTCTCCATGTACAGCCGCTTCTGCTCGGGTTCGTAGCCGAGCTGGTCGATGCCCAGCTGGGCGCTCGACGGGTCGAGGATACGCAGTACCACCTTCTCGCCGAACAGGGTCGGGCAGGTGTTGACACGAAAGTCGATCGCGCGCTTTTTAGACAGCTTGAGCTTGATCCGCCCGTCCTGCGGGATGCGCCGCTCGGAGATGTCCATGCGGCTCATCACCTTGACCCGCGCGATGATGCGATCGGACAGGTTGGCCGGCGCCTTGGCGCTCTCGGTCAGCATGCCGTCGATGCGAAAGCGGATGCGGAACTGCTTCTCGTAGGGCTCGATGTGGATGTCCGAGGCGCCCTTGCGGATGGCGTCGGTCAGGAGCTTGGTGACGAACTTGACGACCACGTCGTCCTGCAGCGAGGCGTCTTCCGCGTCGTGGGCGTCGTCGTCCTCGGTTTCGAACTCGACGTTGGCCAGGTCGTCGTCCAGTTCCTCGCTCAACGCGTCGGTGGCATTGAGCGCGTCGTCGAGCAGCCGCGTGATCTTGGGCGCCTCGGCGACCACGGCCTCGATGGCCATGTTGGTCGAGAAGCGGAAACCGTCGATCGCGCGGGAATCCGAGGGGTCGGCCAGCGCGACGGTCAGCCGGCGGCCGCGCTGGAACAGCGGCAGGGCGGTGTTCGTCTTGAGCAGCTTCTCCGGGACGAGCTTGACCGGCAGGTCGCTGGTGTCGATGGCGTTGAGATCGACCAGGGGGAGACCGAAGCGCCTGGAGGCGACTTCCGCGATGCGCTGCGGGGACATCCCCTCGGAGAGCATCGTGTTCAATACCGTTTCGCGGTTGTCTCTGGCCTTCGATTGGAGGGTCTGTGCCTGGTCGAGCGAGAGGGCGTCCTCCCTGACCAGGGCGCTAAGCAATCCGTTGACGGGGGGTGCGCTCATCGATCCGCCTGTGCGTTGTCGCTTCCGTGTTTACAAGACGCGCCTCGTGCAGCGCGGGCGCCGCAGGGCAGGGAGAAAGCATGCCCGCTCGGCGCCGTTGTGACAAGCATGCCCGATCCGGCCGTCGCCATGTCGCGGGGTTCAGCCCTTCGTGGCCGCGGCCGCCTCGAGCTGCCGGATCCGTTCCCGGAGCCGCTCGTTCTCCTCGCGCATGTGGACCAGTTCGGTGACGTTTCGCTGGATGCCGATGAAGTAGGTCAGGCGGTCCTCGTCGTTGAATACCGGAGTGATCGACAGCTCGTTCCAGAACATGCTGCCGTCCTTGCGATAGTTGCGGACGACGACGCGCGTGGCCTCTCCGGCGCGGATGGCCTGACGGATCTGTTGCAGTGCCTCCTGCTCGCGGTCGTCCATCTGCAGGAAACGACAGTCCTGATAGAGGATTTCCTCCTCGCTGTAGCCGGTCAGTTCCTCGAAGGCCCGGTTGGCATAGATCAGGATGTTGTCGCTGCCTTCCTGCTCGGCAATCACGATTCCGTCGGTGGACGCATTGACCGCCTTCTTGAGCAAATTCGCATCCAGCATCGCCGTCTGGATCTCCCGTTGCGCGTGGTGTTGGGCGCATTGTGACACAGACCTGTCCATGTTCCGAGATCGCCTCAGTGCCGGATCGCGGGCCGGGATGCCGGTCGCGCCGAGCCGAGGGTCCGCGTGACCTGCTGCCGGCATCTCTCGATGTCCTCCTCGACCAGTCGTCGCCACCGTTGCATGAAGTCCGCGGCCTGCTCGCCGCCTTCCGGTTCCAGCACGGGCAGTCGGCAGCGGAACACGCGCGCGCCGCCCGGCGACCCGCTCGTCTCCTGTCGTGCCTCGGGCCCGTCGCCGGTGGCGACGCGCACCCAGGCCCTGGCCGACCAGCGCCGAACCAGTTGCTGGCGCTGGGTTTCCGAGAGCCCGGTTGGCAGCAGGCGGGCATGGAAACGGTCGTCGTGGAGGGTGCAGAAGAGCCTCAGCCCACCGGCCGAGAAGGACTGGCCGGGGCCGTCGGCATTGTCGATGGCCACCACGGGGGCGTCGCTGCGGT
Organism: Guyparkeria sp.; assembly: GCA_041690375.1. Taxonomy (GTDB): domain Bacteria; phylum Pseudomonadota; class Gammaproteobacteria; order Halothiobacillales; family Halothiobacillaceae; genus Guyparkeria. The sequence goes on along the minus strand of JAWLHL010000028.1, from coordinate 5,589 downwards.
CGGGGGCGTCGGCCACCCAGTCCGCCCGACCCTTTATGTATTCGGCCAGCCAGATCAGGGCCAGGTCCCTGTCCGGCCAGGCCGTGCGCGCCTCCAGGTGAGCCAGCGATTCGACCAGCACCTCGCGCAGGTAGTCCTCGGGGGTCAGCCACATCAGGGCGGTGGTCTCGGCAGCCCGCAACGCGCCGGGGTCGAGATCGATCGCCGCCTGCATCACCCGCTCGAGCAGCGAGCGGGGCGGGGTGACGGCAGGCGGTGGCGTCCGGGGTTCGGCGCGGGGGGAGGTTTCCCGGGTTTCCTCGTTCAGGAGCGAGGCGATCTGCGCAAATCCCATGCCGCTCTCGGCCAGTTCCTGGATGCGCTGGATGGTGCGGATGTCCTGCTGGCTGTAGAGGCGGTGCCCGGCCGGCGTGCGGGTGGGGCGGATCAGGTCGTAGCGACGCTCCCAGGCGCGCAGCGTGATGGGGTTGACCCCGGTGATCTGGGCCACCGAGCGAATGGGCAGCAGGCCCTTCTCGTCGATGTCGGCTGGGTTCTGATCGGTCCTGGACAACGTGCCCACCTGCGGTTGTCGCTGAGTGTATAACTTGTGCATCGATATTGTAGCAGTGCTGGTCTAAGCTCGCTCCAGTTTCGGCTCAGGCGACGACGGATCCGGCAAGGGGAGAAGTGCATGAAGGCGGGAGAGGCACGAACATACTGGCTGGTCGGGGCCAGCAGCGGCATCGGCGCGGCCCTGGTGGACCGACTGGTCGCCGGCGGGCACCGCGTGGTCATCTCCGCCCGGCGCCAGGCGGCGCTCGACGAGCGGGCCGGCCGCGATCCCGGCCGGGTCCTGGCCGTGGCCGCCGACGTCACCGACCCCGATACCCTTGCCCGGGCCTGGGACGAGATCCTCGAGCGCTGGGGCATGCCCGACTCGGTGATCTTCAACGCCGGGGACTACGAACCGATGAGCCTGGACCGGTTCGATCCGGCCCTGTTCGAACGGCTGATGCGGGTGAACTTCCTCGGCGCGATCAACGGCATCGACGTGGTGAAGGACGACTTCATGCGTCGTGGCGCGGGGGAAATCGTGCTCACGGCCAGCGTGGCGGGCTACCGGGGTCTGCCCTACGCCTCGCCCTACGGGGCCAGCAAGGCGGCGATGATCAACATGGCCGAGTCCTTGCGACCCGAATTCGCCCGGTACGGCGTGGCCATCCGGGTGATAAACCCGGGCTTCGTGCGCACCGCGCTGACCGACAAGAACGACTTTCCCATGCCCGGGCGCATCGAGCCCGACGAGGCTGCCCGGCGGATCGAGAGGGGATTGGCCGGGAAGGGGTTCGAGATCCTCGCGCCACGGGGTTTCGGCTTCGTGATGAAGGTCCTCCGGCTGCTGCCGTACCGGCTCTATTTCGCGATCACGCGGCGAATGCTCCGGGAGCCCGGGGCATGACGGTCGCCGGTCGAGGTATCAACCGCGCTGCCGCCCTCGAGCGTCTCGTCGCCGTGATGGAAGGCCTGCGCGAGGATCGGCTCGAGACGCTGGATGCCGTCTACGCCCCGCAGGCCCACTTCGTCGACCCGTTCAACGCCGTGGAGGGAGTGGCCGCCATCCGCGGGGTCTTCGCGCACGGCTTTCGGCAGTGTCCGGGCATGCGCTTCGTGGTCACGGCCAGGGCAGTGGACGGCGACCATGGCCTGCTCCGCTGGCGGATGCGCTGCGGCGAGGAAGCCGGCGCGCTGGTCATCGAGGGCATGACTGAAGTGCTGCTGGACGACGATGGCCGGGTCCTCGAACACGTGGACCACTGGGACCCCGCGGCGCAGGTCTACGAGCGCGTGCCGCTGCTCGGCTGGCTGATGCGGCGGATCAGGCGTCGTCTGGCCGCCCCGGACGGCTGATGCGGGACTCGTCCTCGGGCTCTTCCTCGCCGGCGGCCTCCGGGTCCCGGTAGTCGGTCCACGCCGGGTCGGGCTCGTAGATCGGCGGGGCCGACTCGGCGGCAGGTTCGGCGGCGACCGTCTCTTCCTCCTCGCTCGAGCGGGGGTCGAGTTCCGCCCCGGCGGCGGAGGTGCGCTGCGTGAAGACGTAGCCGCCGCGCTCGGCGTCGGGCACCGGTGCGTCGATGAGGATGCGCCAGAACACCAGCCCGATCAGCACGAGCAGCGCGGCCAGCACGAACAGCGGGAACCCCGGCGCACCGAACAGCCCCATGGCCACCCCGCTGATGAGCGGTCCGGCGACGGACCCGGCCCCGTTGACCAGCAGCAGCCCGCGGGTGCCCTCCAGCACCTGGTGGCTGGCCAGCCGGTCGTTGGTCTGCGCGACGCTGATCGCGTAGAGAGAGAAGGAAAAGCCGCCGAAGGCCAGCGCCAGCGCGAAAACGGCCGGGGAGGGGAACCAGTCCTGGATGGCCAGCAGGATCGAGAACAGCCCGCCGAGGGCGGCGACCAGGATGAGCGCGTAGCGGCGATCCCGGCCGTCCGACAGCCGCCCGATGGGCCACTGCAGCAGCGCGCCGCCGACGATCACCGCCGCGACGAAGGTGGCCACCTGGGTATCCGGCAGGCCGATGCGGTTGGCGTAGACCGCCGCCATGCCGTAGACGGTCCCCGTGATCGTGCCGGACAGCAGCGCGCCGATGACCCCCGTGGGCGCCAGCCGGAAGAGCTCGATCAGCGGCAGGCGCGTGGTCTCCATCGGCGGGGGCTGGCTCACCCGGGTCAGCGCGACGGGCACCAGCCCCAGCGAGAACAGCAGCCCGACGATGGCGAAGGTCGATACGTCCATCGCGCCGTAGGGCGCGATCAGGAACTGCCCGGCCCCGTAGGCGAACAGGCTGATCATCATGTAGATGCCGAAGACCTGCCCGCGGTGGGTGGTGACCTTCTCGTTGATCCAGCTCTCGATCACCATGTACAGGCCGAGCAGGGTCACCCCGTTGACCAGGCGCAGGGCCATCCAGACCCAGGGATCCACCAGAAGCCCGTGCAGGATGGCGGCCGCCGAGGAAATGGCCGCCAGGGCGGCGAAGGTGCGGATGTGACCGACCCGGCGGATGATGCCGGGGATGGTGACCGTCCCCAGCACGTAGCCGACGTAGAACGCCGACATCACGAGACCGATGGTGCCGTCGGAGAAGCCCTCCTCGGAGGCGCGCAGGCCGAGCAGGGTCGCGAGCAGGCCGGAACCGGCCAGCAGCACGCCCATCCCGGCAAGCAGCGACTGGACCGAGAGAACGGTGCTAAGCATCAGCCGGTCCTGTCCTGGTGTCGGGCGGCCACGAGGCGAGGGCGGGCATCAGTTGCCCCTTGGCGTCTGCTGGCCGGGGCAGTCGACTGCGAACAGCCGCTCGTCCTCGAGCCGCAGCGCGGTCAACTGCCGCCCCCAGAGGCAGCCCTGGTCGATGCCCCAGGCATTGTGACGGGGCATGGCCGGTCCCAGCGTCGACCAGTGACCGAAGACGATCCGCCGGTCGGCCGTCGGCCGGCCGGGCACCGCGAACCACGGAAGCAGGTCCGGGGCGGCCTTCTCCGGGGGGCGTTTCTCGTCGAAGTCCAGTCGCCCGTCGGCATGGCAGTACCGCATCCGGGTAAAGACGTTGATGGCGAAGCGCTGGCGGTCCATGTCGGCGGCGTGCTCGTCCCAGCGATCGCTCTGGTTGCCGAAGACGTCCCCGAAGAATGCCTCGGGCGCGTCGCCCGCCATGGCCGCCTCGGCCTCGCGGGCCTCCGCGATGGCCTGCGCCAGCGTCCAGGCGGGCGCGATGCCGGCATGCACGAGGGTCCAGTCGAGTTCCGGGTCGTGGTGGATCAGTGGTCGGCGCCTAAGCCAGTCGACCAGTTCGTCCCGGTCGTCCGCGGCGAGGATCGGTTCGAGCGTATCCCGTCCGCGCGGCTTGCGGGTACCGTAGTGGCAGCCGAGCAGGTGGATGTCGTGGTTGCCGAGCACGGTGACGGCCCGGTCGCCGAGGTCGCGGACGAAGCGCAGGGCCTCGAGCGACTGCGGGCCGCGGTTGACCAGGTCGCCGACAAACCACAGCCGGTCGGCCGCCGGGTCGAACGAGACCTGCTCGAGGAGGGCCTCGAGCGGGTCCAGGCAGCCTTGAAGATCGCCGATTGCGTAGGTCGCCATGTTGTCCTTTCGCCTGGTGGCGGTGAATGATCGGGGAATGCTAGCACCCGAAAGGCCGCTGAGCCGGCCAGGTGACGTTTTTCGCCGGCGAGCTACTGAATGGAGCGGAAGGCGGCGGGGGCGATCAGGTCGAACGCGGGGACGTCGACCCGGAACACCGCGCCGGCGTCCGTTCGAAAGCCGTAGTCGCCCGTCATCCGCCCGGCCGGGGACTCGATGATGGCCCCGGAACGGTAGGAATGACTCTCCCCGGGTTCGAGCCGAGGCTGTTCGCCCCCGACCCCTTCGCCGCGGACCTCCTTGATGACGCCGTTGCCGTGATCGATCACCCAGTGCCGGTCGACGAGCGTGACCGCGCGGGCACCGTGGTTCTCGATGGTGATCTCGTAGCCGAAGGCATAGCGGCCGGCGTCCGTGTCGCTGTGCTCGGGAACGAAGACCACCCGCCGACGGATGGTGACGCCCTGCGCCTCGGTGTTCATGTGCCGAAGCCGGCACGGTCGACGAACCAGTCCGTGGGTCGGTCGGCGGCGAGCCGTTCGGCCGGCCGGTCGGTGCAGCCCTCGCGGAGTCGGGCTACCGCCGCGCGCTTTTCCGAGCCGATCACCAGGAAGACGACGTCGCGCGCCCGTTCGAAAACCGGGAAGGTCAGCGTCAACCGGTGGCAGTGCAGTTTCTCCACCGGGTTGACCGTCACCAGCCGGTCGCGTTCGTTGAGCGCCGGCGTGTCGGGGAACAGCGAGGCGAAATGCCCGTCCTCGCCAATTCCCAGCAGGGTGATGTCGAAGCGCGGAACCGGGCCGGCTGACCAGCGACGCAGCATGGCCTCGTAGGCGCGTGCATCGCCTTCCGGGTCGCTCTGGTGGTCGGAGACCATGGGAAAGACGTGGTGCGGCGGGATGCCCAGCGGCTCGAAGAGCGCCTGGCGCGCCATCAGGAAGTTGCTCTTGGGGTGGTCCATCGGCACGTTGCGCTCGTCGCCGAAGTAGAACTCCACCCGCTCCCAGGGCAGGGCGTCGCGGAAGTGTTCGGCCAGCGTCAGGTAGAGTCGCCGGGGCGTGCTGCCGCCCGCCAGGGCGATCCGCGCCACGCCGCGCTTGCGGATGGCCTGTGCGAGCCGTTCGGCCAGGAAGGCCGCGCAGGCGTTGAAGGTCTCCGCCGCCGTCTCGCTGCAATGGAATTCGGGTGTGCAGGGCATGACCGTTCGAGAGCCTGTCCGGATGATGACTGGCGAGGCCTTTGGCCCCGGCTGGTTCCGATGGCCGCTCTGGCCGTCTCGGATGGATCAGTCGGTCGACTCGAGCCGCCTGGCCAGCGCCAGGAAGGCGGGGATGTCCAGCGCCTGGGCGCGCAGCGAGGGGTCGATGCCCGACGCTTCAATTGTTGACGCTGGCATGAGGGGTTTCAAGTTGTTGCGCAGGGTCTTGCGCCGCTGGGCGAAGGCCGCGGTGACCAGGCGTTCGAAA
>JAWLHL010000027.1:0-21910 GCA_041690375.1 Guyparkeria sp. | reverse complement strand
CGCATCAAGGTGATCAAGCGGGTGGCCTATGGCTACCGGGATACCGAGTACTTCTTCCTGAAGATCCGAGACGCCTTTCACGCCAAAGTGCGATGAACCTTTTTTTGGTCCCATGATCGGGGAGATGCCCGGCGGGCGATCGTGAAGGACAGCTGCCGCGGCCGGGCCGAAGCGGTTCTGCATGCCATGCGTTTTGTGCGTACCCTTGATGCGCATAAATGCGTGATAATCGGTACATGGAACGAATGGTTCACAAGGAGGGGCAGCAGCCGCATCGCAGGCGCTCCGACGGATCGAGCCGGGCGCGACGCCCGGGTCTCCGGGGCATCTGGCTGCTCGTGCTCCTTGGCTGGCTGGTGCTCGGTGCCTTGGCCGCATTCGTCGCCCAGGGGGAATACCGGGAGGCGGTCGCCGCCCGGGAGGATCGACTGCGTGGCGGCATGGAGGCCGCCCTCGACAGTCGCCGGGCCGAGCTTGCCAGGATCGCCCGGATCCTCGCCCGCGACGGCCGGGTAAGAAACATCCTCTCCCGTGCCCGACCCATGGTGGAGCTCGAAGGGGGAGGCAGCGGCGGCGAAGAGGCAGGCCGCCTGCGGCGCGAGCTGGCCGATGCCGTCACGCCCATCACGATCGAGCTCATCGAGGGGCAGGACCGGGTGTTGCAGTTCCACCTCGGGCCGGAGTCCATCAGCTTCCTGCGCATGCACGAGCCGGATTACTTCGGCGATACGCTGGCCGAGGTCCGGCCGCTTCTCGGCGAAGTCTATCGTCGGGGGGAGGGGACAACCGGCTTCGAGATCGGCCGCGTGTTCTCGGGCTTCCGGGCCGTGGAGCCGATCCGCGCGCCGACGCCGGATGCGACGGTCATCGGAACAGTGGAGGTCGGCACCGGCGCCCTTCCGCTGGACGCCAATCTGCAGGAAAGCTTCGGCGCGCGTGCGGCGCTCTTGCTGCCTGCGGAACTCGCCGAGACGCACATCTGGGAAGAAATGCGCGACCAGCGCGACATCCAGCCGGTCGGCGACGGTCGGTACTACCTGGACGGTCCTCGCATCGATCACCCCGGGATGGATGCCTACCTAGCGCGAGGCGAGCGGTCGGAGACCGTGCGGCTCTTCGCCGACGGGGAGCTCTGGCTGGCCGTGGCCCGCCCGGTGCCGGTCGTGGACGAGAAGCAGTCCGCCCTGCTGGTGGCGATCGAGTCGGTGGAAGACCTTCGGGTCGGGCGGAATGAAAGGTTGTTCCAGATCGGCCTGGCGGTGGTGTTCGCCATTCTTTTCACCGGCCTGGCCCTGTGGATGTTGTCACGGTGGCAGCGGACGCGGTGGATGGTGATGGTCGACCGGGCCGAGGAGGAGCGGGACGCCCTGTTCCAGCTCAGCCCCCAGCCGGTGGAACTCACCGATGCCTCGGGTCGCAGCCTGCTGGTCAACGATGCCTATCGGCGCGTGTTCGGGGCGGCGAAGCCCGACGATCCGGGTGGGCCCGCCCCGGACTGGGCGGCGCGCGGCATCGAGGGGCTGCAGCTGGAGTCGTTCGAACGCGCCGTCGGTCGTGGCGAGCGATGGAACGGCGCCCTGCGCTTGCCCTCCCTGCTGGGTGATTCGATCTGGTACCGGGTGCAGGTCGTGCCGATCGCGGACGGCAGTGGCCGGACCTCGTGGCTGTGGTGGTTCTACCAGGACGTGGACCGGGAGCGCCGCGCCGCGGCCGTGGCGCAGGCGGAGCGCGATCGGCTCGACGCCCTGTTGTCGGCCAGCCCGGCGGTGATCTATACCTACCGGGCCGACAGTCCCGATCGCATCGAGTATGTCAGCGCGAACATCCGCGAGATCCTCGGATACACGCCGGATGACCTGCTCGACGGCCCGGGCTGGTGGACCGAGACGCTCCATCCCGAGGACCGGGAACGCGCCCTCGACGAATCGGATTTCACCTGCTGGGTCGGAGACCGCAAGAACACCCGCTACCGGCTGCTCCGCCCCGACGGCAGCGCCCTGTGGGTTACGGATACCGCTCGGCTGCTCCGCGATGACGAGGGGCGACCGGAGCGCGTGGTCGGGGCCCTGATCGACTCGAACGAGGCAGTGACTCTCGAGGCGAGGCTGGCGGAGAGCGAGCGCATCTATCGCTCCATCGTCGAAGGCGTGGAGGAGGCGATCTTCCTGGTCCGCGTGGAGCCCGACGGCGGCTTTCGCTACCTGGCCTCGAACCCGGCCCATGCCAGCGCGACCGGGCTGAGCGCCGAGCTGTTCGTGGGGCACACGCCTCCGCAGGTTTTCGGCTCGAGGGTCGCCGCGCGGCTGGAGGCCCACTACCGGGAATGTCGGGATCAGGGAAGGACCGTACACTACGTCGAGACCCTCCCGCTTCCTGTCGGGGAACAGACGTGGCGCACGACCCTCACGCCGATCCGGGACCGCCAGGGTTCGGTCGTGCTGCTCGTGGGCATGGCGGTGGTCGAGTCGGAGTCATGACGTTGCGTTGCGGTGCTGCCCGAGGCGCCAGAGCGCGGCGCGACGGCTTGAAATCGCCGGTTGGCTCGCGCATGCTCGGCTCGCTTCCCCGCGCCCCTGGCGCTGCACAGGAGTCAGCATGTCATCGATGATCACACGTCTGGACAGACGACGATCCGAGCTTCCCGGGGCCGGGATGGCTGTTCGCGCGCGCGGCCTGGTGAAATGCTTCGGTTCGTTGCGCGCGGTGGACGGCGTCGACTTCGACATCCCCGTGGGCCGCTGCTTCGGCTTTCTCGGACCCAACGGCGCGGGCAAGACCACCACGCTGAAGATGCTGATGGGGCTGGCGGACTTCGATGACGGCGCACTGTCGGTGCTGGATTTCTCCCTGCCCGACCAGTCCCGCGAGATCCGCCGCCTTGTCGGCCTCGTGCCCCAGGCCGACAACCTCGACCCGGACTTCACCGTGCGCGAGAACCTGTTCATGTACGCCAGGTTCTTCGGGCTGGCGCGCGCGCAGGTGGCCGCCCGCGTGGACGAGCTGCTGGCGTTCGCCGACCTGACCCACAAGGCCGATGCCCGGGTCGACCAGCTCTCCGGCGGCATGCAGCGTCGTCTCACCATCGCCCGCGCACTGGTCAACGATCCGGACATCGTCGTGCTCGACGAACCCACCACCGGGCTCGACCCGCAGATGCGCCACGTGATCTGGGGGCGGCTTTCCGAGCTGCGCGCCCGCGGCGTGACGCTGGTGCTGACCACCCACTACATGGAAGAGGCCGAGCGGCTCTGCGACGAACTGGTGGTGATGGACCACGGGCGGATCCTCGACCAGGGTTCGCCCGCCGAGCTGGTGCGCCGCCACGTCGAGCCGGACGTCATCGAGCTGCGCGGGCCGGTGAGTGACGGCGTCTTCGCCACGCTGTCCTCGATGTGCCTGCGCGCCGAGCGGCACGGCACGGCGGTCTACGTCTACACCAGCGCGCCGGCGCCGATCCTCGAGTTCCTGGAAGAGGCGGAGGAACTCACCGTGATCCACCGCCGGGCCGGCCTCGAGGACGTCTTCCTTCACCTCACCGGCCGGGAGCTGCGCGAATGAAGCGCTCGATCTGGCAGCTGCCACGCTTCCGCCGGGCATCCCTGTCGGTGGTCGCGCGTAACTTCCTCGTCTGGCGCAAGCTGCTCGGGCCGGCCATCGTGCTGAACTTCGGCGAGCCGGTGATCTACCTGCTGGGGCTGGGCATCGGCCTGGGGGCGCTGGTGGGCGACATCGGCGGGCTGCCGTATCTGGTGTTCCTCGCCTCGGGAATCGTGGCGTCCTCGGCGATGGTTTCGGTCAGCTTCGAGGGGATGTATTCCGTCTACACGCGGATGGTGCCGCAGAAGACCTTCGACGCGATCATGGCGACACCGCTCGATATCGACGACATCGTGCTGGGGGAGACGATCTGGGCGGCCCTCAAGGGACTGCTCAGTGCCGTGGCGATACTCCTCGTCGCCGCGCTGCTCGGGGCGGTGCCCGGCGGGACGGGCGCAATGTGGGCGTTGCCGGTGGTATTCCTGCTCGGGCTGACGTTCGCCGGACCGGCGATCGTCATGGCCGCCATCGCCGACAACTACGACTTCTTCAACTACTACTTCGTCCTGGTCGTCACGCCCATGTTCATGCTCTCCGGCGTGTTCTTCCCGCTGGAGACGCTGCCCGAGTGGATGCAGACCGCCGTGCTGGTCCTGCCGCTGACCCACGCGATCGAGGTGATCCGCCCGCTGATCGTCGGCGAGCCGGTCGAGCACCTGGCCGCCCACCTGGCCGTGCTGGCCGGTTTTGCCCTGGCAGCCTACTACCTGGCCGTGGCGCTGGTGCGGCGACGGTTGTGGGATTGAGAAAAGCGGGAAGCTGACAGCTTGAAGCTGGAAGAGGTCAGAGATCAGAGATCAGAGGTCAGAGATCAGAGGTCAGAGGTCAGGGGGTGGAGATTGGAGGTTGAGGGCGTGGTGAGCGCCGGGCAGAGTTGAGACCAGCAAACGCCGACCCCACCATCGCTTCCAGCTTCCAGCTTCCAGCTTCCAGCTTCCAGCTTCCAGCTTCCAGCTTCCAGCTTTCAGCTCTCCCACCGCCTCCCCGTATCCAGCCGGATCACGGCCTGGTTGATCAGGGGGCAGGCCATCAGGTAGTCGATCGTCTGCGCGACCACGCCGGGGCCGGGCTCGAAGGGCAGCAGCCGTCGGGCGAGGCGTCCGCGGCGGTATCGCTCGTCGTCTTCGGGGTGGAACATCAGCAGGCCAGGGGCGATGGCGTTGACCCGCGTGTGCGGGGCGTAGCGCAGGGCCAGCGAGCGGATCGAGCCCTCGATCGCCGCCTTTGAGGCGATGTAGTGGATGTGTTCGGGCTCGCCCTCGTCGATGTGCGCGTCGGTGAGGAAGACGACCTGTCGGTCGGCCCGGCCGTCCGCGCGCTCGCGGGCGGGCAGGGCGCGCTGCAGGGCCTCTGTCAGCTCGATCGGCGCGGTGACGTGCACCGTGTACATCGCCGTGGCGAGCTCGGGGTCGGCCGCGCAGTCCTCGTCACGGTGCCAGATCGAGGCGTTGTGCACGATCAGGTCGAGGCGCTCGGCGTGCTCGGCGACCTGGCGGGCGAACGGCTCGATCCGCTCGCGTTCGAGCAGGTCCAGCGGCAGCGCGACCAGGCCGCGGTCGATCAGCGCGCGCAGGGCGTCGGTCTCCCGGCGGTAGCTGCCGATGACGCGGTGTCCGGCGTCGATCAGGTGCTCGGCGAGGTGGGCGCCGACCCGCCGGGTCACCCCGGTGATCAGGACGGTCTGGGGACGGTCGGTCATGCGCTCAGCCCCGGCGGCCGATCAGTTGCAGGAACTCGTTGCGCGTCGCGGGATTCTCGCGGAACTGGCCGGTCATCCGCGAGGTGACCGTCTCCGATTCGACCTTCTCCACCCCGCGCATCGCCATGCACATGTGGGCGGCCCGCACCTGGACGGCCACCCCGGCCGCGCCGGTGGCCGATTCCACTGCCTCGGCGATCTGCTGGGTCATGTTCTCCTGGATCTGCAGGCGCCGGGCATAGAGATCGGTGATCCGCGCGAGCTTGGACAGGCCGATGACCCGGCCCCGAGGGATGTAGCCGATGTCGACGTGGCCGATGATCGGCAGCATGTGGTGCTCGCAAAGGCTGTAGAACTCGATGTTTCGCACCACGACCATCTCGTCGTTGTCCGATTCGAACAGGGCGTTGCCGATGGCCGATTCCAGGCGCTGGTCGAGCCCCTGGGTGAGGTACATCAGCGCCTTGGCCACCCGCTTCGGCGTGTCGACCAGGCCTTCGCGTTGCGGGTCCTCGCCCAGTTCGGCCAGGATGGTCCGCACGGCCCGGGCAATGGTCTCGACGCGCTTCTCGTCGGCGGCGACCGGTTCGGGAAAGTCGTCCTCGTGCAGGGCTGACATCGTCTGGGTATCTCCGAGTGTTTCGCTCAAATGGCTCAGGCCCCGAACTTTAGCAGGTCCGCCGCGGCGCTGTCCCCGGGTCGCGTGCCGCCGTGGCGGTTGGTCGGACGGCCGGCACAGGATAGACTGTCGCGTTCTTTCCGTTACCAGGCTGCCGATACCGGCGGCATTACATGCGCAAGGGGTTTCACTGCTCGTGAAGGCCGTAATCGAAGAACGTCTCCAGGTAATCTGCAACCAGCTCGCGGCCGAGGGCGAGCTGCCCGAGGACATCTCCGTCAAGCCGGTGCTGACCGTGCCCAAGGACCCGGCGCACGGGGATTTCGCCAGCAACCTGGCCATGCAGCTGGCCAAGCCGATGCGTCGCGCGCCGCGCGCGGTGGCCGAGCTGATCATCGAGCGACTGGCGGACACGGACGGCCTGGCGAAGGTCGAGATCGCCGGCCCTGGGTTCATGAACTTCTTCGTCGAGGCGGGGGCCGCCTTCGCGCTGATCGACACCATCCTCGAGGCCGGCGAGCGCTTCGGCCGTTCCGAGGCCGCGAAGGGCCAGAAGGTGCAGGTGGAATTCGTCTCCGCCAACCCCACCGGTCCGCTGCACGTCGGCCACGGCCGGGGGGCGGCCTACGGCTCGGTGGTCGCCAACCTGCTCGAGGCGATCGGCGCCGAGGTGCAGCGCGAGTACTACGTCAACGACGCCGGCCGGCAGATGCACATCCTGGCCGCGAGCGTCTGGCTGCGCTACCTGGAGCACCATGGCGTGACCGGCCACTTCCCCGTCGCGGCCTACCAGTCGCAGGGCTACATCGTCGATATCGCCCGGGGGCTGGAGGCGGAACACGGGGCGCGCATGCTTGCGCCGGCCGACCGGGTCTTCGCCGACCTGCCGCCGGATGCGCCCGACGGCGACAAGGAGCAGCACATCGACGCCCTGATCGCGCGGATGCGCGAGGAGCTGGGCGACGAGAACTACCGGCTGGTCTTCCGCGCCGCGCTGGATTCGATCCTCGACGACATCCGCGCCGACCTGGCCGAGTTCGGGGTGGAGTACGACAACTGGTACTCCGAGCAGAGCCTGGCCGACCGCGGGCTGGTCGACGGGGCGATCGAGCGCCTGCGCGAGGCCGGCCACGTCTACGAGCGCGGCGGGGCCCTGTGGTTCCGCTCCACGGACTTCGGTGACGACAAGGACCGCGTGGTCCGCCGCGAGAACGGCCAGACCACGTATTTCGCCTCCGACATCGCCTATCACCTCGACAAGTTCGACCGCGGCTTCGACCGGGTGATCGACATATGGGGAGCGGACCATCACGGCTACGTCCCGCGCGTGCGTGCGGCCCTGACCTCGCTGGGGCGGCCGGCCGACAGCCTGACCGTCTCGCTGGTGCAGTTCGCCATCCTCTACCGCGGCGGCGAGCGGGTGCCGATGTCGACCCGCTCGGGCAGCTTCGTCACCCTGCGCGAACTGCGCGAGGAGGTCGGCAGCGACGCCGCCCGCTTCTTCTACGTCATGCGCGCGGCCAACCAGCACCTCGACTTCGACCTGGACCTGGCCAAGAGCCAGAGCAACGAGAACCCGCTCTACTACATCCAGTATGCCCATGCCCGCGTCGCGTCGGTCTTCCGACAATTGCCGTTGCGCGGCTTCGAGCACGAGCCCGAGCGGGGTCGGGATGCCTACGACCGGCTCACCGAGGCGCACGAGCAGGCCCTGTTCAAGCGGCTGGCCCAGTACCCGGCGCTGATCGAGCGGGCGGCGGCCGCGCACGAGCCGCATCAGCTGGTCCACTACCTGCGCGATCTGGCCCAGGACTTCCACAGCTACTACAACGCGCACGCCTTCCTGCTCGGCGAGGATGCCCCGTTGCGCAACGCCCGTCTGAACCTGGTCGCCGCCACCCGCCAGGTGCTGGCGAACGGACTGGGGCTGCTGGGTGTCAATGCGCCGGACGAAATGTAAGTCCCCGGGCGGGACAGGGGAGAGCATGCCGTGACCAGCAAGCGTCGCAAGGGAGTGAATCGACCTCGATCCGCGGCCAGCCAGCGGGCCGCCAAGTGGGTGTTGCTGGTTGCCATCCTGGCGGCGGTGCTGCTGGTGGTACTGCTGGCCCGGCTGACGGCGGAGAAGAACACCCAGCCGGCCCCGCCGAGCGAATCCGGCGAGGCCCGCGTGGACACGCGCAGCGTGGAGAAGCCTCCCGAGAAAGCGCCGGTCTCGCCGGAGTTCGAGTTCTACACGCTGTTGCCGGAGGAGGGCAACCGTCCCCCTCCCGCGAGGGAGGAGGAGTCGGCCTCGGAGGCAGACGGGGCGGCCGAGAGCGAGAGCCGGCCGCCGGTGTCCGACGACGCCAGCTACCTGGTACAGGCCGGCTCGTTCCGCACCAGCGGGGACGCCGAGGCCCGCAAGGCCGAACTGGCCCTGATGGGGTTCCAGAGCCGTGTCGAGGCGGCCGACGTCCGGGGAGTCGCCTACCATCGCGTATTCGTCGGCCCCCTTCCGGGTGACGAGGTCGACGAGGCCCGGCGTCGCCTCCGGGAAGTCGGGGTCGATACCCTTCCGCCGCGACGGGTCGACGGCTAGGCTGGCATCCCCGACGATCACCGCCTCCCCGCCCCCTTCCCGCCGGGGCGGATCGTTCCCCGTGCCACGGCAGGCCTTTTCCCGATTCATCGCGCAATCTCGCCTCCCCGCATTTCCCGGCGCGACGCCTCCCGTCGCGTAGCCGGCGAATCGTGGGGGCGAGATCCGTGACCGAGTGCCATACTCGGTCAAAGGGCGACCGATGCCCCCCCTACAAGAACGATTCCCCCGGGGCCGTCGCCCGGCCGCGGGAGGGTCGCCGTGGACGCGAGGGAGACAGATGGCACGTTCCGCTGTGCCAGCGTGCGCGACCCCGACCGGGGCCGGCGCACGAAGGAACCGGGTTCCGCCGCGTCAGCCGTATTGTGGCCGACAGTGGAGCGGTGCAAGCCTGTGTCTGTCGTGCCTGTTTTTCCTCTTGCTGTTGTGCACGGGCGCGTTGTCCTCGCCGGTCATGGCCTCGGAGGCCTCCCTGCTTTCCCGCGCCGAGCTTGCCCTGACCGAGGCGCCGCTCGGGCCGCGGGAAGCCATGGCGGAGGATTTCAGGGCCGTGGGAGGGGAGACGGTCAACCTCGGGCCCTACGATGGGCATATCTGGTTGCGTCTCGCGATCGACGAGACCGACCTGCGGGTCCATGGCCGCCGGCTGAGCCTTCCCTGGCCGTATTTCGACGATGTGCGGGCCTACCTCTTCGACCCGTCCTCGCCCGGGGAGCCAGACGAAGTCGGGGGCGGGGTCGGAGGCGTGCAGGGCCGCGGTCTTCTCAGGGACCCCGTCCGTGAGCTGCCCGAGTTCAGCGGCGAGCGACTGCTGCTGGTTCACGTGAAATCCGATGGCCCGGCGGCCCTTTCCCTGCTTCTGGGGCCGCCGGAGGCCGACCGGCAGCGCACGCTGGTTCGCTATTCCCTGTTCGGTATCTTCCTCGGGGCCATGCTGGGCATGGCGCTGTACAGTCTTTTCCTGATGCTCGCGGTCAGGGAGCGCACCTACTTCGGCTATGCCGCCTTCCTTGCCAGCACCGTGCTCTACGTCGGGTTCCAGCAGAACATTCTCACGCCCTTGTTGCCCGGGCTCCTGAGGGCGATGTCCTCGACCGATCGCGCGCAGCTGGCCGTGGTGCTGATGGTGGTGACCGCCGTGTGGTTCGTGCGCTGTTTTCTCCGCACCCGGGCCGATGACCACCGGATGGACCGTTCGCTGCAGGCGGCCACCGCCGTGGCCCTGCTCGTCGCACCCGGCTCGCTCGTCCTGGACGGGGCGCTGCCGTTCGCGGCCGTCGCCGGCAGTGGCGTCATCGCCCTCGGGGCGATCATCTGGGCCTCGGTCCGGGCGGCGCGCCGGGGATTCGCCCCGGCGCGTTTCCTGCTGCCGGGGTGGATGGTGTTCTCGTGTTCCGTGCTGCTGCATACGGGCCTGCTGGCCGGCATGCTTCCCTACGCGCACTGGATGCTGGTCGTGCTGCCGGTCGGGTCGCTGGCCGCGGCATTGCTGCTGGCTTACGCCCTCGGTGACCGGATCCGCCACAACCAGCTCGACGAGGCCCTGGTGCTGCGCGAGCGGGACCGGTATCGCTCGCTGAGCGAACAGGACGGGTTGACCGGGCTGTTCAACCGCCGGGCGCTGGACCGGCAACTCGAACAGTGCATCGCCGACGTGCACAGGGCCGGTAAACCGCTGTCCGTGGTCGTGCTGGACGCAGACCATTTCAAGGCCTACAACGACAGTCACGGGCACCTGGCCGGAGACGACATCCTGCGTTGCCTCGCCCGGGTAATGCGCGACAACGTGCGCCGCGACGATCGCTGTTTCCGCTACGGCGGAGAGGAATTCGTCATCCTGCTGCCCGGCAAGTCGCTCGAGCAGGCGGCCTCGATCGCCGAGCGCATCCGGGAGGTGTTCCGGCGCAACTCCGCTCCGTCCCGGGAGACACCCTGCACGGTGAGCGTGGGCGTGGCCCAGTACTGCGAGGGAGACGCGCCGGCCACCTTGCTCTCGCGCGGGGACGCCGCTCTCTACCGGGCCAAGGAGCTGGGGCGTGACCGTGTCGAACGGGCCGCTTGCCCGCCTGCCCGAAACGCGGCGACGGTGATAGACTAGCGTGTTTGCGAATCCCGAACCGCCCGCCATGCCGGGCGCCGGCGCACAACACGGTTCACTGCTCTGCGAGGCGTTTGAAGATGTCGATGGAAGATCGCGATGGCCTGATCTGGCTTGACGGCGAGATGGTCGAATGGCGCGAGGCCAAGACCCACGTGCTCACCCACACCCTGCACTACGGCATGGGCGTGTTCGAGGGCGTGCGGGCCTACAAGACCGACCGGGGCACCGCGATCTTCCGCCTCGAGGACCATACCCGCCGGCTGCACAACTCGGCCAAGATCCTCGGCATGACGCTGCCCTACACCGAGAGTCGCCTCAACGAGGTCCAGCGGCAGGTCGTGCGCGAGAACAACCTCGAGAGCGCCTACATCCGCCCGATGGCCTTCTACGGCTCCGAGGGCATGGGCCTGCGCGCCGACAACCTCAAGGTGCACGTCATGGTCGCCGCCTGGCACTGGGGCGCGTACCTTGGCGCGGAGAACATCGAGAAGGGCATCCGCATCCGCACCTCGAGCTACTCGCGCCACCACGTCAACGTCACCATGTGCAAGGCCAAGGCGAACGGCGCGTACATGAACTCCATGCTGGCGCTGCGCGAGGCCACCGCCGCCGGTTACGACGAGGCGATGCTGCTCGACACCCAGGGCTTCGTCGCCGAGGGTTCGGGCGAGAACATCTTCATCGTGCGCGACGGCGTGCTCTACACCCCGGACCTGACCTCCGCGCTCGACGGCATCACCCGGCGGACGATCATCGCCCTGGCGGAAAAGTTCGGCATCCCGGTGGTGGAAAAGCGCATCACCCGCGACGAGGTCTACATCGCCGACGAGGCCTTCTTCACCGGCACGGCCGCCGAGGTCACCCCGATCCGCGAAGTCGACGACCGCCCGATCGGCAGCGGCGTGCGCGGCCCGATCACCGAGCGGCTGCAGAGCACCTACTTCGATCTCGTCGAGGGCCGCTACCCGCCGCTGGCGGACAACTGGCTCGACTATGTGGAGGCGAAAGCATGAACCCGGATACCGCGTCGCACCCGGACGATTTCAAGACCCCCAACGCCGATCGGGTGGTCGAGGTCACGCAGGCAGACCTGCCCATCTATTGCCCGCCCGAGGAAGAGGCCCTCTGGAACTCCCATCCGAGGGTCTACATCCACCTCGAGCACAAGGGCGACGAGGCGCGATGCATCTACTGCGGCACGCTGTACAAGCTGGTCGACTGACTAAGGGGTCGGGCGCCTGAAGTCGGCCGTTCCGGGGCGGACTTCAGTCCGGCGGCGACCGTCCGGTCGACTTCCCCAGTCGCTCCACGATGGCCTCGGCCACCATCCCCGTGTCGTCGACCGGATCGTATTCCCACTCGGCCAGCTCGCCGTCGAACCGGCGGGTCACGCCTTCCTCGCGCAATGCGCGGTGGAATCGTTCCAGCCGCTTCGAGTAGCGGCCGAAGTCGATCACGTAGAGCGGCTTGCCCGTCGATGCGGCCTCCGAGACCATCGAGGCCGAATCGCCGGTGACCACCAGGTGGTCGGCCAGGGCGAGGATGCCGAAGTAGGGGTTCGGCCCCTCGCGGTTCCAGAGCAGGTGCGGGACGTCGGCGATCGCCTCCGCGAGCGCCCGGGTGTTCTGCTCGCCGGTGCGCCGGGACGGCGTGACCAGCAGGGCGCCGCCGTGCGCGCGTGCCGCGGCGGCCAGCTGTGCGCCGATCCGGCGCGCCTTGTCGGGGGTCAGCGTCATGGTCCGGTTCGAACCGCCCAGCAGCACGCCGATCCACGGGCGGGGCAGGTGGGCGAACCGTTCGCCGAATTCGGCGGCGGCCTTGTCGAGCTTCGCCCGGCTCACGTGATGGATTGCCCCGCGCGTGGGCAGCACGTTCGGCCCGGTCAACCCGTCGTGGCGAGGGGGTGCGACCAGGTCGAAGTGCCGGGGCGGGATCAGCGGGTCCTGCACGTGCACCGTGAAGCAGCGTTCGCCGCTCGCCCTGCGGATGCCGATCGAGACCGCCGCGCTGCGCCGACCGCAGGTGATCAGGACACGGGGCCACGGCGGGGCGATCTCGTCGGATTCGGGCGTGAGCTTCGTCAACGGGCGCGGCACCCAGTGCATGGGCAGGGCGCGCCAGGGGCGGCGCATGCCGATGGTCTTCTGCACGACCGGCCAGCCGGTGCGTTCGGCGAGGGCCTCGGCCAGCCCGCGGGCCTGGTTGGCCATGCCCGCCTCGCCGGTGGTGATCGCCCAGATTTCGTCGACGGTTTCGGGGATGTCATGCATGCGGACATGATAGCCTCTCGGCTGATCGCCGGGGACCAGTGGGAGAGCAGGATTGACAGGGAACGCAGACAAGGGTGAAGGTCCGGCACGTCGACTGACCGTGGTGCAGATGCTGCCCGCCCTCGAGGGCGGCGGTGTCGAGCGCGGTACCGTCGAGATCGCCGAGGCCCTGGTGGCCGCCGGTCATCGCGCCATCGTCGTCTCCGAAGGCGGCCGGCTGGTCGAGGAGCTCGTTGGTCTGGGCGCCGAGCACGTCAACCTGCCGGTCGGCCGCAAGGCGCTGACCACGTTGCGCTACATCCCCGTGATTCGTCGCCTGCTGCGCGACGAGCAGGTCGACATCCTGCACCTGCGCTCGCGCCTGCCCGCCTGGATCGGTTACCTCGCCTGGAAGGGCATGCCGAGCGACGCCCGGCCGCATCTGGTCACCACCGTCCACGGTGCCTACTCCCCCGGCCGGTACAGCGCGGTGATGACGAAGGGTGAGCGGGTGATCGCCGTCTCCGACAGCATCGTCGAGTACATCCGCAGCAACTACCCCAAGGTCGATCCCGCGCGGATCGTGCGCATCTACCGCGGAATCGACCCCGAGCGCTACCATCCCGGCTTTCGGCCCGGTGACGCCTGGCGCGAGCGATTCTTCCGCGAGCACCCGCAGCTGGAGGGCAAGTGGATCCTCACGCTGCCGGGGCGCATCACCCAGATCAAGGGACAGCTGGACCTCGTCCAGATCGTCGCCGGGCTCAAGGCCCGCGGCGTGCCGGTCCACTCCCTGCTGGTCGGCGGCGTCCACCCGCGCCGGCAGGAGTACTGGCAGCGTGTGCAGACGGCCATCGCGGAGCAGGGGCTGGCCGACGACATCACCTGGCTGGGCGCGCGTAGCGACCTCCGGGAAATCATGGCCATCAGCGACGTGGTGCTCTCGCTGACCACCAAGCCCGAATCCTTCGGCCGCACCGTCACCGAGGCGCTGGCGTTGGGACGGCCCGTGCTGGGTTACGATCACGGTGGGGTGGGCGAGCAGTTGCAGCGATTCCATCCGTCCGGGCGTGTGCCGGCCGGGGCGACCGACGCGGCCATCGAGCGCCTGGCCCGATGGTGGACCGACACGCCCGCGGTGGCGGCCGACGAGGTGTTCACGCTGCAGGAGATGTGCTCACGGACGCTCCGTGTCTACCAGGAGCTGGTCTCGGGTGGAAGGAACCGGGATCTCTAACGCGAGGGCCGCTAGGGAAACTCTGCACGAATGCCATACCGCTGAAGCGCGCCTTGAGCCGGACAGATGCAAGGCGCTCGTCCGCCGTGGAAGGGTGATTCCCTTTCCGAGGACGAAACCGAATCGGCAGGACGCCGATTCGGCCGGCGCGAGCCGGCCCGAAGGGCGAGGTCCAGGGACGGACCTCGCGACGCAGCAGATGCCCGGCTCAAGGCGCGCCCTGCGGGGCTTGGCGAGTCGCCCGTGCTCGGCGTTGCGATGTCTTGACGTGGCCACCGGCACGCCGGCGTTCATGCGCCTTGATCACGAACGACTCGCCAAGCCAGAGTGGCATGGCATTCGTGCAGAGTTTCCCTAGTGATGACAATGAATGACGACGTCTGTCCGGACTGTCGAACCGAGTAGCCGATGAAACAGATTCTATGCATGAAGTGGGGCGACCTGTACGGCCCCGAATACGTCAACACGCTCTACCGGATGGTGGCCCGCAACGTGTCGGGCCCGTTCCGTTTCGTCTGCCTCACCGACGATGCCGAGGGCGTGCTGCCGGAAATCGAGACGTTTCCCTGTCCCGAGATCGACATTCCGGCGCCCTACAACCTCAAGGGATGGCGGAAGCTGAACCTTTATGCGCCTTCCGAGCGACTGTTCGGCCTGGAGGGCGACTGGCTGTATCTCGATCTCGACGTGGTGGTGACCGGCAGCCTGGACCCGTTCTTCGAGTATCACCCGGAGGCCGACTTCATCGTGATGCAGAACTGGACCCAGCCGGGCTCGGGTATCGGCAACACCTCCTGCTACCGTTTCCGGGTGGGTAGCCACCCCTACCTCCTGGACGAGCTCCTGGCCCATCACCGCGACATTCTCTCGCGGTTCCGCAATTCGCAGACCTACATCTCGCGCTCCATCCGGAGCATCGAATTCTGGCCCGACGAATGGTGCGTGCTGTTCAAGACGCATTGCGTTCCGCCCTGGCCGCAGCGGTTCTGGAAGGAGCCCGTCCTGCCTCCCACCGCGCACGTGGTCGCCTTCCCCGGGGTGCCGAACCCGCACCAGGCCGTGCGGGGAGAGTGGCCCGCACGCTGGTACAAGAAGACCTACAAGTTCATCCGTCCGGCCCGCTGGATCAAGCGGTACTGGCAATGACGGCGAGCTCGACAGGCAAGGATGGCGGTGGGTTCCCGGGCGGCGGGCGTGAACCGCGTGGTCACGGCTGCTCGAGGCCGGAGGGTGTGCGGGTCGGTGTCGGGCTGCTTAGCTGGAAGGCGCCGGCGACGCTCCAGGCGACCCTGGAAAGCCACGTCTCCTCGGGGCTGTTTTCGCTGTTCGACGAGCACCTGGTCTTCTTTCAGGAGCGGAGCGAATCGGACATCGCCGTGGCGGAGCGTTTCGGCCTTCGTCACGCGGGGAACGAGGCGAACACCGGGATCGTGGGCGGGGTGCGCTCGCTGGTCGAGGGAATGGAATGCGACTACCTGCTCCTGCTGGAGAACGACTGCCCGATGGTCGAATCCGGGGAGGAGACGCGTCGCCAGATCGACGCGGCACTGGCCGACATGGTCAACGAGGATATTCCCGTGTTCCGTTTCCGCAGCCGTCGTGATCCGGGGGAAGGACTGGAGTCGGTGGGCAAGTTCTACCGCTATCACGCGGACCGGGTGCCGGCGCCAGCCGGATACTCCCCCTCGATGAGCCGGCTGCGGCGCCTGTTCCGGCCGGCGAAGGCCCGGCGCGTCATCGGTGCCTCGGCCTATGCGGACTGCGAGCCCGACCAGGTCTTTCCCGACGTTTTCGGCCGCACCGCCTGCGACAATCTCGTCGTCGATTCGCGCTACATCAACTGGACCAACCAGTCCGTGCTGGTGGATCGCCGCTGGATGCGGGACGTGATCCTGCCCTACGTGGATGCCCATCCCAGCAACCGGCTGGTCAACGGGTTCTCCGACATCGAGAAGGAACTCAATTCCTCGTGGTGGCGAGAGCGGCGTTTCCGGGTCGGGCTGGCTCCCGGCGTGTTCACGCATCGCCGGCTGGACCGTTGATCGATTGGTGATCGATGGGCGGTGATCAGCGGCAGCGGACCCGGAGACGCGTTTTCAGCATGAAGGCGCGTTTGCCGACGGACTGACCGAGCCTGGACAGGCGTTCCCGCCACCCCCGCTCTCGCCGGTTCTCCCGGCGCTCCCCGATCGACGATTCCAGTGCCCCGTGCTGGCGTGCCAGCGGCGGGTGGGCCTGCACGATGACGATGCCATGCCGCCAGTGGGCGTTGAGTTCGGTGTCGAAGCCCGTCGAGAAGCCTTCCGTCATGCGAAGTACCTTTTCGGCACCCGCGCGCGTGTAGAGCATCGCCGTTGCCCCGAGCCCGGGCCGGGCAGGGGCGGTCAGCCGCCCGCCAGCCCAGTGGCACAGGGTCAGCCCGGGCTTGCTAGGATCCCGCGACTCGAGCTTGACGGCATCCCAGCCCCGCGTCGACGTGACCAGCTCCCTGACTTTCTCGGCAAAGTCCGGCTCGAGGACGACGTCATCCTCGAAGACCACGCCGAACGCGCACGACGACTCGAGAAAGGCCTTCAGGGCCTTGCGGTGACTGCCCGCGCAGGCGATCTCGTTGTCGGTCAGGTCCCGGTGATGGGCGGCCAGCCTGGCCTCCCGGTCGTAGCCGAGGGTCGCCGCGTCGGCGGCGCGGAGCGTTCGCCCGTCGATCGCCTCGATGACGACCACCGGGCCGGGGAGCCGCGAGCGCTGCGCCTCGAAGCGTTCCCGCCGCACGGTCTCGCGCGCGAGGTTGATGCACTGGAAGAGGATTGCCGGTTCATCGGCCATCTCGGGAAATCTCCTCGAAGGACAGGGTCCGCAGAAGCAGGGCGCCGACCAGCAGCATCCCCATGCCGTGCCCGTGGGCGAGCAGGCTCTGAGTGAGTCCGCCGACAGCATACACGGCGAGCAAGAGCATCAGCCCGGCGCGGGTCCCCGGACTGCCGCCCCGGACCAGGCCGAAGCCCAGCGCGATCAGCGCCAGGAGACCCGGCAACCCATTGGTCGCCCAGGCATCGATGTATTCGTTGTGGAAATGCGAGAAGGTACCCAGCAGGCGTGCCGGGTAATCCTGCGCCTCGATGAAGCCCTGGGCCTCCTCGGCGAGCTGCTCCTTGTGGGTGCCGGCGCCGGTGAGCGGATGCGTGGCGCCCAGGTGCAGGCCCGTGTGCCAGAGCGCCAGCCGCATGCTCGACGAACTGCTGACCCCGTCATCGGAGAGCGCCTGCCATTCCGCGGCAATCCGGTCGCCGACGGGCGTTACGGCGACACCGGTCGCGCCGATGACGGTGAGGACCAGGATAATCAGCCCCGCCCGGAGGGGCGACAGGCGTCTCCGTGCTTCCGGTCGACGTATCCAGAGGAGCCCGCCGATCAGGGCCGCGACGAGTATCACGAGCAACACGCCCTTGCTTCCCGACAGCAGGGCGCCGAGGCAGCCAAGTATTCCCAGCAAGGCAAGCGGCCAACGCCACGCATTGGCTCTTTCGCGGGAGGCGAAGAAGACCAGCAGCAG
Source organism: Guyparkeria sp. (assembly GCA_041690375.1). GTDB lineage: Bacteria > Pseudomonadota > Gammaproteobacteria > Halothiobacillales > Halothiobacillaceae > Guyparkeria. Next base: position 4,274 of record JAWLHL010000027.1, on the reverse strand, counting down.
TCCCAGGGTGACCATCAGGTAGCCGTAGGTCAGCGGATTGTGATCCGCCGAGGCCCGTCGCATTCCATCGATAAAGATGTCATGTCCGCCGTGGACGAGGCCCAGTGTCACCCCGCAGGCGATGCCGAGAATCGCGGCGAGGCGGGAGAAGCCGAAGCGCGCGAGATAGAGGAAGACCAGTGCCGCCCCGACGTACTTCAGCGGGCGCTCCAGGTCCGACAGCTCCCGGAAGTGGATCAGGGCCATGGTCACTTCGACGAGCCCGAATGCCAGCAGGGCGAGAAGCCAGGTACGGCTGCCCCGATCCAGCCGCCGCCAGGCAGTCAGGGCCATGGGCAGGGTGAGCAGTGCAGCGAGCAGCAGCGCTCCCAGGCCGGAGGAATAGCTTGGGCCCGTGACGATGAACGCCAGCGCCCAGAAGAGGAACGCCGAATTGGCGTAGAAGAGGAGCTGTTCCAGTCGTGGGTGCTGCGACGAGAGGTTCATGTGATCCGATAGGGCGAGGGGTAACCCTCGGGCAACGTCTTGAACCGCCGATGCCCCCAGAGATACATCGCCGGGTGACGGCGGATCTCGGCCTCGAGTCGTTCGACCAGCCGTTGGGTGTCGGCGACGTCGTCGCCGCTGGGAATGCCGGCGAGCGGCGGCTCGATCTCCAGTTCGTAGCGGCCGCCGAAGCGGCGGACGTGGTAGGGCAGGATCACCGCGCGCCCCATTCGGGCGAGTGTCGGCATGGCGGTGTTGGTGGCCGCCGGCAGGCCGAAGAAGGGAATGAAGGCGCTGGTCTTGCCGTGGTAGTTCTGGTCCGGCGCCGTCCAGAGCACATCGCCGGCGCGCAGGGCGCGGACCATGGCGCGGGTGTCCTCGCGGTTGATCAGGCCGGCCAGGTGCTTCTCGCGCCCCTGGTCGATCAGCGCGTCGATGGCCGGGTTGTTGTTGGGGCGGTAGACGGCATGCACCGGCGCATGGCGCGAAACGAAGTACACGCCCAGTTCCATGTCGGTGACGTGGGCGGCGTTGAGAATCACGCCGCGGCCCGCGGCGCGCGCGGCCTCGAGGTGCTCGAGGCCGATGATGCGGTACTCGGGCACCTTTTCCAGGTTGCCGAACCAGCCCCAGAAGCCCTCGCAGATGCCCGCCCCCAGGCGGGCGAAATGCTCGTCGATGACCTCTTCCCGCGCCGCGGCGGTCCACTCGGGAAAGGCGACCGCGAGATTCGCCCGCATGATGCCGCGACGCTTGTTAAGCGTCCGGGCCATCAGCCAGCCAAGCCCGTGCCCCAGTCGCAGCCGGGCGCGCTGCGGCAGGGAGGCGATCAGGCGTGGCAGCAACGACAGCGCGAAGCGGGCCGTCATGATGCGCCGGTTTGGACGGTTTGCGCGGGTTCGGCTCATGGACGGGCCATTCTAAGCGATAATGCGGGCATGCGCTCAGTCCAGCAGACAGTCAGACGGATGCCCGTGACCGGTTCCGGCCGGGCGAAACCCGCGGAGTCAGGCGCACTCCCGCAGGGGGTGCGATGAGGCGCTGGCACTACCAGCTCATGCTGGCCGTGCTGACGCCGTGGCTCCTGGTCGATGCCCTGCGCCGCCATCGCAGGGCCCGGCCCGGTTGGCGTCGACGCTTCGAGCAGTTCGGCCGGCTGCGTGAAGGCCTGCCCGAAGGCGGGATCTGGCTGCACGCCGTCTCGCTGGGCGAGGTGCGCGCCGCCGCCCCGCTTGTCCGGGCCCTGCGTGAACGCTGGCCGGCGCTGCCGGTGGTGGTCAGCACCACCACCGAGACGGGCGCCGAGGCCGCGCGCTCGCTCGGCGTGCCGCATTTCTATGCCCCCTACGACCTCGCCCGCGTCCAGCGGCGGGTGCTGCGCCGTCTGCGACCCCGTCTGGTGCTGATCATGGAGACCGAGCTCTGGCCGAACCTCGTGCGCGAATCCCGCCGGGCCGGTGTGCCGCTGGTGATCGCCAACGCGCGCCTCTCGGACCGGTCGAGCCGTCGCTACCGCCGCTGGGGCGGGGCGCTGCTGCGGGAGGTGCTGGCGGACATCGACCTCATCTGTGCCCAGTCGGCCATGGATCGCGAGCGCTTCGCGGACCTCGGTGCGCCCCGGGTGGCGGAGTGCGGCAACCTCAAGTTCGACCTGGCGCTGCCCGACGCCCCTGAGGAACCCTCGCCCGATCGTGCCCGCACCTGGCTGGCGGCCAGTACGCATCCGGGAGAGGAGGAGCAGGTGCTCGACGCGCACCAGTGCGTTCGGCGGCGACTGCCCGGCGCGAGCCTCGTCCTCGTGCCGCGTCATCCCGAGCGGGCCGACGATGTCATCCGCCTGGTGGAAGAGCGCGGCCTGAGCGTCGGGCGCTGGCCGTCACCCGGGGCCGAGGTCGAGGTGGTCGACCGCGCCGGGCTGCTCGCCGGGCTGTTCGCCAAGGTGCCGGTGGTATTCATGGGCGGGTCGCTGGTGCCCACCGGCGGCCACAATCCCATCGAGCCGGCCGCCGTGGGGCGTGCGGTCCTGCATGGCCCCCAGGTAGGCAACTTCCGGGCGGTATTCGCTGCCCTGAAAGCCGACGATGCCAGCCTGGGCGTGGCGGATGCGGACGAGCTGGGCGAGCGGGTCGCGTGGGCATTCGAGCATGCCGAGGAGTGGGCTGCCCGCGGTGAGCGGGCGAGAACGGTGATCGCCCGGCACCGCGGCGCGACCGGGCGGGTGGTCGAGCGCCTCGGCCGCTGGCTCGATCCTGACTGACTACCCCCGCAGGCCTTCCCGGGGGGCGTCGCGGGAGTGGCTATTCCTCTTCGTCGACCGTACGGCGGGCGCGTTCGAGTACTCGCCGCATCATGTCGGTGTCCGTGACGGAGCCGTCCTCGGCGTCGTCCCGTCCCATCAGCGGCGCGATCAGCGCGTTGGTCTCCTGCTCGGTGAGCTGGCGGTTGATCGCCTCGAGGTCGGCCACGGTGAGTTGGCCGGTATCCGCCTTCAGTTGCAGCAGGTTGGTGATGTAGTTGTAGCGCGCGTCGAGGTAGTTGGCCATCGCCTCGAAGACCCGGAGCTCGGCGTTGAGCACGTCGACGATCGTCCGGGTGCCCACGCCGTAGCCGGCCTCCGTGGCCACCAGGCTGGTGCGCGCGGACTCGACCGCCTGGCGGAAGGCGGTGATCTCGCTGATCGAGGTCTGCACGCCGCGGTAGCTGTCCGACGTCTGCTGGCGGACCTGGCGACGCTGGCCGTCGAGGTCGAACTGGCTGCGCTGGTAGTCGAAGGCCGCCTGCCGGGAGCGTGAATTGATCCGCCCGCCCGTGTAGATCGGCATTTCCACCTGCACGCCGACCGAACCGTTGAGCGCGCCGCGACGGTCCTGCCGGGTCACGCCACCGCCGGTGTAGCTGTTGTCGAAGCCGTACTGGGCATTGAGTCCCACCGTCGGCATCCGCGCCGAGCGGTTGATGTCGACCGCCTGCTGGGCGATCTGGGTGCCGACCGCCGCGCTCTGCAGGCCCAGGTTCTGTTCCTGTGCCAGCTCGATCCACCGTTCGGGATCCGCCGGCTCGGGGGCGGCCACGTCGAGGTTGGTGCGGATGTCGTCGAGATCGGTGACGGGCTGGCCGATGATGGTCTCCAGGGCGGCCCGGGCGTTGTTGAGCTCGTTGCGCGCCGCGATGATCTGGGCGTTGGCCTGGTCGTACTCCGACTGCGCGTCGGCGACATCGGTCACCGCCACCTGGCCAACCTCGTACTGCCGCTGGGCCCGTTCGAGCTGTCGCTTGAGAGCGGCGCGATTCGCCTTCGCCAGCTCGAGCTGGGCATCGGCGTTGAGTACCCGGAAGTAGGCCTGGCCGGTACGCAGGATAAGGTCCTGGCGTGCCTGCTCGTAATCGATGGCGGCCTGGTGGACCTGCAGCTCCGCGCGGCCGACCTCGAGCTGATCGGTACGGTTGAAGATGCTCTGTTCCAGGGTCAGCGAGATGTTGCCGCTGAAGCCCTCGGCGGTGTCCGCGCCGGGGACCTCGCCGATGGTGGTGTCGGTTCGTTCGAACTGGACGCCCGTGCCCGCCCCGACCTGGGGGAGCAGGTCGGCGCGCTCGATCGGAATGTTCTGCTCGACCGACAGGCGCTGCTGTTCCGCGGCGCGCAGCTGCTGATCGTTCTGTTCGGCCAGGGCGTAGATGTCCAGCAGGTCGATCGCGGCCGCCTGGCCGGCATGCAACGAGAGCCCGAGGCCGATGGCCAGTGACAGCGTGGCCCGGCGGAGTGCCGTCTGCCCGCGAGAGGTCGGGGA
>JAWLHL010000026.1:0-22001 GCA_041690375.1 Guyparkeria sp. | reverse complement strand
TCGGCGGCCACCTCGGGAATTAGCGCGTCGATCGTCTTGTCGTTGCTTTCGCTCATCGTGCCTGTCGTTCTTGTTGAGGTATCAGTGCCCGCCGGAGCGGGTGAAGGCGAGTACCGCGTTGCTGCCGCCGAAGGCGAAGGAATTCGACAGCGCCGCCTTGATCCCGGTCGCCTTGCGGGGCGCGCCTCGGATGTGGTCGACACCATCGCAGGCCGGATCGAGGACATCGAGCCCGGCGGTCGGTGGCAGCCGTTCGCGGTCGAGCGCCAGTATCGTGATCGCCGCCTCGATCGCGCCGGTCGCGCCCATCGCGTGGCCGTGGACGGCCTTGGTGGCGCTGACGGGCAGACGCGCGGCGAGCTCGTCGCCGAAGACTTCCCGTATCGCGGCGACCTCGGTGGCGTCTCCCTCGGTGGTCGCCGTGCCGTGCGCGTTGATGTAGCCCACGGACGAAGGCGTCAAACCGGCCTGGTCGAGCGCCGCGGTGATTGCGCGGACCTGGCCGTCACGGTCCGGGCGTACCACGTGGCTAGCGTCGTTGGATGCTCCGTAACCGGAGATTTCGGCGAGGATCGGTGCGCCGCGGCGTTCGGCGACCTCGCGGGACTCGAGGATCAGGCAGGCGGCCCCTTCCGCCAGCACCAGGCCGGCTCGGTCGACATGGAAGGGGCGGCACGCCCGCGGTGCGCCGGCATCGTCGCATGGGGCGAGCATGTGCATGGCCTCCCAGGCACGCAGCACCCCGAGCGCCAGCGGCAGGTCGGAGCCGCCGACCACCATCCGGTCCATTTCGCCGTCGCGGATCTGGCGATAGCCTTCGCCGATGGCGATGGCCGCCGAGGCGCATGCGACACTCGATGTCGACGCCTGGCCGCCCAGGCCGAAATGCATGCCGATCTGCGCGGCGGCGGCGTTGTTCATGCCCATCACTACCGACATCGGTGAAAGCCGGCGGCGACCTTCCTTCCAGAAGGCCCGGTAGCCGTTCTCGAAGGTGTTGATGCCGCCAAGCGCGGTGCCCCAGTGCACCCCGGCCCGCGGGTCGGAGGTTTTCTCCCGTTCGGGAAGTCCGGCGGCCGCCCACGCCTCCCGGGCGGCGAGCAGCGCCAGGCGGGCGAACGGGTCGGTGACACGGCAGACGGCCTTGCCCAGGCGGGCTTCGAAGTCGACGGGGTCGAAGAAGACGGCCGGGGTGCGCATGCCTAGCGCCTCGTCCTCGCCCTCGTGCAGGCGGATGCTGGACTCGCCGGCCAGCGCGCGCGTCATGACGCTTTCGGTGTCGCCCCCGAGCGGATCGAGGATCGACAGACCGGTGACCACCACGCGGCGCTGTCCGGCCCGATCGGTCATCCCCCTTGCGTTTCCGTCAGGTAGGGCTCCAGGATATCGACCAGGTCCCGCACGGTTTCGGGCGTGCCGGCATCATCCCCTAGTTCGATGTTCATCTCCTCCTCGAGGGTGAAGATCAACTCGAGCAGCGTGAACGAATCGATACCGATCTCGTCGAGTCGACTGTCGATCGAGACCAACCCCGGGTCGATGTCTGTGTTTGCGGCGATTCCCCGTCGGATGAGTTCCAGTGCCTGCATGCGTGCTTCCATTGCCTCGCTTAATCAAGGTTCCTTGCCCGTAGCCGGCGACTGGATCGAGTACACCCGGAGTGGCCAATGGTGAACATTGATGGGCGATTGCACGAGTCGGCGGGCGAGAAAAAACAAAAAAGACACCCGCAGGTGCCTGGTTCTCGTATTCGGTGGCGGAGGGTCAGGGATTCGAACCCTGGAAGGGCTATTAACCCTTGCCGGTTTTCAAGACCGGTGCATTCAACCGCTCTGCCAACCCTCCGGCGCCCGCGCATCTTCAGGTAAAGGCGAAACCCTGTCAAGATAGGGCCCTCCGGCAGAGGATGCCGGGGGCGAACGGCGGCTTTGGTGCGCGGGAACCTGGACGGCGGTGGTCGGTCTATATTCCGATCACGGCTTCGGGAATGCTCGCGCTTGCCGTGGTAAAGTTTCCGCCCGATTTTTGTGTTGAAGAACTGATTCAAGGAGATTGAAACATGCGTTGGTCTTATCTGGCATCCGTGGGGGCAATGGCCGTTGTCCTGTCCGCGTGCAGTTCCACCCCTGGCCCGGGTGCCGACGATGATGCAGCAGCGGCGGACGCGGCCGATGGCGCTCGCAGCGCCGGCCTGGCCGATGGCGAAGGGATGAGCGAGGACAAGCTCTACGAAGGCAAGCCCGCCGAGCGCGAGCGGACCGTCTATTTCGGTTTCGACGAGTACTCGGTCGCCAACGAGTACCAGGACATGCTTCGTGCGAACGCGGACTTCCTGCAGGAGAATGATGATCGCGAGGTCGTGGTCGAGGGCCATACCGACGAGCGCGGCAGCCGCGAGTACAACATCGCCCTTGGCGAGAAGCGTGCGAATGCCGTACGTGACGCGTTGCTCTCCTACGGTGTTTCCGCGGGCCAGATCGAGACCGTCAGCTATGGCGAGGAGCGCCCGGCGGTCGAAGGTTCCGGCGAGGATGCCTGGTCGAAGAACCGTCGTGCCGTGATCGAATACGGCCAGTAACGGTTCGTGCGGCGGCCTTTCGGGGCCGCCGTCATGGCTGGAACAGGAAAAAGCCGGGCATTGCCCGGCTTTTTCCTGTTCCGATCATGCTGCCGGGTTTCCCGGCGGCCACCAGTCATTCTTCCTGTGGCGGCGCCGTCCGGCTGTGATCCTGGCGAACCTGGGGGTAGGGTCGGGCCGGCGGCGGGATCAGCACGGTGTCGAAATGGTCGGCACGTGGATTGGTTCCGGGGAAGTCGCGCGAGTAGTGCAGGCCGCGACTCTCGTGGCGGTTGAGTGCGGAGCGGACGATCAGATCGGCCACCTCGACGAGGTTGCGCAGTTCGATCAGGTTGTTGCTCACGCGGAAGTGCGCGTAGTAGTCGTGGATCTCCCGCCGCAGGAGGCTGATGCGTGCCCGGGCACGCGACAGGCGTTTCGTGGTCCGCACGATGCCCACGTAGCTCCACATGCTGCGACGCAGCTCGTCCCAGTTGTGGGTGACGACGACTGCCTCGTCGGGGTCGGTGACCTGGCTCTCGTCCCAGGCGGGAATGGCAAGCTCCTCTTCGGCCGGTTCGCTGTCTATCTCGGCGATGCGACGGGCTGCCGCCTCGCCGTATACCAGGCATTCGAGCAGCGAGTTGCTCGCGAGACGGTTGGCGCCGTGCAGGCCGGTGTGCGCCGTCTCGCCGATCGCGAACAGGCCGGGAATGTCGGTCTGCCCGTGAAGATCGGTCATCACCCCGCCGCAGGTGTAGTGCGCCGCCGGGACCACCGGCAGGGGTTCCTTGGTCATGTCGTAGCCGAACTCGAGGCAGCGCTGGTGGATCATCGGGAAGTGTGTCTCGATGAATTCGCGCCCCTTGAAGCTGATGTCGAGGTAGACGCAATCGATGCCCAGGCGCTTGATCTCGGCATCGATCGCCCGCGCGACGATGTCGCGTGGCGCGAGTTCCGCATCCGGGTGGTGATCGGGCATGAAGCGCGTCCCGTCCGGGCGCAGGAGCACGCCTCCCTCGCCGCGCACGGCCTCGCTGATGAGAAACGACTTGGCGCGTGGTTCGTACAGGCAGGTGGGATGGAACTGGATGAATTCCATGTTCGCCACCCGGCAGCCGGCGCGCCAGCCCATGGCGATGCCGTCGCCCGTGGCGCTGTCGGGGTTGGTGGTGAACAGGTAGGCCTTGGCCGCGCCGCCGGTGGCCAGCGTGGTGAAGCGGCTGCGTATGGTCACCACCCGGTCGGCCTTGATGTCGAGCACGTAGGCTCCCAGGCAGGCGTCGCGGGTCTCGCCGAGTCGACGCGCGGTGATCAGGTCGATGGCGTTGTGATGTTCCAGCACCCGTACGTTCGGTCGGGCCTTGATCGCATTCACCAGGGTGTCGGTCAGCGATCGTCCCGTGTGATCGGCGGCGTGGGCCACGCGCCGCTGGCTGTGTCCGCCTTCCCGCGTCAGGTGCAGGCGCTCCTCGTGCTTGCTGTCGTGCGTGAAGGGCATGCCGAGGGATTCAAGCCACTCGATCTGCGCCGGTCCGGCACGGACCACCTGCTCGACCACGTCACGGTCGGGCAGGCGAACACCGGCGCGGATCGTGTCCTCGATGTGCTGCTCGATATCCTCGTCGCCGTTCAGCGCCGCGGCGATACCCCCCTGCGCCCACGGTGTGCTCCCACCGACGAGCTCGCCCTTGCTGATCACCAGGACGTCGAGGTGCTCGGGGAGTCTCAGGGCCATGGCCAGCCCGGCGGCGCCGGAGCCGATGATCAGCACGTCGGTCTGGTGCTGGGTGGTGGGGCTGTTGTTCTGGGTCATGCGCGGACGCGGTCCTTATCGTGTCTGGTGGAAGTCGAGCTTTCCCGGTTTCGAAACGGCAGGGAACGGACGGGCGGTCTCGTTGTCCATGCAAGCTTCGTAGCGAATCGGCGCCGGGCAGCGGCGTCCGTGATCCGCCGCCCCCGGGCGGGATGTCCGGAGTATCTGTCCGGGGTCGCGGCGATGCCGAGCGGAGAGTAGCCTCGACGCCACGGCCTTGCCGGAACGCCGTCGATTCGACGAGCCGTTACCTCTACCGGCTATCGGTCGCCTGCACCGGATGGTATTCTTGTTGCTATTGCATTGCATCCTAGCGGCCGACCCCCGCGAGCGGTGCGAGTGTCACGCCACTCGAGTATACGCGGATCGACCAGCGTTTCCGGAGTCGGGCGGCGTTGCCGCATCTGGCTTTTCCATGCATTTCGTTCAGGCAGGTTTCAGAATCAGGTATGAGCGCCGAGGAGACAGACAAGGCCCTGGTGGCCCGTGCCCAGAAGGGTGACCGGCGCGCCTTCGATCTCCTGGTCCTGAAATACCAGCATCGGGTCCAGCGGCTGATAGCCCGTTACATCCGCGATCCGGAACAGGTCTTCGACCTGGCCCAGGAAACCTTCATCAAGGCCTATCGCGCCCTGGGGCGCTTTCGTGGCGACAGCGCCTTCTACACCTGGATATACCGCATCGCCGTCAACACGGCCAAGAACCAGCTGGCCTCCGATGCGCGCGGCGGGTTCACCGTATCGTTGAACTCGGGCGGTTCGGACGAGTCAGATGAACCGATGATCGAGCCCGAGGCCCTGCGCGATACAGGGACTCCCGATGCACTGGCGGCGACAGCGGAGCTGAAGGCGGCCATCGATCGGGCCATTACCGATCTCCCCGAGGATCTGCGCACGGCGCTGACCCTGCGGGAGATGGAGGGTTTGAGCTACGATGAGATCGCGGCGGTCATGGACTGCCCGATCGGGACGGTGCGGTCGAGGATCTTTCGCGCCCGTGAGGCAATTGAACAGTCGATTCAACCACTCAAGGGTGGAGACTGAAGGTGGCACCCGTGATGAAGCAAAGGCAGGCGAGCGATTCGGCAACCATCGATGCGGTGGTTTCGGACTGGTGGGACGACGAGCTGTCAGGCAAAGGTCGCTGGGCCGATGACCTGATCGAACACCGGGACCTGGTCCACGACAAGGCCCGCCTGTTCGAACTCATCGGCAACCGCGTGCGAGGCGAGGAGGAACCGACCCGGGACCTGCTCGCCGCGGTCAATGCGCGACTGGACGAACTGCCGGCCGACGAGATTGCCGGCGGGGAGAAGGTCTTGTCGCTGGACGCCGCGCGGGCCCGCCGCCGACAGCGCGTGTTCCAGGGGGCCGTGGCGGCTTCGTTGTTCGCTGCGGTGACGGCCGTCGGCCTGTCGATCACCACCTCCGACCAGGATCGGGTGCCCGGTGAAGTGCCCGCTCAGGCCAGTGGTCCGACGGAAAACGATCGGGCCGTCATGGCGTCACTCAAGGCCAACGAGGTTCCCGAGGAGGTCTCCCCGGTCACCCGCGGTGCGCAGGACGGGGCAACCACGCTTGCGTCCAGCAACGGGTCGAATGGCCGCTCCTCGGCGGAGTCCAAGCTTCCGGACTGGGCCACGGGCGGGTCGTCTCAGGACTCGGATCCCTACGTGATCACGCACTATCGGGCGGCGTCCACCGAATTCGGCACCGTCATGCCGGAAGTCCGCGCCGCTGCACTCGAAAGGGAATGATCGCCAACGTGTCACGAACCAGACGGCTAGCCAAGACCCTCTTGCTCGTTCCGGCGGCGTTCCTGGCCGCCGAGGCCCTCGCCGACACCGGCGACCGCTGGACCGAGACATCCCTCGCATCGCCTTCCGAGCCGGAATCGGCAGTCCCTATCGATTCCGATAGCGAATCGGCACTGCGCCAGCGTATCGGCGAGATGGTCGACGTGATGTCCCGTCACACCTACGGGGGGCGGTTCATGCATGTCCGTGGCGACCAGATCGACCTGATGCGCGTGGTCCATCGCGAGATCGAAGGCCAGCGTGCGGAACTGCTGGTCGCCGAGAACGGCGAGGTGCGCGAGATCCGCCGGCTGGGGGAGCGCTGTGCCTGTATCTGGCCCGAGCGCAAGCAGGTCATGCTCGGGGACTATCCCAGCATCACCAGTCGCCTCGCCGGTGAGCGTTTCGGCTCGATCGAGTCGGTCGAGGAAACCTATCGGGTCGTCTCGCTCGGCCAGAGCCGGGTGGCAGGTGAGTCCTGCGACATGATGGCGATCGTGCCCACCGACGAATACCGCTACGGCTACAAGTTGTGCATCGGCCAGCAGGTTCCGCTGCTTCTGCGCATGAGCATCTACGACGAGCGTGGCCGGCCCATCGAGCACAACCAGTTCACGCAGATCGAATCGCTCGACCGGGTCGAGCTCTTCTTCCAGGACGACCTCCTGGCGGACATCGATTCCGACTTCGAGATGGTCGAGCTGGGTGGCGAATCGGCCGAAAGCGCGCCGATCCGCCAGGAGAGCTGGGTGGTCGACCCGCTGCCCTCCGGTTACAGCGTCAAGTCCCGCAGCTGGCGACGGAATCCCGTGACGGGGCAGTATTTCGAGCACCTGGTGGTCAGCGACGGGCTGGCGACCGCGTCGGTCTTCGTCGAGGAGGGCAGGGGCGAAGCCAGCCGTCAGGCCACCCGAACCAGCCAGGGAATGAGAGTCGCGGCCCGTGCCGTCGACGACATCCGGGTGACGGCGATCGGGGACGTTCCGTCCGCGACCGTCGAGGCACTGGTGGCAAACGCCGTGCGCGAGTCGGGCCAGGCGCAGGAGGCGGACCCCGAGTCCGTTAACTGATGACCCGGTCCGAGCGGACAAGCCAACTGCCGGCGACGGACGGCCTCGTGCTTGAATCCGCGAAGGTGGTGGCGGTCGAGCCGGGCGGCGCCTGGCTGGAGGCCGGTGCCAGCACGGGCTGCGCAAACTGCCGAGCCGGGAAGGGTTGCGGTGTCAGTATCTTCCAGCGCCTGTTTCGCCTTCCGCGCCACAAGGTCTATCTGCCGACCAGCGAATCGCTGTCGGTCGGAGATCACGTCGTCGTGGGGATGTCGCAGCGTGCCCTGCTGCAGGCTTCGCTCTGGCTCTACCTGGCCCCGTTGCTCGGGCTGCTCGCCGGAGCCATCATTTCGGATCTCCTGTTGGGCACCGAGGCGGTCACCGTCATCGGTGCGTTCACGGGCCTGGTTGGCATGCTCGGGTTCGTCCGTGCCAGACAGCGGCGCCAGGCCCGATCGGGTCAGTTCTTCCCGGTCCTCAAGGAAGTGACGTTCCGTCAGGCCTCCGATCGGTAATGCCGAGTGAGCGGAGGCTGCTTTCTCCTGGCAGCTTCCCCGCTGTAACATGGGAAGAATTCAGCCTTGATTGCCGCTTGGCTGCAGATCCTTTCATGATTGCCGGACCGCCATCCCGATGAATCCACGCCATTCGAACTCCCTTCAGCCCGTCCCGCGGACGGCTTATTTCGTCCGTCGGCTTGGACGTGGAGGCGCTGTCCTGCTGGTCCTCGCCGCCGGTATCCTGCTGTCGGCCTGCGGCGGCGAGGAGGATGCGCGGCAGCAGACGGAGCAGGTCACGGGTCTGCCGGACTTCACGGCCCTGGTCGAGCGCAATGCGCCGTCGGTCGTGAACGTGACCGGCGTGCAGAGCCTGCCGGCGGTCAGCGAAGAAGACACGGGATCCGGTGGGAAGGACGAGTGGTACCGGGGCCTGTTCGGCGAGCAGGACGTGCCGGCGGAGTTCGAGGTGCCGCGCCTGCCCCAGGAGAATGACGGTTCGGGGTTCATCCTGACGGCCGATGGTTACATCGCCACCAACGCCCATGTGATCTCCGAGGCCGACAAGGTGTTCGTGCGACTGGCCGACGGACGCGAGCTGGAGGCCGAACTGGTGGGCGTCGACGGGATCGGCGACATTGCGCTGCTCAAGGTCGACGCCGAAGGCCTGCATCCCGTTTCCCTGGGCGACTCGGACGACGTGCGCCCCGGCCAATGGGCCGTGGCAATCGGATCTCCCTACGGCTTCGACCAGACCGTGACCGCGGGTGTGATCAGCGGCCTGGGGCGCACGCTGCCGTCCGAGTCGAAGCAGCCCTACGTGCCCTTCATCCAGAGCGACGTGGCCATCAACCCGGGCAATTCCGGCGGACCGCTGTTCAACACGCGTGGGCAGGTGATCGGCATCAATGCGCAGATCTTCACCGAATCGGGGGCCTTCAACGGCATCTCGTTTGCCATCCCGATCAACTACGTCGTCGACGTGATCACCCAGATCAAGCGCCATGGAGAGGTGCGCCGCGGATTCCTCGGTGTCGAGGTGCGCTCGGTCAGTCGCGATCTGGCCAAGCACCTGGGGCTGGTGCGTGCCTACGGGGGCGAGGTGGCCGGTTTCGTCGAGAACTCGCCGGCCGCCGAGTCGGGGCTGGAGATCGGCGACGTGATCCTCTCGGTCAACGGGGTGCAGATCAACGAGAGCGCGGACCTGACCAAGGTCCTGGGATCATTGCCGCCGGAGTCCGATGTTCGCCTGGAGGTGCATTCCGGCGATTCCAGGCGCGAGATCGAAGTTGAGCTCTCGGCCCTCCCGGAATCTCCGCCCGAGGACCCCGCTCCTCCCGTCGACGAGATAGACGAGCCGGAACTGGTGGTCATCGAGACCCTCGGCCTGATACTTCGTCGTGGCGAAGACGGCGAGGTGCTCGTGGGCGAGCTCGACCCCAAGGGGCCGGCGATCGCCTCCGGCCTGATGTCGGGGGACGAGATCCTCTCGATCGATCAGCACGAGGTCGATTCGCTGCGCGAGGCCTACCGGATCCTGGCCAGGCTTGCCCACACCCGCGGCAACGAGCTCGTGCTCTTCCTGGTGCGTCGTGATGGCGAGGAGCGCTACTTCATGCCCGCGTTTTCCGGAAACCCGCACGGTTCCGACTGACTTGCGGCGGGTTGGGCTATATACTGTGCGGCCTTTCCCGCGACCTTTTCAGTCGCGACACACGTCCACGAACCGAAAGTTGATCCCTCTATGGCCTCCGAGCGTCTCTCCCGGATTCGCAACTTCTCGATCATCGCGCACATCGACCACGGCAAGTCCACGCTGGCCGACCGCATCATCCAGCGCTGCGAGGGGCTCGAAGAGCGCGAGATGAGCGCCCAGGTGCTCGATTCGATGGACATCGAGCGCGAGCGCGGGATCACGATCAAGGCGCAGAGCGTCTCGCTCGACTACCATGCCCGCGACGGCGAAACGTATCGGCTCAACTTCATCGACACCCCGGGACACGTCGACTTCTCCTACGAGGTGTCACGTTCGCTCGCCGCCTGCGAGGGCGCACTGCTGGTGGTGGACGCCTCGCAGGGCGTGGAGGCCCAGTCGGTCGCCAACTGCTACACCGCCATCGATCTGGGCCTCGAGGTGGTGCCGGTACTCAACAAGATCGACCTGCCGGCCGCCGAGCCCGATCGGGTCAAGGCCGAGATCGAGGACATCATCGGCATCGAGGCGCAGAACGCCGTCACCTGCTCGGCCAAGACGGGCGAGGGCGTCGACGAGGTGGTCGAACGCCTGATCGAGCAGATCCCGCCACCCGAGGGCAACGAGGACGGCCCGCTCAAGGCCCTGATCGTCGATTCATGGTTCGACAACTACGTCGGCGTGGTCGCCCTGGTGCGTGTCATCGACGGGGCGATCCGGCCGAAGGCGAAGATCAAGGCCATGGGTACCGGCGACGTGTTCACGGTCGACAAGACCGGTGTGTTCACGCCCAAGACGCTGGCGCGCGACGGCCTGTTCGCCGGCGAGGTGGGCTTCGTCATCGCCGGGATCAAGGACATCGACTCGGCCAAGGTGGGCGACACCTTCACCGACGTCGAGAACCCCGCCGACGAACCGCTGCCGGGCTTCAAGGAAATGCAGCCGCGGGTGTTCTCGGGCCTGTACCCGGTCGAGTCGGACAACTACGACGACCTGCGCGAGGCGCTGCGCAAGCTGCGCCTGAACGACGCGGCCCTGCACTTCGAGCCGGAAGTCTCCACCGCGCTGGGCTTCGGCTTTCGCTGCGGCTTTCTCGGCCTGCTGCACATGGAGATCATCCAGGAGCGGCTCGAGCGCGAGTACGACATCGACCTGATCACGACCGCGCCGACGGTCATCTTCGAGGTCGAGGAAAAGGACGGCAGCACCTACCAGATCCACAATCCGTCGCAGCTGCCCGATCCCTCGCAGATCGAGGAGATCCGCGAGCCGATCATCGAGGCGCACATCCTCTGCCCGCAGGACTTCGTCGGGCCGGTGCTCAGCCTCTGCATGGAAAAGCGCGGCGTGCAGAAGAACATGCTCTATTCGGGCAACCAGGTGACCCTGATCTTCGACCTGCCGCTGGCCGAGGTGGTGCTCGACTTCTTCGATCGCCTCAAGTCGGTCTCGCGCGGCTACGCCTCGTTCGACTACCACCTCGACCGTTTCGAGGCCGCGCGCCTGGTCAAGATGGACATCCTGATCAACGGCGAGGCGGTCGACTCGCTCTCGCTGATCGTCCACCGCGACAAGGCCGAGCAGCGCGGTCGCGAACTGGTGGAAAAACTCAAGGAGCTGATTCCTCAGCAGATGTTCGAAGTGGCGCTGCAGGCGGCGATCGGCGGCAAGATCATCGCGCGCACCAACGTGAAGGCCCTGCGCAAGAACGTGCTGGCCAAGTGCTACGGCGGCGATGTCTCGCGCAAGAAGAAGCTGATCGAGAAGCAGAAGGCCGGCAAGAAGCGCATGAAGAACATCGGCAAGGTAGAGGTGCCCCAGGAGGCCTTTCTCGCCGTGCTGCAGATGGACAACAAGAGCAACTGACCGCCGACCGCGGCGGCAGAATCGAACCCGGAGAACGAGCCTTGAATTTCGAGTTAATCCTGGTGATCGCCACCTTTGCCAGCGGCCTGATCTGGCTGGTCGATCGGCTGGCGTTCCGGCCGAAACGGATGGCGCGTCTCGAGGCCGAGGCCCGGCAGCTGGGGCACGAGGCGGGTATCGATCCGAAGGAGGCCCGCGACAACGAGCCGCTGCTGGTCGACTACGCCAGGTCGTTCTTCCCGATCCTGCTGGCGGTGCTGGTCATTCGCTCGTTCCTGTTCGAGCCGTTCCGGATTCCCTCGGGCTCGATGATGCCGACGCTGCTGGTCGGGGATTTCATCCTGGTCAACAAGTTCAGCTACGGCCTGCGCCTGCCGGTGCTCGACGCCAAGGTCCTGCCGGTCGGCGAGCCGGAGAGGGGCGACGTGGCGGTGTTCCGCTACCCGAAACAGCCGGAGGTGGACTACATCAAGCGCATCGTCGGCCTGCCGGGCGACACGGTGCGGATCGAGGGTCACCGGGTCTGGATCAACGGACGCGAGGTGCCCCTCGAGGAGCAGGGCCGCTACGATGGTGACGCCAACCTCAAGCATGCCGGCCTGACCGTCGCGGTAGAGAAACTCGAGGACCGCGCCCATGAAGTGCTGCTGGACAGCGGCGGGCACCTGCGCTCGGGCGAGTGGAGGATCCCGGATGACGAGTATTTCGTCATGGGCGACAACCGCAACCACAGCAACGACAGCCGCTTCTGGGGCACAGTGCCGGAATCGAATCTCGTGGGCAAAGCGGTTATGATCTGGCTGCACTGGAACTGGCAGGATGGCGGATTCGATGCGGGGCGCATCGGCCGATCTATCGACGTCGTTGAATCCGATTAATTGAAGGAGGCCTTCTCGAAGGCGAGGACTGAACAGCAATGGAAAACATGCAAGCGAAGGGAAATCGTCACCTGAGCACGGCCGGCAATCAGCGCGGGATGTCCCTGGTGGGCCTGATCATCGCGGCGATCGTGCTGGGTTTCGCCGCGCTGGTGGTGATGCAGGTGGTGCCGATGTACATCGCCGACCAGAAGCTGGCAAGCATCTTCAAGAGCCTCGAGAAGGAAACGGCCTCCAGTCCGGCAGAGATCCGTCGCATCGCCGACAAGCAGCTCTACATCAACGAAGTGGATGACCACTTCGATCCCGAGGACTTCGACATCCGCCCGGCGACCGGCGGTTTCGACGTCAAGTACAACTACGAAGGCCGCGCGACATTGTTCGCCAACCTGTCGCTGGTGGCCGAGTTCGAACACCAAGTCCGTGTCAGTAACTAGAAACAACAATCCCCTCATTCGTGAACCCGACGCCCTGGCCGCCGAGCTGGGGTTGTCCTTCGACAACGGCGACCTGCTAGCGCAGGCGCTGAGACACCGCTCTGCCGGGCGTGTGAACAACGAACGCCTGGAATTCCTCGGCGATTCGATCCTCAACCTCGCCATTTCCGACTACCTCTACCGCCACAAGCCCGAGGCCTCCGAAGGGTCGCTCTCCCGCTTGCGCGCCTCGGTCGTGCGCGAGGAAACGCTCGCCCGGGTGGCGCGCCGCATCGGGCTGGGCGACTATCTCGTGATGGGCTCGGGCGAACTCAAGAGCGGCGGCCACCGGCGCGACTCGATACTCTCCGATGCCCTGGAAGCGCTGATCGGCGCCCTGTATCTCGACAAGGGCTTCGCCACGGCGCACGACTGGGTGCAGGACCTCTTCCGCGACGAACTGGTGTCGCTGCCCGATGCCCAGTCGCTCAAGGACGCCAAGACCCAGTTGCAGGAATACCTGCAGCGCGACCGGCTGGCCCTGCCGGAATACGAGGTGCTCAGCCAGACGGGGCAGGCGCATCGGCAGACCTTCGAGGTGTGCTGCCGCGTCGATTGCGACGGAACCCCCTACGAGACCCGGGCGAAGGGTTCCTCCCGCCGCCGTGCCGAACAGAGCGCCGCCCGACACATGCTCGAGACCCTGCGCGAAACGCGTGGGGGTCGAGGCAACCAGGAGAATGCCGAATGAGCGAGACAGCTCCCCGTTTCGGCCACGTGGCCATCGTCGGACGTCCCAACGTGGGCAAGTCCACGCTGGTCAACCGGCTGGTCGGGCAAAAGGTCTCGATCACCGCGCCCAAGCCGCAGACCACGCGCCACCGTATAACCGGCATCGTCACCGAACCGCGCGGCCAGATCGTCCTGATCGACACGCCGGGCCTGCACCGTGGCGGGCGCGATGCGCTCAACCGGCAGCTCAACCGCACCGCGCGCAGCGCGCTGGAAGGGGTCGACCTGATCCTGTTCCTGGTGCAGGCGGGCCAGTTCGGCGAGGAGGACGCCAACGTTCTCCGGCTGCTGCAGAATGCCGGTGCCCCGGTGGTGCTGGTGGTCAACAAGGTCGACCTGGTCAACGACAAGACCGAACTGCTGCCTTTTCTCGCCAAGATGGGCGAGAAGGGCGAATTCGCCGAGATCTATCCCATGAGCGCCCGGCGGAAGCGCGGGCTCGACGGCCTGCTCGACCTGATCTTCTCCTACCTCCCGGAGGGGGAGCCGGGATACGACGAGGACCAGGTGACCACCGCGCCGGTCCGCTTCATGGCCGCCGAGATCGTCCGCGAGAAGCTCGCCCGTTCCCTGCACGACGAGCTGCCGTACCAGACCACGGTCACCATCGAGCGCTTCGAGGAAACCCCCGACCTGGTCACCATCGGAGCAGTGATCTACGTGGCCCGCTCCGGGCAGAAGGGCATCGTGATCGGGCAGGGTGGCTCGAGGCTGAAGACGGTCGGTCAGCAGGCCCGCGAGGCCATCGAACAGCTGCTGGACAAGCGCGTCATGCTGGACCTGTGGGTCAAGGTCCACGATGACTGGGCCGACGATGAGCGCTCGGTCGCCGCGCTCGGCTACCAGTTGCCGGAGTAGCCGCTCCCGTGGCCGTGACGCCCGGCTAGACCATGCGCGGCTTCCTGTTGCATGCGCGACCCTTCCAGGAGCACGGGCTGCTGCTCGACTGGCTGACCGATACCCATGGCTGGCTGCGGATGCGCCAGCCGGGTGGCCGACGGGTCGGCAGTCGCGGCCAGAAGCGTCCGCCCGCGCTCGTCTGCCTGGAACTGCAGTCCGCCGGGCGCGGCGGCTGGCCGGTGCTCAAGTCGGCCGAGCCGGTCGAGAACTTCCGCTTCCTGGAGGGGCGCCCCCTCGCCGCGGCCTTCTATCTGCACGAGCTGATCCTGCGTGCGCTGCGGCCGGAGGAGCCCGTGTCGGGCCTGTTCCTGGACTACTGGAAAAGCCTGGTCATGCTCGAGGAGCCGGACATGCCGGTCTCGGTGGTGATGCGGCGCTTCGAGAGGCGAATGCTGGATCACCTGGGCAGCGGGATCGACTGGGAATGCACCGCCGGCGGCGACCCCGTCGACCCCGAGGGGGGCTACCGGGTGGGACTTCAGGGCGGGATCGTCCCCGACTCGCGTCCGGGGGCGATCCCCGGGCGGGTCCTGCTCGCCGTCGCCGGGGATCGAGCGCTGGACTCGGCGGCCGACCGACGGGCCGCGCGCGACCTGATGCAGGCCCTGCTGGTGCCCCACGTCGGCAACCGGCCGTTCGTCAGCCGGCAGCTATGGCCCTCAACGCCGACCGGGGCTGAAACCGGCCCTGATTCACCCTAAACTGTCGCTCCAACCTTCAAGATCGTCACAACCTCCCCGGGACATAACTCCATGACCAATCGCGTCACCGCCGAATATCCCTTGCTGGGTCTCAACATCGACCACGTGGCCACCCTGCGACAGGCGCGCGGCACCCGCTATCCGGACCCGGTGACCGCCGCTCTGCTCGCCGAGCAGTCGGGCGCCGACAGCATCACGCTGCACCTGCGCGAGGATCGGCGACACATCCAGGACCGTGACGTGGAGATCCTCCGTGAACTCCTGCAGACGCGCATGAACCTGGAGATGGCCGCCACCGACGAGATGATCGATTTCGCCTGCCGCATCCGTCCGCACGACGTCTGCCTGGTGCCCGAGCGCCGCGAGGAGCTGACCACCGAGGGGGGGCTGGACGTGGCCGCGCAGATCGACCGCATCCACGCCGCCTGCGACCGGATGGCCGAGGCCGGCATCCGGGTGTCGCTGTTCGTCGATGCCGATCCCAGGCAGATCGACGCGGCGGTGGCCTGCGAGGCCCCGGTCATCGAGCTGCATACCGGCCACTACGCCGACGCCGACGGGGACGAGGCGACCCGCGAGCAACTGGAACTGATCCGTCGCTCGGCCCGGGACGCCGTGGACGTCGGCCTCTGCGTCAACGCCGGGCACGGCCTGCATTACCACAACGTGGCCGCGATCGCGGCGATCGAGCAGATCGAGGAGCTCAACATCGGCCATGCCATCATCGGCCAGGCGGTGTTCTCCGGGCTGCCTGCCGCCGTCCGGGAAATGAAGGAACTCATGCACTCGGCGCGTCGCGGAGCGAAGCCTTCGGCCTCATGATCCTCGGCATCGGCACGGACCTCGTCGAGATCGAACGCATCCGCGGCGCCTGGAAGCGTCACGGCGAGCGTCTGGCCGACCGGGTGCTGGGCCCCGCCGAGCGCGAACACCTGCCAGCGGGAGATCCGTCGGCCTGGCTGGCCAAGCGCTTCGCGACCAAGGAGGCGGTCGCCAAGGCGCTGGGCACGGGGTTCCGCGACGGCCTGCGCCTGGCCGACATCCAGACCCGGCACGACGCCAGGGGTCGACCGGAGGTCGTGCTCGACGGGGTGGCCGCAAGCTCGCTCGAGCGAATCGGCGGACGGACGGTATCGCTGTCGGTGACCGACGAGCGGGCCTATGCCCTGGCCTTCGTCGTGATCAGCCGCTGACTTCGATCGCCTGACCCGAGCGGATCGCCTCGAGTACCCGATCCTCGAATCGGGACAGCGCGCCGGGCCGGCATTCGCGCTCGTCGTGGGGCAGGGGGTTGACCAGCTCGTCGAGAACCCGGCCCGGAAATCCGCCCATCACGACGACCCGGTCGCAGAGCCGGGCGACTTCCCGCACGTCGTGGCTGACGAAGACCACCGCGATGTCCCGTTCGAGCACGCGTCGTCGCACCAGCTCGAGCAGATCGACCGAAGTGAAGTAGTCCAGGCTGGAGAAGGGCTCGTCCATCAGCAGCAGGTCGGGCTCGGCGGCCAGGGCGCGCGCGATCCCGACCCGCTGGCGCATGCCGCCGGACAGCTGCGCCGGGTACTGGTCGACGGCGTGCTCCAGCCCCACCGACGCCAGGGTCTCGACGGCCAGGTCCGCGTTTTCCCGGGGGTGGTCATGCCCGACCAGAGCCACGTTGGCCCGTGCGGTGAGCCAGGGAAGCAGATGTGGTTCCTGGAAGACCATCCCCAGGCGGGCGAAGCGGCGATCGATCCGGCCGGCGGTCGGGGTTTCCCGGTCGGCGATCAGGCGCAGCAGCGTCGACTTGCCGCAGCCGCTCGCCCCGCAGACCCCCAGTATCTCGCCCCGGTGGACCGCCAGGTCGATCCCCTGCACGCCGGCGCCGCCCTCGAAATGACGGCAGACCCCGTCGAGGCCGAGCAACCGTTCACGCCGGTCGAGGCCGGGCCGTGGCGTTCGGCTCGCCGCGACCTGGAGCGGGCAGGCGGGCAGGTCGCAGTAACGGTAGTCATTCATGGCGCAGGCGCCTCCGGATCAGTGTTCTCGCCGGGTGGACCAGCAGGTACTCGAGGGCGAGACCCAGCAGGATGATCCAGAGGATCACCGCGTAGACCTCCTTGATGTCGCCGTAGAGATAGCTGCCCCACAGGGACGGGCCGAGACCGTGGCTCGCCGCGAAGGCCTCGGCCATGATGATCCCGCGCCAGGCGACCGAGAGCGCGCCCGAGGCCGCGCCGGCCAGGGTGAGGGCCAGCGATGGCAGCAGTATGCGCGTCAGGCGGGTCCACCGGGACAGGCCGTAGACATGCGCCATGTCCATCAGCCCCGCGTCGATCTGTCGCAGGCCGTGACTGGTGGCGATGACGATCAGGGGCAGGGCCATGCTCACGCCCACGAGGATGGGCGGGCCCGCCCCGAGTCCCAGCCACAGGATGGCGAGCACCAGCCAGGCGATGGTGGGGGCGGCCTCGATCACCACCACCAGCGGGTGGAGCAGTCGCTCGACCACCGACGAGGAAGCCGACCACAGCCCCAGCAGTGTCCCGCCGACCACGGCGATCATGAACGCGGCGAGCACGTTGGTGAGGGTCAGGCCCGTGTCCTTCCAGATCGTCGCCTCGGACAGGGCCGAGAGCAGGTGGGCCATCACCGGGGCGGGGCCCGGGAGGATCGAGTCGGGCACCTGCCCGGCGAGCAGCCACCAGCCGACCACCAGGCCGGTGATGCCGGCCAGCGGGATCAGCGCGGACTGCAGGCGAGAGGTGCTCATCGCTGGAACAGGCCCGCCGGGGTGTCCATGTCGAACACCGAGCGAAGGTACGTCTTCACCGTTCGGCGTGCCTCCGCGTCGGTGGCGGTGTCCCAGTGAACGCGCTCGGCGGCGAGCAGCCCGCGGAAGGTCGACTCCGGAACGGGCATGCGGAAGAACGAGCGGTAGCCGGCCGCGGCGATGGCGGCGGCCTCGTCGTGGTTGGCCGGATCCTCGAGCCAGGCGGCGACCTCGTCGAGGGCCGCGACCAGCCGGTTCCGGACCGCGGGATCGACGTCCGGGTGGGCCTGCCAGAGCGCGCCGAGCGGGATCACCCCGCCGAGCTGTTCGGCCGGGTCCAGCCGGATCTCCCAGCGCTGATCCCAGTCCTGTGCTTCCTGGCGATCGAGGATCTGGCTGACCAGCGGTTCGGGCGCGGCCACGCCCGCCGGGGCCCGCTTTGGATCACGCAGTTGTTCCATCAGTACCGTGCCGGCGCCGCCGGTGGCGAATTCGGGCCGGATGTCCATTTCGGCGAGCACGCGTTCGGTGACCACGTGGGGCGGCGTGGACCTGCCGGGTGCGACGAGCACCCGCTGACCGTCGAGACCCTCGATCTCGCGTTCGTCGTCGGGTTGCAGGAGGTAGATCCCGCGCCAGACCCAGGGCGTGACCAGGCCGATATCCCGCAGCCCGCCCTGGTGGAAACGCACGCCCCCTACGAGGTTGAACAGCGCGAAGTCCACCCGACGCGCCTGGATCATCGCGCGCATCGCCGAGGGATCGCCGGCCGGGTTGGAAACCAGTTTCAGTTCGTCCTCGGGCAGAAACCGTTCCTGTTTCGCCTCGAGCACGAAGACCGGCAGGGCGTTGGGATCCGGCGGCAAGGACAACCGGATTTCCTCCGCCCCCGAAGGGATGGCGAACATCAGCACGAGGGGCAGGGCAGTAAGGCGTGCCAGTTGGCGCGTGATCGATTTCATCGTGGGGTCCTCCTGGCGGAGATGTGTTTCGCAACGGCAATGAGAATAATTAACGTTATATGTAGATACAAGGAATTTATGGAATAGTTCCGTCGGGAGGGCCGCCGCGCGGTCATGCTGGCGACAGCATCGGGCTGGTCCGACTGGGCATCGACCGGACCGTCGCGCAACGAACCGGTGAGGGCCGGGAGTGATCGCGCGGGGACCAGTTTCTGCCGCCTGTGATGTCTTGTTCGCCTGTTTGCCGGAAAGGGCCCGTGGCACGGTGCATTCCATACAAGCCGTTGATTTACCGCTTTTGTCGTCAACGACCTGCTATGTTAGGGTTCCGAGCAATTCGTTCGGGCCCTGCTCGTTTTTTGATGACGGGGCGTGATTCGCCACTCTGGTTTACGGAGGAAGTCGAAATGAAAATCGCGATCGCCAGTATTGCCGGTGTTGTGTTCGCCCTGACGGGGGCGCAGGCAATGGCAGCCGACGCCGAGGCAGGCAAGTCGAAGTACGACTCGGTTTGCGCCGCCTGTCACGGTGCCAAGGGCGAGGGCACGGACGTCTACCCGTCCCTGAAGGGTCAGAGCCAGGACGAGGTCGCCGAAGTCCTCGCGCTCTACAAGGCCGGTGACAAGGAGGCGCTCAAGGAAAAGGGGCTTGCCGGGGACGATTACGCTCAAATGGCCCCCAATGCCGCCGCTCTCAGCGAGGAGGACATGAAGAACCTCGGCGCCTATATCGAATCTCTCTGATCCGGCTGGACAATCCGGCGAGCGAGACCCGGGCCCTGCCCGGGTCTTTGCGTTTGGGGCCTTCCCTTGCGCCGTGTCGACGGCAGTCCGGGCTGAATGCCTATGGTGGGAGGTGCGCGGACAGGGGGCGGCTCGGGTGGCCGGGCGCGGCGCGCCGCTATCGGCGGCGATAGCGGCGGGCGAGCAGTGCCATCAGTCCGGCACCCGCCGCGGGCGGCAGGAGACTGCCCGACGTTCCCAGTGACAGGGACAGCACGCCGCCGATGCCCCCGGCGATGTAGCCCACCATGAGCGTGAACAGCAGCGAGCCCTCCCAGGACCATCGCCGTTGCCGGATGGACCGCGCCAGGTGCACGCCGAGGTCGGTGGTGATCCCGGTGATGTGGGTGGTGCGGATCAGCAGGCCCCGGTAGCTGGCGACCAGCGCGTTCTGCAACCCGCAGGCCACGGCGGCGAGGACCAGGGAGATCGCGGCGATCCCGCTCCCGGCGGCCAGGGCGGCGGCGAGCAGCAGGAGCATCTCGATGCCGAGTCCCCAGGCATACCGGGGGCTTTCCGGGAAGCGACGGTGGCCGATCAACACGCCCGAGAGGGTGGCGCCGCCGACGAACCCCGCCAGTATGGCCACCGCGGTTAGCGCCGTTCCCGCATCCAGCCACGCGAGCCCCTCGCTCAGGTGCGAAGCCGTGCCCGTCATCTGGCTTACCGGCAGACCGAACGCGAGCAGCATCGCGCTGTTAACGTGACCCGCCAGTCCTGCCATGACGAAGGCAAGAATGAATATCTTCACTCGCGGCGTGTCTTGTTCTCGACTGGGATAGAGCATGGCGTTGTCGGTGGCTCGATGGTTCGGGGGTGCCTCCCGATATTACGCCTGTCGATGAGCCTTGATGCATCGGGCCGGTCGGCGTATGATTCGCGCCTTGTTTCTCCTGCCTGACCGTTCCGCATGCGGCAGGCTGCCTTCAATCCACAGGAGTTTTGATCCATGCGTCATTACGAAATCGTCTTCATGGTCCACCCGGACCAGAGCGACCAGGTCCCGGCCATGATCGAGCGCTACCGCGGCATCATCGAAGCCGCGCAGGGCACGGTCCACCGTCTCGAGGACTGGGGTCGCCGCCAACTGGCCTACCCGATCAAGAAGCTGGTCAAGGCGCACTACGTGCTGATGAACGTCGAGACCGACCAGGCCGCCCTGGCCGAGCTCGAGGAAGCGTTCAAGTTCAACGACGCCGTCCTGCGCCACATGACCGTCCGTTGCGACGAGGCCTACACCGATCCCTCGCCGATGATGCAGGAGCGTGAGTCCGAGCGTCGCCCGCGTCGCCGTGACGACGAGAACAAGGGTGGCGAGCGTCGCGATTCCGAGAAGAAATCCGACGACTCCAGCGAATAAGTTTCGAGAGGTTTGATCCATGGCCCGTTTTTTCCGTCGCAAGCGTTTCTGCCGTTTCACCGCCGAGGGCGTGAAGCACATCGACTACAAGGACATTGACACCCTGCGTCAGTACGTCACCGAGACCGGCAAGATCGTCCCGAGCCGCGTGACCGGTACCAATGCCCGTTATCAGCGCCAGCTGCAGACCGCCATCAAGCGCGCGCGCTTCCTGGCCCTGCTGTCGTACACCGACCGTCACTGATCGCGTCCGTCCTGAGCGTCTAGGAGTCAATATCCCATGCAAGTAATTCTGTTGAGCAAGGTAGAAAACCTGGGCTCGCTGGGCGACGTGGTCCGCGTCCGCCCGGGCTACGCCCGCAACTTCCTGATCCCCTACGGCAAGGCCAAGCCGGCCACCAAGGCCAACATGGAAGAGTTCGAGGCGCGTCGCGCCGAACTCGAGAAGAAGGCCGCCGAGGAGCTGGCTGCCGCCCAGGCCCGTGCCGACAAGATCGGTGAAGAGGCCAGCGTCACCATCCCGGTCAAGGCAGGTTCCGAAGGCAAGCTGTTCGGTTCGGTCGGCACCGTCGAGGTCGCCTCCGCCGTCACCGACCAGTTCGGCGTGGAGATCGAGAAGCGCGAAGTGCGCCTGCCGGAAGGCGCCCTGCGTGCGCTGGGCGAGTTCCCGGTTCAGCTGCACCTGCACTCGGAAGTCGACGTCGACATCACCGTCGTGGTCGTTCCCGAGCAGTAAGCCCGGATCCCGCCGGCATCGGCCGGCGCGTCCATGCTTCGAGGCCCGCCCCCGATAAGGGGCGGGCCTTTGTCGTTGCTGCGCACGCCGTCGGCGTGCATGCGAAGGTCCTCGTCGGCATCGTCCTGTGACGTGGTCATCAACCGGTCCAGGGCGTATCATTCCGGGGTCATCACGGTGCGTTTCCACCCCGGGTCATGCTCCCGGAAACGGTGGGTCGCCCGTCACCGCAGCCCCCGACTCACATCCATGGTCCCGAAATCGATGCCATCACCGGAATACCAATCCGATACCGTACCGGGTCATTTCCGCAGCCCATCCGCGGGCCGCGATGGCTCATCCCCGCTGCCCCTGCGCGTTCCGCCGCATTCGCAGGAGGCCGAGCAGGCCGTGCTGGGCGGACTGATGCTCGATCCGCTCGCCTTCGAGCAGGTCGGCGACAAGATCCG